>NZ_JBDIZK010000002.1:0-570853 GCF_039652585.1 Sphingomonas rustica | reverse complement strand
ACCGAGCATGCCGGCCGTTAGGCAGGCCATCCTCGACCTCTTCGCACGACCACCACCCTCCCGATGCCCGCACTGTCAGCGCTCACTCGGCACGCCGGCCGAACCTAAAGTGCCAAAGTAGTGCTAGGCTACCGGGACTTTGCCAATGCGATTGCTGCTCCCCTGTTCGGCGCCCGGCCCTCGGCAAGGCTCGCCATCGCCAGTTCGTTTCGTACCACGGGGATAGCGATCCACTTCCGTGGCGCAGCCCTGTTTGTGTGACAGGCATACAGATGGAGCGCCCTGGGATTGCGCTTTGTGATGGGAGCGCGATTTACATAAACCCAGCCTCATTGTATCCAAGTGATACAGATTGCCGTGTGCAGCAAGGTGAGGGAGTCGGGTGATGGAAGATCAGGACGTCGTTTCGGTCCATGTCGAGAACCGCATTGCGTGGGTAAAGTTCGCCCGGCCTGAAAAGCGCAACGCGATGAGCCCGACGCTCAACCGGCGGATGATGGTCGTGCTCGACGAGCTCGAGTTTCGCGACGATGTCGGCGTGCTGGTGCTGGGCGGCGAGGGATCGGCCTGGTCGGCAGGCATGGACCTGAAGGAATATTTCCGCGAGACCGAGGCGCAGGGGCTGCGCGGCGTGCGCAAGTCGCAGCGCGAAAGCTATGGCTGGTTCCGCCGGCTGCGCTGGTTCCAGAAGCCGACCATCGCGATGGTCAATGGCTGGTGTTTCGGCGGCGGATTTGGGCCGCTGTTCTCCTGTGACCTGGCGATTTGCGCCGACGAGGCGCAGTTCGGCCTGTCCGAGATCAACTGGGGTATCCTTCCCGGCGGCGGCGTGACGAAGGTGGTGGTCGACCTGTTGCCGATGCGCGACGCCATGTGGCTGACGCTGACCGGCGACCTGATCGACGGCAGGCAGGCCGCGACGATGCGCCTGGTCAACGAGAGCGTGCCGCTCGACCGGCTGGAGACGCGCACGACCGAGGTCGCCGAGCTGCTGCTCAAGAAGAATCCCGTTGCCCTGAAATTCGCCAAGGATGCGGTCCGCCGGGTCAATCTGATGACCTATGACGATGCCGAGGATTATCTCGTGCGGATGCAGGAAGCCTGCAACTTCCACGACAAGTCAGAGGGCAGGAAGGAGGGCATCCGCCAGTTCATCGATGAGAAAAGCTACAAGCCGGGGCTTGGCAGCTATGACCTGTCCAAGGCCAGGGCACCGGCGAACTGACACCGGCATGGAGTCGAACGAAGAAAGCCCCCGCGCCGACATTCGCGCGATCGAGCAGGACTGCGCCAGACTGATCGCGCGCTACGCCAATCTCAACGATGCCGCCCGGTGGGAAGAACTGGCCGCCCTCTATGCCGAGGACGGCCGAATGGCGCGGCCGAGCGCGCCCGATCAGTGGATCGTCGGGCGCGCCGCAATCCTCGCCGCGTTCCAGGCGCGTCCGTCCCGCGTCACGCGCCACTTCTGCTCGAATATCGTGATCGAGGTCATCGGTCTGGATGAAGCCGAAGGCGAAAGCGCGATGCTGTTGTTTACCGACGCCGGCGCCCCTAAAGTCGGAAGCTTCCATGATCGCTTCGTCCGTACGGACGATGGCTGGCGCTTTTCGGAAAGGCGTGGCAGCCTGATCTTCTGACAGGGGGCATTACTGCGCATGGCTGGCTCTGCGCCACCGACGGTCAAATCGGCGATGCGTACGATCGACATTCTGGAGTATATCGTTGCGCGTCCGACAGGCGTCGTCGCGCAGGAGATTGCGGCCGGACTTTCGATCCCCGGCGGGGTCGGGCCGATGACGATCGCGTGCCTGCTGGAGAACACCGTGACCGCTGCCGAACGCGCGCGCGGTGGCTGAACTGCGCACTTCGACCCGGGTCCGCGTCCGCGACCTGCCGTTGCTCGCCGATATCGGGATCAATCCCGACGAGATCGGCCGCCGCCAACCGCTGGTGGTATCGGTCGAGCTGACCCTGGTGGCGGGGCCGATCGACGCGATCGGCGAGACGGTCGATTATCGCCGGGTCGCGCGGACGGCAGAGGACTTGGCGCTCGTCCACATTCCGCTGATCGAGACCTTCGCGCGCCGGCTTGGCGAACGCTGCCTGGCGTTTCCGACGGTGCAGCGCGCGCAGGTCAGCATCGAGAAGCCGTTTGCGCTGACCCGAGGGGTCGCTGGCGTCACGGTCGAGGTGACGCGCGACGAGCTGTGAAGCCGGGGCCGGCCGCTAAAGCGTAATCAAGGCGTCCAGCGCGACCGCGCCCTGCCCGACAGGTGCGACGACCACCGGATTGAGATCGACTTCCCGGATCGCCGGATTGGCGATCATCATCCGTCCCAATTGCTGGACCAGCACCGCCACCGCGGCGACGTCGGCTTTGGGTGCCCCGCGGAAGCCGCCGAGAAGCGGGGCCATGCGCAATTTCCGGATCTCCGCCGCGATCGCTCCGCGTGTCAGATCGGGCGGTAGCAGCCGGACATCATGGAGCAATTCGGCCGCCACGCCGCCGAAGCCGACCAGCAATGTCACGCCCCAATGCGGATCGTTGCGCGCGCCGACGATCAGCTCGACGCCCTTGTCCGCCATGCGTTCGACCAGGATGCCGTCGAGTCCCAGCCCGGGGCAGGATGCGGCTAGATTGGCGCTGAGCCGATGCCAGCCGGAGATGAGTGCATCGCGATCGCCCAGCCCCACGATCACACCGCCGGCATCGCTCTTGTGCGGAATCTGCGCAGATTGAGCCTTGAGCACGACCGGATAGCCCAACCGCCCGGCCGCCGCGACTGCCGCGTCCAGGGTCTGCACCAGTTCGAATTCGGGAAAGCTCGCGCCATATTCAGCCATGATCGCCTTCGAACGATATTCGGGAATCACGCTGCCGATCGCCGCCAGATCGGCGGGGCGCACGTCAGTCAGCACTTCCGTTTGCCGGTCGCGTCCCAGCGCATCGGCAACACGTGCGATGGCGCGCAGGGCGCGTTCGGCCGTCGGTAGATAGGTCACGCCGATGTCCCGCAGCTGCGCAATGTCCGCCGGCTCGACACCGCCGCCCTCATCGACGCCGCCAATGATCACCGGCTTGGCCGGGCCGCGGGAAAGCGCGTCCAGCACCGCGGCGATCTTGACGTGTGACGTCCGCGTCTCAGTCTGGATCAGGGTCAACAGGATCGTCGCGATCCGGTCGTCTGTAGTCAGTGCGCCAAGCACACTCCCGTACAAGCCTGGGTCGACCAGTCCTTGGGCGGTGATATCGATCGGATTGGTCACCGGGACGAACGCGGGCAATGCGGCGCGCAGCGCCGGGCTGTCATCGTCGTGAAGCTGGGGCAGGTCGAGCGCGACGTCCTCCGCCAGATCGAGCATCATCGCCTTGAAGGCGCCCGACTCGGCGATGACGCCGACGCCGCCCGAGCCGAGATCGGGGCAGCGGACGAGGATCTCGACCACGTCGCCCAGTTCCTCCAGCGTATCGACCAGCACCACGCCTGCGTGCCGGACATGAACCGACATCACCGCATGCTCGCCCGCCATCGCGCCGGTATGGGTCGCCGCACTGGCTGCGCCCGCGGCGCTGCGCCCGGGATGAAGCAGCACGATCTGCTTGCCCGCCGCCCGGGCGGCACGCGCGGCCGCCAGGAAGCGCGACGGGCTGCGGATATGCTCGGCGATCAGCGCGATCACCGCGACGCCGGGCCGCGCCACCAGATGCGCCAGATAATCCTCGATCCCGGTCGAGGCTTCGTTGCCGGTCGAGATGTAGCAGTCGAGCGGCACCGCACGGTGGATCATCGTCGTGGCCAGCACGGCCGCCATCGCACCCGACTGCGACACGATGCCGACCCGGCGCGAACCCTCGGCGGTCGCGTCGGGCATGTCGATGAAGGTCAGCGACACCCTGTCGCGAAAATTGACATGCCCCAGGCAATTCGGCCCCTCGATCACCATCCCGCTTTCCGCGGCGATCCGGGCGATTTCCTCCTGATCGGCTTTCCCCTGCGGACCATCCTCGGCAAAGCCCGCGGAATAGATGACGGCAGCGCGCACCTTGCGGCGGGCCAGGCCGCGAAGCGCGGGGATGACGCCATCGCGCGGGATTGCGAGCACCGCGGCGTCGATGCCAGGAAGAAGGTCGTCGACCGTCGGCACGCAGGTGCGCTCGCCAATGTGCGTCCGCTTCGGGTTCACCAGGTGGATCGATCCGCCGAACCCTTGCCGTTCCAGATTGGCGAGCACCGATGCACCCAGCGCCCCCGGCTTGTCCGACGCGCCGATGATCGCGATCGACGACGGATTCAGCAGGGCATCGAGCCTTGGCGAATCCTCGCGCATACCGACCGATGGGACGCCAGCCTCGACCATCGCATCATTCGACATGCTTCCACTCCCAGCGCCGACCTCGACAATGCCGATACTGTATCCCCGGGATACATTTACCGCAAGTCGCGGCGATGCGCTTCCGTCGCGATCAGCTTTGCGCGCGCGGTTTCGGGGCCGGTCGCCCGAGTTTGCGCAGCAAGCGCACCAGCGTCTTGATCTCCTCGCCGGTCAGCGCGGCGGTCATACGCGCATCGGAGGCGCGGAGATCCGCAAGCATCGCTGCGACCAGAGTTTCCCCTTCGTCAGTAAGGTGCAGCGCATTGGTGCGGAGGTCGCGGCCCGGCCGACGTTCGATCAATCCGCGATCGACCAGCAGATTGACCAGTTTCATCGCGCTCGACCTGTTCACACGCAACGCCTTGCCAAGTGCGGACTGGTCGCTGCCGGGATTATCGCGGATCAGGATCAGCGCCGTCATCTTGGTCGGCGTGACGTCATAGGGCGACAGCGTCGCGCGCGCGTCGCGATCCATCAGCAATTCGGCCCGCTGAACCTGATAACCCACGATCTCGAGCAGGTCCTGACCTTCCTTCATCATCGCGACGCCCCTCGCATGACAGTGTATCAGCGGCGTGCCTTAGCAGGGTAGAGCGCCGATGCCACCCGTGCGAACGCTGGACCCAGCAGCGCCCCGGCCCTGCGCAATCAGCATATCGAGCCAGTAGAGTAACTTAGCCGACCTTGCCGATTCGGTATGCCTAGGATACATTTTGCAGAACAAGAACGGTCGGTCGCCATGAGTCGCGACGTGTTTGGGAGAGTGGCCTTGGAACGCACATTCACGCTTTTGATCAATGGCGAAGCCGTCAGCGGCGCGTCGGAATTCGACGTCATCAATCCGGCTACCGCAGAGCCGTTTGCGCGCTGTCCCAAGGCCGATGCAAACCAGCTGAACGCCGCGGTTGCCGCGGCCAGGGGCGCCTTCCCTGCCTGGTCCGCGACACCTGTCGATGAACGCGCGGCTCTGGTCGATGCCGTCGCCGCGCGGCTGCAGGAACGGATGAGCGAGTTCGCCAGCCTGCTGACCCGCGAACAGGGCAAACCGCTCGATCAGGCGACCGGCGAAGTGATGGGCACCGTCTTCACGCTGCGCGCCTTCGCCCAGATGCGCCCGGAGACCAAGGTGCTGCGCGACGAAGGCGGCAACCGCGTCGTCGAGCATCGCACCCCGCTGGGCGTGGTGGCGGCGATCACGCCGTGGAACTTCCCGATGATCCTGGCGGCGAACAAGATCGGACCCGCCCTCGTCGCCGGCAACACCATGGTGCTGAAGCCGGCGCCGACCACCCCGCTGACCACCTTGCTGATGGGCGAGATTTTCGCCGAGCTGCTGCCCGCGGGCGTGGTCAACATCATCTGTGATCAGAATGACCTGGGTCCGCTGCTCACCGCGCACCCCGATGTCGCCAAGGTCGCCTTCACCGGATCCACCGCGACCGGCAGGAAGGTGATGGCAAGCGCCGCCGACGGCGTGAAGCGCGTCACGCTGGAACTGGGCGGCAACGACGCCGCGATCGTGCTCGACGATGTCGAACCGGCGCTGGCTGCGCAGAAGGTCTTCCAGGGGGCGATGTACAATGCCGGCCAGATCTGCGTCGCGGTCAAGCGCGCCTATGTGCCGGAAGGCATGTACGATGAATTTTGCGAGGAAATCGCCAGGCTTGCCCGCGAGACCGTAGTCGACGACGGCGCCAAGCAGGGCGCGAAGGTCGGCCCGATCCAGAATGCGATGCAGTTCGAAAAGGTGAAGGCACTGATCGAGGATGCCAGACAGCGGGGCACCGTGCTGGCTGGGGGCGATCCGCTCGACCGCCCGGGCTATTTCATCCCGCCGACGATCGTCCGCGACCTGGACGACGATGCGCCGCTGGTGCGCGAGGAGCAGTTCGGCCCGGTGCTTCCGGTGCTCAAATATCGCGACATCGACGAGGTCATCGCCCGCGCCAATGATTCCGACTATGGCCTGGGCGGCACGATCTGGGGCCGGAACGTGGCACGCGCGACCGAAGTGGCGATGAAGATCGATTCCGGCACGGTCTGGGTCAACCAGCATCTCGCCATCGATCCGACCATTCCCTTCCGGGGATCGAAACAGTCGGGCCTTGGCGGAGAGCTGGGCCAGTCCGGCCTGCATGAATATACCCAAGCGCATGTCGTGAACGCCGTCGAACTGGAGCCGGCTGCCTGAGCACGGTCGAACATTTCACCACCCAGACGGTGCCGCCCCCGCGGCGGCACCTGTTCTGGCGCGAGGTCGTCGCCCAGGCTTTCCCCGGCATGACGGCCATCGCACCGGAGGGCATTCGCGCCGAACTGGCTCGCTGGCGCCTGGGGCCGGTCGGCATCGCGCGGGCCCGCAGCGCCCGGGCGCAGGTACGGCGCGAGGGCAATCGCGACGGGCACAATGTGCTGCTTCACCTGCAACGCAGGGGCCGCCTGACGATGCTGCACGGCGATGCGGCAGTGTCGGGCGGCATGGGCGACATCCTGGTCGCGGACGATAGCCGACCCTATTCGATCGACATTTCCGACGCGAACGAGTGCCTGATCCTCCAGGTGCCTGCGCTGCTGCTTGGCGACGATATCGGGCGAGGCGCGCTCCATGGCCGGCTGCTGCCGGGACAGGATCCGCATGTCGCGTTCCTCAATCACATGCTGCTGGGCCTGTGGGATCAGCGGGCGGTGCTGGGCGATGTCGACGATGGGGTGGGCGAGCTGTTGATCGATGCGACGCGGCTGGTCTGCCGCGAGCGCCGGAAGGCCAGTTTCATCGCGGCAAGCGCGGAGACGCCGGTTGCCCATGCCCTGCGCCATCTGAGCGATCCGGAACTCGGCACGGCGAGCCTCTGCGCCGCGACGGGTCTCAGCCCGCGCGCGGTCCAGAAGGCGTTCCTTCGCGAAACCGGCCTGACGCCCACAGCCTTCGTCACCAACCGTCGCCTGACCCGCGCCGCCGAGATTCTCGTTGCGGAGCCGGGGCGCAGCGTGACCGACATCGCCTTCTCGCTCGGCTTCAACGACGCGGCATTCTTCAGCCGCTGCTTCCGTCGCCGCTTCGGGACCACGCCGCGCGACTGGCGGGTTTCGGGTGCGCGTCCGTCCTGATCGCGGTGCGCACCCGTCCAAGACGGGTCGACCAGTGCACGCTAGCCTTTGCTGACAAACGCCAGAATGGGCGTGTCATCGGGAGAGGAAGAATGCGCATTGGTCTCGCCACGGCCCTGCTCGCGTCGGCGGCATGGGTCGCCCCCGCCTGGGCCCAAACCGCCGAACCGCCTGCCCAGCCTGACGCTCAGGCCGATAGCAAGCAGGACAGCGGCATCGCCGAGATCGTCGTCACCGCGCAGAAGCGCGCGGAGAATGTGCAGAACGTCCCGATCGCCATCTCCGCCTTCGAATCGGTCACGCTTCAGGAGCGCGCGGTCAACAGCGTTGCGCAGCTTTCGGCGATCGCGCCCAACGTCAATCTGGACGCCGGGACACCCTTTTCGGGATCACCGGCCGTCCTTTCGGCCTATATCCGCGCAATCGGGTCGGACGATTTCGCCTTCAACATCGATCCCGGCGTCGGCCTGTATCTGGACGGCGTGTATCTTGCCCGCACAGTTGGCGCGAACCAGGACCTGATGGACGTTGCGCGCGTCGAAGTTCTGAAGGGGCCGCAGGGAACGCTGTTCGGCCGCAACACGATCGGCGGCGCGATCTCGATCGTCACCCGCGATCCGGGCAAGGAATTCGGCTTTCAGGGCGACGTGACGACGGGCAGCTATAATCTGTTGAGCGCACGCGGATCGGTCGACATTCCGATCACCGACGCACTGGGCGCGATCCTGAGTTTCGGCGTCAAGTCGCGCGACGGTTATCTGAAGCGCGTTCCCTATCCCGACCAGCGCGCCAACAACACGCCGTCCTACACCGCCTTCTCCTCTGCCGGTTACGGCAATGGCGAGCGTGAAGGCGGCAACGACAACTGGAACCTGCGCGGCAAGCTGAAATGGTCCAACGGGGGTCCGGTCAGCCTCACCCTCTCCGGCGACTATAGCCGCGACAAGGGGACCAGCGCCAACAAGCTGCTGGGCACGGCAGAAACGGTCCCGGGCAATTTCGCCGGTACCGCCAATCTGCCCGGCACCGCTTTCGATCCCACCGGCACCACCGGCTTCAATTTCGCCGGCCTCTATAATTTCTGCATCGGCGCGACTTCGGGCCAGATCGCGGCGCGCAATGCCCAGGCGCTGTGCGGGACGTCGGGAACGCAGTTCAATCCGCGCTTCCAGATCCCGAGCTATGCCGGCGTCAATGTGGACGGCAATCCGGCCAATGACCGACTGCCCTGGGACAGCCGCTACCTGATCGCCGATCCGGACCGGAGCTATGCCACCGGCAACAGCTTCTCCGACCTCAAGAACTGGGGCTTTTCGGGCGTGGTCGATTTCGACCTGAGCGACGCCGTGTCGCTGAAGTCGATCACTGCCTATCGCCAGCTCGACTGGGCCGCCGGGCTCGACGCCGACGGCTCGCCGCTCAATTTCCTCCAGCTCAGTTTCACCATGGATCAGTGGCAGTTCAGCCAGGAAGTGCAGCTGCTCGGCAAGGCGCTGGACAACAAGCTCAACTACGTGCTCGGCGGCTATTATTTCAAGGAAGCCGGCAACCTTCACGACTATGTCACCTTTGCCGAAGGACAGGTGCAGGTCGATGGCCCGAACCGGCTTGAAACCGCCAACTATGCCGCGTTCGGCCAGATCGATTATCGCCCGACCGAGTGGCTGGGCCTGACGGTCGGTGGCCGCTACACGAACGAGAAGAAGCGGTTCGAGGGCGGCCAGCAGGAACTGAACGGGTTCAACTACAAGCTGTTCGGCTGTTCCGACGCGAACGGCAACATCACCCCCAACGGCCCCTTCCCGCTCGCGCCGGTGACGTGCCAGACCGGGCTCAGCTATCCCGATCCGACTAATCCGGTGCGGGTCTATGTGCCGGGCACGAACCGCAAGAGCTTCAGCAATTTCTCCCCCAAATTCGGCGTCCAGCTCCATCCGACCGATGCGGTGATGCTGTATGGAAGCTGGTCGCGCGGCTACAAGACCGGCGGCTGGACCACGCGCCTGACCAACCCGCAGGGCAATGTCGCGCCCGACTTCAACGAGGAGCAGGCAACAACGGTCGAGGTCGGCGTCAAGTCGACGCTGCTCGACCGCAAGCTGCAGCTGAACGCCGCAGCCTTCACCACCGACTATCAGGACATTCAGCTCAATATCCAGATCGGCACTTCACCCACCATCGCCAATGCGGGCGACGCGCGGATCCGCGGGTTCGAGCTGGAAGCGATCGTGGCGCCGGTGCGCGGTCTGACCGTCAACGCCTCGGTGGGCTATATCGACGCGACCTACACCCGCGTTTCGCCGGCAGCCGCGGCGGTCGGCGGCCCCAGCCCGTTCCAGGCCGGGACCATCGTGGGCGCGCCGCTGCCCAAGACCCCCAACTGGAAGATCAACCTGTCGCCGCGCTATGAAACGCGGATCGGCAATGGGGGATCGCTGATCTTCCTGGCCGACTGGAGCCATGCCACCAGCGCATGGAACGACACGCAGCGCACGTATATCCTGCGCCGCAATGCGAGCGATCTGGTCAATGCCAGCATTGCCTATCAGGAGCCGGGCGGTCACTGGACGCTAGGGGTCGGGGCCACCAACCTGACGGACAACCGCTACCTGACCTCGGGCGGTGCGAACATCGCGGACGGCACCTTCTTCGGCACCTATAACCGTCCGCGCGAATGGTACGCGCGGTTCGGCTTCAAATTCTAGGAAGGCGTCCCATGGACATTCAAGCTGCCGTCACCGAGACGGCGGGCGGGGCGTTCCGGATCGAGCGGCTGACGATCGAAGCCCCGGGCCCCGATCAGGTGCTGGTGCGGATCGTCGCCTGCGGCGTCTGCCATACCGACATGGTGATGCGCGACGGGGCGCTGCCGGTGCCCTTCCCTGCGGTGTTCGGGCATGAGGGCGCGGGCGTCGTCGAAACGGTGGGGCCGGGCGTGACCGGCCTCGCCCCCGGCGATCATGTGCTGCTCAGTTTCGACAGCTGCGGCGCCTGTTCGGCGTGCAGCGATCACCAGCCAGGCTATTGCCCGGAGTTCTTCCCGCGAAACTTCCTCGGCGCATTGCAACCCGGTCAGGGTGGGTTGCGGCGCGGCGGGGAGCGCATCGGCAGCAACATCTTCGGCCAGTCGTCCTTCGCAACCTACGCGCTGGCGCACCCGCGCAACGTGGTGAAGGTCGATGCCGACCTGCCGTTGCCTCTCCTCGCTCCGCTCGGCTGCGGCATTCAGACGGGCGCGGGCACGGTGCTGGACACACTCAGGCTGAAGCCGGGTCAGTCGATCGCGATCTTCGGTGCGGGCGCCGTCGGCCTGGCGGCGGTTATGGCCGCCGTGATCGCGGGCGCGGGCCGCATCGCGCTTCTCGATCGTCACCGACATCGGCTCGAACTCGGGCGCGAGCTTGGCGCCACTGAGAGCGCGGAAAGTCCTGACACGCTGACCGGGCCGTTCGACCATATCGTCGACACGACCGGTGCGCCTGCCCTGTTGGGTGCGGCGGTCGACTTGCTCGCCGCGCGCGGGACGCTGGCGCTGGTCGGTGCCTATCCCTCCGATCCCAGGCTTTCGATCGACGCGTCCGCGATCATGAGCATGGGACGCCGCATCGTCGGCGTGGTCGAGGGCGGTATCGATCCGCAGCGCTTCGTCCCCGACCTGATCGACCATTATCGCGCGGGCCGCCTGCCGATGGAGAAGCTCGTGCGCACCTATCCCTTTGCCGCGATCGACGAGGCGGTGCATGATTCCGAAAGCGGCGCGGTGATCAAACCGGTGCTGTTGATGGAGCAGAACGCATGAGCGATCCCGCCCCGCGCGAGGACGTTGCCGCCTTCCTCGCCTATCTGGCGGAAAGCGCCGCCCCGCCAGTCTCGGCGCTGCCGGTCGAGGCCGCGCGGCTGGTGATGCGGGCGAATTGCACGCTTGCCGACGCGCCGCCTGTCCCGCTCGCGCGCATCGAGGATATCGTGGTTCCCGGGCCGGCTGGCGCACTTCTTGCCCGCCTGTACGATCGCCGCACCGGACGCAGCGACAGCCCGCTGGTGTTGTTCTTTCATGGTGGCGGCTTCGTTCTGGGCGATCTGGATACGCATCACAGCTTCTGCACCTGGCTGGCCGATACGCTCGATCTGCCGCTGCTCGCGGTCGATTACCGCCTCGCGCCCGAACACCCCTTCCCCGCCGCCCCGGACGATGCCGAGGCTGCCGCACGCTGGGTGGCACAGGAGCCGGACGCTTTCGGATTTCGCGTCACCGGCCTGATCCCCTGCGGCGACAGCGCGGGCGGCAACCTGGCGATCGTCACGATGCAGCAACTTGCGCTGCGGCCCGCGCAGGTACCGGTCCAGGCCTGCTGGGCGCTGTACCCCTATGTCGGCGGCGGCACCGACTGGCCCTCCTATCGTGACTTCGGCACCGACTTCTTCCTGAGCAGCGACGAGATGGCGTGGTTCGATGCGCAGTATCGGGCAATCGCGGGGGATATCCGGCATGATTGTCTGGATGGCCCGATCCCGCCCTTCCCGCTGCTCGTTCACACCGCCGGGCTGGACCCCTTGCGCGACGCCGCCCGGGCCTATGCAGACCGTACCCGCGCCGCGAATGTCTCGGTCACGCAATTGGAGGCTGCGGGTATGATCCACGGCTTCATCACATTCCGCCAGGCAATCCCCTCCGCCCGGGACGACTGCGCCGCCTTTGCCGCGGCAGCGAAGGCGATGATCGCCGTCGATCCCAGCCGCTGAACGTTCCGGGCCCGGCAAGCGTGGGTGACGAACTGCGCTGTCATCGTGTCGCTCATTCCCCACACTCGACCGATTTCGCGATCATGTACCTACCGACCGAGGGACTGTTCGCCGAGGTGATCCGCCGCCCCGGCCTTGCCAGCGAGATGCAGACCAGCTTGAGATCGACAACAACCTCGCGGAGAACGCCCTGCGCGGCATAGCTGTCGGCAGGAATAACTGCCTCTTCGCGGGTGCCGATTGCGGTGGCGAGCGGGCAGCCGCGATGTATTCCCTGCTGGAGACAGCCAAGCTCAATGATGTGAACCCGCAGACTTGGCTTGCCGATGTGCTCGATCGTATCGGCAAGGGCCATCCTATAAATCGGATCGACGAGTTGCTTCCTTGGAATTGGTCTATGTTGTAGGCATAGCTGCCCAGTTCTTGTGTGAAGTGGCGTTACCGCTCTTTGAAAGCGTTCAAGCGAGAAGGGCAATCATCAAGTGCCGCTGTCATACGCCATTGCTTTCCATTCCACTGAAACATAGCAGCACATTGTTCTATACGGGCCTCTGTCGCGAGGCTCGTAATGGCCTTTCCCCGCATGGAATCCTCAGTGATGAATAGAAAGCTGCACCGTACTTTACCATTTCTCGCGGGCGCGCAGTCAACTTCGCTGACTCGGTCTCTCAAAGGCCCTGTACAGCTCACGGATGGGCGGCATGACCGCTTGTCCAAAAAGCTCCTATAAAAAGACTGAATCGCCTCTCGTGATGGCGCAAGCGGGGAGGACGTATCACCCGAATCCTGCGCGACTGCTTTGTCCGCAAGCCCATTGAGCACGGCGCTAGCAAGTGCGATTCCAATTATCATCCTACGCTTCATTACGCGATGACTCGCAGAAATGCCGGATGTCCGCAACTGGGCGATTTTTGGCCCACTCTTATATTTAGACGATCAAGACCGGACGCTTACCACCATTCTCCCGCTAAGAGTCCGTTTGGAAAATCAGGGGTGAGCGTTTCGTCGTAGGAGATTGCCGCCCATTGCGACGAGGATCATGGCGTGCGAGACGTCGATCCGCTTTTCGTAGTCGCGGACGAGCCGGCGCCATCGTGTCATCCAGCCAAAGCTTCTCTCGACGACCCAGCGCCGGGGCAAGACGTTGAAACCCTGCTGGCGATCACTGCGGCGGATGACCTCCACAACGAAGTCCATATAGCTGGCCTTGTCCATGAGCTTGAGGCGATCATAGGCGCCATCGGCGAAGAGGTGCTTCACCCACGGCCAGCGCTTGCGGATGGCATCGAGAATGGCCTGGGCGCCTGCGCTATCCGAGATGTCGGCCGTGGTCAGGTTCACCATCAGCAGCCGGCCATCGGTATCGACGGCGATGTGCCGCTTGCGCCCGACGACCTTCTTGCCCGCGTCAAAACCGCGCATTTCCGCCGATGGGGCCTTGACCGACTGGCTGTCGATCACCGCCGCGCTCGGGCTCTCTTCCCGACCCTGCCGTGCGCGGTCCAGCATCAATTCGACGTCGTGGATCGTCTGGAACAGGAAGCGCCGCGCCAGTTCCCGGAACCAGCCATAGACCGTCTGCCATGCGCCGAAGTGGACCGGCAGCATACGCCACCCACAACCCGAGCGAACCAGATAGCGCACGGCGTTGATGACTTCGCGGAAATCCACCTCACGAGGGCGGCCACGGCGTCCCGGCTTGGGCATCAGCGGCGCAAGACGATCCCGTTCCTCATCGGTCAGGTCACTGGGGTAGCGCTTCGTCTTCCTGGCAATTCGGGCCATTCGCCCCGGCTCTGCTGTGTCCACATCCGGAGGATGAATCAGACCAACACCCTTCCGGCAACCCCTCCAGCCGATTTTCCAAACGGTCTCTAAGATGTTGCGATGTTGGCAAATTTCCGAGAATGTCGTTTTTCGCGTGCCAGGGTGTCCATCCAGATGGATGGCTCGCAACTCATGACGGAAGCTGCAAGCAAGCGACCAACAGAAGACCTTGCTGCGCCGTGCTCGCGCTCCTGATGCAGCCATGGGCCGACGACAGACATGCCGATCTTGTCGGATCGCGCACGGCCTGCTCCATCATCTTGAAGCTACATCATCTTCGGTAGCCGCAATACGACCTCCCGGTACTCCGCCTCGAGTTCGTCGATGATCGTTTCCAGCGGCGCAGTGTGCCGGATTGCGCCGACGCCCTGCCCTGCCGACCAGATATCGCGCCAGCGTCCGGCTGCAGCACCGGCCTCGTAGTTTCGGTTCGGCGTCGAGCCGTCGTCGGCGAGATATCCGGCGGCCGCGAGGCTGGCGCGCAGCCAGGATGCCATCGTTCCGGTCACCCGGTCGCTCAGCACGATATCCTCGAGACCCGCCGCCACAACCGCCTGCTTGTAGTCGGAGCCCGCCAGGCTCTCGTCACAGGCGATGAAGTGCGTGCCCATGCACGCCATGTCGGCGCCGGCGGCAAGCGCCGCCGCGATCCCCGCGCCATCGCCGATCCCACCACCGATCGAAAGCGGCCCGCGATGGAATCGCCGCACAGCCGAGACGAAGGCGAACGGCGACAGGGATCCGGTATGACCACCGGCTCCGGCAGCAAGGCAGGCAAGTCCGTCCGCACCGGCCGCCAGCGCCTTGCGAGCAAGCGCCACGTTGGGCACATCGGCCATCACCATGCCGCCATAGCCGTGCGCGGTCGCCACGGCCGCTGCCGGGCTGCCCAGCGCAGTGATCAGCACCGGCGGACGATATTTGGCGATCAGCGCAAGATCGTCCGCCAGGCGCGGATTGCTCGAATGGGTGATGACGTTGACCGCCCATGGTCTGCCCTCGACACGCGCGGCGACCTCGGCCATCCAGCGATCGAGTTCCGCCGCCGTGCGGCAATTGGGCGTGGGGAATGCGCCGAGCACGCCTGCCCGCGCCGCAGCGACCACCATCTCGACGCCCGACACCAGAAACATCGGCGCAACCAGCACCGGCAGCCTCAGACCCTTGGTGATACTCATCCCGAAACCCGCTCCACGATCATCGCCGCTCCGATCCCGGCAGCCCCGGTAACCACGACCAGCCCGTACCGACCATCGCGAACGTCCAGCACGTCGAGCAGGGTCGACACCAGGATCGCGCCGGTCGCACCCATGGGATGCCCCTTGGCCAGATGGCCGCCGCCGACGTTCACCCGTGCGGGATCGACCTGGTGATCGCGCAGGAACGCCGCGATCACGACTGCGAACGCCTCCATGAACTCGATCGCGTCCATATCGGCGAGCGTCAGCCCCGCGCGATCCAGCACGCGCGCCATCGCGTCGAACCCGGCCAGCAGGGAATCATCGACGGATCCGCCGCACTGCGCATAGGCGACGATCCGCGCCCGCGCGCCTTCCGCCTCGCGCGACACCATCGCCAGCGCCGCGCCGTCGCACATCGGCGGCGCGTGGGCCAGGGTCAGGCGGGGCTCGAACGCCGCGTCGCCCAGTGCGCCAGCATAGGCGTCGCGCAGGTCGGCAAATGCCGGTTCCATCGCCCCGGCCATTTCGGCGGTCATGCGTCCCCGCACGCACTCGTCCCGCTCCAGTCCGCCAAAGCGAATGCGCGATGCGATCAGCCCGGGCTCGTGTTCCGCGGCCGCGGCCGCCTGTTGAGAGGCTAGCGCCACCGCGTCCATCGCCGCGCGGTCAATGCCCAATCGGGTCGCGAGACGGTCGGCGGACAACGCCACTGGAATATAGCGCGCGGGCGGCGCAAAGCCGTCATCCTCGTAATAGCGCGCCTGGTCCGCCATGAACGGCACCTGCGACATCATCTCGACGCCGCCGGCCAAGGCGCGATCGATAATGCCGGTCTCGATCAGTGCCGCCGCCTGACCGATGGCGACCAGGCCCGACGTGCAATAGGCGTTGATCGTCTGCGCGGCGGCCGGGTCGGGCAGGCCCGCCGCCAGTTTCGACACCTCGGCAATGTTGCCGCCCTGTGCGCCGATCTGTCCGACGCAGCCGAGCATCAGCGCATCGGCCCGTCGCGGGTGCGCCCCGCGCGCATCGAGCGCCTCCACCAGGGCGGCGACCAGGCCATGTGGCGTTTCCCCCGCCAGGCCACCGTCCGCTTTCGCCTTGCCGCGCGGGGTGCGCAGCGCCTCGCGGATATACACCGTCACAAGCTGTCTCCCGAAAGCCGCGCGCGCCATGCCGGCGGGTGTGGATAGGCGAAGAAACCGGGCGGTGCCCCGACCACGTGCGGGATGGCCGCCAGCGCCACGGCGACTGTCGCGTCGGTCAGCGCACGTGCACGCGGCATCGCCGGATCCCCCTCGTCGATCGACAGCGTCATGCGAATATTGGGCCGCCCCTCGATCGCGATCGTCCAGTGCGCCGCACCGATCTCCGGGTGGAGCGACGGGTCGGCGGTCCACAGAATCGCCAGTTCGATCCGCCCCCCGCCTTCCAGCATGGCAAGCCAGCGCCAGCGGGTCGCCGCGACCCGCCCCGCCGCGATCACGCCCGCCGCGACATGGATGTCGCGGGGAGCGCGGGTCAGTTCATGCGCCGGCTCGATCCGTGCGATCCTCTCGCCCAGCCCCTGCGCCGCGAGATGCAGCACTTCGGAAAAGAGCTGCGTATAGAGCTGTGCCAGCGGTCCTCGCGTAACGTCGTCCGTATCGGGATCGCTGCCGAACCCCATCAGGCCGAACACGAAACCGGGTGAGGTCATGGCCGAGGCGTCGACCGTCTCATGAACGCGTACCGCATCCAGCCGGCTGCACAGGCCCGTCGCCGCCAGCGCGATGCGCTCGACGATCACGCCGGGATTGACGCCCAGGCCGGCCAGCGTGCTTCCGCCTGCGACACAGGCGGCGCGCAGCGGTTCGGCATAGTCCGGCGCGTGCGCCCAGGGTGCGTGGAAACCGGCGATAGAGATGATGTTCTTGCCAGCCGCTAGCAGTCGTTCGACATCCGCATTCATCGCCGCATAGGGCAAGGTGATCCGCGGCATGTGGAGCACCACATCGGCGTCGAGCGCCAGGATCGCCGCAATATCATTGGTCGCGGTGACCCCGACCGGATCGCGCCCGGCCAGCGTGCCGGCATCCTGACCGGCCTTGGCGGCCGAATAGACGTGACACCCGACCAGTTCGAGTTCGGGGTGATCGATCACGCGCCGCAGCGCGGTCCGCCCCATCGATCCGGTCGCCCATTGAACCACGCGATAGACCACCGAGTCAGTCCGCTCGACCTGTATCGACGACGCTGCGGTCCGCCCATACTGCATGGGTACCGCTGCTGATCTTGTGCGGCAGCGCGATCCGGCACACCGGGCCGGCCGCAAGATCCTTCGCATCGACCAGGATGCACTCGGACGTCCCACGATTCTCGTCGATCACGAAGCTGATCAGATAGCCGTCATCCTCGTCGACCGCGCCGATGCGCGGCGCGAACGGCGCCTCGCTGGCGTAGCGCCCTTCCTCCAGCATCAACTCGGTCGTCTCGCCGGTGAGCAGGTCGTGCTTGACGAACCCGTTGAACAGAAACCAGCCGGGTTTCGCCGTGACCGAATAGACATAGCGATAGGGCTTGCCGGCATGTCGGGCGTTCATCATGCCGAACTCGACGATCCGGTCCGACAGCCGCTGCTCGACCGTCTCTCCGGTCCTCAGGTTGAAGCGCCAGCGGTGAAGCCGGCTCTTGAAGCTGTGCATGTCGAGATAGGCCATCAGATGCTCGTGCCCGGCGACCGCGCCTTCTGCGAGGGGGCCAGGGGTGGGCTCTTCCTGGAAATAGCCATCGACCACGATCTCGTCGCCGTCTTCGTAGGCGTTGACGAAATGCAGCGCATAGCAGGGCGCCGCCTCGAACCAGCGAATGTCCTCGGCCCCGCCGTGCCGCGGAATCACCGCGAAGCGCGACGGCAGCGAATCATGGAAGCGTACTGCGTGGATGTCGCGTTCGAGCAGCCTTTCGTCCCAGAAGGTCGGCAAATCGTTGAGAATCGAATAGTGCTCGGTAAACGCCATATCGTGCGGCAGGCGTGGCCCCGGCAACGCAACGGGCACATAGGATTTGAGCCGCCCGTCCGCGCCCACGACGCCATAATGCATATAGGGTGGATGCTTCGAATAGTTGAAGAACAGCAGCTCTCCGGTTGTCTCGTCGACCTTGCAATGCGCCGATACGCCGTCGATCGGCGCCCAGGGCGCAACGCCGAGATCCTCCAGCGTATCGGGATCGATCTGATATGCCTCGCCGCATTGATAGAAGGTCGCCAGGATCTTGCCGGCATGGACGACGACGTCGGTCGAGGCGCTGTCCTTGATCGCACCATGGGCGCCGAAGCCCGGGCGCTTGGCCGTGCTCACCGGATCGGCCAGCCCGCCCCACAGGGATTCGCCCGCCTCCTGCTCCGCCGCGAAACACCGCGTTCGCACGAAGCGGTTGCCATAGCGGACCCGCCCGTTCGAGAATTCGATCCGGTGGAGCATCGCATCCCCGTCGAACGGGTGGTGCCGCCCCAGGGGCTGGTGCACCTGGTTCTCGGTGTTGCGGACATAGATGCCGGCGATATCGGTCGGCACGACGCCCTCGATCACCTCAAGGTCTTCCGCATCCACCTCTTCGTGCAACGGGGTCCAGGCACCGGTCAGATAGGGGTGATTGCTCGGCTTCAGACTGGTGACGACCGGCGGATGGCGAAACAGTTTCATGGACGATTTCCTTTTGTGATCGCCGTCTGGGAGCAAGCGCGGGTAGCGGCCTTCACGGGGCGAGCAACGTCAGAACCGGGTCGACAGGCGCAGGCCATAGGTGCGCGGCGCACCGTATAGCGAGGACTCGTCGCCCAGGAACGGAATCACGCTGACGCGGTAGAGCCGGTTGGTCAGGTTCTTGGCCCATAGCGAGAGCGCCCAGCCATTATCCGCCGCGCCGATGCCGATCCGGGCGCTGAGCAGACCATAGCCCGGCTCGGCATTGGTGTTGTCGGGTCCGTAGAAGAACGCGTCCTGATAGACATAATCGATATGGGTCCGCAGCGCGAGATTGGTACCCAGCGGCAATGTATGATCGGCCGCGACCGAATACTGGAAGTCGGAGGTGCGCGGCAGCTTGTTTCCGGTGAAGTCCAGCTTGCGGCCCTGATCGATATAGTCGAGATATTTGGCGTCGATGATCGATCCCGATCCCGACAGCGTCAGGTTTTGGGTCACCGCGACGGTCAACTCGCCTTCGACACCGCGGATCCGGGCGTCCGCGGCATTGGCGACGACGGTGGTCAGCAGCACGTCGTCGAGCTGTTCGACCTGAAGATCCTTGAAGTCGAGCTGGAACGCGGCCAGGTTCAGGCGAACCCGGCGGTCGAAAAAGTCGCTCTTGATGCCGATTTCATAGTTCCAGGCGGTCTCGGGGTCGAAGGGGCGCAGCGCCGTTGCCCGGTCCGGAGTCGCAGACTGCCAGCCGCCTCCCTTGAACCCGCGCGCGGCCGAGGCATAGAGCAGGATATCCGGCGTCGCCTTGAACTCGATGGCGAAGCGCGGCGTCACCTCTCGCCAGGTCTTCTCGACCTCGACCGCATAGGGTTCACGCAGCGGAGCCGGCGACAGGATGTCGCCCGGCCGGCCGAGACTCAGGATGCGCGCCTCGCCGTCCATCCGCTTCTTGTCGACCGTATAGCGCGCGCCGGCGGTTACGGTAAGCTGCGGGATGATCGACCACGACACTTCGCCGAAGGCCGCATAGTTCTGGGCAACCCCGAACTGGTCGAAGATATTTTCACCATCCAGGCTATCGCGCGTGCTGCCCGGCCCGCCCGGCAGGAAGCTGTTCGCGGTATTGCGCGAGCTGCGGTCGGTTTCCTCGCGCAGGTAATAGAGACCCGCCAGCCAGCGCAGCGACCCGGTGCCGTTCGATGCGATTCGCAGTTCCTGGGTGATGCCCTGATATTTCTCGAACTGGGTCAGCACCGAGTCGGTGAAGGATGGCGGCGACGCGGCGCCCGCCTGGCTGTAGCGCTGTCCGGAATCGCCACCGCGAAGTGCGGCGAGATAGGTGAAGGTGGCAAAGTCCGCGTCGTAATCGACGCGTCCCGTCACGCCGTAGGTCTTGCGCCGGTTGAACTGATCGTACGGCGTCTCCGTCGTGCGCGGATCCTTCGAAAGCTGACCGGTCGTGATCGGTCCGATCCCCGGCCGGGTCGGATCGTCGACGGCGTGGCGCGCCTGACCGCCGCTATTGTCACGACTGAAATCGCCGACCACGTTGATCGTCAGGTTACTGGTCGGCCGCGCAAGCAGCGACAGCCGCGCGCCATAGCTGTCGAGATTCTCCAGCTCCTGTCCGTTGACGATGTTGCGGCTGAAGCCGTCGTGGCGGTTGGTGTAGAGCGCGACGCGCGCCGCGATCGTCTCGCTCAGTGCTCCGGTGGCGTAGCTCTCAGTCTGGATGCTGTTGTAATTCCCGACCGAGATGGACACCCCGGCGGCCGAGCTGAACTTGGGCGCAGCGGTGACGAGACTGACCGCGCCGCCCACCACATTCTTGCCGAAGATGGTACCCTGCGGCCCGCGCAGCACCTCGACTCGCTCCAGGTCGAAGATCGGCGGAGTCGCCGACCCGCGGCGGCCGATATAGACCTCGTTGAGGAACAACCCGATCGACGGATCGGCGGTGGCGCTGTTCAGCCGTACCGTACCCACGCCGCGGATAAAGGCTTCCTGCTCGAGCGAGCTTTGCGACTGGAAGGTGAAGCTGGGCGTACGCCCGGCGAATTCAGACAGGTTGACGATCTGTGCGTCGCGAATCGTATCTCCATCATAGGCGGTGATCGCGATCGGCACGTTTTGCAGGCTCTCCTCGCGCTTGCGTGCGGTGACGACGATGTCGCTGACCTGCGGACCGTCGGCATGCGCACGCTCCTCTTCAGGTGCAGCTTCCTGCGCCAGGGCGGGCGCGCCCAACATCACGGCAGCAAGGCCGGCCGCGAGGCCGGTCGAGGTCAACATCGAACGAATCACGCCTTTGCGCAGGTCGCCAATCATCATGCTCTCTCCCTCAAACTCGCCCGGCTCGTACCGCGGCGCCTATCAGTCGCTTTATGCAAGTAGGTTCATATGAGGTCGCTTGCTTGTCAAGACTTACTTGTTGACATGCACGCCAAGCGCCTTCAAGCTACTTGCATAAACAGACTATGGGAGAGGCGCATGTCCGTATCGGATGAGCGGATGATTGCTGTCGGCCGCGAGATGATCGACGCATGGAACGACATGGACTGGGACCGTGCGGCGTCGCTGATGACCGAGGACGCGGTGCTTCACTCGATGATGATCGACCCGATCGTCGGACGAGACGCGATCCACAAACGCATCTCCGGCCTGGGCGCGCTGGCTGACAGCATCGCACTCGAAGTGCGCAACGTCGGCGTGGTCAACGGCACGCTCTACATGGAGCGGCTCGATCGGTTCGTGTGC
The DNA here is from genome assembly GCF_039652585.1 of Sphingomonas rustica. NCBI lineage: Bacteria > Pseudomonadati > Pseudomonadota > Alphaproteobacteria > Sphingomonadales > Sphingomonadaceae > Sphingomonas > Sphingomonas rustica. Next base: position 549,174 of record NZ_JBDIZK010000002.1, on the reverse strand, counting down.
AAGGGAAAGCCCGGGGCTACCCCCGTTTGCGGCGCGCTGGAGTTCGAGGGCGACAAGATCAAGGTCTGGCGCGAATATTATGATCGCCACCATCTGCTCAGCGAGATGGGCATGGCGCAGGATTTCGATACGAGCACCCGATAGGGGGCGCCGCAGATGGCCACCGCCGCCCCGCCCCATGCCTCAGCCGCGCCTGATGCCAGAGCGCAGGCCGCGGCTGCAGACTGGCCGCCGCCATCGCGCAGCTGGTTCGCGGTGGCGGTACTCACGCTGGGCTATGTCGTGTCGTTCGTCGACCGGACGATCCTCAGTCTGCTGATCGACCCGATCAAGGCCGATCTGGGGCTGAACGACACGCAGATCGCACTGTTGCAGGGGCTGGCGTTTGGCCTGTTCTACACCGCGATGGGCCTTCCGATCGGATGGCTGGTCGACCGGATCTCACGCAAGCGGGTGATCGGTGCGGGAGTCGCCTTCTGGTGCCTCTCGACCGCCGCATGCGGCCTGGCAGGCAATTTCTGGCACCTGTTCGTCGCGCGAATGGGCGTGGGTGCGGGTGAGGCGACGCTTTCGCCAGCCGCGATCTCGATGATCGGCGACACTTTCCCCCCCGAAAAGCGCGCCTTCCCGATCAGTGTCTATTCGATGGCCAGCTCGATCGGCGCGGGACTGGCTCTGATGGTGGGCGGCGCCGTGATCGGCGCAGTCGCGGCAAGCCCGGAGGTGGTGCTGCCGGTGATCGGCGCCGTTGCGCCGTGGCAGGCGACCTTCATCATCGTGGGACTGGCGGGCTTGGTCGTCGTCATGTTGCTCGCATTCGTGACCGAGCCGGTGCGCCGCGAAGTGCCGGCCCCGGCGCAGGCCGGCACGGGCCTCCTCGCGCATATCCGCCGGCACCCCGGCTTTCACCTGCGCCATCTGGGCGGCATGGCACTCTATTGCACGCTGATCTACGGCGTCCTGTCCTGGATGCCTGCCTATTTCATGCGCAGCTTCGGCTGGAGCGCGGCAGAGGTCGGGCTGCGTTATGGTTTCGTCGTTCTGGTGTTCGGCGGCTTCGGCCTGTCGGGCGCTGGCTGGCTGGCTTCCCATCTCGCGCAGCGGGGAGTCGAGGCTGCCAGCCTGAAGGTGACCGGATGGTCGATCCTGCTGGTGACGCCCTTCCTGGTCGCCGCCTGCCTTGCCCCGTCCGGCTGGATCGCGCTGGCCATCCTGGTGCCTGGCCTGATCTTCTTCACCGCCTCGGGCGGAATCGCGGTCGCCGCACTGTGCGAGGCGGCGCCCGGCACGCTGCGCGGACGCGTCGCCGCGCTCTATTTCTTCACGCTCGGCATCGTCGGTCTCACCATCGGGCCGGTCAGCATCGCGTTGATCACCGAATATGTGTTTCGCGATCCGCAGGCAGTTGGGCCCGCGATCGCGGTCGCCGCAGCCGTGCTCGGGCCCGCGGCCGGATTGCTCGTTCTCTTATCCGTCGGCCCGTTCCGGCACGCAGTCGCGGCGATGATCGCGACGACCCGACATCCGCAGGAGCAGCATATATGACCTATATTCTCGGTGGATGGCAGACCGACTTCGCAACCAATTGGGCGCGCGAGGGCAAGGACATGGCTGATGTGTTTGCCGAGACGCTGCAGGCCGGCCTTGCCGCCACGCAGATCGATGCCAGCGAGATCGAAGTGGGGCATGTCGGCAATTTCGTCGCCGAACTGTTCGCCGGCCAGGGCCTGCTGGGCGGCTTCTTCGGCCAGGTCGATCCGGCGCTCGACGGGCTGCCGACCGCGCGCCACGAGGCGGCCTGCGCATCCGGCTCGGTCGCGATCATGGCGGCGATGGCCGATCTCGAATCCGGCCGCTACGACCTCGCCTGCGTCATCGGCCTGGAGCAGATGCGCAACGTGCCGGGACTCACCGCCGCACAGCATCTCGGCGCGGCGGCATGGACGGGGCACGAATTCGGCGATGCGACCTATGTCTGGCCACGCGCCTTTTCCGATCTGACGCAGGAATATGATCGCCGCTATGGCATCGACCCGCGGCACCTCGGCCGCATCGCCGAAATCAATTTCGCCAATGGGCGCCGGAACCCCAACGCCCAGACGCGTGGCTGGCGGTTCACGCCGGAAAGCTTCACGCCGGACGACGAGGCCAATCCGGTGGTCGAGGGACGCATCCGAAAGACCGATTGCGGGCAGGTGACCGATGGTGCGAGCGTCATCTTTCTCGCCTCGCCCCGCCGCGCCGCCGCCCATGCCGAACGGCGCGGTATCGCGATGGATCGCCTATCGCGCATTTCGGGTTGGGGACATCGATCCGCACCGATTTCCTACGCGCGCAAGATCTCCGATTCCGACGGTGCGGCTTATGTCTTTCCGCAGGTGAAGCGCGCGGCCGAGGAAGCGCGTGCGCGCGCCGGCGTCCCGGTCGAGGCGATCGACGCGTTCGAGGTCCATGATTGCTTCACCACCACCGAATATATGGCGATCGACCATCTCGGCCTGACAGCGCCCGGCGAGGCATGGAAGGCGATCGAGTCCGGCGCGATCGAGATCGGCGGCGCGCATCCGGTCAACCCCTCGGGCGGGCTGATCGGCGGCGGGCACCCGGTCGGTGCGACCGGCATCCGCATGGCGCTCGACGGGCACAAGCAGGTGACCGGCATCGCGGGCGACTATCAGGTCGAAGGCGCACGTACCGTTCAGACACTGAATATCGGAGGATCGACCACGACGACGGTCAGCCTGATCGTCACGCGCGAGTGATCCGCCGACGAACCCTGATGATCGGGAGCGCGGCCCTGTTGCTGGTCGAACCCCTCCCGGCATTTGCGAAGGAGAGAGAGATGACCGACCATGTTGCGACGCTGCGGCGCGTAATCGAAAGCTGGCACCGCGCGGACATCGACGGAGTGCTCGCCTGCCTCCATCCGGACGTCGTCTGGAACAACTCCGGCGGCATCCGCGCTCCGCTCAAGGGACGCGACGCGATGCGCAAGGCGCTCGAGGCGATGAAGGGCCGGATCACCAACAATCGCTGGCGGCTGTTCGACGTGGCGCAGGTCGGCGACACCGTCTGGATGGAGGGCGTCGATGAATTCGACACCACGGACGGCATCCGCGTCGCCATCCCCTATTGCGGGATACTCAACTATGAAGACGGTCTGATCCGCCACTGGCGCGAATATTTCGACGGCCGATTGCAGGAGAACCAGCTCGCCGGCCAGGGGGTCAGCGAGCATGTCGAGGCGATGCTCACGCGACCGGCGGTCTGACGATGGCCGCCGCCACGCCGCCGCCGTTTCGCGAAGCGCGGCTGATGCCGGTCGATCTATCCGTCGACCACCGCGACGACGGCACGATCGTCCTGGCGACGAACATCGCGCTCGCCGAACTCGACGCGAACCTGCCGGCCGCTTTCGCACGTGCGGCACGAATCCAGCCGGACAAGCCGGCGCTTGCCTGGCGTGAAGCTGGCCATGACGGTTGGCGCACGGTCGCCTATGCCGACCTCAAGCAACACATCGATGCGGCGACGCAATGGCTGCTCGATCATGCTCCGGACGGAAGGCCGTTGCTGCTGATCGCCGACAACGGTCTTGCCTTCGCAGTGATGAGCTTCGCCGGCTGGGCGGCGGGCCTGCCGGTGGTCCCGGTCAGTAGCGCCTATGCCGCGCTTGGCGGCGATTACGGCCGGCTGGCGCACGTCGTCCGCAAGACTCGCCCGGGCGTGATCGTGGCGGGCAACGCCGCGCGCATGGCCGGCGCGATCCGCGAACTCGATACCGGCGACGCGCTGATCGTGACCGACATCCCTTCGGCGATCGGGGCCATGGCGACCGCATTCGACACGCTCTACGCCTCCCTGCCCACCGATGCGGTGGCGACGGCGATCGATGCGATCCAGCCGGACGATCTCGCCGCCTATATGCTGACCTCGGGTTCGACCGGCCTGCCCAAGCTGGTCGAACTCAGCTTTGACAATTTCGGCGCCAATACGATCCAGTGCCGCCAGATGGTCGGCGAGGCCGCGGGGTGGCACGACGCGATGCTCGACTGGCTGCCCTGGCATCATGCCGCGGGCGCATCGGTGTTGCGCAATACGCTCACCGAGGGCGGCACGCTGTACATCGACGACGGCAAGCCGGTGCCCGGCCTGTTCGATGAGTCGATCCGCAATCTGAGGGAGATCGGCGTCGGCTTCTACAACAACGTACCGATGGGTTACGGCATGCTGGTCGAGGCGCTCGAACGCGACGCTGTGCTGCGCCGCACCTTCTTCTCGAAACTTCGCGTGATGCTCTATGGCGGTGCCGGGCTGAGCCAGCCGGTCTACGACCGGCTTCAGGCCGCCGCGATCGCAGAAACCGGCCATCGCATCATGCTGACCTCCGGCTATGGCGCGACCGAGACGGTATCGGCCTTCATGGCGATCTATTTCGAGACCGACCGGGTCGGCATCGGCCTCCCCGCCCCCGGCGCCACGGTCAAGCTGGTACCGCAGGGCGACCGCTTCGAAGTACGGGTCAAGGGACGGATGGTCACGCGCGGTTATCTCGACGAGCCGGACAAGACCGCCGCCGCCTTCGACGAGGAGGGCTTTTACCGGACCGGCGACATGGCGGTGTTCAACGATCCCGATCGTCCGGAGGCCGGGCTAGCCTTTGCCGGTCGGGTGGCCGAGGAGTTCAAGCTTTCGAGCGGCGCGTGGGTCTATGGCGGAGCACTGCGCGACCAGTTGCTCAAGGCGCTGGCACCGATGGTCCGCGAGGTGGTGCTGTGCGACGCCGACCGTCCCTATCTAACGCTCCTCGCCTGGTCGGCACCATCGGCATCTCGCACGGAGATCGCCGCCGCGCTCGCCGCGTTCAACGCCGGTCAGCAGGGCAGCGCATCGCGCATTCGCCGCGCGCTTTTGCTGGACGAACCGCCCAGCGCCAATGCGCACGAGATGTCGGACAAGGGAACGATCAACCGCCGCGCGGTGATCGATCGCCGCGCCGATCAGGTTGCGCGCCTCTACGCCGATATGCCCGACGCCGACATCATCGATCTGGGAGACGCCAAATGACCGACCCCGCCATCCAGGCGCTGCTCGACCGGCAGGCCATCACGGACGTCATCAACCTGTATCTGCGCGGCGCCGATCGTGCCGATATCGATCTGATCGCCGCGGCCTATCATGTTGACGCGATCGAGGACCATGGCGGCGTCTTCAAGGGGCCGGCATCCGACTATGTCGCGCTGATGGGCAAGATGCTGCCGCGCGCGGGCATCATGAACCATCTCGCCACCAACCTGGTGATCGAGCTCGACGGCGATATTGCTCATGCCGAACATTATATTCTGGCCTTTGCGCGGATGAAGAAGGACGGCGAGACGTTCGACACGCTGACCCTCGCCCGCGCGCTCGACCGGTTCGAGCGGCGAGACAGCCTGTGGAAGATCGCCCATCGCCGGCTGGTATGGGAATGGAACCACGAAATGCCTCATGCCGAAAGCTGGGGCCGCGGACTGATGTTCCCGCCCGGCACCGAGCTGGTCATGAGCGCGAAGAAGCCGGACGACAGTCTCTACAAGCGGGACGCCGCGTGATGGGCATGCAGATCGAGGGTTCGACGGCGCTGGTCACCGGCGGCAATCGCGGCATCGGCGAGGCGTTCGTCCGCGCATTGCTGAACCATGGCGCGGCGAAGGTCTATGTCGGCACCCGCGACCCGGCGAATGCAAGCCATCTGGCAGCGGAAGGCGGGTCGCGCGTCGAGGTCCTGACCCTCGACGTGGCCGATCCGGAGCAGATTCAGGCGGCCTCGCGCGATGCCGGCGACGTCTCGATCCTGGTCAACAATGCCGGCGCGTTCCTGAATCAGCGGCTGATCGGCGCAGATACGATCGACGCGGCCCGAGCCGAGATGGAGGTCAATTATTTCGGCTTGCTCGGCATGTGCCGCGCCTTCGCTCCGATCCTGAAGCGCAATGGCGGTGGCGCGATCGTCAATGTCCTGTCCTCCGGCGGGCTGGTCGCTGTGCCGGCAATGGGCGGCTACAGCCCGTCCAAATTCGCCGCGCGCGCGGCCAGCACCTCGATCCGCGCCGAACTGGCAAAGCAAGGCACCTCGGTGACCGCGCTGATCGTCGGATCGGTCGACACGCGCATGGCCGCGCATGTCGAGGGCACGAAGGAGCGCCCGGAGGATATCGCGCGCATTGGCCTTTCCGCGATCCGGCGCGGCGCCGACGAGATCGACACCGACCGCATGGCGATGGAAGTCCGCGCGGCGATGGCCCGCGATCCCAAGGCGCAGGAGCGCGCGCTGGCGCGGATGCTCGACATGGACAGCATTTCGACCGGGCGCTGATCCGGCAATCGGAAGGGGAAAGGAAACGGCAATGGCAATCGTGCAAATCCTGGCGATCAATGCGCTGACGGTCATCATCGCGTTCACCCTGCTCTGGGCGATCTGCGCGTCGATCCGCGATGTCACGATGGTCGATGCCTGGTGGGCGCTGGGCATGGCGTTGCTCGCACTGGCGACCTTCGTGCAGCTTGGCGGCGGAACCGACCGGCGCGTCCTGCTGCTCTCGCTCTGCATGGTCTGGGCCGTCCGGCTCGGCGGCTATCTCTTCTGGCGCTGGCGCGATCATGGTCCCGACCGTCGCTACGTTCGGATGATGGAGAAGGCTCAGGAGAAGCGCGGCTGGTCCTATGGCAAGGCGTCGTTCTGGCTCGTGTTCGCGACGCAGGCGCCGCTTCAATTCATCGTCGCCCTGCCGGTGATGCTGGGAATGATCCAGGCCGAACCATTGGCGCTCGGGACGCTCGCCCATGTCGGCGCCGCGCTTGCGATCTTCGGTATCGCTTTCGAAAGCGTCGGTGACTGGCAACTGACCCGCTTCCGCAAGAACCCCGCCAACCAGGGCAAGGTGCTGTCGACAGGCCTGTGGCGCTATACCCGCCATCCCAATTATTTCGGTGACGCCTGTGTTTGGTGGGGCCTGTTCCTGATCGGCGCGGAAACGGCGATCGGCTGGTGGGCGCTCCCGGGGCCGCTGCTGCTCACCTGGACGCTGATGAAATGGTCCGGCGCGCCGACGCTGGAGTTTCGCATGCGCAAGACCAAGCCCGACTATGCCGACTATATCGCGCGCACCTCGGGCTTCGTCCCTTGGCCGCCCAAGCGCGCCACCTGAACGGAGAGCCGAGATGCAATTGACGCCGCAGGACAAGGTCGATGACTATACCGCCCGGGGATGGTGGGGCGATCTGACGCTCGACGACTGGCTTCAGCGCAACCGGCGCGAGGTTCCCGATCGGATCGCACTGGTCGATCCGGCCAACCGGACCGATCTCGACGGCCGGCCGCCCCGGCGTCTGACCTGGGCGCAACTAGGCGAGGAGGTCGACCGCGTCGGCGCCGCATTGCTTGACTGCGGGCTGAGCAAGGATGACATTCTCACCTATCAGCTCCCCAATATCGCCGACACGGTGATCCTCGCGCTCGCCGCCTCTCGCATCGGGCTGATCATCTCACCGGTGGCGATGCCCTATCGCCGGCACGAGCTGACCCATGTCGCCGACACCGTTCGTCCGCGCGCGATCGTCACGCTCGCCACATTTGCGGGCTTCGATCATGCGGCGATGGCGCTCGACGTCGCGAGGGATCGCGACTGCCGGGTGCTCGTCACCGGCGGGAATGCAGTCGAGGGGACGATCGACCTCGACGCCCATATCGCCATCGCCGATCCTGCGCGTGCCGCTGCCTATCACGATGCCCAGCCGATGCGGCCGGCGGAAGTCTTCACGATCTTCTGGACGTCAGGGACCGAAGCGCGTCCGAAGGGCGTGCCGCGCGATCAGAACCAGTGGATCGTCAACGGCCAGATGGTTGCCGAGGCTGCCGATATCGGCGATGCGGAAGTGCTGCTGAACCCGTTCCCGTTGATCAACATCGGCTCGTTCGGGCTCGTGACGCCGTGGCTGATGAAACAGGGGACCTTGGTCCTCCACCACCCGTTCGATCTCCAGCTGTTCCTGCGCCAGATCGTCGAGGAGCGGGTCAACTATACCATCGCCGCACCCGCCATCCTCACGGCGCTGCTCAAGGCACCCGGGCTGCTCGACAGCATGGACCTTTCGTCACTGCGCGCGATCGGGTCGGGTTCGGCGCCGCTGTCGCCTTTCATGATCGAAGGTTTTGCGGAACGATACGGGATCGAGGTCTGCAATATCTACGGCTCGAACGAGGGCGCCTCGCTGTTCAGCGACGCCAGGTCGATGCCCGACCACAGCGAGCGCGCCCGATATTTCCCGCGCATGGGGGTAGAGGGGGTCGATTGGCCGGATAGCGTCAGCAACGCGATGATCCAGACGCGCCTCGTCGATCTCGAGACCGAGACCGACATTACCGAAGCCGGGAAGCCCGGCGAGCTGCGCTTCCAGGGGGCGGCGACCTTTGGAGGCTATTGGAATAATCGCGAGACCACGGCGAACGCCTTCGACGCGCAGGGCTTCTACCGCACCGGCGACCTGTTCGAGATCGCGGGAGACGGACCGGTGCCGCGCTTCTATCGCTTCGTCGGACGCTGCAAGGAGATCATCGTTCGCGGCGGCGTCAACATCTCCCCGGCGGAGATCGACGACCTGCTCGCAGGCCATCCCGCGATCAGGGAAGCCGCCGTGGTCGGACTGCCCGACGAGCGGATGGGCGAGCGAATGTGCGCGGCGGTCGTGCCGGTCGACGGTCAGCAGCTTGATCTTGCGACGATCACCGACTGGCTGGAGCAACGCGGCCTCGCACGCTTCAAATTACCCGAGCAGCTCGTGCTGCTCGATGCGCTGCCGCGCAACGCCATGAACAAGGTGCCGCGCCGCGAGCTGCGCGAGCTGATCCTGGACCGACCCGCTTGACCCGCCACGATTTGTTCACACGGCTGGTGACGGCATGGAATGCGGGCGACATCGACGGTGTGCTCGCAGTGATGACCGACGATGTGCGCTGGCACGTCGCCGCGGGCGCCTTCGCACCCCTCGAAGGCAAGGCGGCGGTGCGCGCCTTCCTCACCCACTTGCGAGCCGACATGACTGACACGCGCTGGCGCATCCTGCGGCACGCCGAGGACGGCGATCTGCTGTTCGTCGAAGGGATCGATGCCTATTGCCGCACCACCGGCGTCGAGATCGAAATGCCCTATGCCGCGGTTGTGGAGTTCGAGGGCGATCGCATAGCAGCCTGGCGCGACTATCTCGACACGCGCCGAATGGAGAAGCTTCGCGCGGGCGAAGCCGTACCCGACCATGTCCGCGCGTTGACCAACTGAGCCGGTCCCTGCACTAGGGCAGGATCGTCGAGGTTACCGTCACCTCGGCATGACACTGGTCGCAGGTGATACGCGACCGCAGCACATGCCCGCACGGCCGGTGCGTCAGGATCTGTGGCGGGCCCTTTTCGCCCGCGAGCCAGCGATCGCCCCAGCGGATCAATTCGACGATCAGCGGAAACAGATCGCGCCCCTCGGCAGTCAGGCGGTACTCGAACCGCTCGGGCTTTTCCTGGTAGCGCAGCCGCTCCAGTATCCGCAGCGCGACCAGGCGCGCAAGCCGCTCCGACAGAATGTTGGGCGCCACGCCCAACTGCTCCTCGAATTCACGGAACCGGCGGGTGCCACTGAACGCCGAGGCGATGGTGTGCGCGATCCAGCGGTCGCCGAGTACTTCCAGCGCACGTTCCAGCATCTTCTCGTGCGGATCCAGCTTGCCGCGCTCGACCGAAGATCGCCGCTGCGCGCGTGGCGCCTGCGGCGGTTCGAGCCCGGCCCCAGGCCCCTCCGTCGCGAAGACGTCGCGCGGAACCACTTCGTCATCGCACGCCGCGCAGCGCAGTTCGGGAGTGAAGACATGTCCGCATTGATGGCGCAGCGAATGGATCGGTGCCTCCGGATCGGGAAACCAGCGCTTTTCCCAGCGAATGATCATCAGCGACGCCCCGAACAGGTCGAGGCCCATCGGGGTCAGGCGATAGTCGTATCGCGGGGGACGATCCTGGTATCGGGCTCGCCGGAATACGCCAGCATCTACCAGCCGTCCCAGACGGTTGGTGAGCAAGCTCCGCGCAATTCCGATACGCCCCTGGAACCCTTCGAACCGCCTTACCCCGCCAAAGGCGAGATACAGGATCATCAACGTCCAGCGGTCGCCAAGCACGTCCAGCGCGCGGCGTGCGGAATTCGAGGGAATTTGGTGGAGCAAGCTGTCGCCGTTCAGGCCTGATGTGCGGGAAACTTCTATAACCGGACTCGCTACCGCGATTTGGCCCGCAAACCAATGTAAAATCTCGGCTAAAGGTTCAGACCGCTCAATCGGCGTTATTAGATGCGTCGCCAATTAATTCGGATCTGACGTCGCTGCCTGCCGCAGTGCACCGCAAGACAAGGATAGTTCGACCCGCCAGGCTGCGGCCAAGGATCGCCAGGTCCAGCCCAGGCGGCGGAAGGAGCAACCGTTCCAAAATCGTGGGCACAGCGTCACAATGCAGCGATGACCCGGCGAGTAACGGCGGCCTGAAGTTGAGCCGGACTGCCATGTACCTTCATCAGCGGCGACTGATGACGATGCGGCCTCTGCCGCGTCCTGTCTTACCGCTTCGACGGGATCAGGCGTAGGCAGGAATTGTCACATCGGCACGACACCGGACGCAGGTCGAATAGTCCGTGTGCCTGTCCTGCTGGAAGGCTTCGACCATCTTCAGCCTGCGTTCGTCCTGCAGCAAGCTGTCCATGGATTGCTCATTGGCGTTGCCAATCGGTACTTCGCGGGAAAAATCGTTGCAGCAGGCCACGACCGTTCCATCGCAGTCGATCGTCAGATTGTCGAACAGATCGGTCGAGCAACGGATCGGCTTCGGATCGAACGCGAGCCGGTCGAACGCACTCTGGTCACGCGCGCAACGTGACGACAGGGGTGTGAACACGACGCTCACCGCACCGCGTTCAAGGAAATGGGTTTGCAGGGCGGCCATGTCGTGTCGGTTGGCTCGGCTGACCGGTATGGTTACCTGTGCCCGCCCGGCGAAATTCTGCATGATCATGTCCAGTTTGGTTTGGGTCCGCTCCATGCGGAGCGGCGCCATCAACTGGTCATAGACATCGGGCTTGAGCGATTCGCAGTGCAGGTTGATGGTCGTGACCAGGTCGATAAGCTCGGCGTGTTTCTTACGATCATATGCGGCGCCGTTGGTATTGATGACCAGCGGTATGGCCGGCAGATTCGCTCTGACATATTTCGCCCGTTCCACCACGTACGGATCGACCAGCCCGTCTCCGAACAAGCCGAAAATGACGCCTTCGACGATTGGCAGCCGACTGTCCCTCAAGCCGTCGATGATCCGACGAAAGAGCGGCATCGCCATGGGGATTCTCGGGACGTGCGCAGTCTCTGCCTTGCCCGTGGGACAATGAACGCAGGAAGCGTTGCACAGTCCGGTGGTCCCGATCGTCACGAAGTGAAGCCTATCGACATGGGTCCGGTTACGCGGACTCACCGCCAGTGCCATTCGCGCGATCTCCGGATCATCCGGCCTCAGGACCATCGCCTGTTCAAGCAGCATCCGAGCCTTCTCGCGCTGATTGACTGTTCTAAAAAACCCGGCGGCCTCTGACAGGACCTGGGCGTCGTCGGGTGAAAGGTCGCAGGCGCGAGAAAATACATCTGCCGCCAAGTCGGCCTTGCCCAGTCGGACCAGACAATGAGCGGTGCACAACAACTCCCGCCCTCGCGCGGCAACGCCATCGCAACTGGCGCGCAACCAGGGGCGCGCCGCGTCATAGTGCCCAAGTTCCATCAGACTGGCGCCGATATGACCGGTGACGTTCGCCTGCCCGGGAGATATCCGATCGGCCAGTTTGAACCAGAAAAGCGCGGCGCCGTGCTGTTCCCTGGCGCGCAATCTATGACCACGCTTGCTTGCAAGAGATGCCACCGGACGGGCAGCCGGGGTGAGCAAGGGTGTCAGGCGGCTCGATCGATCACCTTGCATTTCATACTCCCCACCGCGCGGCCATGTACTTGCAATGACATGCAGGCAATACTGGCTGTCGAACGCCAATAATGCGCTACACCCCTTTCGATCCGAAGAACTTCTAAACGATGTCGCACATGGTGTCGATAATGTCGGATCGCGGAAAACTACTCATACTTTGCGGGCGGCCGATTTAAGAGACGAAGTTACGGTCGCCTACGCCCGGTTTCAGAAGAGACTTCACTCTTTGCAATCAATTAGCCATGCTCCACGCACCGGTTGATAGGAAGATTTAGGCGTTGCTCGCAATTCGCCGCAGGCTGGGGCTGTGCTAGCGTTGCTCCCTCGTCCGGACCAGTGCGCGCGACAGGTCGCCCATCAAGCGCTTCTCGGTGGCTGCCATCCCGAACCTTCCGGAAACAGAAACGGCTTGCCCGGCCGGCATTGCCTGATATGTCCGGACAACTTTAAGTGTTTCGCGACGTTGGAGGTCAAGCATGTTGGAAGACGAGGCAACCTATCAGGCTCTCCAGATCGTCGAGTTCGCTCCCACATTTCGCGAATCGTCAAAGCTGATCACACTGCCCGTGGTCACGCCTGGTCCGGGCGAGCTGCGCGTTCGCAACCGGATTTGCGGCATCAACGGCATTTTCGATACGCAGATCGCCCGCAATGCGGTGGACTATATCACGATCCCCCTGCCCAGCTTCTGTGGCGTCGAGGCGATTGGAACGGTGGAGGCCGTCGGCCCGGATGTCGAAGGGTTCGCGGTCGGCGACCCGGTCGCCACCACCCGGTTCGGACGCGGCTATCGCGAGATCAGCATCGCGCCTGCGACAGAGTTCGTTCCCGTTCCCGCCGCCACCGCCGACATCCTGACGCTGGTCACCACCGGGGTCTCCGCGCTGCTGGCGCTGGAACATATCGGCGAGGTTCGCGATGGCGATACCGTCGCAATCTCGGCTGCTGCCGGAGGACTGGGCCATCTGCTCGTCCAGCTCGCGCTGCTGCGCGGCTGCACCGTGATCGGCGTGTGCGGTGGAGGACGAAAGGGCGAGATGCTCAAGCGGCTGGGCGTGCATCGCGTCATCGACTATCGGACCGAGGATCTCGACGCGGTGCTGCGTGCGGAATATCCCAAGGGCCTCAACGTCGCGCTCGACAGCGTCAGCGGCGGCATCTTCGACGCCTTCCTCGCCAATATGGCGCCGCACGGGCGGCTGGTCGTATCGGGCGCGGCGCAGGATCTGGACGGCAAGCCGGAAATCGTCTCCGCGCCCCGTATCGCGCACTCGATCTACTATAAGGGCGTGTCAGTGCGCGGGTTCATGAACGGGTTGCTGACCGACCTGTGGCCCGCCGCACGCGAGCGGCTGTTCGCGTTGTACGAGGCCGGGAAGATCGAGGTCGTCCGCGACGACAAGCCGTTCCAGGGGATCGGCGACATTCCCGACGCCGTCGAATGGCTGCTCTCGGGGCGGTCGATGGGCAAGGTCCTCGTCGACCTGGACTGACCTACTGAGCGGTGAGCGCATCGACGATGCGCTTACGCTGCGCCGGGTCCGGTACGCGCGTCATCATGCGCGTACCGGGGATGACTTTGCCCGGATCGGCAAGAAAACCGTCCAGCGTTTGCGGGGACCAGGTGATTCCGCTGGCCTTCAGCGCCGGCGAATAGGCATAGTCCGGTAAAGCGCCCGCGCGTCGTCCGACGATGCCGGAGAGAGCCGGGCCCGATCCCCGCGCACCGTCCGCCGACAGGCTGTGACATGCAGCACATCCCGACAGGGCGACGTTGCCCGTGTCGGCCGCCCCTGGCGCCGAAGGCGTGCCGCAGGCGGATAGCGATACCGCAGCGGCAAGCGCCAGCCAGCGCATCAAAACGGCTTCACCGACCCGATATAGGCAGTGGCGAGCAGCAGCGCGTACACCGTCCAGACCCAGATCCGCGTACGGTTCATCGTGCGCAGCAGCGGGACTTCGGTCGCGTCGCTCGATCCTTCCCGGATCAACCGGACCAGGAGCGGACCCACCGGCTTGAACGCCACGTCGATCATGATCGCGGCGGCGAAGATCACGCCGAACAACAGCGCCTTCGCGGCCAGCCAGACGTCCAGAAGCGGACCCTGCCCTGCCAGCGACAACCCGCCCAGCCCGAGATAGAAGAGCGTCAGGCCGATCTTGAGCACGAACTCGATCCGGCGGTCGCGCGCGGCACGCGGCGTCTGGTCATGAAGGTGCGCGTCCCAGACCAGCCAGATCCAGAATGCACCAACCGCCCAAGCCAGCACGAGCAGCCACTGGGGCACGGCCCAGAAGCCACCCATCGCGACGACGGAGAGGCTGACCGGCACCATCAGCGCCCATGCCGTGCGCGGGACCATGTCGACCTCGACCAGCAGCTTCAGCAGCGCCAGCCGCTGATCGAGCGTATAACTCTGACGCTTGCGGAAATGCTGGCCGAGCACGAACACGCCGACATCGGCGCCCAGCCACAGGACGAACAGCAGCAGGTGCACGAACACCAGCGAGGGATAGGCATATACGCTCAAGGCAAGCTCCCGGCCGTCACATTTGTCCGGACAACTTAAGCAGAGCGATCTGGTCTGTGCAACCGCTTCCGGTACCGCAGCCAAGAAAGAAGCTGCATCGCGATACCGGTAGCGCCCCCTGCTAGCGGTCGCTCTCCATATGCATGGAATAGGCGAAGCGCTCGCCGGGGTGATAGCTGGCGGAGATCTCGTACAGCCGATCCTCGACATCATAGTAGCAGCGCAGGATTCGCAGGCAGGCGCTGCGCCGCTGGACCTGCAGCAATACCGACATCTCGGCGCTTGCCGAGACCGCCTGGATATCCTGCGTGATCCGGCCGACCCGAACGCCGCCGAACTGCTCGATCTGGCGGAACAAGGTGCTCTGGTTCAGGTCGAACGATCCCACCACGTCCGCCAGCCGGCCATGGACGAAGGCATCGGTGACGGCGATCGGCAGGTCGTCCCCCGACCGGAGACGGGTTCCGCGGAACCGGAACCATTTCTCGTTCGCAGGAGAATCGATTTCCTCGGCGATCTTGCGCGGCAGCCGCGAGGCGCCTTCGGCGGTGAAGGTGATCGAGGTATCCTGGGCATATTGCAGGATCTCGCCGACGTTCGACAGCGGCTGGTGCAGCGTTCCGCCCCGTGCGGCAGCGGGGCGAACGACCGTGCCAGACCCGCGACGTCGCGCGATCAGGCCTTCCGTCTCCAGCCGGCGCAACGCCTCGCGCACGGTGAACCGGCTGATGCCATGGGCCTTGCACAGGTCGCTCTCGGTCGGAAACTGATCGCCGGGCGAAAGCTCCCCCGACAGGATTGCAGACCGCAACGTTTCGGCAACTTGCAGATAGCGCGGCGGCGCCTTCCCCCGGGCGATAGCATCGCGGATCACATCCTGCTCCAATGACTTAGGTGCCCTTGCGTAGGCCCCGCACCGTCATGGCGCAGATGCCAGCGCCGGACAATGATCAAGCGACGATCAGCTGATCATACTGCGGATTACTTGGTCATCCGCGCCAGGTTCGGGCAATGTCGCAGCCCGGCCAAGCCGGCGTCCGGCCATCTCGATCGGAAGCGCGGGCAGCCGCGTCTCGCGCCCGTCGGGCAGCGTGACCTGCTCGAGCCCGCCGGCGGCGAGGTGCGGATCGTCGAACATATCCTCGGGCCGGCCGATCGGCGCGAAGGGCAGGCCCGACCCCTCCAGCCGAGCGATCACCTCGTCGCGGGTGAAGGTCGCGATCAGCGTGCGAATCCGCGGCAAGATCCGGTCGCGCGCCAGCACCCGATCATTGTTGCGCCGCAGCCCCTCGTCCGCCCACAGATCGTCGAGGCCGAACAGCGTGCAGAATTTCTGCCACAGCGCATCGGTGACCACGCCGATGAAGACCGGATCGTCCCGCGTCTCGAACACGTCGTAGATCGCCCATGCCGAGACACGCGCCGGCATCGGCGCCGCCGCCTTTCCGGTCACAGCGAACTGGGCCATGTGCTGGCCGACCAGATAGGCGGTGGTCTCGAACAGCGACGATTGCACCTTCTGACCGTTTCCGGTGCGGTGACGCTCCTCGACCGCGGCCAGGATCGCGATGACGCCGAACATGCCGCCGGTCACGTCGATGACGCTCGATCCGGCACGCAGCGGGCGCCCCGGCGGCCCGGTCATATAGGCGAGCCCGCCCATCATCTGCGCCACCTCGTCCAGCGCGGTGCGGTTTTCATAGGGGCCCGGCAGGAATCCCTTCAGCGAGCAATAGACGAGCCGCGGATTCACCTGCGCCAGCGCATCATAGCCCAGGCCGAGCCGGTCGAGCGCGCCAGGCCGGAAATTCTCGATCAGGATGTCGGCATCCTCGACCAGGGCACGCGCCGTCGCAATGCCGTCTTCGGACTTGAGATCGAGGCAGATGCTCTGCTTGTGCCGGTTGTACATCGGGAAATAGCCCGAGCCCGACCCGAGCAGGTTGCGCGTATGATCGCCGCCGATCGGCTCGATCCGCACCACTTCGGCACCCAGCGACGCGAGAATCGCACCAGCGGCGGGACCCATCACCATGTGGGTGAACTCGACCACCGTCAGCCCGGCGAGCGGCAGCGGCGCGCTCATGCCGCGCGCCGATCGAGATCGAGCGGAAGGCCGGCGTCGGGGGTGAAGCCGTAAAGCGGTTCGCCGGGAAGTGCAACCGCGACGATCTCGCGCACCTTCATCAGCGCATCCAGGTCGATGCCGGTGTCGTACCCCATCGCGTGCAGCATGAATGCCAGGTCCTCGGTCACGATATTGCCCGATGCACCGGGCGCGAACGGGCAGCCGCCCAGGCCGCCCAGCGACGCGTCGAGCGTGGTGATGCCTTCGTCCAGTCCCGCCAGCGCGTTGGCGAGGCCAAGGCCGCGGGTATTATGCAGGTGAAGGCTGTTGAGCCGCTCGTCGCCGACAGCAGCCTTCACGCGGCGGACCAGGCGACGCACCTGCGCCGGATCGGCATAGCCGGTGGTGTCCGACAGGCAGACCTCGACCGCCCCCGCCTCGATGGCCCGGCCGGCGAGTTCGACGACCTTGTCCTCGGGCACCGCACCTTCGATCGTGCAGCCGAATGCGGTCGACAGCCCGACCTCGAAATGAACGGGGCGGTCGGCCGGCGCGCCGGCGACCAACGCCGCGATCGCGCGAATCTCGTCGATCATCTGGTCATGGCTGCGGCGGACATTCTTCAGGCTGTGCGTTTCGGAAGCCGACAGCGGAATCGAGAGCTTTCCCGCCCCAGCGGCCAGCGCGCGCTCCGCACCCTTGAGGTTGGGGACCAGCACCGCGACGGCGAGGCCGGGGATGGTGTTGGCATAGGCGACCAGCTCGGCGGTATCGCCCATCTGTGGAAGCAGGCTTGCCGGCACGAAGCTGCCCACCTCGATCTCGCGCACGCCGGCCGCCGCCTCTGCGGCGATCCACGCCTTCTTCGCCTCGAGCGGCATGATGCGATCGATGCTTTGCAACCCGTCGCGCGGGCCGACTTCGCTGATGAGAATGGTCATGGGTCCTGCCTAAGATAGATCCAGGGTCGCGCCGCCCGGTCGGCGGCGTGGAAGGTGTCGATCGCCGTGCCGTACCGCTTCGTCAGGTCGATGCCGTCCAGTCCCTCGGCAAGCATCGCCTTGGCTTCGGCATCGATGTCGAACGCGAAGCGCGAACCGCCCGCCTCGACCTGCTGGGCCAGCAAATCCACGACGACGGGCCCGTCCACCTGCGCGACGCGCTGAACTGCCGCCTCGTTCAGCACCACGGGAACGATACCGTTGCGGATGCAATTGCCGCGGAAGATCGGCGCGAAGCTGGGCGCGATCACTGCGCGCACGCCATATTCGTGGAGTGCCCAGACGGCATGCTCGCGACTGGAACCACACCCGAAATTCTCGCCCGCCAGCATGATTGGCGCATGGGTGTAGTGCGGGTCGTTGAGCACGAAGCCGGCGACGGGATCGCGTGTTCCGGGCGCGGTGTAGCGCCAGCCGGCGAACAGTCCGTCCGCCAGCCCGGATTTGCCCACGCCCTTGATCTCGCGCGAGGGGATTATCGCATCGGTATCGACATTGGCGCGCAATAGCGGTGCGGCGACACCCTCGACGCGCGGAACGGGCGGGAAGGCGGTCATCGCGATAGCTCCCGCGGATCGGCGATGCGGCCGGCAATGGCACTGGCCGCCACGGTTTCGGGACTGGCGATATGGGTGCGGATACCGGGCCCCTGCCGGCCTTCGAAATTGCGATTTGTCGACGAGATGACGCGCGAACCGGGCGCGAACCCCTCGCCGCCGGCATAGAAGCACAGCGAGCAGCCGCTCATCCGCCATTCGAAACCGGCATCGACGAAGATGCGGTCGAGACCTTCCGCCTCGGCCGCGCGGCGGACGGCGGATGATCCGGGGACGACGAGCGCCTGGAGCCCGGCGGCGACCCGGCGTCCTTTCACCAGCGCCGCTGCGCGCCGCAGATCGCCGATGCGGCTGTTGGTGCAGCTGCCGATGAAGGCGGCATCGATCGGCAGCGCGTCCAGCGGCTGGCCGGGGGCAAGCCCCATATAGTCGATCGCACGGGCATAGCCGTCGGCGCCAAGGCCGCTTTCGCCCTGCCCCGGCACGCGGCCATCGACCCCGACCGCGCTTTGCGGGCTGGTACCCCAGCTGACCATCGGCACGATCGCGCCTGCGTCGATCACGATCTCGCGGTCGAAGCGTGCGCCGGGATCGGTCTTCAGCTCACGCCAGGCGGCCACCGCGGCGTCCCATTCGGCCCCGCGCGGCGCGAACCGCCGGCCGTGGAGATAGTCGAACGTCACCTCGTCCGGCGCGATGAACCCACTCATCGCGGCGAATTCGGTCGCCATGTTGCACAGGGTCAGTCGGCCTTCGATATCCAGCGCCCGCACCGCATCGCCCGCGAATTCGATCGCATCGCCCTCCCCCCCGCCCGCGCCGTGACGGGCAATCAGGGTCAGCGCCATGTCCTTGGCGGTGACGCCGGGCGCGAGCGCTCCTTCGAACGTCACGCGCGTCGCGCGCGGCCGAGTGAGGCGCAGCGTCCCCGTCGCCATGGCATGTTCGGCCTCGGTCGATCCGATGCCCCAGGCGAGCGCGCCAAGTGCGCCCTGACTGCAGGTATGGCTGTCGGGACAGACGAGCGTCGCACCCGGCAGCACGATGGCGAGTTCGGGCGAGATGACGTGGACGATCCCCGGGTCGGGAACGCCCACGTCGAACAGGCGGATTCCGGCGGCCCGCGTTTCCTCACGCGTGGCGGACAGGAAGCTGTCGCCCCCCGGCACGAGCGTGCCCGTCCGGCCGTGCCGGGTGTCGACGATATGATCGGTCACCGCAAACACCCGGGCCGGATCGACGACGGCGCGGCCCGCCGCGGCGAGCGAGCGCAGCGCCACCGCCCCGGTGCGTTCGTGCAGGAAGATCCGGTCGATCGCGATCAGGTCCTCACCGTTCAGGCGCGCGACGCGGTGCTGTTCCCACAGCTTGTCGAACAGGGTGCGCGGTTCAGGCTGCACTCTTGGCCATCTCCGCCTCGATCCCGCGCCAGTCGCGCGAGACGAGCCGCTCCTCGATCGAGGTGCGGGTTTCGATCCGGCCGCCGCGGATCCAGTGCCAGGTTCGGCAGCGATAGGTGCCGTCGTCGGAGATCTGGATCATCTCGTAGAGATAGAGATCGGGATCGCCGGTTCGCTGCCAATAGAGCATCAGCGTGCGATTCTTGTCGTCGAGCGCGACTTCCGCCGCCCAGCCCACGATCAGCTCGTTGTCCCACCAGATGCGCCCGTCGCGATATTCGGCGGGGAAATCGCGGATCTCGGTGCGGCCGTCGTCCCAAGTATAGAAATTGGTCTGGTGATAGGGGTTGGGCGAGTCCTCATCGACTCGGCACAACAGGCGCGACTTGTGCTCGTCGATCTTCTGGCCGGCGGCATCGTAATAGATATAGACACCGTCCCACACGCCTTCGTGACGCGCGAGCAGCGGCATGGCTTCGCGAATTCCCATGTCATTCCTCCATTTGACGACGAGCGATCAGCCATTCGCGCGCAGCGCTCGACCGGATCAGCGCGCGATGTTCGATCGCGAGGCGATCGGGTGCGACATCGGCCGGGTCGAAATCGACCGCGGCCCCAGCCTCCGCCGCGTACCAGGGCGAAAAGAAGTGGCCTGCGCGCACGATCGACCAGGCCCGCGTCAGATAGGCGCCGAAGCGGTCGGGATCGAGCGCGGGGAACAGAAGTTCGGGATCGCCCTGCGGCGCGGCCTCATAAGCGATCTCGCTCGCGTCCAGCGCCCGCGCTGCCGTCTCGATCACGTCTCGCCATGGCGCGGCCTCACTTGGTGGCACGTCCGGCCAGGGATCGGACAGGCCGTGGCCGGGCAGGTCGATCGCAAGCGCGGCATCGCGCACCAGTTCCAGCGCGCGGCCGGGACCGTGCACCGTCAGCGTGGCGCCGCGCGCGCCCTTCCAGTGGATCAATCCGTCGAAGCCGGCCGCGGCGACATGCACGAAGCCTTCGTCGACCGCTTCGCCCAGGTGATCCGGGCCCGCCACGGCATGATGCGCGACATGCTCCAGGCTCTCGCGCTGATGCTCGGCCGGGGTGGCCACCTTGCGCGCGGTCCAGTCGGGCGGAAGCGTGCCGAGCCGGTCGATATGGTCCTGCAGCGGATCGCCGGCATAGGCACTGATCAGCACCGGCGCAGTCGGCTCGCCCGGTGCCGGAATGTCGCGCGCCGCACGCAGCACCGCTCCATAACCTGTCCGATAGGCGTCGCCCGAATCGAGAAGGTCGCGAATCGTCGAATCGACGCGGGCCGGGTCGGCATGCGCCACCGACATGCGTGTCGCCGGCTCTACCGCGAACCAGGGGAAGAACCAGGTCTGCTCCAGAATACGGTTCCATGCCCAGGTCAGGTGCTCGCCATAGGTCAGCGGGCGGAACGGTGGCAAATAGCCTTCGGAAAAGATCCTGCGCTCCGACTCGGTCCAGATCGCATAGCCGCCGATCGCCAGCGCGGTGAACCTGGCGGGGTGCCGCTTCAGCGCATTGACCAGGATGATCCCGCCGGAGTGGAAGCCATAGGCGGCGACCCGGTCGATCCCGATCGCGTCGAGGAACGCGACCAGCGAGTCGGCGAAGGTCTCGATCGGCGCCTCAGGATCGTCGAACGGATCCGACCGGCCGAAGCCGGGCGTATCGGGTGCGATGCAGGTGAAGCGACTCGACCAGTCGCGCATCAGCGGCTCGTACTCGGCCGAGGACCGTGGGCTCTGATGCACCATCAGCAGCACCGGGCCGGTGCCCGAGCGGCGATAATGGACGCGGCGGGAGCCGACATCGACGAAGTGGCGGGTGATCGTCATGCGCCCAACTTGTCCGGACAAATTCAACTAGACAAGCCCTTTTCGTGTCGTGCATGTTCGCGTCCACCGAATTTGGAGGCGCAGATGGGCGAGATCGTTGGCACCCGCATGGTCGAGGACGGCCGGACGGCACGAGAGATCTTCGACGCGGTCATGGCCAATCCGTCGCGGGCCAAGTTCGGCTTCGGCGAGAAGCTCGCGATCGTGAATGTCGATTTCCAGAACGCCTATACCCAGATCGACGAGTTCAAGACCGCCTACGAGACGGATCCGCGACAGATCGAACATACCAACACGATCTCGCGGCTGGCCCGGGCATGCGGCATGCCGGTGATCTGGACGCATGTCGCCTATATGGACGATGGCAGCGACGCGGGTGTCTGGGGCACCCGCACCGACACGCCCGACAGCCTGCAGAACATCAAGGTCGACAGCCGCCGCCACGCGTTCGACGATCGCTGCGAGATCGATCCGCGCGATGCGGTCTATACCAAGCGCATGCCATCGGCCTTTTTCGAAACGCCGCTGCAGAGCCTGCTGGTGTGGCACAAGGTGGATACCGTGATCGTGACCGGCGGCTCCACATCGGGCTGCGTGCGGGCAACCGCGGTCGACAGCCTGAGCCGGGGATATCGGACGATCGTCCCGATCGAGACCTGCGCCGACAAGCATGCGAGCTATCACTTCGCGAACCTGACAGACCTGCAGCTCAAATATGCCGATGTCGAGCCGGTGCAGACGGTCATCGACTGGCTGGAGGCGCGTCGTGACTGAGGCACAGCGGACGGACCCGCAACTGTACGAGTTCCAGCGCTATCGCGACCGGCCGCGCATCGTCTGGCCGGGCGGCAAGAGCGTCGCGGTCTGGGTCGCGCCGAACCTGGAATATTACGAGATCGACCCGCCCACCAATCCGCATCGCAAGAGCTGGACGAAGCCGCACCCCGATGTGGTCGGCTATGGTCACCGCGACCATTCGAACCGGGTATCGCACTGGCGCATGGCGGAGGCGATGAGCCGCCACGGGTTTCCCGGATCGGTGTCGCTCTCCGTCGCGCTGTGCCAGCATCACCCGGAAGTGGTCGAGGATGCCGCGGAGCGCGGCTGGGAGTTTTTCAGCCACGGCATCTACAATACCCGCTATGCCTATGGGATGGACGAGGCGCAGGAGCGCGCCATCATCGAGGATTCGATCGCGACGGTGCAGGCGGCCACGGGCCAGCGGATCCGCGGCTGGCTCGCCCCAGCACTGACGCACACGCCGGCGACGCTCGACCTGATCGCCGAATACGGCCTCGATTACACCTGCGACCTCTATCATGACGATCAGGTCGGCGAGGTGAAGGTCAGGAACGGGAGCCTGGCCTCGATCCCCTACAGTCTCGAGGTCAACGACCATTACGGCTTCTTCGTCTACAACATGTCGCCTCGCGACTATGCCGACACGCTGATCCGCCAGTTCGAGCGGCTGGCGGCCGAAGGCGAGCGATCGGGAACGGTGATGTGCATTCCGCTGCACGCCTATCTGATCGGCCAGCCGCACCGGATCGGTGCGTTCGAACGCGTGCTGGAGCATATTGCAGCCGACGGCCGCGCCTGGGTCGCACGCGCGGGCGAGATCGTCGACGCATGGCGCGCCCAGCAGTCGGGAGATGCCGCATGAGCCTGGACCCAGCCTATCTCACCTATCCGAAGCGCCGGTACGGCTATGATCACAACCTGTACCCCTGGTCGGCGATCCAGGAGCGTCCGGCACTGCGCTGGCCGGGCGACAAGGGGGTGGCGTTGTGGTTCTGCGTCAGCCTGGAATGGTTTCCGCTGACGCCCGGCGATACGCCGTTCCGCGCACCGGGGCACATGGTCACGCCCTATCCCGATTATCGCCACTATACCGCACGCGAATATGGCACGCGGGTCGGCTTTTACCGGCTGCTCGACGCCTTCGCCAAGGCAGGCGTGACTGCGTCGATCGCAACCAATTCGGCGATCGCAGAGCGCTACCCCAAGATCATCGCCGACATCGTCGCCGCGGGGCATGAAATCGTCGCCCACTCGACCGACATGAACGGCACGATCGCGAGCGGCCTGCCAATCGAGGACGAACGCGCGCTGATCGCCACGTCGCTCGACACGATCGAGCGGGTCTCGGGCATCCGTCCCAAGGGCTGGCTGTCGATCGCCCGCTCGCAGAGCTGGAACACGCCCGAGCTGCTGAAGCAGGCCGGGCTCGGCTACATGTGTGATTGGGTCAATGACGAGCTGCCCTATCGGTTCGCCAACGGCGTGGTGAACCTGCCGCTCAATCACGAATTGTCCGACCGGCAGGTGATCGCCGTGCAGCAGCAATCGGCCGACAGCTATGCCGAGCAGCTTCGCGATGCGTTCGACTGGCTGGCGCGGGAGGCGGGCGACCAGCATGCCCGGCTGCTGCCGATCCACCTCACGCCCTATATCTCCGCCCTGCCCTACCGGATCGATGCGATCGAGGCACTGATCGCCGACCTTGCGAACCGTGCCCAGGCATGGGTCGCGCCGGGCGGCGCCATCGTCGAGGCGTGGGAAGCACAACGGTGAGGACCCTGCCCGTCCGCAACCCGCGTACGGGCGAGCAGGACTATCGCATCGCGCCGCTCGATGCGGATGCCGTGGCGTCGCGGGCGGCGACATTGCGCGCGGGGCAGCCTCGCTGGGCTGCGCTCGACCCATCCGCCCGCGGCGCGGCACTGATGGCGCTGGCCGAGGCGATCGGACGCCGCCGCGAGGCACTGCTGGCGGCCCTCTGCGCGGACACTGGGCGACGCGCGATTTCCGCACTGGAGATCGACGGCGTCATCGGGATGCTGAACCGGTGGGCCAGGCAGGCGCCCGAGACGATCGGCCGGCATTCGCCCGCGACCCGTCCGAGCGCGATGACCGGCATCACCCTTTCGAC
The DNA here is from genome assembly GCF_039652585.1 of Sphingomonas rustica. NCBI lineage: Bacteria > Pseudomonadati > Pseudomonadota > Alphaproteobacteria > Sphingomonadales > Sphingomonadaceae > Sphingomonas > Sphingomonas rustica. Next base: position 524,801 of record NZ_JBDIZK010000002.1, on the reverse strand, counting down.
GCGGCTGCGTCCCTATCCGCTGGTGGGCATCATCAGCCCGTGGAACTTCCCGCTGACGCTGGCGATGATCGATGCGATCCCCGCGCTCGCCGCCGGTTGCGCCGTGCTGGTCAAGCCGTCCGAAGTGACGCCGCGCTTCATCGCGCCGATGATGGACGCGATCCACGACGTGCCCGGGCTGAGCGACGTGCTTGACGTGGTCGAAGGCGATGGCGCGACCGGCGCGGCAATCGTGTCCGTCGTCGACATGATCGCCTTCACCGGATCGGTCGCGACCGGCCGCAAGGTCGGCGAGGCGGCTGCGCGCGCATTCATCCCCGCCAGCCTGGAACTGGGCGGCAAGGATCCGATGTTGGTGCTGGACAGCGCCGATCCGGATTGGGCCGCGCAGGTGGCGCTGCGCGCATCGGTCGTGAACACCGGGCAGGCCTGCCAGTCGATCGAGCGGGTCTATGTGGCGCGCTCGCTCTATCCGCAGTTCCTGGCCGCGCTGACGGCTGCCGCCGCCGCGACGCGCCTGAACGCCGACGCGATCGACCGGGGCGAGATCGGTCCGTTCATCTGCGCGAAGCAGGCCGCGATCGTGCAGCGGCAGATCGACCAGGCCGTCGCGGCCGGCGCCCGCATCATGACGGGCGGCGCGGTGGAGACGCTGGGCGGCGGGCTCTACCTGCGGCCCACCGTTCTGGTCGACGTCACCGCCGACATGGAGGTGATGCGCGAGGAAACCTTCGGGCCGGTCATTCCGGTCATGGCGTTCGATGGCATCGACGACGCCGTGAGGCTGGCCAATTCGGGCAAGTTCGGCCTGTCCGCCGCGGTCCTGGCAGGCAGCGCGGAAGAAGCCGAGGCGGTCGCCGCGCGGCTCGACGCAGGCGCAGTCTCGATCAACGACGGTGCGCTGACATCGATGGTTTGGGACGCGGAGAAATCGAGCTTCGGCCTGTCCGGCCTGGGCCCCTCGCGCATGGGCGAGGCGGGGCTGATGCGCTTCTTCCGCAAGCAGGCGCTGATCCGGCAGACGGGAGGGGCCCTGCCCCTCGCCGCCTACTCGGAAGAAGCGCTGGGCCAGCGCCCCTAGCGGTCGAGTTCGACCAGTTCGTACCAGGTCTGCATATATCCGCTCACGCCGCCCTGGACGAAGATCGTGTCCTTGTCGGCGGTGACCCACAGGTCGTAGTGCGGGTGCGTGGTTCCGCCCATGCCGCTGTCGGAATCATCGACGAAGCGGAAGTGGCGGCAGTCGAATGTGCCTGCGGCGGTCGTCACCGTTTCGTCGCCGACATATTCAAGGTCGATCTTGACCTCCACCGCCATCGGCGGGGTGGCGCCGCGGTGATCGGGCGACGGCAGATAGGCGCGGATCGTGCGGCGGTGCGGGCCCCTGGAGACGTCCATGCACCGCGTCGTGAACGCGTCGGCGATGATCGGATGCGTCCCCATCCCGTCGATCGGCCCGTCGAACGCAACCGTCTGCGACAGGCGTCCGATGCTCGGCCCATAGCTTTCGCACTCGATCGTCCCGCCGTCGGGTCCGGCCGTCACGTTGAACCAGCCCGACCCCATGAACGCATCGCCCACCGTGAGGTGCACGTGCAGGTTGCGCGGCGACCCGTCGGGACCCACCGAATAGACGATGTCGCGCAGGACGGTCGGCGCCGGTTCCTCGATCTCGCACTGGGCGCGCAGGACGGTCGATCCGTCTCCATGATGCGTGAAGGCGAACCATTCGCGACCACGTTCCTGGTCGAGCATCTCGGGCTTCTTGGAGGTGTAGCGGATTTTGCCGCGGACCTGACGGTGGGGCATCATAGTTTCTTCAACTCCTCACTGACCTGTTCTACCGGCTTCTCCTCGACCGCCGTCGCCTCCATCGCCTGCTGCACGCCGCGCATGACGCGGGCGATATAGGCCTTGGTGGCGATGCCGCGCTCTTCCGCGGCGGTGCGATCGGGGACATAGGTTTCGATGTCCTCGCGCGTCACGACGCCCTTCGCCTCGAGCAACCGCTCCAGCGTGTCGCCGCGCTGCCGCTGGACCGCGACTTCGCCCACCAATGCCATCACGATCGACAGCAGGCGGTCGACGGCGGGATCGTCGAAATAGTCGGGTCGCTTCCCCTTGGCGCGCTTGCCCGCCAGGGTGATCCAGTCGATGGGGTCGTCGCTCACATCAATCTCCTGCCGTCCGCGCCACTGCACGCGGACGATCACTGTCTCAGCTGAAAAACGCGCGGGCTACGCCGTCTTCCACGCTCCATAGGCGTGCCAGAAGGCCGCCCGGCCATGATCCTCGTCGCCGCCCGACTTCGCCTGGGGGAAGATATCGGTGTCGACGACCGCACGAACACCGGTCGTGAACAGGCTGTCCGGCGCGAAGCCGGCGTCGATCATCTGCTGCTTCATGTCGAGCGCATGCATCGCCGACCAGAAGGGCTCGTTATTGTTGAACGCGTCCCAGTCGCGAATGAACTGCTCGTACAACGGCATCGCATCCGAATATTCGGGCTGTTCGAGATGGAACATCAGGCCGCCGGGGGCGAGCACGCGATATCCCTCGCGGATGATGCGCGGCAGCGCGGTGCCCGACAATTCGTGGAGGAACATCGTCGTCTGAACCCAGTCGAAATGCCCGTCCTCGAACCGGCTCATGTCCTCCGCGTTCATCTGGACGAAGCGCAGGTTGCGCGCGCCCAGCGCCTGCGCGCGCGCATGGCCATAGCGCAGCGACGGCGCGGCAGTGTCGATCGCGACCACCTCGGTCTCGGGAAAGGCGAGCGCCAGCGGCACGATATTGTGCCCCACCGTGCAGCCTAGATCGAGGATCCGGCGCGGAGTCCAGCCCGGTCGCTCTCGCCGGATCCATTCCACCAGCGCCTGCCCTCCGCCATCCGACAGCGCACCCAGCCCGCCGCCGGTCGTGGCGAAGATGCCCGCGTCGTAATTGGCGCCCGCCGACACGTCGCCCGGCCGATCCTCGCCATGATAGCTGCCCGGCATGCAGTGGATATCGACCGCCGCCTGGTAGCGCGGCACCGCCACGGTCTCGTCCAGCTGCAGCGTGTCGCGCCCCTCGTTGAACTGGCGCACGCGCGCGTCGAGCTCGTCCATCTGGCGCAGCGCCATCTGGCGTCCGTTCTGCTGGCGCATCTCCATCGAGTTGCGCTTCAGCGCGGACCAGAACCGGTGCCAGGGATCCTTGTTCATCGCGCGGCGGATCTCGAACCGGTCCACCGGATCGCGTCCATGCTCGGCACGGAAGGCAGGCAGCACGCGCGTGTCATAGGCGCGCTTGTTGCCCGCGCCGATCGTGCCCGAGAGATATTTGTTCAGGTTGGCCAGGAAGTCGAACCGTGCCGCCTCGTCATGACTGGCCTGCGGGAACACCGGGTGACGGGTGACCGCCGTATAGGGCGGTGGAACATCGTGCTTCATATCAGACCCTCCTTCGCGGCCCGCTCGATCACACCGGCATGGACGCGCGCGAAATGCTCCCGATCGGGAATGTGAAACCCGCCATCGGTTCCGGCAAGGCTGTCCGCAGGCTGCACGACGCGTCCGGAATAGATCGGGGCGAACAGCTCGAGGCGCTGGCGCGCGAGCTGATTGGTCATGCCGGGCTTACGCCGCTGCGCGCGCAGCGCGGGAAGGTCGAGGTCGGCGAAGGCGGTGAAGGTCTCGCCGGGATTTGCCTCGGCCAGGACATGGCCCTTGTAATCGACCACCTGCGAATTTCCGTCCGCCGAGGCTGCAGGCATCGCCGTGCCCGTGATCCCGGCGGTATTGGCGGAGACGATATAGGCGATATTCTCGAACGCCCTCGCCTGCCGTGCGACCGCCTTCGGCGTCGAGAGCGGCGACCCGATCTCCGACGAGGAGTGCACGAAGATCTCCGCCCCCCGCAGGGCATGGGCACGCGCAATCTCGGGGTACAGGATTTCTTCCGACGCGATCGCGGCGATCCGCCCGATCTCGGTCGTGGCGACCGGGAACACGCCCTCGATCCCGTAGCGATCGAGATAGGCGGTCCACACATCGTGCGGCGTCGGCGCGAACATCGAGTTCAGCCGGCGATAGCGCAGCACGACCGCGCCCGACGGCGCCACGACGAAGCTCGTCTGGAAATACAGCCCGGGAAAGGCCGGATCGCGTTCATAGGCATTGCCGGCGAGAAACAGCCCGAGGTCGCTCGCCACACGTCCCAGCGCCGCATATTCGGCACCGTCCATGTCGATAGCGACCTTCTCGGCAAACTCCGACACGCCGATGCGACCCGGATAGCTGGTCATCCAATATTCCGGCAGAACCGCAAGCTTCACGCGGGTGCCGCCATATTGCTCGACGAAGCGGCACGAGGCGACGAGCTTTCGCTGCGTCGCCGCGATGGTCTCCGCCATGCTCGCCGCCACCGCTTCGCGCGACGTGCACCCCTCCACCGAGGTCGCGGCAAGCTGGAGCGCGATCGCGGCGAAGGGTGCAGGTGACGTCACAAGCCGATCGAACCCGGATTCATGCGGTGATCCGGATCGACGGTGTGCTTGACGGCCTCGAGGATGTTCCAGGCACCAGGGTCGCTCCGCGCCTTCAGCGGATAGGAACGGCCGATCTGGAAATGCCCCGCCTCCATCTCGCCGAAAATCTCCATCAACCCGGCGCGCAGCCGGTCGACCAGTGCGCGTGCCTCCGGATTGGCCGGGAAGCGGGTCAGCTTCGCGAAATGGCCCGGCTCGACCGCGCGCTCATGCACCTGTTCCAGCTGGTCCGGCCAGAAGAAGACCGGCTCGATCAGGAAGTTGGTCGTGCCCATGGTCAGGAACAGATAGCCGGCACCGATGTCGAACCGCTCCATCTCCGCGCGGTGCTTCTCGTACAGCGCCACGATCGCGTTCAGCGTCGGCAGCGCCTTGCTGTGGCGCAGCACGCCGTGCGTCGGGACCCAGCGCTCACCCTGCGGTCCGACCATCGAATTGACGTTCGGGAAGGGGTTGGCACGCATCACCTTGGGAATGGTGTTCTCGACCGGGCGCCCGCCCGCCGCCTGGACGATCGCGTTGATCGCCTCCAGATCGGCATCGGCCGACGCCTGGCTGCGACCCTCGCAGATGGTGTGGATCGAAAAGCCCGCATCGTCGAGGAACGAGCGGCCGGCCGCGACGATCTTCGCGCCTTCCTTCAACCCCTTCCAGAATCCGCCCTGCGACTTCATCACGCCGACCAGCGCCTTCGCATCCTTCGCCAAGCTCTCGCGCTTCATGCGCTGGGCCTGGAGGAACGGGTCGAAACCGAAGACCTCGGTCGCGAGACCTGCGCGCGCGATCTCGCTGGTCGCGGTGATGAACGCCTCGGCATCCTGAAACGCGTAGCTGCCATAGGCGAAGGCCTTCGCCTCGCGGATCAGTGGCAGCGTGATATGCGCCTTGATGCCGAAGGCACCGCAATCCCCGGCGAACAGGCCGGTGACGTCGGGACCGAAGGACCGCATTCCGCGATTGCCGGTGCGGATGACGCTGCCATCCGCCAGCACCACGTCGAACGACAGCGCGCTCGACACGATCGGTCCGCGTGCAGCGCCCCAGAACACGCCGTTCTGGCTCATCCCGCCGCCGACATTCGCAATCAGGCCCGACAGGGTTCCCCACACCGGCGGGCGCAGGCCCATCGGGTGCAGTTTCTCATACAGCTTCGCCCAGGTGCAGCCGGCCTCGACAGTCACGGTCATATCGGCCTCGTCGACCGACAGGATCCGGTTCATCGCGGACACGTCCACCACGAGCGCACCTTCCTCGGCAGGAAGCAGGCCCGAAGTATAGCTCATGCCGCCGCCGCGCGGCGCGATCGTGAGCTTTGCGGCGGCCGCGGCGGCAATCCCGCGCGACAGGCTGTCGATGTCGCGGGGACGGAAAATTCCGGCCGGGCGCCGGCCGACACTGAAGATGTCCTGACCGACGAAATCGCGCTCAGCCTCGTCGGTGACGAGCATGTCGGCGCCGACGGCTTCGGCGACCGCTTCGAGTGCAGTCAGTGGATCAGACATTCTGGTGACCACGTTGTTCTCCAGTGGGATAGCGTCCAAGGGTAAGCAGCATCGCACCTCCGACCGCGAACATGACGATCGCGGCCATCAGCATGGCATCATAGCTGCCGGTACGGTCGCGCACCGCCCCGTACAGGATCGGCGAGATGCCCGAGCCGATGCCGAACGGCATATAGAGCATGCCATAGATCCGACCGTAGTGGCGGATGCCGAAATAGCGCGCGGTAAGAAAGGCGATCACGTCCGATTCAGCACCGGCAGCGAAGCCGAGCAGGAACCCGCCCGTCATCAGCAGCGTGAGGCTGGTGCCGGTGCCCATCAACAGGGTACACGCCAGCGCCGGCAGCAGCATAGATGCGAACGCCACGCCCGGAGCCCAGACCCGGTCGAACAGGATGCCGACCAGAACGCGTCCGGTGAGAATGCCCAGTGCGACCACGCCCAGCACGCTTGCGCCGGTCTGCGGCGTGAAGCCGTGCAGACCGACGATCTGCGCCATGTGGATATGCGCGCCGCCATAGGCGATCGAGATCAGGACGATCGACCCGATCAGCATCCAGAAACGATACCCGCGGATCGCCTCCCCCAGCGTCAGCCCGGCGATACTGCCGTCCGCGCTCTTGATGTCGGAGGGAGCTTCCTCCGGCCGGGGTTCGCGAAACCAGAAATAGGTGACCGGCAGCGCCACCAGCAACGGCAGCAATGCCACCGCCGGAAACGCCAGCCGCCACCCGTCCGCCAGGATCGCACGCGCAGCGATTTGCGGCACGATGATCGCCGCAAGGCTGGTGCCGAGCAGCATGATACCGAGCGCAAGGCCGCGGTGACGGGCGAACCACATGCTGATCGCGCGGCTCCACGTCACCGGCGTCGAACCGATCCCGATGATTCCGAGAACCAGCCAGAAGGCGTACCAGCCGGCCAGGCTTCCCGGCACGAAGTAGAAGGAGGCGAAGACGATACCGAATGCGAGCAGCGACCACAGGCCGACTGCGCGTACGCCGATCCGGTCCGCCAGCCCGCCGATTACGGGTGCCAGCAGCGACGCGGTGGTGCCGAAGATCGTCACCCCGACGCTGATCGCTGCGAAGCTCCAGCCGAACTCGTCATGGATCGGTCCCATGACCAGCGGCAACACGTTGAACGGCAGCGGGGAAGCCCCGCATGCCGTTCCAAGGAGTGCGGCGGCCAGCACCCGCCCGCCGAGCCGGAACTCGGACGAAGCGGGTGCCGCCATATGCGACGCGGAAGAGGCCACAGGCGTGGTCACCGTCCGAAGTTGACGCGCAGCCGCGCCAGCACCGTGCGCGGCGGGTTGATGTAGTTATAGCCGAGATAGGTGTTGGCGCCGTAATCGTTCAGGCAGTTGGTGCAGGTGACCGACAACTGCCAGGCACGGTCCGGTCCGTTGAGGGACAGGCCGGCATTGACCTGCCAGAGCCCGGGCGATTCCGACCCCAGGACGATGTCACCATTGCCATAGGGGTTGATCGTGAAGTTGCCGTTCGTGCCGGAGATATCACCACTATAGTAGGTGAGGTTGGCCGACTGGACCTCCTGCGCCGAACGATAGCTGGCGCTGACCGTAGGAACGAGCGACAGCGAGCCGAGCGGCATCTCGTAACTGGCGCCCATCGACAGGGTGAAGTCCGGGGTGCGCACCGGCTTCGCCAGACTGCCGTCCGCCTTGACGATGCCCACACCGCACACGGTCGTCGTGCCCGGTCCGCCGCCGACCGCGCCGGCTGCGATCAACGCCCGGCAGGCCGCCTGCTGCGATGCGACCGAACGGGTTCCATATTCGTCGAACTCGGGCGCCCCCGCATCGATGATGTACTTGTCATCCTGGTAACCGCCATTGACGAAGAGGTTGAGCCCGTCGACTGGCGCGAACGTCAGTTCCGCCTCGATGCCCTTGTTACGATAATCGGCGAAATTCCGGGTGATGAAGGTGACGGCGCCGGTCGGCGACACCAGGCCGGCCGGGGTCTGCAGATCCGACACGTCCGTCAGATAGGCGGTAAGGTTGACGCGAACGCGACGGTTGAAGAATTCCGACTTCACCCCCGCTTCATAGCTCCAGACCTTCTCCGGTGCGAAGGGCAAGGCGTTCGCGGGCGAGCTTACCCGTGCCGCCCATCCGCCCGACTTGAAGCCGCGCGTTGCGCTGGCGAAGATCAGCAGGTCGCGCGACGGCTGATAGTTGATCGCGAACCGCGGGGTCCAGATCTTGGAATTCAGCTCGGTCGGAATGCGCGCGCCGTTCGCCGCGATCAGGTTCTGTGTATCCAGGCAGGTCACCGCGATCGCGCCGCTGCTGCACTGGGGACGGTTGTCCCGGAAATCGATCGTCTTGTTCTCGTCGGTGTAGCGAATGCCGGCGGTCAGCTTCAGCGCGTTGGTGATGTTGAGATCGGCCTGCGCATAGCCGGCATAGGCCTCGGTCGTGTTGCGCATCGTGCGGTCCGCCAGCAACAGCGTCGTCGTCGGCGACGTACTGAAGATGTCGGCGAAGTCCGAATAGTTGCTCTCGGTGATGTAGTAGAAGCCGGCGACATATTCGATCAGATCGTTTCCGATCGTCCCGTTCAGCTTCACTTCCTGACTGAACTGGTCGGCATAGCTGTCGTTGAGAATGACGAAGCCGCCGCGCGCATCGCCCCACACCGCAGGATTCGGATTGGCAAGCGTCGGCGCCGACCGGCCGTCATAGAAATCCAGGCCATATTGCTGTTCCTGGCGGACATAGCCGGTGATCAGCGACAAGGTGGCCTTGCCCCCCAGATCGATCGCGAAGTTCGAGGTGACGAGGTTGCTCTGCGTGCGGTTGCCGTTGAGGAAATTCGCCTTGCGGCCGCTGATGACCAGCGGCGCGAACGGCGATGTCGTCGCCGTGTCGCCTGCGCGATAGCCCGTCGATGAATAGCGCCCGTCGCATTCGGTGGGCACTCGCGGATTGCAGGCGAAGTTGAGGATATTCTCGCCATTCGCCTCGATATACGCATAGGAACCATTCCAGCGCACCCGGCTGCTCAGCTCGCCGCGAAGGCCCAGGCGGACACCCCAGCCGTCATCGTCGTTCATCCGCTGCCCGGTGGTGACGTTGCGGACATAGCCGTCATCGTCCTGCCAGTATCCGCTGACCTTGGCCGAGAAGGTGGGCGCGAGCGGCAGATCGACCGACGCCCGCGCGAGCTTCTTGTTGTAGGTACCGTAGCCGACCTCGGCGAACCCGCCGAACTCGCCCAGCTTGGGCTGCGCCATGATGACGTTGACCGCACCGCCGGTGGTGTTGCGGCCGAACAACGTACCCTGCGGCCCGCGCAGCACCTCGACCCGCTCGACGTCGAACAGGCTCAGATTGTTGGCGCTCTGCCGGCTGATATAGATGTCGTCGATATAGGTGCCGACGGGCGGATCGAAGGTCGGGATCGTCTCGGTATTGCCGAGACCACGAATGTAGAAGCTGTTCGCCGAACCCAGCCCGGTATTCGCCTGCGCGACCATGTTGGGGACGAACTGGGCGATCTCGAGCGTGTTGGTGATCCCGCGCGTCTGCAGCGCCTCCGCCGAGAAGGCCGAGATGGCGATCGGCACGCTCTGCACGCTTTCGTTGCGGCGCTGCGCGGTCACCACGATCTCGGTAAGGCCGCCCTGCGACTCTGCCGCATCCTGAGGAGGCGCGTCCTGCGCTGGCGCGTCCGCCGCAACGGGCGGAGGTGTCGTCGTTCCGGTTGTCTGCGCGCCTGCTGGAACCGTCGCGACAACGGCAAGGAAGCTTGCGGAAGCAAGAAGCTTCATTCTCATGACTCTGACCCTCTCAAATTGCGAACCATTCCAGCTGCGGGCTATTTTTTATTTGTCCGGACAAGTTCAGGCGAAAGGTCTGGCTTGTCAAGCGCCAAAATGCGGCAGGGACAAGCCGTGCGCAACGGCCGCCGATCCGAGCGACGGCGCCGTCACCCAAAATCCGCGGGACGAGCATGAACGCCACTTTTTGCTTATATATTTCAGTTATTTATAATCATACCAGCTTAAGCTGAACGCTGGGAATCTAACCGCTGGCCGGTGTTTTGACCCCGGATGAAATAAACATCTTGACCCGCCCCTGTTGTCCGGACAACTCTATAGCCCTGTCAATCGAGGTGGAACAGTGTCAGCAGCGCATCTCACTTCCTTGCTCTTCGTGTCGGCGGCGACGCCTGCGCGAATCGTCAAGGCGCTCGACAGCGACGCCGATACGGTGTGCGTCGATCTCGAGGATTCGGTTCCCGCCGAGGCGAAGGCCGTAGCGCGCACCGATGCGCTGAAGGCTATGGGCTCGTCACCTCGCCTGTCGCTGCGGACCAATCCGATCGGCACGGCCGAGGGGCTTCGTGACCTGCTGGCGCTGACCGATCATTCCGATCGCCCGTCGCTGCTCCTGCTGCCCAAGGTCGAGTCAGCCAGCGAGATCCGGATCGTTGCCGGCATCCTGCCGGGCGTCGATCTCGTTCCGCTGATCGAGACCCCCGCGGGCCTTAGGGAAACCGCGCGGATCGCCGCGGAACCGGCGGTCGCCGCAATGATGTTCGGTGGCGGCGACATGTCGGCCGAACTGGGCGTCGAGCTTGCCTGGGAGCCACTGGCGGCGGCGCGTGGCGCATTCATCCTGGGCTGTGCCGAGGCGGCGAAGCCTGCAATCGACGTGCCGTTCCTCGGCCTTGCCGATATCGAGGGCCTTGCGGACGAGACCCGTCGCGCGAAGGCGTTCGGCTTTCAGGCAAAGGCCGCGATCCACCCGTCGCAGATCGACGTCATCAACGACGTCATGCGCGCGAGCGACGAAGAGGTGGAAGCAGCGCGAGACGCGATCACTGCGTTCGAAGCCGGCGGCGGTGCCGCCATTCGTTTCAGGGGCAGGATGCTGGAGGCGCCGGTGATGCACCGCCTACGCCGCATCGTCGCCCAATCCGATCATCGAAGGAGCATGAAGAATGCGTGAGGGGGCAAGGGAAATTGCACCGGGCCGGTTCCGTGAGGTATTCGGCCGCGCGTACGAGGATTTCGTCGTCGGGCACATCTACGAGCATCGCCCGGGCCGGACGATCACCGACACCGACAATGTGTGGTTCACGTTGCTGACGATGAACACGCACCCCGCGCATTTCGACTATGAATTCGCGCGCAAGACCGAGTTCGGCAAGCCGCTCGTCTGCTCGCCCTTCACCGTCGCGCTGATGGTGGGAATGAGCGTGTCCGACCTGAGCCAGAAGGCGGTCGCCAACCTCGGCTGGGACAATATCCGGCTGACCGGCCCGCTGTTTCCCGGCGACACGCTCTATGCCGAGAGCGAAGTACTGGAGAAGCGCGAATCGAGCTCACGGCCCGAACAGGGGATCGTCACGGTCCGCACCACGGGTCGCAACCAGCATGGCGATGTGGTTTGCACGTTCAACCGCACAATGCTGATCTGGAAAAGCGGCTGCGGCCCGGTGGACGATTGATCGAACCATGAACAGTCACGACACCCGCAAGCTCTCCGCCGCCCTGCCTCCCGAAGAGGAAGCGGCGCTGCTCGAAACGATCGCGCGCTGGATCGACAAGGATGTCCGTCCGGTCGTGATCGAACACGACCATGGCGACATCTGGCCCGAGGCGATCGTCAAGCAGATGGCCGAATTCGGCCTGTTCGGCGCGGTGATCTCGCCCGAATATGGCGGCCTCGGCCTCCCGGCGGTCACCTATGCCAAGATCGTGTCGATGATCTCGTCGTACTGGATGGCGGTCACCGGCATCTTCAATTCGCACCTGATGCTTGCCGTCGCGATCGAGCGGTTCGGCACCGAGGAGCAGAAGCGCGAATGGCTGCCGCGCCTGGCCAGCGGCGAAATCCGCGGCGGTCTGGCGCTGACAGAACCCAATGCCGGAACCGACCTGCAGGCGATCCGCACCACCGCGGTGCGCGACGGTGACGACTATGTGATCAACGGTACCAAGACCTGGATCTCCAACGGAATCCACGGCAGCTGCTTCGCGCTGCTGGTGAAGACCGATCCGTCCGCGGATCCGCGCTACAAGGGCATGAGCCTGTTCATCGCGCCCAAGGGCGAGGGCTTCTCGGTCGGCAAGAAGTTCGACAAGCTCGGCTACAAGTCGATCGATTCGGCCGAGCTTCAGTTCGATGACTATCGCATCCCGGCAGCCAATCTGATCGGCGGCGTCGAGGGTCAGGGCTTCTTCCAGGCGACCGGTGGACTCGAACTGGGCCGGATCAACGTCGCAGCGCGCGGTGTCGGGCTGGCGGAAGGGTCGCTGCGCCTGGCGACCGAATATGCGCAGGTGCGCGAATCGATGGGCAAGCCCATCGCCGAGCATCAGGCGATCCAGCTGAAGCTGGGCGAAATGGTGACCCGCGCGCGCGCCGCGCGGCTGCTGACCTTCGACGCGGCGGAAGCCTATGATCGTGGCGAGCGCTGCGACATGGAAGCGGGAATGGCGAAGTATTTTGCATCCGAGGCCGCCGTGCGCAATTCCGAGGAAGCGATGCGCATCTTCGGCGGCTATGCCTATTCGAAGGAATTCGAGATCGAGCGCTATTATCGCGACGCCTTGCTGATGTGTATCGGTGAAGGCACCAACGAGATGCAGCGGATCATCATTTCCAAGCAATGGGTGAAGCGGAACCCGGCATGACCCACGGCCCCACCCGATCGCTGCCGCTGGCCGGCTACCGCATCCTGTCCGCCGAGCAATATGGCGCCGCGCCCTATGGCACCATGTTCCTGGCGCAACTGGGCGCGGAGGTCATCAAGATCGAGCCGCCCGCGCAGGGTGACACGGCGCGCGCGGTGGGGCCGCATTTCCTTCGGGCCAACGAGAGCCTGTTCTTCCAGACGTTCAACCTCAACAAGCGCTCGATCACGCTCGACCTGAAGAGCGATGCCGGCCAGCAGGTCTTCCGTCGCCTGGCGGCACGCAGCCACGCCGTGGCCAACAACCAGCGCGGCGACCTGCCGGCGAAGCTGGGCCTGACCTATGACGCACTGAAGGCGGTCAACCCCGCCATCGTCTGTGCGCATCTGTCCGCCTATGGCCGCGGCAATAGTCGCGAGACATGGCCGGGCTATGACTATCTGATGCAGGCCGAGGCCGGGTTCCTGTCGCTGACCGGCGAACCGGATGGCCCGCCCTCGCGGTTCGGCCTGTCGATCGTCGATTTCATGACCGGAACGATGATGTCGGTCGGACTGCTTGCCGCATTGCTGGCGGCGAAAGACACCGGAATCGGTCGCGACGTCGATGTCGACCTGCTTTCCGCCGCGCTGCACCAGACCAGCTATCCGGCGATGTGGTATCTGAACGAGGGCGACATGCTGGGGCGCACCCCGCGCTCGAGTCATCCGTCGGTGACGCCGAGCCAGTTGTTCCGTACCGCGGACGGCTGGATCTTCGTGATGGCGCAGCTGCCGAAATTCTGGACCATCCTGCTCGACCGTGTCGGAAGACTGGACCTTGCCGACGATCCTCGCTTCGCCGCGCCGGCCGATCGCACCGCCAACCGAGATGCGCTGACGCACGAGCTCGATGCGCACTTCTCCAGCCATCCCACCGCGCACTGGCTGTCGGTGCTGCAGGGCCACATGCCGGTGGCGCCGGTCCATGGCCTGGATGGTGCGCTCGACAGCCCCTATCTAGCCGAGACCGGCATGGTGGACGAGGTGGCGCACGTCGACCGCGCCGCGATGAAGGTGCTCGCCAATCCGATCCGGATCGACGGCGAACGCCTGCCCAATCGTGCCGCGCCGTTGCTGGGCGAGGATACCGACGCGGTGCTGGCCGAGGCCGGCTATGATGCGGAAGCGGTCGCGGCGTTGCGTCACGACCGGGTGATCTGATGGGCAAGCTGTCCGGAATCCGCGTCGTCGATTGCTCGCAATTCCTGCCCGGGCCGATGATGACCGTGATGATGGCCGACCAGGGCGCCGAGGTCATCAAGGTGGAACCCCCTGCCGGCGATCCCGTGCGCGCGATGGCGCCGTTCGAGAACGGCCAGTCGGTCTGGTTCCGCAACCTGAACCGCGGCAAGCAGAGCCGGGTCATCGACCTCAAGACCGACACGGGCAAGGCGGAACTCTGGGCGTTGATCGAAAGCGCCGACGTGTTCGTCGAAGGGTTTCGCCCCGGGGTGATGGCGCGGCTTGGATTTCCGCCCGAACTGGTCGCACAGCGCGCGCCGCGCGTCGTCTATTGCTCGGTCAGCGCGTTCGGCCAGACCGGCCCGCTCGCCGATCACCCCGCGCACGACCTTGTGGTCCAGGCGCTGGCGGGTTTCCTGTCGGTGAACGACGGACCCGACGGCACGCCGGTCGTACCCGGCGTTCCCGCGGCCGACATGGCCGCAGGCTTGACCGCCTTGTCCGCGGTGCTGATGGCACTCCTGGGTCGCGCGCAGACCGGGCGGGGCGATTATCTCGACATCGCGATGTTCGAGTCGCTGCTGCCTTGGTGCGTGCACGTCGCCGGCGACGCTCTGGCAGGCGGCACGGCACCCCGTTCCGCGACCCAGCGATCGCTGGGAGGCGCCGCCTTCTATCAGGTGTATCGCACCGCCGACGGCCGCCACATTTCGCTCGGCGGGCGCGAAGCCAAGTTCGTCCGCACCCTGCTGACCGCGCTCGACCGCACGGACCTGATCGCCGCCGCCGAAGGCGAGGCAGGCGCCGGACAGGCACCTGCCCTAACCTTCCTGCGCGAGATCTTCGCGACGAAGACCCGCGACGAATGGACCGAGTGGTTCGCCCATCGCGACGTCGCCTTCGCCCCCGTCCTCGATTTCGCCGAGGCGCTGCGCGAACCGCACATCGCGGAGCGCAACCTCCTGATCGAGGCGGACGGCGCCCATCATCTCGCGCCCGCAATTCGCTTCGCCGGCGAACGCTGGACCGCTGCCCCGGCACCGGAACTCGGCGGATGACGGAACGCGATCCCACGATTACCGAGCGACTGGCCGCGCACCTCATGCGCCCGGTCGACGCGGCCTCGCGGGATCGCGCCCGATTGCACATGCTCGACTGGCTAGGCTGCGTCGGCGCGGCGCGGCGCAGTCCCGTCGCGCTGAAGCTGGAGGGGGAACCCGCGATCAGGCGCGCGGCCTGGCTCGGCAATCTGTTCGAGATGGACGACGTGCATCGCGGCGCGATCCTGCATCCCGGCCCGGTCGTGTGGCCGACCGCGCTACAGGGTGAAGCGGTCGACATCGCG
Organism: Sphingomonas rustica; assembly: GCF_039652585.1. Lineage (NCBI taxonomy): Bacteria > Pseudomonadati > Pseudomonadota > Alphaproteobacteria > Sphingomonadales > Sphingomonadaceae > Sphingomonas > Sphingomonas rustica. The sequence continues at coordinate 509,525 of NZ_JBDIZK010000002.1, read as the reverse complement.
ACGCTGCTGGATGCGGCAGTGCGGGGCTATGAAGCCGTCATTGCGATCGGCGCGACCTTCGATGCGCGCCATTATGCGCATTTCCACACCAGTGCGACCGCGGGCGGCTTCGGCGCTGCCGCGACTGCCGCCAGTCTCCACCACGCCGACGCCGATCACTATGTCGCCGCGCTGGGCCTTGCCGGGTCGGTGGCCGGCGGGCTGTGGCAGATGCGGCTTGAGAGCAACGACGCCAAACAATGGCACATCGCCCACTGCGTCGAGACAGGCCGCCGTGCAGCGCGGATGGCGAAGCAAGGCGTGACGGGTCCCAGGGCGATACTGGAGGGGCAACTCGGGCTCCATGCCGCAACCTGTGACACACCGCGACCTCTGATGCTCGGCGAAGGCTGGCGGATCGGCGAGGTCAGCTTCAAGCCGTGGGGCGCCTGTCGCCACGCGCATCCCGCGATCGACGCCGCGCTCGAACTCAAACGACGCGGCCAGCTGAACGGTTGGGTCGAGGTCGAAACCTATGCCGATGCCGTCACCTTTTGCGACCGTCTGACGCCGGCCAGCGTGAACCAGGCGAAATTCTCGCTCCAGCACGCCGTCGCGATCGTCATGGAACGCGGCGAGCCGGCGCTCGCCGATTTCGAGCCGGACAGTTTCGACGCCCTGGCGCAAGCACGCGCGCAGGTGACAGTTCGCGAGGGCGCCGACTTCACCTCCCGATACCCCGCGCATTTCGGCGCCGCGATCCGCAGCGCGAGCGGAGAGGTCGTTCGGATAGACACGCTGGGCGATCCCGAACGGCCGATGGACCGCGACGCGATCGTTGCGAAGGCCACGGCATTGCTCGGCTGGGGCGGTGTGAGCGACACCGGCATCGACGCCGCACTGACGGCCGCGCTGGACAGCGACGATCCCCGCGCGGCGCTCGACTGGATCGAGACATGGGCGTGAGCGCGACTGCCGCCCTGCTCGATTTTGCGTACGCCGCGCACGACTTGCCGGCCTCTGTTCGCGCAACGACTGCGGATCTGCTCGCGGATACGCTGGCAGTTGGCGCCGCCGGCGCAGCATCGCCCGCCGCCCGATCGGTTTCGGAGGCCGTTGCCGCCTGGGGCAAGGGCAGCGATGCGCGGCCGATCGGTCTCACCGGTCGCCTCCCCGCCCCCTCGGCTGCGTTCTTCGGCGGTTTCGCCGTGCATTGCCTCGAATGGGATGCGGTGCACGAGCCCGCCGTCGTCCATGCCCTTTCGGTGGTCACCGCCGCCGTCAGCGCAGCGATCGACCGTCGCGGCGGCTGCAGCGAAGACGAAGCGCTGACCGCGGTCGCGGTGGGCGTCGATATCGCCAGCGGCCTGGGCATCGCCGCCACCAGCGCGTTGCGCTTCTTTCGCCCGGCGACTGCCGGCTGCATCGGTGCTGCACTCGCCGTCGCACGGATCGAACGTCTGGACCGCGCGGGGTTCGACGATGTGCTGGGCCTCGCCTACTCGGCATGCGCCGGAACGATGCAGGCACATGTGGAGGGATCGGTCGCGCTTCCCCTGCAGGTCGCGGCCGCGGCCCGCGCGGCAATCACCGCGGTAGACCTCGCCCGCGCCGGCCTGACCGGACCGCATGATGCACTCGAAGGCCCGTTCGGCTATTTCAGGTTGATCGACGAGGGCGATCTGGCGACCTACACGAGCGAGCTGGGCAAGGTCTGGCGGATCGGCGAGGTCAGCATCAAGCCCTATCCCTCGGGCCGTGCCAGCCATGCGACGCTGAGCACGCTCGCCTCCCTGATCCACAACGGCAGCATCCGGGCCGACACCGTCGCCACGATCCATGCGCAGGTGCCGCCGCTGATCGCACGTCTCGTCGATCGCCCGCTCGCGCACGCCATGGCACCTGCCTATGCCCGGCTGTGCCTGCCCTTTCTCGCCGCGATGATGCTGCGCGACGGCCGTATCGACCCGCGGCGCTTCACGCCGGAAAGTTTCGGCGATGCCGAGTTGCAGGCGCTCGCAGCCAGGCTGGTCGTCCATGTCGACGACAATCCCGATCCCAATGCGCTCTCGCCCCAGCGGCTGACCGTCACCCTGATCGATGGCACTCGCATCAGCCGGCCGATATCCGGCACGCTCGGCAGCCCCGGCGCCCCGCTCGATGCCGCCGGCACCGCTGCCAAGCGCAACCTTGCGCGTGAGCTGGCGGACCCGGCGGTCGATCCGCGCCTTTTCGACGCGCCTTTGGCCTATTTCACGCAACCGGAGGCGGCATGACCTATCCTACCTATTTCGAAGCCTTCGATACCCGGGCGATGCTCGACGCCTATCCGGTCGGCGATGCCTTTGAGGCACGCTATACCGGGATGAGCCGCGACGAGCTGTTCGCGCTGCAGGATGCGCAATTCCGCAAATTGATGATCCGCGGCTGGCAGATCCCCTTCTACCAGCGCCTTTGGGGCGCCAGGGGAATCGAGCCGGGCGACATTCGCGGGCTGGCCGACATCACGAAGCTGCCGACCTACGACAAGTCGGACCTGATGGCCTCGGTCGCCGAATATGCGCCTTTCGGCGACTTTGCAGGCATCGAGGGCGACGATCATCCCCCGGTGATCTTCCACACGACGTCTGGCACCACCGGCCGCCCGCAGCCGCTGCTGTTCGGTCCGAAGGGGCGCGAGGTGCCGAACCTGCTCGTCGGCCGCATGTATCGCTGGCAGGGCCTCAAGCCTGCCGATGTGGTCCAGTCGGTATATGGACACGGCATGATCAACGGCGGCCACTATATCCGCGAGGCCGTTACCCGCTACACCAACTCGATCTTCCTGTCGGCCGGTACGGGGATCGAGACGCGATCGATCAACCAGGTCCGCCTGATGGCCGATTTCGGCGTGACGGTGCTGGCCGGCTTCATCGACTATCTGCGCAAGCTGGCCGATGTCGCGCGCGACGAGGGACTGCTCGAACAGCTCAACATCCGGATGATCTTCGCGCATCTCGGCACCGAGGACCGTTCGGCAGTCGAGGCCGCGTGGGGCGGGGCCAAGGCCTATGACTGGTACGGCGTCGGCGACACCGGCGCGATTGCCGGCGAAGGGCCCGATCGAAACGGCCTCTATGTCTGGGAAGATGCCCAGTATCTGGAACTGCTCGACGTCGACAGCGGTGCCGCGATCGAAACGGGGGATACAGGCGACATGGTGGTCACCTGCCTCTACAAGGACGACATCGCGCCCTGCATCCGCTTCAACACGCACGATATCACGCACGAACTTGCTGGCCAGAGCGACACCGGCATCGTCTTCAAGCGGATCGCCGGGTTCAAGGGTCGCAGCGACAACATGGTCAAGTTGCGCGGGATCAATGTCTTCCCGCACGCCATCGGCGCGATCATCGAAAACCGCCCCGACCTGACCGGCGAGTTCGTCTGCCGCATGGTCCGCGATCCTGCGACCCAGCGCGAGGACATGGTCGTGGTGCTCGAAAGCCGCGGCGGCAGCGCCCGGGACGAGCTTGCCGCGGTGCTGCGCCAGGGGCTCGGCGTGGAGGTCTTGGTCGAATTCGAGACGCCCGGCGGCACCGCGCCGCTGACCCAGATCGACGTCCGGCAAAAGCCGATCCGCCTGATCGACGAACGCGGCTGATGACGGTCGCAGCCCTCTCGCCCGATCGACCCGATATCGCGGGCATGCATGCGGCAGTGCGCTCGGGCGAGACGAGCATCGGCGCGCTGGTGGCGGCGACGCTGGCCGATATCGACCTGCGCGATCCGGCGCTGCGCAGCTTCATCGAACTCGACCGGGACACTGCTCGCGGGGCCGCGGAGGAGAGCGACGCGCGGTTTGCAGCGGGCACCGCGCGTGCGCTCGAAGGGGTGACGATCGGCGTCAAGTCGAACATCGCGGTCGCCGGCCTCGAATGGAATGCCGGCATGGGTCTGCGTCGCGGAATCGTCGCCGACCGGGACGCGCCGTGCGTCGCGCGCCTGCGCGATGCCGGCGCGATCATCCTCGGCACGCTCAATATGCACGAGGCCGCGCTCGGCGCGACGACCAACAATGTCTGGTTCGGCACTGCGATCAATCCGCGCCGGCAGGGGCGTACGCCCGGGGGATCCTCGGGGGGCAGCGGCGCAGCGGTCGCGGCCGGCTTCTGCATCGCCGCGCTCGGCACCGACACGCTGGGGTCGATCCGGATTCCCGCCGCCTATTGCGGCGTCCTCGGCCTCAAGCCGACCAACGGCACTCTGTCGGACGATGGGCTGGTCCCCTTGGCGCGATCGCTCGATTGCATCGGACCGCTCGCCCGCTCGCTGGACGATGTCGAGGCGATCTGGCGGGCAGTGTCCGACCGGGACGATGCGCCGACGCTGAACCGGCTCGTGCTGCTCGACGGGCTCGGAGGTGTCAAGTGCCAGCCCGCCGTCATTGCGGCCTACCATCGCGCGCTGGCTGCGCTCGATCGTCTCGACCGGGCGGCCCTCCGCCTCGGCGACCTTGCGGCGATCCGCACGGCCGGGTTCGTAAAGAGCGCGCGCGAACTGTCGACTTGGCTGGGCAAGGATCGCGTGGAGAAGGCCGAGCTGCTGTCGAGCGAACTTCGCTGGCTGCTCGACTATGCCGATCGCGCCGTCGCGGACCCGACGCTGCTGGCCGTCACCGCCACCGCGCTTCGCGAGGCGATCCGCGACGATGGCGTGCTGCTGCTGCCGACCGCGCCCCAGGTCGCGTTCGAACAGGGCGGCCGGGCGCCTGCCAATCAGGCCGATTTCACGGCGCTCGCCAACGTCGCCGGACTTCCCGCGCTGTCGATCCCGGCCGGTCGAGACGCGGACGGCATGCCGGTTGCGGTACAACTCATCGGACCGGCGCACAGCGAAGTCGCGCTGATCGCCCTTGCCCGGACCCTCGTCGCGCGCGTCGATGCGGACGCGCCGCTCAACCCTGCCTGACGGAGACTATCGATGCGGATCATCGTCCTGTTCAACCTCAAGCCCGGTGTCGATGCCGCCGCCTATGAAGCCTGGGCGCGCGAAGCCGACATTCCCGGCGTCAACGCGCTCAAGTCGGTGGAGCGCTTCAGCGTGCATCGCACGACCGGCCTGTTCGGCAGCGATGCGCCCGCACCCTATCACTATGTCGAAGTCATCGACATCGTCGCGCTCGACCCGTTCGTGGCGGAAGTGTCGACCGAGGCCTTCCAGAAGGTGGCGGGCGCCTTCGCGGATTTCGCCGACCATCCGCAGTTCCTGCTGACCGAAGACCTGTAATGGCCCAGTTCTCAGGACGGACGATCGTCGTCACCGGATCGGGCAAGGACAAGGGGCTCGGCCAGGCGATCCTGCGTCGTTTCGCCGAGGAGGGCGCGAACTGCATCGTGTCCGACCGCGTCATCGACGACGAGGCCATCTCGGTCGCCGATGACCTGCGCGCGACCGGCGCGAAGGTCGAAGCCATAGCCTGCGACGTCTCCGACGCCGCGCAGTGCACGACACTGGTCGATGGGACCGTGCGCGCGTTCGGCGGGGTCGATATCTTCGTCAACAATGCCGGCATCGGTTTCATGATGAAGCCCCTGCTCGACGTGGATCCGGCCGACTGGGCGACGGTGATCGCCGTCAACCTGTCGGGCGCCTTCTATGCCACCCAGGCCGCGGCGCGCGCGATGATCGCGCACGGCCAGGGCGGGCGCATCATCAACATCGCCAGCCAGGCCGCCAAGTCGGCCTTCCCGCACCTGCCCGCCTATGTCAGTTCGAAGCACGGCATGATCGGCCTGACCCGTGCAAGCGCGCTGGAACTCGGCGCGCACGGGATCACCGTCAATGCGGTCTGCCCCAATCACGTCACCACCGGCCTGGGCGCCCAGCAGAACGCCTATTTCTCGCAGCTGCTCGGCTTCGCCGACACCGAGGCGTACCTCGCCAACATGGCCAGGAAGAACCCGATGGGTCGTCCGGGCAAGGCCAGCGACACGGCCGCCGCCTGTGCGTGGCTCGCGTCCGATGCGGCCGGCTATGTGACCGGAGAAGCGATCAATGTCTCCGGCGGCGAGGAGATGCACTGATGCGCGAGGAACGGATCGACTGGCCGAACGGCGAGAAGATCGCCTTGTCGGTCGTCGTCAATGTCGAGGAAGGCTCCGAAATGACGGTCCTGCGCGGCGACCGCGGCATGGAGCCGGTCGACGAGCTTGGCATCCACATCAAGGGTCCGCTGCGCAACTACGGCAACGAGAGCAATTATCGCTACGGCATCAAGGCCGGCGCGCCGCGCATCGTGAAGCTGCTGCGCGACCATGACGTGCGGGCAAGCTGGACCGTCGCCGCGCTCTCGCTCGAGAACCATCCGGAAATCGCCGCCGCGATCCGCGAGCTGGGCCATGAGCCGGTGAGCCATGGCTGGCGCTGGGTCCATCAGTTCAAGATGGACGAGGACGCCGAACGCGCGTTCATAGCCAAGGCGGTCGAGTCGATCGAGCGGACCACCGGCACCCGGCCCTATGGCTGGCTCAGCCGATATTTCCACACCGACAATACCCGTCGCCTGCTGATCGAGGCAGGCTTCGAATATCATATGGACGACTATTCGGGCGACGTGCCTTTCTGGGACCGCGACACCGTTCCGGGCCGGCCGATCGCGATCGTGCCCTACCAGCTCGATACCAACGACATGAAGATGTGGACCGACCCGGCCTATGCACCGCATAACTGGCTGGACTATGCCCGCCGCTGCTTCGACCAGCTGTATCGCGAGGGCGTCGAGGGCAATCCAAAGATGATGTCGCTAGGGCTTCACCTGCGCATCATCGGGCGGCCGGCGCGTATCTGGGCGCTCGAGGAATTCCTGCGCCATGTCCGCGGGCATGGCGATGTGTGGATCGCGACGCGGCGCGAGATCGCGCATCATCTGGCCAGGGTCGATCCGACATGACGCTTCGGCTTGAGACGCGCGGGCCGGTCGCCCATCTGCTGATCGACCGCGCGGCGAAGCGCAACGCCTTCACCCAGGCGATGTGGGAAGCGCTGCCGCAACTGATCGATGCCGCCCTCGCCGACCCCGCAGTGCGCGTGGTCGTGGTCCGCGCGGCCGAGCCGGGCGCCTTTTCCGCCGGTGCCGACATCGCCGAGTTCGGGTCGGGCGCTCGCGATCCTCAATGGCGGGCTGCAAATCAGACGGCGATCGCCCATGCCCAGCGCGCCATCGCCCGCGCAGGAAAGCCCATTATCGCCTTTGTCGAGGGCGACTGCGTCGGCGGCGGCTGTGGCATCGCCATCGCCTGCGATCTTCGCGTCGCCCGCACGCCCGCGCGTTTCGGCATCACCCCGGCCAAGCTCGGCCTCGTCTATTCGCTCCACGACACCAAGCTTCTGGTAGACTTGGTCGGCCCGTCCCAGGCAAAGCGGATCCTGTTCACCGGCGCGTTGATCGATGCCCAGGAAGCGCTGCGCATCGGCCTGATCGATATGATCGATGACGATCCGCAGGCACTCGTGGAGACGATCGCAGCCAATTCGGCGCACAGCATCGGCCAGTCGAAGGCGATGGTCCGCCGCATCCTCGATGGCCAGACCGATGACGATGCCGATACGTCGGCACTGTTCGCCGAAGCCTTTTCGCTCCCCGATTTCGCCGAGGGCGTCGACGCGTTCCTGACCAAGCGCAAACCCGATTTCGTCACAGGGGGCGGCGCATGACCTTCCTGACCCATGGCCGCATCATCGGCGGCCTCTCGACCACGCCCAACCTGGATGCGGCGCTCGCCGACTATCGCGACGCGCTTGGCCTCGAGGCGATCGAGCAGGGCACCCTTCCGCCCGATCTCGCCGCAAGCTGGGGCTGCCCGGCAGCGGCAGGCGCACGCTTCGCCACGCTTGCCCCCGCCAGCGGCGCGCCGTGCCGGCTGCGGCTGGTCGAACAGCCGCTGCGTGCCGATTTCACCCCGACCCGCAGCTATGGCTGGGCGGCGTACGAGATCACCGTGCAGGATGTGTTCGGCTGGCCCGAACGGCTAAAGGACAGCGGGTTCGACATCGTCGGCGTACCAAAGGAAATCCCGGGCCTGCCCTATTTCGTCGCGATGCAGATGCTCGGGCGCGGTCGCGAGATGGTGTATCTCAACGAAGTCCGTCAGGACACGCCGACCTCCGACCTGCCGCGCGCCGGATCGCCGGTCGACCACCTCTTCATCGTCATCCTCGCCGCCCCCGACCGCGCGGCGGCGATGCGCTGGTACGAAGACCGGCTCGGGCTTGAGGAAGGCGGCACCTACACCATCCCCTATTCGATGATAAACAAGGCCTTCGGGCTGGATGCCGCCACGCTGACGACGATCAGCATGGCGCAGAAGGGACGGATGCCGATCGTCGAGATCGACGACTATCCCGAACAGGCGGACCAGCGGCGGCGCGACGAGGGCATGTTGCCGCCGGGCAATGCGCTCGTGACGCTGGCGGTGGACACGCTCGACGGTCTCGGGCTCGACTTCATCACCCCGCCCCGGGTCCGCGACGACGCCTTTTACGAAGGTCGCCGCGCGGCGACGGTTGTCGGGCCGGCCGGCGAATTGCTCGAGCTGGTGGAGATCGCGCGATGAACCGCATCGGCCTGATCGGCACCCCCTTCAATCCGTTCGAACGCCGTACCCCGGCAAGTGAGCTCGCGTCGCTGCTGCCGACGGGCGTGACGCTCAGCGCCTGGCCGTCCCGGGTCGGCGCCTTTCCGCACACGCCGCTCGAACGGGCGATGCAGGTGCTGGGCCATGCCGAGGCCGCGATCACCGCGGCGGAACAGGGTTGCGACGCGGTCGTGATCGACAGTGTCGGGGATTACGGCCTCGCCGCGATGCGCGCCGCGCTCCCGGTTCCGGCGGTCGGCTCGGGCGAGGCGGGCATGGCGAGCGCCGCCGCCCATGGCCGTTTCGCGGTCGTGACGGTCTGGCCGCAATCGATGAACTTCGTGGTCACCGATCTGCTGCACGAATATGGTCATGGCCAGGCCTGCCTGGGGATCGACAATGTCGGCCAGGAAGGCGACCTCGATCGGCTTACCGGTCCGGATGGCTATCTGGCCGACGTGAAAAGCGGCAAGCCCGCGCTGCTGGACGCGATCGACGCTGCGGTCGCGCGCGCGGCCGCCCGGGGTGCCGATGCCGTGCTGCTGGGCTGCACCTGCATGTCGCCGATCGCAGATCGCATCGCGCAGGCCGCATCGATCCCCGTCATCAATCCGCTTGCCGAGGGGGTGAAGGCCGCGCTTGCCGCCACCCCGATCGTGCAGGCGCCGCCCCTAAGAGAAGGAAGAGTCGAGTTGCTCAGGACCATGATCGCATCGATCGCCGATGCGCCGATCGAGGATTGCCCCGTCTGCGTGGGAGACATCGCATGAGCGCCGTGCGTGAAGTCGTGCTTCGACACGCGGTCACCGATGCGCCGGTCGCCGGCGACTTCGAGATCGTCGAGCGCCGCCTGCCGGATACGCTGCCCGCCGGCAGCGTCCGGGTCCGGCTGCTGTGGCTGGGGCTCGACCCCTATGTTGGCCAGACGTTGCGCGCGCGGCACATGGGCGAAAAGCCCCCAGCCCCGGGCGAGCCGCTGCCTGCGGAAAGCGTCGCGGTCGTCCTCGCCTCGAACGATCCGGCCTTTGCCGTCGGGGACCATGTCGTCGGTAATTGCGGCTGGGCGGAAGAGGCGATCGTCCGGGTATCGCGCCTGCGCCGCGTCGATCCCGACATCGCGGTCGCCGAGCATCTCGGCATTCTCGGCATGCCCGGCCTTACCGCCTGGGCAGGCATGACCCAGCTCGCCCGGGTGAAGATGGGTGACGTCTTCACCGTCGATGCCGCCGCGGGCGTTGTCGCGGGAACCGCCGGCCAGATCGCGAAGATCGAGGGCGCGACCGTGATCGGAATCGCCGGCGGTGCCGACAAATGCGCCATCGCCACCGGGCGCTACGGCTTCGACGACTGTATCGACTATAAGCTCGACGGCTGGGAACAGAAGCTGCCGAGCGACATCTCGGTCCATTTCGAGAATGTCGGCCAACGGGTGCTGGACGCGGTGCTCCCGCGCCTCGCCATCAACGCCCGCATGGTGCTGTGCGGCCTCGCGCAGCATTATGGCGACGGCAGCGTCGCCCGGCTGCCGGTCGGGCCGATCATCGGCAAGCGCGCACAGCTTTTCGGACTGGTCGTGTACGACTATTTCGCGCGCCGTGCCGAATGGGTCGCCTACGCGACTCCGTTCATCCGCGACGGCCGGCTGATCGAGGTGCAGGACGTGGCGGACGGCCTGGAACAGGCCGGCGCCCAGATCGAGCGTGTCGCGCTTGGCCGGACGGAGGGCCGAGCGCTGGTGCGGATCGGCGGATGACGCGCTTCGCCCCGCTTCCCCGGCGCGACGGACTCATCACCTATCGCCATGCCGATGGCGGGCTGTGGGGCACCGAGCGCTGGGGCATCACGCGGGGCGGCGACGGTCGGCGCGTGCTAAGCGCACATTGCGAGATGGCGATCGGCAGCGACGATGTCGTGCGGGACAGCGTCCTGTCGGTCGACGCCGATTTCCAGCCCTGCGACGCCTATGTCCGGATCATGAACGGCGGCCGGCTGACCGGCACGGGCTGGTTCCGCTTCGACCAATCGCATGCCGAGTGCGAGACCTACACCGAGGCGGAGGGACGGTTGTCGCAGCGGATGCCGATCCAGCGGCCGCTGCGCGGCTTCGGCGTCCATGCCGTACAGAGCGACGGCTGGCTGGGCGCCAGCTTTCCGTTCGAGGAAGGCCCGGGGCACGTCAAGTTCTGGGGAACGAACCTGATGCACAGCCTGCACCATCTGGGTGCGAGCGGGCCGTATTTCACGACGACGCACAGTGGGCTGGAATATGTCGGGCTCGAAACGGTGACGGTCCCTGCGGGCACATTCGAATGCCGCCGCATTCGCCTGCGCGGCACGACGAACAACCACCCGCCCTATGACATGTGGCTCTCGACCGATGGCGACCATCTGTACGTCAAGGGTGTCGTCGGCGGATATATGGACTCGCTGTTCCAGCTCGAAGAACTCACCGGCTCGCCTTTGGACGCCCCCGAGGAGACCTGCTGATGCTGCCCGACACACCATTCAACCGCGTCCCGCGAGAGGCGCTCGATCCCGCGCTGCTGCCGATGTGGGACACCACCCAGGCGCTGCACGGCGACACGACCTTCGTCGAGGTGATGGGCAACGCGCCCGAAGTCGCCAAATGGTATGCCGACCAGTTCTACGGACAGCTCTTTCATTCCGGTCGCTGCGATCGCAAGGTGCTGGAACTGGTCCGGCTTGGCCTCGCGAACGTGCATGGCTGCGCCTTCTGCAATCGCAGCGATCGTATCGCCGCGCGCGAAGCGGGCCTCAGCGATGCGGAAATCGACACGATCGGCGACTATGCGACTGGCCCGTTCGACGACAGGCAGAAGGCAGCGCTAGAACTCGCCGACGTGATGGTGCTGACCAATGCCAAGGGCTCGGTCTCGCCCGAGCTTTACGCCCGCCTCAAACGGCATTTCAGCGACGCGGAACTCGTGGAGCTGGGCGTCGTGATGGCGGTGCTGACAGGAATGGCGAAGTTCATCTTCGCCTACGATCTGGTCGAGAAGGAAGATTATTGTCCGCTCGTCTGACGATATCGAAAGGCATCATCCGTGGTTGAAGTCCGGCGTCACTATGTCGATGGCCCGTTCGGCCAGCTGCACCTGCGCATCGCCGGCGAAGCGACCGCGAAGCCGGCGCTGATCTGCTTCCACATGAGCCCGATGACGGGGCGCATCTATACCGGGTTCATGGCGCAGATGGGCGAGGACAGGCTGGTGGTCGCGGTGGATACACCGGGCTTCGGCATGTCCGATACGCCGGACTCGCCACCCGAGATCGCCGACTATGCGCGTGCGATGATGGCGGCGATCGATGCGTTGGGCATTGCCGGACCGGTCGACCTGATCGGCTATCACACCGGGTCGATGATCGCGTGCGATGTCGCGCGGGCACGGCCCGGCCAGGTCCGCCGCCTCGTCCTCGTCTCCACCCCGATCTTCACCGACGAAGAGCGGACGGCGATGCGCACGCTCTATGCACCCGAGACGCCGAAGGAAGACGGATCGCATATCCTGAAGCGCTGGAATGGCTGGCTGCGGCACAACCGGCCCAGCGGCCTGCCGCTCGAGGCGATCGCCGACATGTTTCCCGATGCCCTGCTGGGCCGTGGCCGTGGCTGGTGGGGCCACCGGGCGGCCTTCAATCACCTGCCCGACATGGGCCTGCCCCAGGTCCGCCAGCCGATCCTGGTCATCAACAATGACGACGACCTGACGGAATATACCCGTCGCGCGGCGCCCCTCCTGGTGAACGGCAGGATCGTCGAGACGCCCCAATGGACCCACGGCTTTCTCGACGCCGCAACTGATGAAGCCTGCCTCCTGGTCCGTTCATTTCTCGACGGCGCCGCGCCGCACTGAGGTGCGATCGAAGCGCTGAAGGGCCGGCGTCCAGGCAGGTGAAAGCCCCGTTGCGCCTCCGTCCAATCGACCTCGCCGGCAGGTAACCACGCCTGCCCGAGAGGCAAAGCAGTACGCCCCACGATCCCGGGTGCCGGGATCGTTTGCCCACACGATCCAGTTCCGTGCGAGGAACGGCGGAGCAGATTGGCGCGCCACCCACTGCGGATAGGCCATTGACGCACGACGCGTTGCCAAGGCCGCATCGGACCATCGCCTCTGCGCAATTCATATCGAACCATTTCGGCCAATTAACACCATTGCGCTGCGACTGAAGATGGATGACCTTCGCCGCTGGTCCAGGTCAATGTGCGTAAGACGACTCCAGTAGCTTTTGGAGACAAGCGATGATGGACGCCGGCTCGCTTCCCGAACAATCCAACCCAATTTGGACAAATTGGACAAAGAATATTGTCCATCAACCGCCGCCCAGCGTTTCCTATTACTATTTTTCACCCAGCAACCTTAGCGAGTTACAGGCAGTTCTCCAGAAGGGGACCACCGACAATGCCGTATTGCGCGTGTCCGGCCAACGCCATTCACAACCGCCGCTGGTGATCGATACCTCGGCAACGTCATCGACGGGTGCCGTGAACTATCTTGTCGACATGTCCTGCTACGCCGACCTGGGCCCCAATGGCGACCAGAACATGATCGTCGATGTCGCGAACAAGCAGATCACGGTAAATACCGGCGTTCGCGAGGACCAGATCATCGATCTGCTCACCCAGAACAACCTGATGCTGCGCACCGTTACCGCCGGCGGTTTCTTCAGCGTGGGTGGCATGACCTCGGTGGATGTGCATGGCGCGACAGTCGCGGCGCCGGTCTTTGCCGGCACGGTCTCGGCCTTCACCATCCTGCGTGCCGACGGGACCGTCGTGACGATCGATGAGTCGACACCGTCGGTCAACGGCTGGAACCCGCTCCAGTTCGCCCGGGTCAATCTGGGCGGCCTGGGCATCGTCACGTCGGTGACGATCGATGTGCTCGACCGGCCCTATGCCACGACACTGGACGGCGGCAGCACCTCGTTCGATGCCCCTACGCGAGACCAGTTCGCCGCCACCTTCCAGACGCTGCTGACAACGCATGATCGCATCGAGACCTTCTACAATCCCTATTATTTCCCGCCGATCACCAATGAATATTTCGCGGCATGGTGGAACGTGGTCGATAACCCGGCCAACAAGATCCCGAACCAGCCGATCCCCGCGGAAAGTGCCTGCACCCTGGCGGCCGATGACGAATATGGCGCGCCGATGCTGCCCGGTGAGGATATTGCCGAGGAAGCGGCGATCATCGCGCAAGGCGCCAAATTCCTGGCGGGCGGGGTTACCGTGGCGGGCATGGCCACGATCGCGATCAATGTCGCAAAGGCAAACGCCGCCTATTCCGATGTGTGGCTGACCGAGGCCGCCCGGGTAATGTTCATGTCCTACTTCATCGAGATGCCCGCGATCGACGCGGCGTCGCTCGGCAAGGTGTGGGACAGCCTTCAGGTGGTCGGCAAGCGCATGCAGCGCGGCAGCAGCTTCTACATCGCCGCCCCGATGGAGTTCCGCTTCGTAAAAGGCAGCGACATCGCGATGGCCGGCACCTACACGACCAATCCCGATGCGACGTTCGTCAATCTCGACCTGATCGGCTTTATCCGCGCGACGCCGACCTCCGACTATCCCGCAGCGCTGCTGAAGTTCTTCGCCGACGTGGAGCGCGAATGGGTCGCGATGGGCGGCTTCCCGCACAACGGGAAGATGTACGGCTTCTATGATCCGCAAGGCGCGGCAGGCAATTTCGGTGCGGCGTTCAATCCCAATTTCCTTGCGGAACTGCGCACCCGCCGAGGCACGCCGCTCCAGGCGTTCAATGACTATCGCCGATCGCAGGACCCGAACGGCCTGTTCTACAACGACTATCTGCGCGCGCTGCTCGAAGGGTGAGCGACGGAGTCCAGCATCCGAGCAGCCTCGCCTGGCACGCGGAGCCGAACTGGCGCGGGGCCTCAGCCCCTCCCCTCCCATCGTGGCGATCGGAAGAGACAGCGGAGCCCGGCCTCGCCAGCGACGTCTGTCTGGTCTCGATGCCCTATCCGATCATCGACCAGCCCTCGGTCGCACTCGGATTGCTGCAAAGTGCGCTCGAACGACGCGGCATCACCGCTCGCAGCTGGTATCCCTGCCTGTGGTTCGCCGAGGAGATCGGCCTCGATGTCTTCTCCTTCATTGCCGACAGCAAGCAGGAGTTCCTGATCGGCGAATGGACCTTTGCGGGCGCGGCGTTTCCCGAGTTCAAGCCGGACCTCCACGCCTATCTCGACATTGTCCTCTCCGCGGCAGTGTCCCGCGGCCTGTCGCTGCGCAGCGGATTTCGTGAGGACCCGCGCGCCGCGCTGATCCGGACGCGGGACGCCGCGCCCGGGTTCGTCGACCGGGTGGCACGTCGCATCCTGGCCGCCCGCCCCAAGGTCGTCGGCTGTACCTCGACCTTCTTCCAACACACCGCCTCGCTGGCACTTCTGCGCCGCATTCGCGCGCTCGATCCGGACGTGATCACCGTGATCGGCGGCGCCAACTGCGAGGCCGCAATGGGGGTCGCGACGAAGCGTTGCTTCCCCTGGGTCGATTTCGTCGTGTCGGGAGAGGCCGACCTGCTCTTTCCGGATCTGTGCGACAAGCTGATCGAGCAAGGTCGCGATCTGCCGCCCGAGGCGCTGGCGACGGGCGTGATCAGCGATGCGAATATCGACCGAGTCGGCACCGGCGAGGCAGCCCCCCGTGCCGCCGTCCTGCGGATGGACGATGTGCCCGAGCCCAATTTCGACGATTATTTCGATACGCTCGCAGGCTCGCCGCTGCGGCGCTACATCGCTCCCGGTCTAGCGATGGAGACCTCCCGGGGATGCTGGTGGGGCGCAAAGAAGCATTGCACCTTTTGCGGCCTGAACGGGGGCAACATGGCCTTCCGGTCGAAATCGGCCGATCGCGTGTTCGATGAGCTGGAAAATCTGTCCGGCAAGTACGGGATCCGCAAGTTCAACGTCGTCGACAATATCCTCGACCTCAAATATTTGCGCGACCTGCTGCCGCGACTGGCAAGCGACGACCCCTACACCCTGTTTTTCGAGACGAAGGCGAACCTGAAGCGGGAACATCTCGAGGTCATTGCAGATGCCGGGATTCGCCGCCTGCAGCCCGGCGTCGAGACGATGCATGACGACATCCTGCGCCTGATCGACAAGGGCACGACCGCGCTCCAGAATATCCAGTTGCTGAAATGGGCGCGCGAGCTCGGCATCTTCATCACCTGGAATTTCCTGTGGGACGTACCTGGCGAGACCGACGAGATGTACGGCGAGATGGCCGACTGGCTTCCCAATGTCTCGCATCTTCAGCCGCCCGGGATCGACCGCATCCAGTTCCACCGCTTCAGCCCCTATCATCAGCGCGCCGAAGAGTTCGGGCTGACACTGACTCCTTACCCCGCCTATCGCTCGGTCTATCCGGTGGCCGAAGCGGAGTTGTCCGAGCTCGCCTATTATTTCGACGCGGTCGGACGTCCCCCGGCCCAGGTCGCGCTCGACGCGCGCCCGCATCTCAAGCGGGTGATCCAGATCGTCGGGCGGTGGAACCAGCTCTGGGGGCTTGCCGGACCGGTCGTCGGCGAGAAGCCGACGCTGCACGGTGTGCGGGATTCATCGGGCATGCGGATCACCGACACCCGACCGGGCGCGATCGCCGAACAGCATCAGCTCAGTGGCCTCAGCCTGCGCGTCCACGACCTGTGCGACAGTGTTCGATCGCTCCCGGCGTTGCAGACCCTTCTTCGCGACGATCCCGAGCAGCCGGGCGAAGCGGAAATCCTGGCGATCCTCGACGATCTGGAGCGGCGACAGCTGCTGCTTCATCACGGGGAGCGATACCTGGCGCTGACCATGCGACAGGTCATGCGCATCCCGGATACGCCTGCCGAGTTCCCCGGCGGTACGACAGACGTTGCCGCCTGGTATGCCGACCAGCGGCCGGCCGAAGCGGCAATCGGGTGACCAGCTTTACGGGCCGCGGTTGAACCCTCGGGACTGTCAACTTTCACCTACAACTATAGATTATGTATCGCCAAAGATGTTTTCGAGTCCAATAGACTAGCGATACTGTCATTTCACTGCTGAATCGGACTCGATTGAAGTTGACTGCAATTCTGGGCAGGTACACCATCCCGGCGTGAACTCGAAACGGATCGAATTCACGGACCCCTCAAGGAGGCCCATCCATGAGCAGCAATACGATCTCCGATCTCTCGGCGGCAGACTGGGCCGCCCTGAAGTCGGCCAGCACGGAACAGCACAAGACCGTCTATGACGGGGAGAATTCGGGCACGGCGACGACCGATACGCCCGGGCTCGGCAAGACCGTCATCGGTTACGAGTATAATCCAGGCGGCGAAACGGCAACGTTCACCGTCAAGGAGAAGCCTTCCGGCGTTCCCGATGAGGTGATCTGGTTCGCGCTGGGCGCCACCGTTGCGCACGTCTCGGGCGCACCGGCCAAGAGCTACTGAACCGCCGGCGGCGCCATCGCGCGCCGCACACTGCAGGACGACCATCACGGTCATATCAGCAAACGGGGAAACAAGATGGACAGCGAACAGACACTCTCGACCGGCGACACCTCGGCAGACCGGATCGAAGCTGCGCTTCAGAGCGCAATCGGCGAGGAATTGACCGACGAGCAACTGCTGCAGATGGCCGAAGGCTCCTGCTCCTGGGGCGCCAACTGCCGCGGCTGATCGCCGCGGCCGTCTTTCGTGAAAAGGTCCGAAGCGCCGGGTTCCGATGCGGATCCGGCGCGTCGGCGCAAATGGGATGCATGACATGGACCATGAACTGAACCCCGCCGCCAATTCGGAAGAGGCCAATATCGATCTGGCACTCGGCGAAGAACTGACCGACGAGCAACTGCTGCAGATGGCCGAAGGCTCCTGCTCCTGGGGTGCGAACTGCAACAAGGGTTGCTGAATCGCGCAGGTCGATTGCCGCTTCCGGTACGCCCCCTGAACGACAGGGCCGACCCGTGACCGGAAGCGGTCAGCCGCATGCGGCACCGGACATGGCGCCGATGACGGAGCCGTCGCACGGCGCGCCGATTGCAGTGTCGAATATCGACGCGCTATTCGACTGGGTCAAAACGGACGGCCCGGGCTGCGCGGTCGGTATCTATCGCGGCGATGAGCCGGCGCTGATGCGCGCGTACGGGCTCGCGAACATCGAACAGCATGTCCCGATCACAGCGGACACTGTCTTCCACATCGCGTCTCTCTCCAAGCAGGTCACAGCATTCTGCGCCGGTCTTCTGGCGGAACGCGGTCTGCTCGATCTCGATGCGCGGCTCGGCGAGCTCCTGCCGGAGCTTCAGGCCGGTGGCGACATCCTATTGCGGCAGATCCTCCACCATGTCAGCGGCCTTCGCGACCAATGGGGTCTTCTGGACCTTGCCGGCTGGCGCCACGAGGACCTCAAGACGACCGGGGATATCGTTCGCCTGGCCACGCGCCAGCATTCCCTGAATTTCGCGCCGGGCTCGCGATTTCAGTATATCAACACCGGCTACACGCTGATCGGCACGATCATCGAACAGATTACCGGTCAGTCGCTTCGCGAGTTCGCGCAGGAACAGGTTTTCGATCCGCTGCGCATGAGCCGCACCCATTTCCACGACGAGTTCCACCGAATCGTGCCCGGCCGTGCCGATGCCTATGACGAGGACGACACCGGCGCGTTGCGCATCAACAACCCCGCCTATGGCACTGCGGGACCGACCGGCCTGTTCACCACGATAGCCGATTTCGCGGCCTGGGAACGTCACCTGGCCTCTCCGCAAATCTGCAGCGCCGATCTGATCGCCGAGATGCACCGGCCGGGCACGCTCGGCAACGGACAGTCGACGGGCTATGGCTATGGTCTGGCGCTGGGCACCTATCGCGGGTTGCGGATCGCGGAACATGCCGGCGGCGACGCGGCGTTTCGCGCGCACTTCATCCGCTTCCCCGATCATCGATTGGCGATCGCGATCTTCTGCAACACGCCCGCTGCGCCGCCTGGAAAGCTGGCGCGCGAGATCGCCGACCTGATCCTGTCGGATGCCTTCTCCGCCAGGGAAACCGAAAGCCATGTGACGGCTGCCCAGGCCAGCCGAGCGACCGGGATCACGGCCCCGGACGGTGACACGCTGCTGAACTATTGCGGGCGTTACCGCGAGCCCGGCGGCCACGATCTGGCCGACATTGCGTATCGTGACGGTCGCCTGTTCCTCGCCTCTCCCGGCGGGCCCGACTATGAGCTGATCCCGCTCGGGCAGGATCGCTTTGCCTTTGCCGGACTGGACGCAACCTGCCTGTTCGAGCCTATCCCGGACAAGCCGATGCGCTTCCGAACCTTCTATGGCGGGACCGAGACCGCGATGCTGGAGGCAGTCGCGGCGGAGGCAACCGAAACGTTGCCGCCGCACCAGGACTATTCGGGCCGCTATTTCAGCGAGGAACTGGACATCGCCTATGATGTCGTGGGCGATGGTCCGGCGCTCTTGCTGTCGCGCGGCAGGCGCGGCACCTACCCGCTCACGCCGCTTTCGATCGACCAGTTCGCCTGCCCGGGCGGACTGTCGATCCGCTTCCGCCGCGACGCCGACGGCGCCGTGGATTCGATGGAGGTGAGTACGGAACGGGTCTGGCACGTTCGGTTCCGGCGCAAATCCGATTAGCTCAGCGCGACCAGCGGACATCCGGGACCTTCGATGACATCGCCCTCCCGATACCCGTCATGATCCAGATAGGATGAGAGCCGGTTCCACCGCGCCGGCTCACGCCTCAATGAGTCGCGGGTCGCGAAGCGGGTGCCGTCGGGGATGAAGGACAGGCCGACCGCCTCGCGCGGCCGGTCACTGGTGTTCGCGCGCGAGGCGTGGAGCGTCCAGCCATCGTGAATGGCGACGTCGCCCGTTGCCATCGGGCACAGGCATTCGACAGACCAGTCCGTCGGTAGGGTTTCTTCCTCCCAGTCGATAAAGCCGGCCTGTTGCGACCCTGCAGCGTAGAGCATTGGCGCATTATCCTCCGCGACCCGGGTCAGCGGCAGCCACAGGGTCGTCATGGGCGCGTCGGCGACCGGGAAGAACCACAGATCCTGATGCCAGAACGTCGCAGGTGCTCCCGGCGGCTTGATATACACGGCCCCCGCAATCAGCCGGATTCGATCGGTCCCGAGAACCTCGGCCGCGACGCGCCCGAGAAAGGGCGAGGTCAGGATATTCAGGATGAGAGGATCGGCCCGGTCCGGCTGGAGAATGGCGGTGATCTCGTTGTCGCGCGCGGTGTTCGGAAGCCGCGACGCTGTTTCAATGATCGGGTCCCGCCATTCATCGATCAGTGCGGGGTCGATCGCGCCCCGCACCAGCGCCACCCCGGCCTGACGATATGCATCGGTCATGGACATGCCTCCATCCGCTGGACAATGACGTCGATAAGGTCGGAATCGCTCTCAAGCCGATCGCGGCGCGTCGGCAGGTGGATCAGGTCCGGAACGACGCCCTCGCACTCGATCAGCCGACCGGCATTCGCGCCGGTCCGGCGGCATCGCAGCACCGCCATGCGCAGCCGCGGGGCGTCGGCAGCCGGCGCCAGAAACGCGTCCCCGCTGAGCCGGTGGATCAGTTCATGCGACCAGGCAGAGCCGCCCCCGCCGCCGGTAGAGGGCGCGACGCCGATCACTGTCCCGATGCGATGATCCTGCACACCGGCGGCAAACATCTCCGCGGTACTGTAGGTCAGGGCATCGACCAGCACGATCAGCCGTCCGCGATAGGGTTTTAATCCAGTCTCGAAAGCAGCTTCCGCGGTCAGGGGGCGCCCAAGGGAATAGCCCCGTCCGGCGGCCGCCGCCGTCTCGACCGGACCGCGCCAGTCGGCCATGGCGGCACTCGCGCGGACCAGATCGCGCATCCATTCGGTGGCACGTAGTTCGAACTGGAGCGGTTCGATCGGTCGATCCGTGAAGAGGCGAAGCATCGCCTCCCCGGTCTGGACAAATCCCTCCTCACACCCGCGCAGGTCCAGGACTACGCCCAGGCTCGGCTGGTGCTCCAGCGCCGCGGCCAGCGCTGGCAAGAATGCGTCGGCCGGGACGCGGAGCGATGTGATCTTGATCCATCCGATCGGACCGGCCGATGTCGATACGCGTCGGACCCCGAGACCGGCGGCTGCGTCCTCGAAGTCGGGCTCGGGAGCGATGCACGCGGCGAGGTCCCGCCCGAGCTGCGCCATGTCCGCCATCCGCCATTCGAGGTGCACGCTCCCTCTGCTGCCGGTAAGCTTCACGGCTCCTTCGGGCGGCGGCAACAGCGCCAGCGGGCGGACGGTCAGCGTCTGCAAAGACTTTGCACGCCGCGCCGCCGGATTGGCACCGAGTTGCCCGGCCTCATGGGCTTCCACGATCTCGCTGACCGGTCGATCGTTCCACGTGTCCAGCCGGTCGCCCGGGCGCAGTCGCGGATCGGCCGAGCCGGTCACGATCATCTCGCACGCGCCGTCTTGCCAGCACTCCGCGACCGTCAGCGGGAGATAGGCAAACTGCCGATCCCAGGCCGGAGGCAAGATGCAGCGCGTGTGACGGTCGCCGAACCGCGCGAAAATCGCCATGAGGTCGCGGTAAAGGCCGGCCCTGTCGGCCGGTGGCGACGCGCGAAGCCTTTGCAGCGCGAACACCGGATCCACGCCGCGCGCCTCCCGCTGCCGCAGATGGACGTTGGCGCCCTCGAACAGGATCGCCGCCTGCTCCAGCAGTCGCAGATCGTCCGGCCCCACCGCGTGTGCATTTGCCTTCAACCAGGTGCCGACTGTGGTCGTGCTCCCCATGGAACGCTATTGCCAGCTCAGGACCGACGGCAGGCGCGGGTCGGCGGTTCGAAGCAGCTGGTATCCAATTCCCGACAGTCCCTGGAAGAAGGACGGGTCGAAGAACTCCTGCCCGGCGCGTCCCGTCAGGCGATAGCCGTTCGCGCTGCGCTTTCGGGCCAGCACCTGCGCCGCCCATTGCCGTGCGCGGGTGTCAGCTTCGGCATCGCTGTCGAGCGCGGCTTTCACGAGGAACAATTCGGCGCGGCCCAGCGCACCGCAGCACACCCCGTCGCGATCGCCGATCCCGTGGCGGGCAGTCGTCCGGAAGGCCGCCTCCAGATCGGCGCGGTCATATGCCGACAGGTCGCCGCCGCCGGCAGCACGCGCCAGCCCGATGCCTGGGGCACCGTGGCACCAGCTGTGCATGAAGCTGGCTGTTCCCTCCCCGCCCTGCCGGAAATCCGGCCAGTTGCCATGCTCCCGATCGAACACCGCACGCTCATAGGCAATTGCTTGCTCGGCCGCTCTCACGAAGCGCGCTTCCCCCGCCGCGATACCGAGTTGGGACAGCGCCGTCGCAATCCCGGCAGTCCCATGCGACAGGCCGGTGAGATGGCGTCCGCCGCCGGGCGGCCGCCAGGCAAGCCCGACATCGACCGTGTCGGCCCGCGCGATCAGATGGTTGCCGCATGCCACGGCCTTCGCCAGCACGTCGGCGCTGCCGCTGCGACGATACAGGCTCAGCAACCCAAGGGTCGCCCCGGCCGATCCGGCCATGACATCATAGGCGTCGTCGTCATCGATCCATTTCGGGGACAGCCCGCTGCTGAACGCGACCGCCTCGACGAGCAGGACCGGTTCGTCGAGCAGCTCGCCACACCAGGCAAGCGATGCGGCGAAAGACCCCACGCCGGTCGCGGCTCCAAGCGTATAGCCGTCGCGGACCATTCGCGAGGCATCGGCGGTTTTCAGATAGCGACGCAGCGGTGCCAAAGCCGCCAGCGCGAGATCGCGACCGCTCCCGGTCACCCGGTCGAGCGCGGCGAAAAACAGCGCCACGCCCGCGACGCCGGAGTAAAGGTCCATGCGCAGGGGCCGGAACTCGTGACGATTGGCGCCGGGCAGCAACTGCGGCGCAATCCAGGTGGCCCCGCCGTCGCTCGACATGATCGCCCTGGCCGCCAGTTCCGCGCCGATCACCTGCGCCTCGGCGATCAGTTCGTCCGAGCTGACCGGTGGCATGGTGTCCAGAGCCACCGCGGCTGCGATGGGTTCGTGCTGCATGACCGTCGAAGCGAGGTCCAGCGATGCTCGGATGAACTCGCTTTGCAGGCGAAGATCATCCTCGCTGAACGAGGCGACCCGACGCTGAACGCGCTCGATCGCCGATTCCTCGAAAAGATCGTCCAGGCAGACGCCGGTCGGAAGCCGCAGGGACCGTTCGTCGGCGCGAACGGTGAATTTGGGGATGTCGAGCCGGTCGAGCGACGCAGTCTCCGCGTCGAGGATCTGGCGGAATCGATCCTGCTTGTGCGAGTCGAGATAGAAGCGGCTGATCACGTCCATCTCGATGCTGCGTTCGACCCCGCTACGCATGTGACGCGGGGCGCCGAGCCGCTTGAGCACCAGCCCGTAGATGCGGGTCGCGTGAAACACGAAGCGGATCTCGCTGCCGGCAAAGCGCCGCGCGATTCCCTCCGGGCCGGCAAAGGCGGCCAGGTCCGACAGGATCAGCCGATAGATTTGGGTAAATCCGGCAATCACGTCCTCGACATGGTCGGCCACCCGTCCCGGCGCGCCACCCATAATCGGCAGGTGATCGCTGCGGTCGACCGAAATCGGCTCCTGCGCCAGAGTCATCGCGTCGCTATTGGCATCGCGCCAGACGCGCTTGACGTAGGAGGTTTCCTGGCCCGGTTCAGCGGCGAGCCCGCTGATATCGACGCAGTGCCCCGCCGGCCCCATCTCCCATGCCGGGAGAAAGCCGGCGCGGAACACCGAGTTGAACAACATGTCGTCGGCGATCATCTCGGCCGGCGACAGATCGGACCTGCCCCTGATCACCGGATGCATCAGGGTTTCCATATCGATCAGCAGCGGCCAGGCACCGCGCGCGACGATATTCTCGAAGAAGCAGTCCGACGCTTCCATGGCGTAGAGCATGGCGAGCAGCATCCCCGCCCGCCGGTAATAGCGCGTCAGGTCCGCCGCATCCGCGCAGGGTGCCGGTTCGGCAAATTCCACCCACCCGTGAAGCGGCCTGGCAAGAACGCGCAACAGCCCGAACTCACCGCCGCCGCGCGCATTCAATTCGGCAAGCAAATCGAACCAGGCCCGTTCGACGCCGATGTCGCGCGGTTTGTAGATCAGCCTTTGGCCTGATGCGAAGCTGAGCAAGGAGACGGTGCGCCCGCCATTGTGCCTGTCGGAGAGCGAACTGCGCACGGCGACGACCTTTTCGACCGTGCGTCCACCAGCGAATTCCTGCTCGAGCGCCTCCAGATCGGCTTGCAGCGCCCGGCCCAAGGCGAGGCTGTTATCGACGAAATCAGACAGCGTGACCGCCAGCAGCCGACCCAGTACCGGATAATCGAGCAGGAAGTCGTGCATCCCCCCCGCCAGCATGTCGGCGACGAACAAGTCATAGACGGTCGTCGCCCCCGGAACAGCGCCCCCCCTGGCCGAGCGCAAGGCCGAAAAGGCCAGGTAGAAGCTTGGCGCGGCGATATGGCTGAGTTCCTCGGCCAGGTCCGACAGCAGCGCCTCGATCGCTTCGGAGGTGAAACCGTTGTGGAGAGCAGGCGCGATCGCCTGGCGCGCCTGGCTGACAAAGGGTGCGATCAAGGCACCGAAGGGGCAGTCGGGTGCAGGCCCTGCCGAAGGCGCTTCAAGCGCATGTCCAAGCCATATCGACCATGGCGGCAGTTCGCCCGCGAAACGCACCTCCCCCAGCAGCGGCGCAACTTCGGCCGCGGACGTCCCGAGCCAGTCGAGCCGCCGATCGAATGCGCTCGGGTTGGTCACCGACAGCTTGGCGCGCCACCGCGAAAGCCGCTCGCTCGCCAGGTCAGCGGAGGCGGAGCCGATGACCGGCTCGAACTCGCCATGCACCCGCTCGGCGATCGTCGCCGACTCTTCGACGATGCGACGCAGATAGGCCTCGTCGGCCGCTCCCTTTCTCACGAGTGCTGGCACTCGAGCTCCAGCAGCCCGTCCCGATACAGTCGGGTCGCGAGCACCAGCGCCTCGCGCTCGCTGAGCCGCGGGTCGAGATCGCGGATCGCTACCGCGCCCCGCTGCGACAGCGTGCGCAGCGCCGCCCCGATCTTCGCGGGCCCGGCGATCTGTCCGCCGGAATAGCTCATTCCCGCGCGCCCCTCGCCCTCGAACACGTGGCAGAGCATATCGGCACGAAGCCGGACCACGGAATCCGCTGCCAGGTCAGGTCCCGCATCCAGAAATGCATCGCCCGGCGGGGGCGACTGGCTGACGAGCCAGTCCTGCGCCAACTGCCCAAGCGCACGGTCGGGATCGAGCAGCGCGGGAAGTGCCGCTGCAAGTTCCCTAAAGCCCGATTGAACGCCACTGCCATCGAGATAGCCGGGCGGGAGCGCCCCCCGCAGCCTGCTGTCCCCGCGCGAGGCCTTGATTGCGGCGGACATCAGGTCGAGCCAGGTCTTGGGGTGCACGCCAACGCTCAGATGCATGGACAGGCTGCGCGTGGTGCAGGCCGAATGGACGTGACCGCGCGGAATGTAGAGCAGACCGCCTGCGTCGAGATCACCTTCGAAGACCAGAGGCGGCGGCGGGTCGCCGACCGGCGCATGCTCGTCGGGCAAGGGACGATCCACGGCGGCTTCGCGGATCTGCCACGTCTTGCTTCCCGCCACCTGTAGGATGAACACATCCATGATGTCCCAGTGATGCGAGAATGCCCGCGCACCAGGTGGGGTCACGTAGAGGTTCACGTCGACCGGATGCTGCAACTGCGCCTGAAGTTCGCCGGCAAAACGCTCGACCGGCTCCCATAATTTATCGATCCCGTTGACGATCAGCGAATAGCCCTCGCCCAGCGCCGCCCGCACCGATGACGGCCGCGGAGTTCCGTCCGCATTGGTCCAGCGCCGGGCATAATGCTGGCTTTCCCTGACCAGCATCATGCCCTCGGGCGGCGACGGCTTCAGATAATGGAGCAGGCGCCCGACATCGCCGAGCGCAAAGAAATGCTGAAACCGCGACGGGTCGCCCGAAAGGACCAGTGACCTGCGCTCCCAATAGTCGTCGAGAAAGCTGCGTGCCGAAAGAGGGGCGACGAGGCGGTCGAGCAGGCTGTTTCGCGTCGCGAGCATGTCAGGCAAGCGTCAGCAGGCCGATGGCGACCAGTCGGCGCGCCAGCACCAGCCGCTCCCTGTCGCCCAGCCCGGGAAGATCGGCCGGCGTAAAGTCGTCGACCGACCGGACGAACGCCAGCGCCGGGCCGATCTTCGCCGGCCCGGCGATGCTGTTGCCGGAGAATTGCATGCCCGCGGTTCCCTCCACCTCGAACAGCCGGGACAGCGCGATCCGGCGTTTGCGAAGCCGGGTATCGAGCGCAATGTCCGCAAAGATCTTCGAGAAATGGCCGTCGGGAAGCGGCGGTTTCTGCACCGCGAGGTGCTCGACATGCTTGAAGACCGCATCGTCCAGCCGGCTGTCGCGGTGGAACCGCGCCTTGAACGCGTCGAACTGGCCGACAAGGATCTCGCGCGCCGCCGCATCCTCCAGAAAGCCGAGCGGGACCGACTGGCGAAAGCGCTTGTCTCGATCAGCCAGCGCCTCCAGTGCATCCGACATCAGGTCGAACCATGACCGGACATGAATCTCGAGCGTGATGTGCAGCGATGCGCCATCATCGGCAGAGACGCCTTCGTGGGGGAAGCCGCGCGGGATATACAGGACATCGCCCGGCGCCAGCGTGACCTCCAGGATCGGCTCTGCCAGCATCGCCCGTTCGACCGGACTGTAGGATCCCTCGACCTTGGGAAACTCCTGCAGCGGCGGATAGACCTTCCAGTGCTTCGACCCGTCGACCTGGACCAGAAAGCCTTCCTGGGTATCGAAATGCGGCTTCACCCCCGCGGTGTGCGGCGGGGTCATATAGACTGCCACGCCCACCGGATGATTGAGGTCCCCCTCCAGGTGGCGGCAATAGGTCGCAAGCGGCGGCCAGCTGTTTTCCAGCCCGCTGAGGATCACCGTGCTGCCCTTCAGATAACTCTGATAGACCAGATTGATGTTGGCGGTGCCGTCGGCGTTCAAGAAATTGTCGCGAACGAAACCATGGTCGGTCACCAGATCGATGCTGCCCGGACGCGGCCGCTGATAGTGGATCACCGCATCGACGTCGCGGCTGGAGAACAAGGCGCGGAAATGGCTCGGCGAACGGGCGCGCGACACGAAAGGCCGCTGCTCCCAATAGTCGGCGAGGAACTCGTTTCGCCGCAGCGGAAAGATCAGATCCTCGAACCGCAATGTGTCGGGATCGCGCGGCGCCGGGTCGATCATCGTGACGGCAGCCGTCTCGCTGGAGGCCATCGTCATCGCGAGAATACCAGCGGCGTCATGTCGCCAGCCGCGAGATCGCCGGGTTGCAGTCCGGGGAGCGACGTCTCGCGATTCTGCTTGCGGATCAACCGCGCGAAGAACTCTTGCGGCGGCGCGTCCCGGGTCATCGGGCGCTCCGCCGACAGCCGCGCCCCGTCGGCGAAGAAAACGATCACGATCGCCTCGCGCAGCTGGTCCGCCGTATTCGATCGCGATGAATGCATCGTCCAGGCCGAATGGACCGCGACGTCGCCGGCGCTCAGCCGCTGATAATTGTGAATGCCCAGGCCGCGCCCGCGCATTTCGGCCTCGAACGCATCCATCGACTCATCGTCGCCGTTGGACGGGCCGATAAAGCCATGATGATGGGATCCGGTGACGTAGCTCATCGGCGCCAGTTCGGGGACGATGTCGGTGAGCGGGATCCACATCGTCACGATCTGGTCGCTGTCGAGTGGCATGAAATAGGCGTCCTGATGCCAGGGCGTGTTGGCACCACCCGGCCCCTTGAAATAACTCTGGTCGCGGAACAGGCGGACGGCATCGACCCCCATCAGATCGGCTGCGATCTGACCCAGTCGCGGCGCGAGGATGAAGAGGCGGGCGATCGGATCGAGCGTCCACAGATTGTTGACGAACATCCAGTTCTTGCCGTTGCCCGCAACCTTCTGCTCCATCGAGTGATGGTCGGCGTTGGAACGTGCGACCGCGTCCTTCAGCGCGGGTCGGAAGGCCGCGATTTCCTCCCGCTCGAATACGCCGCTCAGCTTGAGATGACCGTCCCGGCGGAAGTCGGCGATCGTCTGCGTTGCGATCGCATAATGGCTGTCGAGCGATGGCAGATCGGCCAGCATCATGATCCATGATCCCTTTCGAATGGGGGCATGCCTCCATGGGCATAGACGAGTGGCACCGTGTCGCCGCGTGCCGGCGACCCCGGTTCGATCCCGGCCAGCGCCTCCGCCAGCAGGCTCGCCATCATCGGCGGTCCGCCATGTGCCGATCGGACGCGAGCGCCGTCGGGAAAATAGCTGATCGCCACGGCCTCGCGCGTGCGGCCCGAGCGATTGGGTTCCGATCGATGCGCCGTCCAGCCGCTGTGCAGCGAAAGGTCTCCGGGTTGCATCGGCGCGTTCACCGAAACGGGATAGCGCTGGTCGATCCCGGCAAGGTCGAGCGCGCCGTCATGGTGCGATCCGCTGGCGAAGATCAGCGGCCCCATCTCCGCGGTGACCGGCACCAGCGGAAGCCAGAGCGTCACGACCGCGTCGCACGTCAGCGGGATATAGCCCATGTCCTGGTGCCACGGCGTGGCCATGCCGCCGCCCGGCTTGTAGAACCCGTTGAAGTGCAACACCCGGACCGCCGCGACCCCGAGCGCGTCCGCGGCGATGCGACCCAGCACCGGTGAGCAGACCAGTTCACGGATCGAGGATGGCGCGGTGGCGAGGTCGAAGACCGTGCGCGTCGCGCTTGCGCCCAGCGAGCGCTCGAAGCCGTTGAGGCCTGCGTGGCGATCGCGCACATAAGCCCGGAACGGGCCCGCCGCGGCCTCCACCGTCTCGGCCGGCAGGGCAGCGCGTATCAGGCAATGCCCCTGCGCGGCGAAGTCCGACTGTTGCGGATCGGGCCTCGGGCGGACGGCAGCCATCGTCACGACACCTTCCCTCGGGCGATGGCGCGCAGCGCCCGCAACGCGGTCGCCGCGCTGAAGAGCCCGCGATGATCGGGACTGAAATTGGTGAAGGTCGCCGCCAGCACTTCGGCGGACGACGATGTGTCGGGCGGAAGACCTTCCCAGCGCGTCCAGGTCGCCTCTTCCGGTGGAACGATTGCATAGGGGGGGGGCACCCTGAGGCGAGCGGAGGGGCCCCACGATCCGGTTTCGCGTTGCCACTCGACCAGGCTGTCCGCCGCCCGCGCCAGCGCCTCGCGCGCATCGCGGTTCCGTGCAACATCGGCAAGCGCACGGGCGGCGCAGGCCAGCGCGAAGGTCGGGCGCACCCGCCCCTCGGCCGCAGCAAGGTGCAGGACACGGCGCGTCAGCCACGTGGCGGCGAGATCGATCGCATCACGGCTCCGGGAATCGTCGGGCCCGATGCGCGACAAGGCGCGCACGGCCTCGCCGGTCGCATATTCACGATCGAACCAGAAATAACCCGACCAACCGCCATCCTCATCCTGTTGCGACACAAGATAGTCGATGAGCCCGGCAGGCCGCCGCGACAGATTGGCTCCGGCCGCCGACACGCAGACATGCGACCTGACCCAGCCATCGAACGGCACGAAGGCGGGCATCCCGGTATAGTCGCGGATCGGCCCGGCCTCGGCATAAGTGCTGAGCCCGCCATCCTTTCGGATATGGCGGTCAAGAAACGCATAGGCGCGTTCGGCGACGGGCATCGTCGCCTCGTCGATCGCCTCCGCGAACCTCAGTCCCCACAAGGTGCTATCGGCATCGCCGGGGACGTTCGCGTTGTAGCTCCATCCGCCAAGCGGGGTTTCGGCAGATTGCAGAAACCGCCACGCCCGACGCGCGGCCGGCCACGGGCGATCCGGGCCCTCCCCCTCGATCAGCGCTTCACCGACATAGCCGGTCACCCACCCGTCGCTCAGCCCCGCCGGCAGCAGGAAATCGCGCCAGCCGCCATTGGCATCCTGCGCAGACAGGAGAAAATCCTGGGCCCGCGCAATAGCGGCGTCGAGCCGTGCGGACGCGGCGAGCAGTAGCGTCATGGCTGGGCAGCCTCGCGCAGGGCGATCCCGAAATAGGCCTTCGCGATCGCCGAGCCATCGGCCGCCTGAACGACCTTGATATGGCTGAGCCCGCGCAGCAGCAGCGTCGGCATGTCATCAAGGATCACCTGTTGGTGGCCCGTCCAGCCCAGCAGCGCATCTCGCTTCGCCTCGCGCAGCAGGCCTGCCTCCGTCAGCACCTGCCACAAGCCCTGCCAGCGCGGCTCGCGATGGGGCTGGCGCGACCAGCTTCCCGACCGGAAATTCGGCTCGATCCCGATATGGGGAAAGACCTGGGCGGCCACGTCGAAATGCAGCCCGACAAAATCGCAGTGCGGCCGAAATGCGCCGATCAGCCGTTCCAGCCCTGCCCGGTCCCCGGTCCATCCGATCGCGTCGAGATAGCCCGGCAAGGCGTCGATCGGCAGGTCGAAGATGCAGAGCCGTACCGCCTGGATCGGCCGGCTGAGCATCAGCCCGATCTGGAAATCGACCGTCCCCGGCGGACAGGCGTGGAAACAGCGATCCAGGCTGTCCCGCAGCGGTGCCGAGTAATTTCCGCCGAACAGCATCGGGAAGACACTATCCTGCATCCACCGCCACGGCCGATCGGCCTGCTCGTCATCGGGCCAATAGCCGAACAGAAGGTTGGGCGACGGCTCGACCGCGCTTGCATCGAACTCCAGCCAGGTGGCCGGCGCGTCGGCGAACGGATCGCGGTGGGTCTCTTCCCACAACCGGTAGAAGCGGCCGATGCGTCGCCACAATTCGGTGTCCGGGCCGATCGCGTCGCGTGCCAGCGCCCGCGCACCCGATGGCGACAGGTTGAGGGCGCAATCGGTCGAACTGCTGGCCACATCGCCGAGGCGGGATTCGAAACCGAAGAAATCGACCGCGTCGGATGGGAACAGCGCCGCGACCCGGCGCGTGTGATCCAGGCTCTGCCGCGACATCAGCACATCGGGCAGAAACGGCGCCACTTGGTCGAGCGCGCCGGCCAGCGTGCGATTTCGGGCGAGGGTCAGTGGCTCGAGCCGGTCCAAATGCCCAGTCCATCCAGTTGAGGTTGGCGACGCGCGGCCGACGCCGGATCCACCGGAGCCCGCAATGAGGTCGAGACGGGTTGGGTGTAGGCGCCCAGCGGCTCAAACGGCCTGTTGCCCAACAACAGCTGCCGAACGAGCCGCGCAGCACAGCCGGCGGCGCCGTTGAAGGCGCCCGAGGCCTGACCTACTTCAACGATGTCCCAGCCGACCAGTTCGAATTCGCGGGCGGCATAATCGACCAGATCGAGCGCCTGATGATAGCTTAGCCCACCCGGCAACGGCGTGCCGGTTTCGGGCGCCTGGATCGGATCGATGCAGTCGATGTCGAACGTCAGATAATAGGGAATGTCGCGCGGCAGCCCGGCCAACGCTGCCTCGGGTTCCATTCGCTGAAGCTCCCGCGCGCTGAAGAAGCTCACGCGCGAGTCGTCCTGCAGCCGATGTGCCGAGGCCGCCTCGAAGACGCGCAGTCCCAACTGGCGGATCGCCTTCAACATCGGAGACCCCAGCGACCGATGAAAGACATTGGCGTGGGTAAAATAATCGAACTGCGGTCCAGCCGGCGGCCACAGATCGTGATGGGCATCGAAATGCAGGATGCCGAGGGCAGGCCAGTGCCGCAGATGCGCCTCCAGCGCGAACGCCGTGCAGGAATGGTCGCCGCCGAGCATGCCGGGAACCGCACCGCTTCCCAGGATCATCTCGGACAGCAGCGTGATCCTCGGACCGTAGGTGGCCATCCCTTCTCCCGCCAGTCCGGCGACCGACCCGAGATCAGCGATCGACGGCGGCGGCCCGGAATATTGGCGGCGCATCTCGAAATCGAGATAGACAGTGCCCGCTGCGGTGCCCGCGGCTGCAAACGGCAGCTGCATCTGCTTCCGGATCTCCATCGGTCCGCAACGTGCCCCGCCCCGTCCCGTCGAGGCAACATCGACGGGCGCGCCGAAAATCACGGTGTCGGCCCTAACCTCCTGCGCGAGCAGCTCCGAGACGCGCGTGGCGCTGCCGATCGGACCAACCTCGGCCGTCACGAGTTGATCGACATCGATCAGAAACGCATGGCTGATCGCGGTCGGAACATTCTGGGGCGAGGCGCCAGGTCTGGTGAGCCAGCTGCGCAGCGTCCGAGGCTCCCGGAAATATTCCAGGAGCTCGAGGATCTCGGGTCCGCACCGCTTTGCAGTACCCGCTGCAACATTACTGATCGACACGGTTTCGCCGCACATTTCCACGCGCAGCATCGGAACGGTGACGAAGATCCGGTCGAGCATCTCCGCCGCACTCATCATGCGACGCCGCCCCCGAGGCGGCCAAGCCTTCCAGAAAAGGTTTCAGATCTGGAAGAAGCACAGATCGCCGAGACCGCCGCCATCTTCGACACGTCCATAAATAGGCTGCAACTATACCCCGAGAACACATCCGCCGACGCATTCTGAATATTGATCGAGGGTGAGGCAGATGCTTGGACGAGTCAACGACAGCGCAGACCGATCCACGGCCCGCAGGATCTTTTTTTAAGCCGATTTGGCCTGATGTGAGGCGATGGCAGTCATGATCGCGATGCCGGGATCATTTGGGCCGGCACCGGACGAGAACGCAACAGTCAGTCGCGCGCTTCCGGAACCTCGACCAGCACTCCGCGCTGCAGGGCGGTTTCGACGAACGCATCGACATCGGCGGTTGCCTGGTCGCGGGTCACCTCGAACTGGGCGACGAGTTCGTCGATCAGCGCCGGTACCGTCTTCGGTGCCTCGAGCAATTCCCAGATGGCGGCACCACTCGGGTTCAGCCCGACATACTCGCCGCGGTCGATATTGAGCATCAGGACTTCGTCACCGACATGAGAAACCAGCCAGCCGGTCTGTTGTGCCAAGATCATGAATGTTCCTTTGCATAATGAAGTTCGTACCCCAGGCGTCGCATGACCGGAGCATGGGCAGCCTCGATCGCACGGACCTGCTGCTCGCTGAGTTCGTCGCGCCAGCCTCCGACGCGCCCGCTTCTGAAGAAGCGAGCGGTATCGTTTCCGAAGACCGGAGCCTCGCGAAATCCTTCCCGATCCTCCTGGGCACGCAAGGTGCCGAAGTCCGCAAAGGCAGCAGACCGCGCCACCTCCGCCTCGTCAATGGCGATCCCGCAAAATTCGAGTGCCTCCATGAGTGCACGTTCGGTATTCGCGTGAAGTTCTTCGTAACGCAGCAGATGGACCGGGAGGTCGCTCTGGTCGAGCCAGCTCCGGGCATGGTCGCCCCAGTCAAGCAGGGTCTGCCGCAGCTGGTTGCGCTGGCCGTCGGTTGCCTCGCACAGCGCCGCATCGGGACGAGACATGAACCGAATCGCCTGGTCGACATCTCGCCCGAGATGATTGGCGAGCGATGTCGCGACATCGCGCGGGTCGCGCACGATCAGGATCGCCCCGGCGATCGACGCACCGCCGCGCATCAGGGGAATACCGTCGGCGACATGCACATAGGCGTCATGCGCCTTGCAAAAGCTGACGTCGCCAAGGGGGCTCGACTCCAGCTGCCCATCCTCCTCGATCATCTCGTCGGAGGCGTAGACGAGCGGGCGCAGGGCATCGCATTCCGCATGGGTCAGCAGCC
Organism: Sphingomonas rustica; assembly: GCF_039652585.1. Taxonomy (NCBI): domain Bacteria; kingdom Pseudomonadati; phylum Pseudomonadota; class Alphaproteobacteria; order Sphingomonadales; family Sphingomonadaceae; genus Sphingomonas; species Sphingomonas rustica. The sequence continues at coordinate 476,160 of NZ_JBDIZK010000002.1, read as the reverse complement.
CGGATGGCAAATGAAGCGCCGTCTCGAACCAACCCCGCGCACTGGCAATACCGGTACGGCTTCCGCCAAAGCCGTTGATGCTCACAGGCTCTTCACGACCGATATTGGCGAGCAGAAGCCGTAGCCACGTGTTTCCCGACTTGGGATAGGAGGCGAGCCAATAGCGCTTCATCAGGCGGCCTGGAGCAGTCCCGAACGCACCCATTCGGCTTCCAGCCGGTCGAGCGTCACCGGCATCGACGCAAAGTCCATCGCGCGCACCAATTCGCCGACGACCGCCTGGCGGAGGAGGCGGACGCTCATCTCGAAATAGAGTTGCTGCTGACCCATCAGTCGCGTCAACATCGGGCGATAGGCGTTGCGCCGCAACGCCCGGGCGGCGTCCACCACGTTCAACTTCTCGATCGTTGCGCTGTCCGGGCGGCGATCCTCCCGCAAGGCATAGACGGCGCTGATCGGGAGTGGCTCACCATTGGCGCTTGCCAGACGCGGAGCGACATAGAATTTGCTGAGCGCAGGACGGATCGGCTGGCCCACCCGGTCACCCGCCGCCAGATGATCGACGGCCTGCTCCCACAACTTGTGCTGACGGCCATCGGGGTACAGCAGCACCTGATCGCCCAGGGTGCGGACCGCACAGAAATCGTCATTGACCAGCGGGTAACCGCGTTCGACGAGCGCCGCCGCGATGGTCGACTTCCCCGCGCCCGACGGGCCGCAGAAGAGGACGGCACCCTGCCCGACCTGTACCGCGCTGGCATGAAGCACGACATCGCCGCGCTGGTGGAGAAGTGCGCCGAGGCCGGTAGACGCAACGAATGCAGCAGCATCCGCTGCCGTCCCGCCGAGCAGATGGTAATCGATGGTCCGTCCGCCCCGAACGAGCATATCGACGATGCCCGGCACCTTCAGGCGATACTGGTCCTGCCCCAACGTCCAGTTCGGGCCCCGGTGCGTGACGTCGGTGACCTCGGGCAACTCCGATTGGAGGGAGATGATGGCATCGAGCACTCCCACGGGGCCGACCGATGGGGGGCTGAACGCCGGCAGCAGAAGATCGCTTTCGACCGCCAGTCCGCAAACAAGATACTGCACCACTTACCCACCCAGACTTGAAAGCCTACCCCAATAGCCTCCCGGCACTGTCGATCGTCCCACGGCAGTCGGATCCACCGACGCACCGAGCCTCCGACGTGCCCATCCGGCGACGAACGCACTGCTCGTTGTCCACCTCGATTGATGAGTCAAGCGACTGCCGGGCCCCGATCGCCAGACCCGGAAACTCGGCTGGCGTTCGCTTGGGCCTGGCTAACTCCAATGTACTCAAAATGGCGATTCTATCGGAGTAACGTCCCGAGGCCTTTTCTTTCGCTGGAACCAAAGCGCATCCTGCTCGATGTTGATCGGCCAAACGGAAACAGGTAACATTACTTAGGTCGCAACCTCCTGATGGACTAATCGATCGGCCCGTACTGCTCGAAGGAACATGGGCAAGGTTGCAGCACAGGTTATTGACGAAATGATCATGACCGGGCAACCGCCGGTCGGTTCAAGTAAACAGGGGATCGTAATGAGTGACATTTCGAACCGCGACGTCAGCTCGGAATCGCGCGAAGGCGCGCGTCGGGTCTGGGTCGCACCGCAGATCATCACCTCGGCTGCGGCGGACACCGCTGCAAACCAGCTGCCGACCTTCCTCGAGTCCACGGTTCCGACCGACCGGCCTTCCTGATTGTCGAAGCCCGGGCTGAACTGATCGTCGTCGCGACGGTCAGTTCAGCCCGCGGAACCATGCAATATAGCGCGCGGTGAGATACATGCGCGCGATGACGGCAAGTTGAATGCCGTCGGCCGTCTCGACGCGGTCGGGCGCCAGATCCTCCACAAGTCGATCGATCCGGAGATGCGAGCTGAGCTCGGGCCGGTCCTGCCAGCGAATCAGATCCTCGCGCATTGCCGATGCGGCACCGCGGATCATTCGTTCACTTCCAGGCAACAGCATTTCCTGTCCAGGCGGCCGAGTCGCGAACTCCGGCGGCAGAATGTCGGCGAGCGCCGCTCTGGCAAGCGCGCGATAGCGGCCGTTCACCCTCTGCACGCTGTCCGGCACCGCGAGCCCGAATTCGATAAGGCGCCGGTCGAGCATCGGCCGAACCAATTCCAGCCCCTGCGCAGCTGCCTCGTTGGCGTTGTTCTGGCGCGCGCGGGACCGCAGCAGTTCGAGGGTGCGCAGCCGAGCGCCCAGATCGCCCACGATAACCTGCTTGGGAAGCTGGACGTCTCCTGCCTCGACGAACGCCTCTAGCTGTTCCGAAACACAATATCGCGATGTCCAGTGGACGCCGTCAACGCCCGGGCGGCCACGGACAAGTCGCCGGAGCCATTGCGGCAACATCACCCCGATCGCCAGCCGGAGTGCACCGACATGCGCGCTCCGCGCCTCGATCCTCGCCTCACGCCAGAATCGCCCCCATCGACGGGCTCGCCACAAGCTGGCCAGCGCGGAGCGGATGCGCGGGTTGACCGTCTCGTCACCCCCGATGCCGTCGAACGCGGTACGCGCGCCGCGGCTTCGCAGATCGCGGTACATCTCGTCGAAGACGAAGCCGAGCTGCAGCGGGACATCGTCGCCGACATGTTCTGCCGTGCCCGCCGCCTTCAGGAAGTCCTCGTCCGACTGGACCCACCAACTGTGATCGAGATGCGGCATATGGTCGAGGCACCATTGCGCGCCCCGCCGCGCATCCGAGTCGCGATGCGACGCATCGCGTTCATCGGGCGCCATCGCCGATGTAATCGTCAGTATCCTGTGACCGGTCCCGGCCATGCCCTGCCCCGCAATACCGGCGATGATGGCGCTGTCGAAGCCGCCGCTGAGCAACAGGCCGGGCGGATCGAGCAGCCTGCGCAGGCGGCAATCGATGGCTTCGATCAGCAGCCTTCGGTAGGTCTCATGATAGTAAGCGGCATCGCGACCGACATGTTCGGATGCAGCATGCGGCTCCCAATAGACGGTGTCTTCGACCACGCCGTCGAGCGACACGAAGCGGATCGTGCCCCCCCTGATCGTCGTCAGTCCCGTCACCGGGGAACTGTTCTCACCGGTCCGGAAGTCCCGGACGATAGCCCGCATCAGACGGACGTCATCGAGTTTGCGCGGCACATCGACAAGGGTCATCAGCGCCTTCGCTTCGGTTGCGAACGCGGCGAAACCATCACCCTGATACCAGTAGAGCCCACGCATGCCGATGGGATCGCGTCCCAGGCACAGCCGTTGCCGCGCATCGTCCCAGATGGCGAACATGAAATCGCCGAGCAGATGGTCGGCGCATTCCGAGCCCCATTCACGATAGGCCGCAAGGATCAGGTCGCTGTCGGCCATCCGCTCCAGCCGATCGGGCGCGATGTCGAGCGTCTCTGCCAGCGCGTCGCGGTTGTCGATCCGCGCATCCGCGACGAGAACCAACCCATCCTGCTCGATCGGCTGCCATTCGAACCGGTCTTCACGGGTGACTCGCATCAGGCAGTGACCCAGGCCGGCCGGGCCGATGTTCAGGTGACGAATGCCGTCGGGACCACGCGTGCGCATCGCCGCGCCCATCCGCTTCAGCGTGTCATCCGTAACCTGCTTGCCGTCGAACCGGATGATTCCGAAAATCGCGCTCATTTACCCCTGCATAGTCTTCACATACCGACGACGAAGATCGCCCATATCTCTCAATCGGTAGTGGCAACCAGGCCAGACTGAAGCAATATATCCACCGCTGATATGAATTCCGCCGAAGCGGCATCCAGGCCGGTGGCAAGCGCGAGGTCGGCAAGCCGCGCCCGGTCTTGCTCTCCGAGCAGCGCGAGAATCCTGCGAGCTGCTTGCGACAGCCGATACTGTTTCGACCCCAGCGTCACGGCCAGGTCGCCGGGTTCATCGCCTTTCAAGTCCACACGCCGACGCAATGCTGTGGTCAGGCATGCGGACCCGTTCAAGGTCGATACCCGAGCGAGGTTCACTACCGGTCTTGGCTCCCTGCGCATCACCTGATGCTGGAGGAACTGCTCGATCGACGCATCGTCGACAAGCTCGTGAATCGCCGCCTTGATCGTCTTCTCCCGCACCGAGCGATCGTCCGGCGTCAGCGTCGTGCCGAGATCGCGTCGCAGCGCCTCGATCTCGCCGGCTCGTCCGCTGAGCCAGGTGAGGAAATCCGCCCCGGTGGGCTCGGTCAGCCCGAAGGTCAGATGCACCGACGGCGCGGTCTCCGGGCGGGTGGAATGGACCTCCCCGCGCGGCAGGAACAGAAGGTCGCCGGCGCCGATCACCGCTTCCCAGACCGGCTCGGGCGCGGCCGAGACCTGCGCTCCGACCAGCGGATATGGGTGGGTGGTGCCGTGACTATACCACCGCTTCGCACCCTGGCACTGCAGCACCAGCACGTCGTGACCGTCATAGTGCGGACGAAAGGCCGCCTTGTCGCCGATCGTGATATAGGCGTTCACGCCGCAGCGAACGCCAAGGTCCCGCTCGATCGCAGCCGCGAGTTCGCCGATCTGCGGCACGATCGCGCCAATGTCGGCGATGGACAGCGTCGCGCCCTGCTTGAGAAACGACTGAAGCGCATCGGTGCGAAGGCCGTTGCCGTCGACATATAGAGACTGCATCGCCTCGGCGCCGTTTACCAGCACGCGCAGCTGCTGCACCGGAACGGCACCGCTGCCGAACATGCGGTCTAGCGAAAGAAGCGGCAGCAACGCGTTCGCCTCCACTGTTTCGATCGCTTCCGGGCAGTGCCAGCGGGTCTTGTCGGAGAGCGCGGTCCGGAAACCGGCTTCACCGGGGCCCAGCAGCGACGAGAGCGTTCGAATCGGCATTGGCGGCAGTTTCCGGAAGATCAGACCCCGTGCCTTCTTCACGCCTGGGCCCCGCCGGGCAAGACCAACTATGGGATCGGCGAGCTCCTACAGCGCCGGGTTCGCCGAGCAGGCGCGGCGAGACGCAGCACCGACAGGCGCAGTCGACTGCGCCACCGCGTCCCCGATCAGCAGCAGCGTGGGATCGCCATTGGCAAAGGACGCCACGGCAAGGTGGAGCAGGTCGAGCCGGGTAAAGAGCAGGCGCTCGTCCGGGAGGCTGACATTGGCGGCGATCAGCACCGGCGTATCGGCCGGCATGCCCTGCCCCATCAGGCCGCGCGCGACGTCGCGTGCGACTTCCCGACCCATATAGACTGCCAGCGTCGCGCCCGGATCGGCGAGTGAGGCCCAGTCGAGATCGAGCGGTTCGCCGGCGCGGGCATGTGCGGTGATGAACTGCAGCCGCCGTGCCATGCCGCGCAAGGTCAGCGAAACCCCGGCATTGGCGGCCAGCGCGCTTGCGGCGGTGATGCCCGGACAGACACGGACCGAGATGCCATGAGCGCGAAGATGCGCCATCTCTTCGGCAGACCTGGCGAAAACCGAGGGATCGCCCCCCTTCAGCCGAACGACGCGCTCTCCGTTGCGAGCCGCGGCGAGCAGGAGGTCGTTGATGCTCTCCTGAGCCCTGGAGTGCCTGCCCGACCGTTTTCCGACCGGCACCCGCCGCACGGAGTCCGGTATCAGGTCCAGCACCGCCGGACCGACGAGTGCGTCGTAGAAGATGACGGTCGCCGATTCGATCAGCCGTTCCGCCTTTCGCGTCAGTAGATCGGGATCGCCGGGACCGGCGCCGACCAGCCAGACTTCACCCGGTGCAATCAGATCAACCATGAACCGCTTCCTTGTGGTCGGCGAGCAGGCGCTGGATCGCGGGGCGGCACGAGCCGCAATTGGTCCCCGCGGACAATGCCCCTCCGACCGCCTCGACGCTCGTCAGCCGTTGCTCCGCGATCGTCGCGAGGATCGTCTTCAACCCGACATCGAAACACACGCAAACGATCGGGCCGCGATCAGGCGCGGGCCTGGCGGGGCGGCCGGCGAGCAATTCGATCGCAGACGCCGCAGCAGCGTCGTCGAGTTGGGCGATGAGCCAGTCGCGCGAGGGCAGATCGCCGCGCGAGCAATAGAGAGCCGCGACAAGCCGTCCATCGACGACCACCGCGTGGCGGCTCTGTCCGCGCACCGCATCGATTGCCTCGATGCGTTCGCCGTGCGGCAGCAATTGCCGTATCAGCCGGGCGGGGTCTCCCTCCCCCGCAAGTTCCACCAACCACCCGTTCGCCACCCGGACACGCGTCGCCCAGAGCGCATCGATGCTGCCGGGTTCCTCACGACTGACCAGGAAAGCACGCCAGGCAATCTCGACGCGGCACGCCGCTGCCGGGGTCGACTTGAACCCGGGCTGTCCCGAATGCGGATCGACGAGCGGGCGCGGTAACAGGCCCGTCCGACCGCCGGTCGACTGTCGATCGGTCCAGTGGATCGGGGTGAAGATCTCGCCGCGGCGCTGATCGGTGTTCAGCGTTGCGCGAAACACGCTCTCGCCCTGCGGCGTCGAGATGCGGGCAAGGTCGCCCTCGCCGATGCCCCGCGGCGCCGCATCCTCCGGGTGGATCTCGACCAGCGGCTCGCGACGGTGCGTGCCCAGCTTGGGCGAAAGGCCGGTGCGGGTCATGCTGTGCCATTGATCGCGATATCGTCCGGTGTTGAGCGTCAGCGGCCATTTGGCCAGCGGCGCCGCCAGCGTCATCTGCATAACCGGAACCAGACGCGCCCGACCGTTCGGCGTTGGAAAACGCCCGTCGGCGAACGGCTTTTCGCCCCAGCGCAACGGCCCCATCGCGTCATAGTCGGCATTTCCGATCGCCGAGTGATGCCCGATGTCGAACAGCCGTGCGCCGTCATTCCCATAGGTCGAGAGCCGGGCATGTTCGCGATAGATGTCGGCCGGGCGGCTATAGGCGAACTCGCCGACCCAGCCCATGCGCCGGCCGACCTCCTTGATGATCCACCAGTCGGGCTTCGCTTCGCCCGGCAGGTCGAACAGGCGGCGCTGGCGGCTGATCGTCCGCTCCGAATTGGTGACCGTGCCGTCCTTCTCGCCCCAGCCCGCCGCTGGAAGCTTCACATGGGCGAAGCGGCCGGTGTCGGTGTCGGAAATGCAGTCCGATACGACCACGAACGGACAGGCGGCCAGTGCGTCACGCACCGCGCCGGCGTCGGGCATCGATACTGCCGGGTTGGTGGCCATCACCCACAGTGCCTTGATGCGCCCCTCCGCGATGCTGCGGAACAGGTCGACCGCCTTGAGGCCGGGCTTCGACGCAACGCGATCGCTACCCCAGAAGCGAGCGACCCTGGCGACGTTTTCCGGTGCGAAGTCCATGTGCGCCGCCAGCGTGGACGCCAGCCCGCCCACTTCCCGGCCGCCCATGGCGTTAGGCTGACCGGTGATCGAGAAGGGCGCTGCCCCGGGCTTGCCGATACGGCCGGTCGCCAGATGGACGTTGAGGATCGCATTGACCTGGTCGGTCCCGCGCAGCGACTGGTTCACCCCTTGGCTGAACATCGTCACGGTGCGCGGATTGGCAGCGAACAGGTCGAAGAAGCGCCTGAGGTCGGCAGGCGGAACATCGCAGGTCCGCGCCACCGACCACAGGTCGCCCCCCTCTCCCACCTTGCCCCAGAAGTCGTCGGGGACGTCGACGCTTCGGGACAGGTAAGTCTCGTCGATCAGGCGTTCGGTGCGGCAATGCGCGAGCAGGCCATTGAACAGCGCGACATCGGTGCCCGGCCGGATCGCCAGGTGGAGGTCTGCGTCGGCGCAGGTCTCCGTCCGGCGCGGGTCGATCACCACCAGTTTCGCGCCGCGCTCCGCCCTGGCCGCCATGATCCGCTGATAGACGACCGGATGGCACCATGCGGTGTTGGACCCGACGAGCACGACGAGGTCGGTCTCGTCGAGATCGTCATAGCTGGCAGGCACCACATCCTCACCAAAAGCGCGCTGATGCCCGGCAACCGCGCTCGACATGCACAGGCGCGAGTTGGTGTCGATATTGGCCGAGCCGATGAAGCCCTTCATCAGCTTGTTGGCAACGTAATAGTCCTCGGTCAGCAACTGGCCCGAGACGTAGAAAGCGACGCTGTTGGGCCCGTAACGCGCGATCGTGTCACGAAACCGCTTCGCCACCAGATCGAGCGCCTTGTCCCAACTCGCCCGCCGCCCGTTGATCTCGGGATGAAGCAGCCGGCCCTCGAGACTGGTGGTCTCGCCCAGATGCGTCCCCTTCGAGCACAGCCGGCCATGGTTTGCGGGATGCTCCGTGTCGCCGGCGATCGTGACGCTGCGCTCGCCAGTGACGGTCGCGGCGATGCCGCAGCCGACGCCGCAATAAGCGCAGGTCGTGCGGATCGCCGCGCCCATCTCAGGCGGCCGCCAGCGCGGCGGCGCGGCCGATCAGCACCCGGCCGGAGACGATCCGCACAGGCACCGTCGGGGTGCAGCCGCGATCCTCACCCTGCGCCTCACCGGTCGCGAGTGCGATATTCCAGTTGTGCAGCGGACAAGTGACGCTGTGGCCATGGACGATGCCCTGGCTGAGCGGGCCCTTCTTGTGCGGGCAGCGATTGACCAGCGCGAAGACCCGGTCGTCGCCGGTACGGAACACCGCGATCTCCTCGCCGCCCGCGACCGGCACCGTGCGGGCGCCGCGAACCGGAATCTCGTCGAGGCGTCCGATATCGAGCCAGTCGGGGGTCATGCGAGTTCTCCCTGGGGATGAAATTCGGCCATGTGGCTGTGCTGGATGCGCTCGACGCCCGCCGCACGTTCGGCCCAGGGATCGTCCTGGCTGAAGCTTTGCGAGTAGAGGAAGCGTTCGGCCAGTGCGTCGCGACCTTCATCGTCCTCGACGATGCGTGCCTTGATATAATCGACGCCAACCCGCTCGATCCACGGCGCGGTGCGCTCGAGATACCGGGCTTCCTCGCGGTAGAGCTGCACGAAGGCGGCGCAATAGTGCATCGCCTCGGCTTCGGTCGCGACCTTGCAGAGGAAGTCGGTCGCGCGAACCTTGATCCCGCCATTGCCGCCGACCGACAGCTCGTATCCGGAGTCGACGCAGACGATCCCGAAATCCTTGATCGTCGCCTCGGCGCAATTGCGCGGACATCCGCTGACCGCGATCTTGAACTTGTGCGGCATCCAGCTGCCCCAGGTCATCCGCTCGATCCTGACACCCAGCCCGGTCGAATCCTGCGTTCCGAAGCGGCACCATTCGGATCCGACGCACGTCTTCACCGTGCGCAGCGACTTGCCATAGGCATGGCCGGACACCATCCCGGCGGCGTTCAGATCGGCCCAGACCGCAGGCAGGTCCTCCTTGCGGATGCCGAAGATGTCGAGCCGCTGGCCGCCGGTGACCTTGACCATCGGCGCATTGAACTTCTCGACCACGTCGGCGATCGCACGAAGCTCGCGCGGGCTGGTGATCCCGCCCCACATGCGCGGCACGACCGAATAGGTGCCGTCCTTCTGGATGTTGGCGTGCATCCGTTCGTTGACGAAGCGGCTCTGCTGGTCATCGACATAGTCGCCCGGCAGCGCGCACAGCAGATAGTAGTTGAGCGCCGGGCGGCACGATGCGCAGCCGTCGGGCGTACCCCAGTGCAGCTTGTGCATGACTTCGGGGATCGAGCGCATATCCTGCGCGACGATTTCGCGCCGGACATCGTCATGCCCGAAGCTGGTGCATTTGCACATAGTCCGCGGACCCGCCTCGACCTCGTCGCCCAGCGTCAGCGCCAGCAGCGTCTCGACCAGGCCGGTGCACGACCCACAGCTTGCCGATGCCTTGCACCCCGCACGCACCGCATCGAGGCTGCTCGCCCCCTTGCCGATGCACGCGACGACCTGCCCCTTGGTGACGCCGTTGCAGCCGCAAATCTCGGCATCGTCCGAGAGCGCCGCAACGGCCGCCTTAGGGTCCGCCTGCCCCCCTCCCGAGGCGAAGGCCTGGCCGAAGATCAGCACGTCGCGAAGGTCGGACACGTCCTCCTGCTTTTTCAGAAGGTCGAAATACCAGCCACCATCGGCGGTATCGCCGTACAGGACCGCGCCGATCACCCGGTCGTCGCGCAGGACCACCCGCTTATAGACACCGCGGGAGGCATCGCGCAGCACGATGTCCTCCGCGCCGTCGCCGCCGGAAAAGTCGCCCGCCGAAAAGACGTCGAGCCCGGCGACCTTCAGCTTGGTCGACGTGACCGATCCGCGATAGCCGCTGGGGCGCTCGACCAGGCCGTCGGCGAGCGACCGGCACATGTCGAACAGCGGCGCGACCAGGCCATAGACGTTGCCGTCATGCTCGACACACTCGCCGACCGCCAGGATCGCGGGGTCCGACGTGACCATGTGATCGTCGACCTGGATGCCGCGACCGACCGCCAGCCCAGCCTCTCGCGCCAGCCGGACATTCGGGCGAATGCCTACGGCCATCACGACAATGCTTGCGGGGATGACGGTGCCGTCTTTCAGCAGGACGCCGCGGACCTTGCCGTTGCCGTCGTCCAAAATCTCGGCGGTATCGGCGCCGGTCAGGATCGTCTGGCCTCGCGTCTCCAGTGCGGTCTTCAGCAACCAGCCGGCCGCCTCGTCGAGCTGGCGCTCCATCAGCGTCTGCATCAGGTGAAGCACCGTGACCTTCATGCCGCGCAGGCTGAGCCCGTGCGCTGCCTCGAGACCGAGCAGGCCGCCGCCGATGACCACCGCGTCGCCGCCCCGGTCGGCTGCCGCAAGCATCCGGTCGACATCGTGCATGTCGCGAAAGCTGATCACGCCATCGAGCGTGTGTCCCGGACAGGGGATGATAAACGGGTCGGATCCCGTCGCGATCAACAGCCGGTCATAGTCGACGCTGCGTCCCGAGGCGGCGGTGACCCGCCGACCCGCCCGATCGATCGCGACCACCGCGTCACCGGCGATCAGCTCGATGCCGTTGTCGCGGTACCAGTCATGCGTGTTGAGGATGATCTCGTCGAAGGTCTTCTCACCCGCCAGGACGGGCGAGAGCATGATACGATTATAGTTCACATGCGGCTCGGCGCCGAAGATCGTCAAGCGGTAGCGTCCCGCATCGCGCGCCAGCAGTTCCTCGACCGCGCGGCATCCGGCCATGCCGTTGCCGATCACCACCAGATGCTCGCGCCGCGGCGGGACGCCGGGCGTCTCCCCGCTATCCTCGCTGCTCCAGTCGTTCCCCGAAAACTCCATCTCGCCTGCTCCAAACGCGAAAAGGCCGCCATGAGGGTCACTTCCGAAGAAGTGCCCGCATGGCGGCCTTGCCAATCACCCTGAACGGGAGTTCCCGTCCGATGCACCGCACGCTTCCGTCAGTGGAAACAGCAGCTATGTCTCGTTCGGACAGCGTCGCCCGATGTCCGCATGATGCGGACTGTAACTGACACGATCAAGTGTTATTTTTGCAATGCAGCATCTTCAGAATGCCCAGTCGAGCTGAAGCCACGCCTTTTGGGTGTCGGTCGCAAACCGGTCGGCATCATAATCCGCATAACGTGCCGCGAAGGTGTAACGACCGATCTTGACGCTCGCGAGCAGATCGATCTCATCGCCATAGTGGCGAACGCTGCGATCGCTGTCGAAGCGATGATAGCTAGCCTGCAGCGCCAGCGCCTTGAACGGTCCCGCGATGGCCTTGTTGAAACCCAGCGTCGCATAGGCATCGCGCAGGCCATCGGGGGGCGTGATCAGGAACTTGTCCGCCCAGCCGTTGAATTTGAACAAGGTCCCGACCGGTGCCTGGAACGAGGTGAGCGCAACGCCCCGGTCCGCGCCCAGCACCTCCTGCCCCGCACCCAGGCGAAACGGGCCGTGTTCCAGCGATCCCTCCACCAGACGATAGTCAGCGGTGTAGCGGTTGGGATTGTGGCGGAAGTCGCGCTGGCGAGCGCCGCTCAACTGATAGCCCAATGTAACCGGCCCGAGCTTGCGCGACCCGGCAAGCCGGGCGCCGAAGGTCTGGCTCGACAGTCGGAATCCCTGGACCGCGCCCTCGTCCTGATCGACGAGATAGGCGAAGCCGGTGACATTGCCGACCGGGGAGGCATAGCTGAGATTGGCGAAGACATTGTCGCCCGACACGGCCCGCTGACGGGCGCCCATGCCGTCGATTCCCCAGATCGTCCGCACGCCCCAGGCATAGCTGACATCGGCCTTCAGTCCCGCCACTCCGGTCCATTCGACGCGCACCGCGTCGAAGGTCTGGCCATTCTGGCGAAAGGCGACCGCGCCGACGAATCGCTCGTCATCCAGCGCGATCCGTTGCCGGCCGAGCGTCACCGTCAGCGGCTTGCTCCGATACTGAAGCTGCGCGCGATACAGCGCGACATTCTCCGGGTCGGCAACGATCGGCCGGGTCGCAACACCGTGAAGCCCGTCATCATAGCGATCGACGATCGCCAGATTTCCCTGGGCTTCGACCAGCGCCGCGATCCGCCCGCGGGTGGCGGATACGCCGGCGCGAACGCGCAGCGTGACCGCATCGGCGGTATCGGCCAGGCCCTGCTGATCGACATGTTCAGAGCGCAGCCGTGCCTCGACCAGCGGCTGGACCGCCAGGTCCTGGGCATGCGCTCCCCCTGCGGCGACCAGTGCGGCCGCCGTTGCAAGTGCAACTTTCATCGGATTTCCCCCAAGAGCCGGCACGGGCGGCGGCAGGCCGCCCGTGCGCCCACCTTCAGATGCGGACGCCCTCGGCCGCGCCCCAGCTGCCGCGCCAGCGCGTCTTGACCATTGCCAGCCCGGCAAAGGCGAGCAGCGCCAGCGCCGCGAAGACCAGGAAGCCGGACTGGTAGCTGCCGGTCACCTGCCGGGCGACCCCCAGCGACGATGCGAGATAGAAGCCACCGACGCCGCCGGCCATGCCGACCAGCCCGGTCATCACCCCGATCTCGCTGGAGAAGCGCTGCGGCACCAGCTGGAACACCGCGCCATTGCCTGCGCCGAGCGCCAACATCGCCAGCACGAACAGGCCCAGCGCCGCCGTGACCGTCGAGGCCCCACTGACACCTGCGAGCGCGAAGGCAGCGACGATGAACACGACGCTCAACGTCTTCACGCCCCCGATCGCATCGGCCAGCGCCCCGCCCATCGGCCGCACCAGCGAACCTGCGAACACGCAGCCCGCGGTGCAATAGCCCGCCATGATCGTGCTCAACCCGAACCGGTCCGTGAAATAGATGGTCAGCGACGCCGCCAGCCCGACGAAACCGCCGAAGGTCACCCCATAGAAGCCCATGAACCACCAGGCATCGGCGCGCTTCAGCGGCTCGAAATAATCGACCAGCCGCTTCGGCGCAGGTGCATTGGGCGGGTCCTTCGCCATGATCATATAGGCGATGAAGACGAGGGTCAGCGGAATGCAGGCAAGGCCCAGTACCGAGTTCCAGCCAAACATCTTGGCCAGCGCCGGGGCGAACAGCGCCGCGAGCACCGTGCCCGAATTGCCCATGCCGGCCAGTCCCATCGCCTTGCCCTGATGCTCCGGCGGATACCAGCGGCTGGCCAGCGGAAGCGCGATTGCGAAACTGGCGCCGGCGAAGCCCAGGATCACGCCCAGCGCGAGCGTTCCGGCGAAGCTGTTCACGCCCATCCCCCAGGCGAAGAGCAGCCCGGCAATCACGATCACCTGGCTGATCGCGCCCGACCGCTTGGGACCGATGCGATCGACGAGCAGTCCGTTGACCACGCGCAGGATTGCGCCGGCCAGTGTCGGCGTCGCGACCATCAGCCCCTTCTGCGCAGCGGTCAGCTGCAACGTCTTCGCAATGTCGGGCGCCAGCGGCCCCAGCAGGACCCAGACCATGAAGGCCAGGTCGAAATAGAGAAACGCAGCGATCAGCGTGGGCGTATGCCCGCTGGTCCAGAACGCCGATCGCGCCCGTGCTGGTCGCGGATCGACATCGCTGCCGCCTCCGGCAAAGGCGTATCCCGCCTGCATCACTTCCGTCATCTTCATCGCCGCATTCCCCGGTGCCGCGCAGGCACGAAAAAAGCCGCTTCCGACCCGCCGCCCGAAAGGCAGTGATCGGACAGCGGCTTTGCTGTCGTGTGATGGAATGTCAGGCCTTCATCGGCCAAACCTTCCGCTGACGTCTCCCCGTCCCTGGGCGACTCTCAAAACCTGACGAGACATCGACCTCTTCGCAAGTGCAAAAAAATCAATCGCCGGGAATCGCCTTGAGGCTGCGCAAATAGTCCGCGATCGCATCGGGATCGAACGTCCGCCCGTCGAAGAAGCGATCCGGCGGCAGCGTCAGGCTGCCGCTGTGACTGCCGGCGCTCAACGGTGCCTCGGTCGCGCCCTCCACCTTCATGCTGGCCCCTGGCATCGGGATCCGCTCGCCGGCCAGCGCGCGGCGGTACAGGTCGGATCGAAAGACGCCGGCGGCCGCACGCTCGGCCTGGGGGCTTGGATCGATCATCTTCCAGCGCACGAATTGCGAGTAGATCCACAGCGCCTGGCTGCGCCACGGGAAGTTCGCTGCGCCGCGGTGAAAAACAGTGAAGTCGGGAATCTCGACCGGGTCTGCCCCGTACCGCAACGGCATCCGCCCCGCGAGGGCCTGCGCAATCAGGCGGGGCGACTGATCGAGATGCGTCGGGCGAGACAGCAGGTCGGACAAGGCATCGCGGTTTGCCGGATCGTCGCACCACGCCGCCGAACGCGACAGGGCACGCAACAGACGGTCCAGCACTTCCGGGTTCGCGTCGGCCCAGTCGGCGCGGGTGGCGAGCACCTTCTCGACACCGCGCTTCCAGATGTTGACGCCGACCGCGGCAATCTCCCCCAGCCCCGCATCGACTGCGACACTGCTCCAGGGTTCGCCGGCGATGAACCCGTCGAGTTCGCCGGCACGAAGCGCCTCGGTCATCAGCGAGGGCGGCAACACCCGCAGCGTCAGGTCGCGGTCCGGGTTAACGCCCGCAAATCCCAGCCAGTAACGCAGCATCAGCGCGTGGCTGGAAAAGCGATGGACAATGCCGATCACCGGCTTGCGATGATGAAGGCCGATCGCCGCGGCAAAATCGTGCGCCGTGGCGACCGGATCGTCGATGCGGTTGCGCGGCACCGGATCGAGCGCTGCGGCGAAGTCGGCCGACAGCGTCAGCGCATTGCCATTGTCGTTCAGCTTGAACGGCGCTGCGATCGCGCAGGGCGTCTGGCTGAGGCCCAGCGTCACCGCGACTGCAAGCGGCGCGAGCAGGTGCGCGGCCTGGACCTGGCCATAGACCAGCCGGTCGCGAACCGTTGCCCAACTGGTGTCCCGCACCAGGTTCAGGGTGATGCCCTCGGCCTCGGCAAAGCCAAGTTCCGCCGCGACGATGATCGGCGCGCTGTCGGTCAGCGGCAGGAACGCGATGGACAATTGCGTCATGACCTGCCTCCCAGCAGTCCTGCGGCGGTGATCAGGGCTTCGGCGACGTCCACCACGCGACGACCCTGGTTCATTGCCGTCGTGCGCAGGAGGCTATAGGCTTCGGGCTCACTCAACCCCCTGCTTTCCATCAGGATCGCTTTCGCGCGATCGATCGTCTTGCGCGACGCCAGTTCCGACCGGGCGGCGTCGAGCTCAGTCTGAAGCTTGGAAAAGGCGTGGAAGCGCCGGATTGCCAGGTCGAGGATCGGCTTCACCCGGTCCTTGCGCAGTCCGTCCACGACATAGGCCGAGACGCCGGCATCGATCGCGGCACCGATCATGTCGTCGTCGCTCTGGTCGACGAACATCGCGATCGGCCGCGCCAGCGCGCGGCTGACGGCCAGCATCTCCTCGAGGGAATCGCGGCTGGGATTGCCCAGGTTCATCAGCACGACATCGGGCGCCATCCGCTCCAGCCGGGCGACGAAGGCGCCGGTCGGCGGCATCACGATGATGTCGTCGAAACCCGCCTCTCGAAGACCTTCTTCGAGGATCGTCGCGCGCAGTCCGCTCTCGTCGATGATGGCGATGCGCAAATCGGCTCCCCGCTGGCTAGCCCCCACCTATGCTGCTTTGCAGCGAAGCCGACAAGATCGGGAATGTTCAAGCATCACACCAGCTTCAGCTGCTTTACCTTTGTAAAACACCCGTTATGGTCTGCTCATCACATACGGGGGAAATCGCATGTTGGACCTGAAGCAGCTCACCCATGTCTATCCCAACGGCACGCGTGCGCTCGACGATGTCACGCTGTCCATTCCGAAGGGCATGTTCGGCCTGCTGGGCCCCAATGGTGCCGGCAAGTCGACCTTGATGCGGACCGTAGCGACACTGCAGAGCCCGACCTCAGGCAGTGTGACCTTCGGCGACATCGATGTGGTGCGCGAACCCGAACGGCTTCGCCGCACGCTCGGTTATCTGCCACAGGACTTTGGCGTGTACCCGCGCGTGTCGGCCTATGACATGCTCGACCACATGGCGGTGCTGAAGGGCATTGCCTCCGCCCGCGAGCGGAAGGACACAGTGGAGACGCTCCTCAACCAGGTCAATCTGTGGACGGTGCGCAAAAAGGCGATCGCCGGCTTCTCCGGCGGCATGCGCCAGCGCTTCGGCATTGCCCAGGCGCTGATCGGCAATCCCGAACTGATCATCGTCGACGAGCCGACTGCGGGCCTCGATCCCGAGGAGCGCAACCGCTTCCTGAACCTGCTGGCCGAGATCGGCGAGAATGTCGTTGTGATCCTGTCGACCCATATCGTCGAGGATGTCGCCGACCTGTGCCCACGCATGGCGGTGCTCGCGGCCGGGCGGATCCAGCTGGAGGGGGCACCGCTCGACCTGATCGCCCGTGCCCGCGGAACCGTCTGGGCCAAGACGATCGATCGCAGCGAACTCGACGCCTATCGCACGCGCTATGAAGTGATCTCCACGCGCCTGTTTGCCGGCCGCACCGTCGTTCACATCCTGTCGCCGCAGGATCCCGGCGAAGGATTCACCGCAGTCGATGGCGGGCTGGAGGACGTCTATTTCTCCACGCTCGCGCAAAGCCGCCGCCCCGTCACCGACGCCGTCGCGGCCTGAGCGGAGACACCGGCATGTTCGGAAAGATCGCGAGCTTCGAGCTTCGCTACCAGCTGCGCAATCCCGTCTTCTGGGTCGTCGCGATATTGTTCTTCCTCCTCGCCTTCGGCGCGATGACGGTCGAGCAGATCCAGATCGGGTCCGGAGGCAACGTCCACGCGAACAGCCCCGAGGCGATCGCGCAGATGATGCTGATCCTCTCGCTGTTCTTCATGTTCGTCACGACCGCGTTCGTCGCGAACATCATCGTGCGCGATGACGAGAGCGGCTTCGGGCCGATGGTTCGGTCGACGCGGGTGTCGAAATTCTCCTATCTGATCGGGCGCTTCACCGGTGCAGCGGTGATCTGCGCCATTGCTTTTGCCGCGATTCCGCTGGCCATCTGGCTCGGGTCGATGATGCCGTGGCTCGATAGCGAGACGCTCGGACCCAACCGGCTGTCCGACTATCTCTACGCCTATTTCCTGCTCGGCCTGCCCAACGTCCTGTTCACCGCGGCGATCTTCTTCGCGGTCGCCACGATGACGCGGTCGATGATGTATTCCTATGTCAGCGTCGTCGTCTTCCTCGTTCTCTACTTCGTGCTGATGAGCGTCCTTCGCGCGAAGCCCGAGTTGCGCGAGATCAGCGGCTATATCGAACCGTTCGGCCTCGCCGCCTTCTCCAACGTCACCCGTTACTGGACCGCCGCGGAATCGAACGCGATGATGCCCGCCTTCACCGGCCCGTTGCTCGGCAACCGGCTCATCTGGGGCGTGGTCGGGCTCTGCGCGCTGGTGGTCGCCTATTGGCGATTCTCCTTCGCGGAAAGGGGCGTGTCCGCCCGCAAGCTGCGCAAGCAGGCACGCAAGGCGGACAAGCTGGCCGCGACCCGGCCGCAGACCGTCGAGACCCTGCCCCCCGCCCGTCCGGAAGCAGCCGCATGGACCCAGCTGTGGCAGCGCTGCCGGTTCGAGATGGGGCTGGTCTTCCGCAGCCCTGCCTTCCTCGTCCTCCTGATGATCGGCATGTTCAATACGATCGGCGGGCTGCTGTTCGCCAACGAGATCTACGGCACGCCGTCGCGACCGCTCACCTTCATCACGATCCAGGACCTGCAGGGCATGTTCGGGATCATCCCGATCATCATCGCTATCTATTATTCGGGCGAACTGGTCTGGCGCGACCGCGACCGCAAAATGCACGAGATCATCGATGCGACCGCCCTGCCCAACTGGGCCTATATGGTACCCAAGACGCTGGCGGTTACCGGCGTGCTGTTCGCGACGCTGCTGATCTCCGCTGTCGCCGCCATCATCATCCAGCTCGCACGCGGCGTGACCGACATCGAGATCGGCCAGTATCTCGCCTGGTATCTGGTGCCGATGACGATCGACATGGCGATCCTCGCCGTGCTGGCGGTGTTCGTGCAGGCGATCAGTCCCAACAAATATGTCGGCTGGGGCATCATGGTCGTCTACCTGGTCGCGACGATCACGCTGAGCAACATCGGCTTCGATCACCCGCTCTACAATTATGGCACCACCGGAACGGTGCGCTTCTCCGACATGAACGGCGATCAGGTCGGCGGCGCGACGGCGTGGTGGCTACGGCTATACTGGGGCGCCTTCGCCCTGGCACTGGCGGTGTTGGCGCATCTCATCTGGCGACGCGGTACCGAGACGCGGCTGCGTCCGCGACTGTCTCGCGGTGCGCGGCGCCTGGCGGGCACCCCCGGGATGATCCTGGGCGCGGCGGTGGCCGTCGCCGCGGTCAGCGGCGGCTGGCTCTACTATAATATGAACGTCCTCAACGACTATCGCACCCGCGATGGCGAGGACGAGCGGCTGGCGAATTACGAGAAGAAATATCTCAAGTACGAGACGGTCCGCCAGCCGTCATTGACCGACATCCGCCTGAACGTCGATCTGCACCCGTCGCGCCAGCAGATGACGACGACGGGCGAGTATCGCTTCGTGAACGACACCGGCGCGCCGCTGAGCGATCTTCATGTCCGCTTCCCCGACCGGTCGAGCAAGCTCGCGAAGATCGCGGTGCCGGGCGCGACGTTGGCGATGGAAGACAAGGATTTCGACTATCGCATCTTCCGCTTCCCCAAGCCGCTGGCGCCGGGTGCGACAGGGACGATCGCCTTCACCGTGACCCGTGAGACGCGTGGTTTGCGGGCCAACAATCTCGACACCCGCCTCGTCGGGAACGGCACGTTCCTCAACAATTTCGAGATTGCTCCCGCAATCGGCATGGACCGCCAGGGCCTGCTGAGCGACCGCGTCAAGCGCCGCAAATACGGACTGCCCCCCGAACTTCGCCAGGCGAAGCTGGAGGACCTGTCGGCGCAGCGTCGCAACTATGTCGGCAATGCGTCCTGGGTGCGCAGCGACATCACCATCTCGACCGACGCGGGTCAGACCCCGATCGCGCCGGGTCGCAAAGTCGCGGACACGACCAATGGAGGCCGCCGGACGGCGCGGTTCGTCTCCGAGGCGCCGATCCTGGCCTTCTTCTCGATTCAGTCGGCCGATTATGCCGAGAAGTCGCTGGATGCCGACGGCGTGCGTCTGACGGTATTCTATGATCGCAAGCATCCGTTCAACGTCGACCGGATGCTCGCCGCGCTGAAGAGCTCGCTCGGCTATTACCAGGCCAATTTCGGCCCCTATCAGTTCGATCATGCGCGGATCATCGAATTCCCGGGCTATCAGAGCTTTGCCCAGGCGTTCGCGGGGACGATGCCCTATTCGGAATCGCTCGGCTTCCTTGCGAACAACAGCGATGCCGACAAGATCGACTATGTGACCTATGTCACCGCGCACGAACTCGCCCACCAATATTGGGCGCACCAGGTCATCTCCGCCGACATGCAGGGCGGGACCATCTGGGTCGAGACCATGGCGCAATATTCGGCGCTGATGGTGATGAAGCAGCTCTATGGCGAGGATAATATCCGCCGCTTCCTGAAGTACGAACTCGACAGCTATCTGCGCAGCCGCGGCAGCGAGGCGATCGAGGAACTGCCGCTCGAGCGGGTCGAGAACCAGGGCTATATCCATTATCGCAAGGGATCGCTGGTCATGTACCTGCTCCAGGATCGGCTGGGCGAGGGCCGGGTGAATGCGATGCTGCGCCAGAAGATCGCCGAGCATCGCTTCAAGGGCGCGCCCTATCCGCGTTCGACCGAGCTGGTCGACGGCTTCCGCAGCCTGGCCCGCAATGCCGAGGAGCGGCAGCTGGTCGACGACCTGCTGACCCGCATCACCTTGTACGACCTGAAGGCGAAGACGGCGACGACGCGCAAGCTGGCCGATGGCCGCTGGGAAACGACCCTGACGGTCGAGGCGGGCAAGGCCTATGCCGACGGCAAGGGCAAGGAAAGCGCCGCGCCGCTGGCCGATCGGATCGATATCGGCCTGTTCGACCAGAATCCGGGCTATGGCGTGCTCAAGAAGTCCGACGTCATCTCGATGACACGCGAACCGGTGCGTTCGGGCGCGCAGCGGATCAGGATCGTGAGCACCCGCCAGCCGGCCTTTGCCGGGATCGATCCCTATAACAAATATGTCGATCGCAACGGCGACGACAATGTCATCCCGGTCACTTCAAGCTAGGATCGCATCGGAGGGGAGACGGCGCCTCGCGACGCGGTTTCCCCTTTCGCCCCGCGCTGCTAGGAAGGGGCGACACAGATAATAGCGGGTAGCCCACCATGTTCGATCGCGTATTCCTGTCCCACCCCCGCAGCGTCGGCGAGACCTATGTCGAGCATGCCGGCGTTGCAGGCCGGTTCGGCGCGACGATGATCGTGGGCGGGGTTGCCTGCCTGATCCATGCAGTGCTGCCCGCCGTTTTCCCCCGCGCGGCCAGCGATCGGGTCAAGCGCCTCTATGCGCAAATGGTCGCCCGTCAGCCCAATGCGCCGGCAATGCGCCAGGCGCACCGCGACCCCGAATGGCAGATCGAGTACGAGATCTGACCGCTTGAGATCCGGGGGGATTATGAAGATCGAACATGTCGCCATCATCGGCGGTGGCTTTTCCGGCACGCTCCAGGCGATCAACCTGCTGCGCCATGACGGGCCGAGAGCGACGCTGATCGAGCGGGCGCCGCGCCCCGGCGTCGGTCTTGCCTATGGCGCCGCGCATCCCAGCCATGTGCTGAACGTCCGCGCGGGCAATATGAGCGCCCTGCCCGACGATCCGGGCCATTTCGTCCGCTGGCTCGAGAGCCGCGGCGTGACAGAGCCGACCACAGCGTTCATTCCGCGCGTGACCTATGGCGAGTATCTGCAACAGATGCTTGAGGAAACTCGCCGATCGGCGGGCGACCGGTTGACCGTGGTCCGCGGCGAGGTGGAGGATGTGGACCTTGTCGGAAGCGGCGCCCGGCTGCGGCTTCAGGACCGGACGATAGATGCCGATGTCGCTGTGCTGGCCGTCGGCAACCTGCCGCCCCACGTCCCGCCCGGGCTCGATCCCGATGCGCTGTCAGCCGATCGCTACATGGGCAATCCCTGGGATCCCGGCATCGCCGATGGGCTCAGCGAGCAGGACACCGTCCTGATCATCGGCACCGGGCTGACGATGGTCGATGTCGCGCTCACCCTGGATGCGCATGGCTATAAGGGTCGGATCGTCGCGCTGTCGCGGCGCGGCCTGCTTCCCCGGTCGCATGGACCCGGTGCCGACTGGGCGAAGATCGACGAGCGACCCGATACCGTCGCCTCCGAACTGCTGCACCGCGTACGTGCCCGCGCGGACGCGATCGGATGGCGCAACGCGGTCGACGAACTGCGCCCCTTCACCCAGCCGATGTGGGGCAATGCCGACGAGGATCAGCGCGCCCGCTTCCTTCGCCATCTGCGCCCGTGGTGGGACGTCCACCGCCACCGTCTGGCGCCCGAGGTCAATGCGCGCCTTCAGGCGATCATCGACCGCGGCCAATTGACCATTCGTGCCGGAAAGACGCTGTCGTTCGAGCCGGCTGCCGACGGGGTCCAGGTCGCGCTGCGCCCGCGCGGCGGGGACGCGGTGGAATCGCTGTCGGTCCAGCGCATCGTCAACTGCACCGGTCCGCTCACCGATCTCGCCCGGACGACCGAGCCGCTGCTGCGCACGCTGGCGGCGCGCGGCACGATCCGCGCCGATGCGGCAAAGCTCGGGATCGAGGTCGACAACCAGGCGCAAACGATGAACGCCGCGGGGAAGATCAACCGTTCGCTGTATGCGCTCGGCCCGATGACGCGGGGCGCGTTCTGGGAAATCGTGGCGGTACCCGACATCCGCACCCAGACCTGGAACCTCGCACGCCGCCTGTCGAACGCGCAATGGGTCGGCGGCGAAGGCCTCTAGCCGAGGCGGCTCAGAGCGCCAGGCCCTTGGCCAGCAGCCCGCTCTGCCGGCGGGTCAGGATGCGCGCGCTCTCATAGGGTGCACCCTCGATCAGCCACTGGGTCAACAGACCCATATGCATCGATCGGAACGACAGAACCAGCGTCTCTGCCGGCAGCGCGCGGCGCATGCCCGGCCGGGCCAGCAGGCGTTCGAACAGCGCCCGGATCGAATCGTCGAGTGCGGCAAGATAGTCGGTCAGTTCGGGTGCCATAACCTCGACACCGAACAATCGGCACAGAAAGGCACGGACGCAATCGGGATGCGGCGACTTGCTGTCCAGCAGCATCCATGCCGCTGCATCCAGCGCCTCGGCAACGCTCATCCCCTCTTTCGGCAACAGTGCGATGGCATCCAGCGCCTTGCGATCCGCCTCGATCAGCAGCGCGATCGCGATATCGTCCTTGCCATCGAAATGGCTGTCGACCGTCGGCTTGCCGATCCTCGCCTCGGACGCGATGGCATCGACCGTCACTCCGTCCATGCCGTCGCGATCGAACAGGCGGGACGCGGCCGCGACGATGCGACCGCGGGTATCGACCCGCTCCCTCTCCTTCAGCTTGACGACGGCCATGGCCTATCATGCCCCGAAATCATGCCTTGATGCAAGTTATCCACAGGGTGTGGAAAACCAGTCCGGGTAACGCGAGTGAGGTAGTATCATTTGACACCAAATCGGGGATCGCCTAACCGCTCGGCATGATGGAGGCGACCATGACCGACCCGACAAATCCGCTTGGCCTGAACGGCTTCGAGTTCGTTGAATTCACCTCGCCCGATCCCGAGGCGATGGGGCAGCAGTTCGAGCAACTCGGCTTTGTCCCGACCCACCGTCACCCCAGCAAGAACATCACCCGCTACAAGCAGGGTCGCATCAATCTGATGCTGAACCGCGACGAAGCGGGCCGCGTCGCCGCCTTCCGCGGCGAACATGGCCCCTCGGCCAGCGCGATGGCGTTCCGCGTCGCCGATCCCCGCGCCGCGCTCGAATGGGCACTGGCGCATGGCGGCAAGGCGACCGACGAGGACGACACGGTCATCCAGGGAATCGGCGGATCCTATCTCTACTTCATCCAGGACGATGTCGATCTCTACGCCGACTGGGCCGAGTTCCCCGGCTGGCAGGAAGCGGAGGCACGGAACACTGTCGGCCTCGACCTGCTCGACCACCTGACCCACAATGTCCGTCGCGGCCAGATGCGCGTGTGGAGCGAATTCTACCGCACGCTCTTCGGCTTCGAGGAACAGAAGTATTTCGACATCAAGGGCCAGGCGACCGGCCTGTTCAGCCAGGCGATGATCGCACCCGACAAGGCGATCCGCATCCCGTTGAACGAGAGCCAGGACGACAAGAGCCAGATCGAGGAATTCATCCGCGAGTATAAGGGCGAGGGTATCCAGCACCTTGCGCTGACCACGCCGGACATCTTCGACACCGTCGAGCGGCTGCGCGCGCGCGGCGTGAAGCTTCAGGACACGATCGAGACCTATTACGAACTGGTCGACAAGCGCGTCCCCGGCCACGGCGAGGATCTCGAGCGACTGCGCAGGAATCGCATCCTGATCGACGGCAATGTCGGCGACGAGGGCATCCTGTTGCAGATCTTCACCGAGAACATGTTTGGGCCGATCTTCTTCGAGATCATCCAGCGCAAGGGCAATGAAGGCTTCGGAAACGGCAATTTCCAGGCGCTGTTCGAAAGTATCGAGCTCGACCAGATCCGCCGCGGCGTAATCAAGGTCGACGCGTAAGGTTTTTTGCGTCATCCTGCATCTGCGGGATTCGGACGACACGGACCATGCGGCGCCCATCCGGCGCCGCCCGAGTTGGAGAGGGAGAGCCGGGGGAAGCGCGCGTGTAGCGTTGGCGTTGCTTCACCCCGGCCAATTCCAGGACATCATCCGGCATGACCGACTATTTCCCCGGTTTCGGCAACCACGTCTCGACCGAGGCGGTCGCGGGTGCGCTGCCGATCGGGCGCAACAGCCCGCAAAAGCCTGCCTTCGGCCTGTATGCCGAGCAATTGTCGGGCACAGCCTTCACCGCGCCGCGCCACGAGAATCGCCGCTCCTGGCTGTACCGCCTCCGCCCCAGCGCCGAGCATCCGCCATTCACCCGCTATGACGGTGCATCGCGCTTCGCAGCCGGCACGGTCGATACCCCCCTGCCCCCCAACCGACTGCGGTGGAACCCGATCGAGGCCCCTGCCCCCGGCACTGACCTGATCGACGGCATGACCACGATGCTGGCCAACCGCGACCCCGCGGACCTGGAGGGCGTCGCGGTGCACGTCTATGCCGCCAATGCCGACATGGACATGCGGGTCTTCTTCGATTCCGATGGCGAACTCCTGTTCATCCCCCAGTCCGGCCGGCTGACGCTGCTGACCGAATTCGGCCGGATCGACATCGCGCCGGGCCAGATCGCACTGGTGCCCCGCGGGGTACGTTTCCGTGCGATCCTCCCCGACGGCGAGGCGCGGGGCTATGTCGCGGAAAATCACGGGGCGCTGTTCCGCCTGCCCGATCTGGGCCCGATCGGCGCGAACGGCCTGGCCAATCCGCGCGATTTCGAGACGCCGGCGGCCTGGTTCGAGGATCGCGACAACTCTTTCGAGGTCGTCCAGAAGCATCTGGGCAACCTGTGGACCACCCGGATCGACCACAGCCCGCTGGACGTCGTTGCCTGGCACGGCACTCTCGCGCCGTGGCGATACGACCTTGCCCGGTTCAACACGATGAACACGGTCAGCTTCGATCATCCCGATCCGTCGATCTTCACCGTGCTCACCTCGCCCAGCGATGTGCCGGGCCGTGCCAATGCCGACTTCGTCATCTTCCCGCCGCGCTGGATGGTCGCCGAGGACACGTTTCGCCCGCCCTGGTTCCACCGCAACATCATGAGCGAGGCGATGGGCCTGATCCACGGTGCCTATGATGCGAAGGCCGATGGGTTTGCGCCCGGCGGCCTGTCGCTGCACAATCTGATGGCTGGCCACGGCCCGGACGTGACCAGCTGGCGCGCTGCGACCGACGCCGATCTGAAGCCGCACAAAATCGACGGCACCATGGCGTTCATGGTCGAGACCTGCTGGCCATATCGCCCGACCTGCCACGCGCTGGACCGCGCCCAGCCCGATTATGACGAGGCCTGGAGCGGATTTCCCAAGGCGCAACTGCCGCGGTGACGCCGGCAGAGCCCCGACCCCCGATGGAACGCCTGTCCGCCACCCCCGCCGGCATCACGCTTGGCCCGATCGAGCTCGTCACCGAAGGCGGCGCGCGCAATTTCGTGCTGGAGATGCGTGCCGGCCGCTTCCACGGGTTCGTTGTCCGCTCCGGTGAGGCAGTCACAGGCTATGTCGATCGATGTCCGCATATGGGCGTCCCGCTGGCGCAGGAGCTCGACCGCTACCTGACCGGCGACGGCTCGCTGATCCAGTGCAGCTGGCACGGTGCGCTGTTCCGTATCGACGACGGTCGCTGTGTCGGCGGACCGTGCGCGGGGGCGGCATTGACGCCCTGGCCGGTCACGATCCGCGACGGGTCCATCGTTACCGCCTGAAGCGGATCACCACACCTTCACCCGCTTGTCCGGCGCCAGATACAATTTCTCGCCGGGCTTCACGCCGAACGCATCGTACCAGGCATCGATGTTGCGCACCGTCATTGCCCGCCAGCGGTCCGGGGCATGGCCGTTGGTCGCGACCTGCTGGCGCAGCGCCGCCTCGCGCGCCTTCGCCCGCCAGCTCTGCCCAAAGGCCAGGAAGAAGCGCTGGTCGCCCGTCAACCCGCCGATCACCGGCGCCTCCTTGCCGCCCAGCGATGTCCGCCACGCCTGATAGGCCGCCGCCAGGCCGGCAACGTCGGCGATATTCTCGCCCAAGGTCAGCTTGCCGTTGACGTGAAGTCCCGGGAACACCTCGTACGCATCATATTGCGCGATCAGCGCCGCACCCTGCGCCTCGAAATGCGCCAGGTCCTCCTTGGTCCACCAGTTGCGCAGCCGCCCCTCGGCGTCGAAGTCAGCGCCGAGATTGTCGAAACCATGGCTGATCTCGTGTCCGATGATCGCACCGATCGAGCCATAGTTGCTCGCGGCGTCCGCCGCCGGATCATAGAAAGGCGCCTGCAGGATCGCCGCCGGGAAGTTCAGCGCATTCTGCAGCGGCAGATTGACTGCATTGACCGTCTGCGGCGTCATCCACCATTCGCCGCGATCGACGGCCTTGCCGATCTTGGCAAGCTGATGCGCCGTCTCCGCCTTTTCGGCGCGGCGCAGATTGCCGACCGGATCGTCGGCCTTCACCTCCAGCGAGGCGTAGCTGCGCCACGTCTCGGGATAGCCGATGCCGACACGCATCGTCTCGATCTTCTTGCGCGCCTCGGCCTTGGTCGCCGGCGTCATCCAGCTCAGGCCTGCGACCCGGTCGTCGAACGCCTTCAATATGCCCTTCACCATCGTCTGGATGTCGCTCTTCGACGAGGCGGGGAAATGTTGCTCGACATACAGCTTGCCCATCGCGTCTCCCAGCCAGGCATTGACGCTGGCGATCGCGCGCTTGTCGCGCGGTCGCTGCTGCGGGGTACCGCTCAGCGTCTTGCTGAAGAAGTCGAAATGCGCCTGGTCGATCGCCGTCGGCAGCACGTCGCTGACCTGATTGATCCGGTGGAAGGTCAGCCAGTCCTGCCAGTCCTGCAGCGGTGCCTCCGCCACCAGCTTGGCGACGGCGGCGACCGTCGCCGGCTGCCAAACGACGAAGTCCTGCTGATTGGCAAGGCCGGCGGCGTTCCAGAAGCCGTTCCAGTCGATCCCCGGCGCCTTCGCGGCGAAGTCGGCCTTCTTCCAGGGGTTGTTCGCCTTGTGTGCATCCTGGCTGGTGACATTGTCGGTATGCGCCTGCGCGATCCGCGTCTCCAGCGCCAGGATGCGATCGGCCCGCGCCGCCGGATCGCCGACCCCCGCCAGCCCCAGCAGCTTCGCGACATAGGCCTTATAGGCGTCGCGGATCTTCACCATCTCCGGCTTGGAAGACAGGTAATAATCGCGATCGGGCAGGCCCAGCCCGCCCTGCAGCACATAGGGTACGGTCGTGTCCGGCCGGTCGAAGGACTGGCTGACGAACAGCCCGAACAGATTCTCGGTCTCGAAATTGGTCGCGTTGAGCGGATCGACATCCACCCGCACGTTGCTGCCAAGCATCGCCGACAGGGCGTTCTTGTCTTTCAGTGCCGCGATCGCGGCAAGCTCGCCCTGCATCGGCGCCATGCCGCGCTTCTCGATGCCCGCCGTGTCGGTGAATGCGGTGTACCAGTCGGCGATGCGCCGCTGGTCGGTGCCGCCCGCCGCCTGTGCCTTGATCGCAGCCTGGACGATCGCAACGGTGTTCGCCTCGGCCTTGTTGAACACATCCAGGAACACGCCGGTGCGCGATCGATCTGCGGGGATTTCGGTCCGGTCGCGCCAGCCGCCATTGGCATATTCGTCGAAATCGTCGCCGGGCTTCACAGACTTGTCGAGACCGGACACGTCCACCCCGATTTCGGTGCCCTTGGGCGGTGTCGAGGGGGCCGGCGTGCAGGCCGAGGTCGCCAGCAGCGCGGCGAGAAGCAGGAACCGGGTCTTCAACGTGTCTCTCCAGCATCAGTGTATGGCTCAATGGCTACACCCGCCCGCCAGACCGCGCCAGAGCCTTCCCATGCTGCGGCGCTGCGGCTAGGGCAGCACCTATGGCTGGACGATTTTACGATGAATGGCAGGTCGGCGACACGATCGAGCACGAGCTGCGGCGGACGGTGACCGAGACCGACAATCTGCTCTTTTCGACCATGACCCATAATGCCCAGCCGCTGCACCTGGATGCCGAAGCCGCGAAGGCGAGCGAGTTTGGCCAGATACTGGTCAACGGCACCTTCACCTTCAGCCTGATGGTGGGGATTTCGGTCGGCGACACGACGGTCGGTACGCTCGTCGCCAATCTCGGCTACGACAAGCTGGTGATGCCCAAGCCGGTCTTCATCGGCGACACGCTGCGCGCCACCAGCGAGGTGGTCGAACTCCGCCCGAGCAAGTCGCGCCCCGGCCAGGGGATCGTCACCTGGAAGCATCGCATGCTCAATCAGCGCGACGAGGTGGTCTGCGAATGCCTGCGCTCGGCGCTGCTGCGGAGCAAGGCCGCCTGATCCGCGTTATGCGGCGATGAGCGACTGGGATTTCGTGATCGTCGGCGGTGGCGCCGCGGGTGTCGCGGCTGCGCGGCGCGTGGCGGATGCGAAACGCAGCGTCCTGATCGTCGAGGCGTCGACCCGCCTGGGTGGCCGGGCGCATACGGTCGTCCGCTCCGGCCTCCCGCTCGACCTCGGGTGCGGCTGGCTGCACTCGGCGCAACACAATCCCTGGGCCAGGGTCGCGGAGCAGGCCGGGTTCACGATCGACCGCGACCTGCCTCGATGGATGGACCAGTGGCGCGATCTCGGCTTTTCGCGCGAGGAACAACGCGAAGCCGCGCACGCGTTCCACGCCTTCGAACAGCGGATGCGAGACGCACCGCCACCCAGCGACCGTGCCGGCGACCTCATCGACCCGGGCGGGAAATGGAACGCCTATCTCGAGACGCTCAGCGGCGTCATCAACGGCGCCGGGCTCGATCGCCTCTCCGTCGCCGACTATCTCGCCTATATGGATGCGGCGACCGATACCGACTGGCGGGTGACCGACGGCTACGGAACCCTGGTCGCCGCGCACGCCGCGGGGCTGCCCACTGCGATGGGGACCCGCGTCACCTCGATCGATACCGACGGCAAGCGGCTTTCGATCGAAACCTCCAGGGGCCGTCTGACCGCCGGCCATGCGATCATCACCGTGTCGACAAATGTCCTCGCGTCAGGGGCGATCGGGTTGCCGAAGGCCTTCGCCGACATCCAGCATGCGTCGAGCCGCCTGCCGCTAGGCGATGCCGACAAGCTGTTCTTCGAGGTGGAAGACCCCGAGCTGCTGCCGAGTGACGGCCATCTGATGGGCAATCCGCGCGCCGCCCACACGGGCACCTACACGCTTCGCCCGTTCGGCCGCCCGATCATCGAATGCATGGTCGGCGGTGAGACGGCGCGAACCCTGTGCGCTGCCGGTTTCAACGATGCGGCCGCGTTCGCGATCGACGAGCTGGCGGACCTGCTGGGCAACGACTGGCGAAGGCGGCTGAAGCTGATCACCGCCTCCGCATGGGCGCGCCACAGCTTCGTCCAAGGCGCCTACAGCCATGCGCTGCCGGGGTGCCATGGCGCGCGGCGGCAGCTGTCGGCTCCGGTCGATCCGCGCATCCGGATGGCTGGCGAAGCCTGTCACGACACCGATTTCTCCACGGCACACGGCGCTTACGAGACCGGGATCGCGGCGGCCGAAGCCTTGCTCGACCCCACGCAGGACGCGCTCAGTCGTCTTCCGACTTTGCGTAGACA
Organism: Sphingomonas rustica; assembly: GCF_039652585.1. NCBI lineage: Bacteria > Pseudomonadati > Pseudomonadota > Alphaproteobacteria > Sphingomonadales > Sphingomonadaceae > Sphingomonas > Sphingomonas rustica. The sequence continues at coordinate 446,326 of NZ_JBDIZK010000002.1, read as the reverse complement.
TCCACCTGCTTGAGGCAGCGGTCATAATAGTCATAGCCCTCGCCCGACAGGTCCACGTCCAGCCGGGTGAGCAGCTTGCCCTCATGACTCAACGCAACCGATCCGCCAGCGCGCAGCATTGCGAGGTGCGATCGTTCGGTGCTGTCGAGGAACAATCCGACACCCGGCGGCATCGTCGCGCCCCCATTGCCGAAGCCCGTCGCCTCGATATCGGTGGTGCCAAGACGGACGGTCATGTTCAACGTGCTACCGCCCTCGATCCAGTCCCAGGCGGGATTGGCGAAGGACAAATAGACGTCACCCGGATTGTCGCTGTCGGAGATCCGAAAGCTCGTGCCGTCCGCTGCTTCGGTCGAGATCCAGCAGCTCTTGCCCCAACCATAGACCCTCCAGCGGCCGAATTCCTTTTCGGGAAAGCTCTCCTGCGCGGAGGCGGCCGGCACAAGCGCACACATCAAGGCGGCTGCACTCGCCAGCTTCAGGAAACCGATCATCATCACTCCTTCGAAACGCGACCCCGGTAACCCATCCGCCCCCGCGAGGCGCTTGCACGATCAGGCCGCTGCGGATGGCCTGGGCGCCGGATTCGAGAATTCCATCTCCGCATCGATCGATCCATAGCGCAGCGCCATCAGGTCGCGCGAGTAATTCTGGTTGAGCCGCCACGGCTTGCGGGTTCCCTGGCGGGGGAACTTCGCCATGGCGCGCTGCACATAGCCCGAGGTGAAGTCCAGAAAGGGCGCGGCCTCGACCGGTGTCGCCAACCGCGGCGTCGCCTGCCGCATGCCGCGGTTCTTCATCGCCTTCAGCAACCGGCAGACATATTCGCTCGTCAGGTCGGCCTTGAGCGTCCAGGACGCGTTGGTATAGCCGAACGACAGCGCCAGGTTTGGCACGTCGGACAGCATCATCCCCTTGTAGGTCGTGTGCGTCGACAGATCGACAGTCTCGCCGTCCACGATCAAGGGAATGTCGCCAACCAGCTGCAACTCCAGCCCGGTCGCGGTGACGATCAGGTCGGCCGGCAATAGCTGCCCGTTTTCCAGCTCGATCCCGTCCTTCACGAACCGCCGGATATGCCCAGTGACCACCTCGGCGCGGCCGCTGCGCAAGGTTGCGAACAGATCGGCATCGGGCACGAGGCAGACGCGCTGGTCCCATGGGTTGTAGCTGGGGGTGAAATGCGTCTCGACGTCATAATCGGGGCCCAGCGCGTCACGCACCATCTGCACCATATGCGCCTTCACCTTGGCAGGCCGCTTGCGCGCCAGGCGGTAGAAGAATTGCTGGAGCAGAACATTCTTCCAGCGGGTGACGCCGTACGCCGCCTTGGCGGGGAGCAGCCGGCGCAGCCCGTTCGCAACCGAGTCTTCGGACGGCCGCGACACCACATAGGTCGGCGACCGCTGGAGCATGGTGACGTGCGATGCCTGCTTGGCCAGTTCGGGGACCAGCGTCACCGCTGTCGCGCCGCTTCCGATGACCACGACCCGCTTGTCCGCATAGTCGATATCGTCACTCCAGAACTGCGGATGGACGATCCGGCCGGCAAAGTCGCCGGCACCTTCGAACTCGGGCGCAAAGCCGCGGCCATAATTATAATAGCCGGTGCACATGAAGAGGAAGCCGCAGGTGAACTCGCGCTCCTCGCCGTCCTGCACCGCGGTCACTCGCCAGAGCGCATCCTCGCTCGACCAGGATGCCCCCATGACCTGGCTCCGATACCGGATATGCCGGTCGATGCCGTGTTCGGCGGCCGTCTCCTCGAGATAGCTCAGGATCGACGGGCCGTCCGCGATCGCCTTGGCGTTGGTCCACGGCTTGAACGAGAAACCCAGCGTGTACATGTCCGAGTCGGACCGGATGCCGGGATAGCGAAACAGGTCCCAGGTGCCGCCCAGCCGGTCACGCCCCTCGAGGATGACATAGCTGCGGCCCGGACAATTGGCCTGCAGGTGATAGCCGGCCCCGATCCCCGACAGGCCCGCCCCTACAACGACGACATCGAAATGCTCCGCCATTCGCCTCTCCCGCTTGGCCGCACCATGCTTACACAGGTGTAAGCAGCGCAGCCAAGGTCAAAAGCGTTTCAGCGGAGACTCAATAGTCACGGGAGTAACGAAGGCTGACGCTCGATCCACCGAATGATCCGGTCTGCGACAGGATCGACAGCGACTTCGTCAGCGCGACTTCCAGCTGTGTCGCGGCAAAGCCGCGGGCATCGGTGATCACCTCGATATAGATATCGTCGGTGATGTACTGGCCCGCCGCCAGCGCGGTACCGCGACCGGTCTTGTCGTCCGCGGCGAGGACGCGCAGCCGGTCGATCCCGGTCGCCGAGCGCAGCTTGCCAAGCGGGTTGAGACCGCCCCCGCCGCCACGAAGCGAGTTGAGCGACGAAGCCAGCTGGAGCGCCTCCACCGCCGACAGGTTCGTCACCGAACTGCCGAACAGGATCCGCGACAACACTTCTTCCTGCGGCAGCGACGGCGTCGAGGTGAAGCTGATCCTCGGCTGCTGCGCCGTGCCGGAGATGTTCAGGATGGCGGTCACGCCTTCGGCGGTGGTGGTCGCCGCGATGTCGATCGTCGGATTGGTCAGCTGCGACCCCTGGAAATTGACATTGCCCCGGCTGAGCGTGAACCGCCGCCCGGCGAACTCATAGGTCCCGCGAACCACTTCCGCCGACCCGGTGATCCGCGGCGCGGCCGAGGTTCCGCGAACGAACATCGTCGCGCGCCATTCCGACTCCAGGCCCATGCCGGACACGAACAGCTGATTGTCCGCCGAGACGCGCAGGTCGAGGTTCCACAACCCCATCTTCTCCGCCTCGGCACGCTGCTCCTGCGTCTCGAACACGTCGGTCTTGCGCCGCACGCCGGTCAGGACCGGCACGTCGGCCGCGCCCTGGAGCACGATCTCGTAGCGGGCTTCGGGAATGTCGAGGCGCCCCTGGATGCGATTGCCCTGGCTGTCGCGTATCACCCGGATCTGCCCGGTCGCCGTCGCACCCAGCGATTCACTGCGCGCCAGCCGCGCATTGTTGAAATCGGCGGTCACATCCATGGGGAAGCCCTGGCTTGACGACAGCCCGATCGTGCCCTTGGCCTTCAGCGTGCCATCGCCGGCGACCGCGCTGACATCGTTGACCACCAGCTGGTCGTCGGTGAATCGCCCGTCGATGCTCATCTTCGACAGGCGGGTGCCGAAGGTTTCATTCTCATAGGTGAGGTTGGATGCCCGAACGACGCCCCTCAGATCGGGACTTTGAACCGAGCCGCTGAAATCGGCGGCGATCCCAACTGGCCCCTCGACATGCTGGCCGGCCAGGCCGGCGAGCGAGAACAGCACCGATCCCGGACCGTTATAGCGCAGACCGCCGGACAGCGGTGCCGCCATCAGCCGCTCGGTCCAGCTGCCGGGGCCACCGGGCACCGGGCGCAGATTGGCGACCACGCGACCCACCGTCGTCGACCCACGGCGGATCAGCGCGCGCGTCTCCGCACCGCCGGCGCCTAGCTTGCCGACGAGGATCATGTTCACCGTCTCCGACACCTGGCTGACGCTCGCGCGGGTGAAATCGGAAACCTCGATCCGCATGTTCGCGGTCGGGAAGTCGCTCCCCTCGGCCTGAGCGAAGTCGACGCTTCCGGTCGCCTTGCCGCCGACGCCCAGTCCGGGGACCAGCGCATTCACCACGGCCAGGTCGACCTGATCGACACGCAGCTGCAGCGACATGCCGTCGCCATAGGTGCCGGCAATGCGCGCAGTGCCGCGATCGAAGTTCAGGCGAGTCGGCAGCAGCCGGAAGCGCTCCTGTTCCAACGCGATACGCGCGGGCGCACCGTCAGGCGTGCGGAACCCCACGCCGCTGCCGCGACCGTTCAGCGCCACCAGCCACTCGTTCGGGTTGAGCCGGGCATTGACCGCCAGGTTGAACGGCACTCCGGACGATCCGTCGATATAGGCCTGGGCGGTGCCGTTGCTGCCTTTGTAGTTGACCTTCACGCGCGCCGTCTTGACGGTGAACGCACCGCTGCGGAGCGCGGCAACCTGAGCGTCCGCGACGATTTCCGGCGTGTCGGCAAGTACCACGCTCCCGGTCACGATGGCCCGGCCGATGCTCAGCGCCGCCATGCCCGGAATCTGCGCATTGGTCGCGCGCGCATCGAAATCGGCACGCTGAAGCTCGCCCTGCGCCGACAGTCGTGCATTGCCGTTCACGCCGGATCCGGAGAAGTCGACCCGACCCTCGAACGGTCCCGCCGCGGTCTGCTGGATCCGACCGGTAATATCCATGCCCGCAAAGCGCGCGGCGCGGATTTCCACGGCGAGCCGGTTGGCCGTCTCGATCAGGACGTTCGCGGTGAACGGTCCGTAGTCGGTCCCACCCTTCGCATCGATGGCGTAGGCACCGCTGGGCGTTCCCTTCACCACAGCCTCCAGGTCGACCAAGCCGATACCCAGGCCGGGCCGCGCGACGCGCAGCGCGATCGTCGGCGCGGTCAGCGATCCCGTGACACGGGCCGTGATCGGACCATATTCGGTGGACACCGCATCCGCAGTCAGTGCCAGCGCGCCCTTGGGATCATAGCGACCCGACCCGTTGGTGATGCGGAACTTCGGCGCGTTCATCCTTACGTTGGAAAAGGTGATTATCCCGTTCTGGTCGAACCCGACCTGAGCCGAGGCGACCGCGTTCCCGCCCAGGAACTCGCGTACCCCGTCGCTATAGATACGGGCGCTCTGGCCGGCCACCTGGCCGCGAATGCCCCAGCCGCCGCCGGGCGCGGCATAGAGTTTCGCATCAGTGGTCAGGTTGACGACGCCGATGCCGTCGATCTCGTAATCGTTCACCCGGCCCTTGAGCGCGCCGGTATAGCGGCCCTCACTGATGTCGGCGACGACGACCGCCGTCGCGGCGATCCGGTCGGACCGCAGCTTGAGATTATCCGAGAGGATCTGGTCGCCGGAAATGGCGAGGTCGCCATCGATCGTCAGGTTCGTCACCAGCCCGCCGACGGCAGCGTTCAGGCCGGCGACACGCGCCGCGCGCGCCTTGACCGGCACCAGGATGCGATCGGCATCGACGCGTGCCTTACCCTCGGCATATAGCCGCTCGGCACGCATTTCGCCGAAGCCCAGCGACGCCGCCTGCAACTTGTAGTCGACCACGGGTCGCGCGAACTGACCGTTGAGCAGCATCGAGAAACGGACGTCGCGGCCATTGACGTTGTCGGCGATCGCGCCGGGCGTCAGCAGCATCGCCTCGGTCCGGAAATTGCCGAACTGGCTCCGCGCAAAGTCGAGCATGCCGTTGGCGGTTACGTCGAGCGCCTTGGACCGCAGATGAAGCTTCGTATCGGCGCGGCGATCATCCCACGCCACGTCCAGCGCGACCTCGACCCTTGGCGCGCCCAGCCGCTCGACCGGGCCTTCCATATAGAGGCCGGGATTGGCGGTGCCGCGAACGCTGTAGGTGCCGCTGCGCGCCGCGACCGTCAGGTCGGCGATCGTCTCGCCGCCCAGCGTTCCCACGGCCTTGCCGTTCCAGTTGCTCCAGCTGCCCTTGCCCCCGACGGCCAGCGTCACCGGTTTGTCGAGGCCGGCCAGTCCGGTGATGAACCCGCCGGCGGGGCCGTTCACCCGCATATCGATATCGAGCTGGTTGCGATCCGGAACCGCGTCGATCTTGACCAGCGCGCGGTCGCCCCCGGCGATTCCGGGTCCCGCCAGAGTGCCCGCGTCGGCATCGATCTGCGCCCGTCCGCCGGCCAGGTGCGCCTTGCCCTTCAGCGTCGCGATATGGCGCTGGCCGGTGATCGCGCTGCCGATCTCGATCCGCGCAATGTCCAGCTTCGCGACATCGATCGCGATATTCGGCAGCGTGGGGGCGTTCGGGTCGCTCGGCGTCGGCTTCAGTTCCGGTAGCCGGTCGAGCCGCACCAGCGGGCTGGTCAGCGATCGGATGTCGACATGGTTGGACAGGAACTCGAAGGGCCGCCAGTCAAGCGCGAGCTCGTCGGCTGAGGCGAAGGTCCCCTTGCTGTCACGGACCTGCACGTCACGCAAGACCATCGCGCCATAGATCGATCCGTCGATCCGACCGACCCGCACGTTCAGGCCTGACTCCAGCGTGTAGTTGCTGAGCTGCCGCGCCAGGAGGTCGCGTCCCGGTCCGGTGTTGATGCCCAGCATCGCGCCGACGACCAGCACCCCCAGGACGGCAATGACGATGCCCAGCCATTTGGCGACGCGCCCCGCAAGCGAGCGCCGCTCGCGCACCACGACCGTCTCGGTCGGGCTGTCATCCACGCTGTCGGTCGTCTCGGTAATCCGGGGCTCGTCGGTCGCCATCAGAATGCCTGTCCGATCGAGATATAGAGCGACACGCGCGATTCACCCGGCTGGCGGTTGATCGGCGTCGCCACGTCGACGCGCAACGGCCCGAAATTGGTGTACATGCGGCCGCCAATGCCTGCGCCGAAACGGATATTCTTGCCCGTCGGCGCGACCCCGTCATAAACCTGTCCGGCGTCGATGAACGGGACGATACCGAAATTGCCGAAACGATAGCGCGCCTCGATCGCGAACTCGTTGAAGCTGCGACCGCCCACGGGGCGCCCGTCGGGCGAGCGCGGGCCCAGTTCCTGATAGCCGAAACCGCGAACCGATCCGCCGCCGCCGGCATAATAGCGCCGCGACGGCGGCAGGTCGTCGCGGTCGATGCCGGGGATCGACCCCACCCTCGCCCGTCCGGCAACCACGATGCTGCTCATCACGGGATAATAGGCAGTCCCTTCCAGCATCATCCGCGCATAGGGCCGCGCCGCGCCTCGGACCGAGGTTTCGGGACTGACATTGGCCTTGATCCGGAACCCGCGGGTCGGGTTCAGAAGGTCGTCGGAGCGATCATAGCCCAGGAAGGTCGGGAGCGCGGCGATCAGCCAGGTGCCGCGGTCGCGCGCACCGATGTTGAAGTTATACCGGTCTTCGTTCGAACCAACAATTTCGACCCCGTAGAAATAGGTCCACCGCTTTTGCCAGATCGGCGTGGAATCGTACGACACGCGCGCGGTCAGCGAGCCGGTGAAGCTTTCATAGGCGTCGAAGTCGCTGTGGTTGGCGCCGAGCGAGAAGCTGAGCGTCCGGTCACGCTTGCGCCAGTTCGAGCGGCGGAACGTCGCCGTCGCGCCCTGCTCCTGCGTGCCGATCACACCCGTCCCGATCAGCGCGCCTTCGGGCGGGAACAGGTTGCGATGGGTCCAGCTGCCCTGCAGCCGGATCCCCTGCCCCGTGCTGTAGCCCAATTCGCCTGCCAGCGTGCGGGGACGCCCGGCGACCTGCCGGACGAGCAGGTCGACATATTCGGTCCCGTCAGGTGACATCTCGCCGGTGCGGACCGGTTCGACCGAGACGGTCGAGAACTGGCTGGTCGCGATCAGCGCCTCGCGGACGTCATCGACCTTGCGGCTGTCATAAAGGTCGCCCTGACGGAACCGCGCGAAGATATTGAGGTGATCGATATCGAAGACCTGGCGGCGGCCCTCGGTCTGGAAGCCGCGAAAACTCGACCGCGGGCCCAGGGTGACGGGAAGCGTATAGTCCCCGGTATGCGTGTCTTCGTCGAGCAGGATGTCGCGGTCCCCGACATCGGCGAAGGGATATCCGTTCTGCGGCAGCTTCAGGCTGAGATTGGCTTCCGCGCCCTGCACCCGTTCGGCTTCCAGCGGGTCGCCGGTCTTGAGCGGCAGGTTGCGGCTGAGCAGGTCCGCCGGATTGGCGGGCGCGGCTTCGATCGACACGGCCCCGAGCTTGTAGAGCGGGCCTGGCGTCGCGGTGATCGTCACCGACAGCTGACGCCGGTTCTCGCCACTCTGTTCGACCGTCGAAATCGCGGTGGCGTCGTAATAGCCGAGCGATTGCATCAGACGGACGGCAAGCTTCTCGTCCTCGACGGCGCGGGCATTCACCATTGCCGAATTGGCTGCCTTGCCCTTGCCGCGGCGCAGCGCCGACAATTCGCGGAAACGGTCTTCGGCATCGATCGCGTCGAGCCCCGTCGCGCTCCAGTTGTAGAAGATGACGACGCTCTTGCTATCCTTGACCCCGGCCAGCTGCGTCGGCGGGTCGAGCTTGAACTGGTCCAGCGGCGGCAACTCGGCCGCGAATTCCGGTTCCTCGGGCTTGATCGCCTCCAGCGTCTCCGCGAGCGACCGCCCGAGTTCGGCAAGTGCATCTTCGGCAACCGGCGAGTCCGCCGGAAGGGCGCTCAGCGGAGCGTTCAGATCGTCGTCCACCTTCGGCATCGCTGCCTCGAAGGTTGCGTCCGGCACGATCACCTCATCCTGCGGCGCCTGCTGGGCGGGATCGGGCGATGGCGAAGACGACGGAGCGCCCTGACCCGGCGCACCGGGATCGGCAATCTGGGCACAGGCGATCCCCGGCAGCAGCGCCGCGCCGGCCAATGCCGCGACGCAAATTCCCTTGTAACTGACCCCGCTCAAACCGACCCGCTTACGCCTCCCTCGGACGCCGTTGGACGGACATCCCCGGCTCCGTAACGAGCCAGACCCAAAATGGGTCCTGAACTTTCGCAAGTCCATCATTTTACGCGAAACTTGCCGCACATCGAAGAGGGTATCACTCGCGCAGCGCCTCTGCCCCGGACTGGATCCGGTCGAGCATTTCCCGAAACCTGACGAGTTCCGCCGGATCGATATCGGCGAAGATTCGCTGCTCCATCTGAAGCGCCTCCGGTGCGATCTGCTCGTAGAGCCGCCACCCTTCCTCGCTGAGCCCGAGCAGGTGCGAGCGTTGATCGTCCGGGTTCGGCGCACGTTCGACCAGACGCCGGTCCGCCAGTGCGATCGCTGCCCGGCTGACGGTGACCTTGTCCATGTGCGTACGACCGCACAGCGCCTGCTGGCTCATCGCTCCGTCCTCCGCCAGCACCGCGACGAGCCGCCATTCCGAAATCTTGAGGCCGAACAGCGCGCGATAGGCCTCCGCGACCGTGTCGGAGACCAGATTGGACACGATCGACAGGCGATAGGGGAGGAATTCGTCGAGTTTGAGCGTGGTAGGCATCAGGCTTTCTTCCCGACGGATCAGATCGTTGCAACTGCAACCAAACACGATTGCAAATTTTGCAATGCTACCGGTAACATTACGCACTTGCGAAACATTCTGCTGCGATGCACAAAGATCGGGCCTTTCAGGCATCCTCTCCTAAAACTTTCCAAGGCCGCCCTTCGGGGTGGCCATTTTTTTCGTCGGTGCCGCTGACTTCGCGCATCGACGCGCGGAAGCGCCGGCGGCCCGTCCCCTTGTCCGTCGGCGCTTCTGACGCGCATCATTTCATCTGGCGGGCGATCGCCTTTCGCGTGGCGGCACCATAGGGCGGCTTGAGCCCCGCGAGTTTGGCAACGTCGATCCGGGGCTGACGGTAGATGCTTCTCGCATGGCTGAAGGTCTCGAACCCGGCCCTGCCGTGATAGGCACCCATGCCCGAAGGTCCGATCCCGCCGAACGGAAGCTCTTCCATGCTGACGTGGAAGATCACGTCGTCGGTCGTGACCCCGCCCGAGATGGTGCGGTCGAGCACCCTGCGCCGCTCGTCGGCATCGGTTCCGAAATAATAGAGCGCCAGCGGCCGGTCGCGGCGATTCACCTCGGCGATCGCGTCGTCGATCCGGTCATAGCGACGCACCGGCAGGATCGGGCCGAAGATCTCCTCCTGCATGACCGTCATGTCGTCGGTCGCGCCGCGGATGATGTGGAGCGGCATCTTTCGCGCGTTGGATCCGGCGAAATCCTCGTTCGCCGGATCGACGCGGATCACGTCCGCACCCTTCGCCCGCGCGTCGTCTATCCAGTTCGACAGCCGCTCGAAATGGCGGTCGTTGATGATCGACGTATAGTCGGGATTGCCGAGCAGCGTCGGATAGAGGCTCGACGCTGCCCGGGTGAGACCCTGGACGACCTCGTCCTCGCGCTCGGCGGGCACCAGCATATAGTCGGGCGCGAGACAGATTTGTCCCGCATTCATCATCTTGCCCAGCACGACTCGTTCGGTCGCCTGCGAAAGATCGGCCGAGCGGCCAACGAGCACGGGCGATTTGCCGCCAAGTTCAAGCGTCACCGGCGTCAGGTTGTCGGCTGCGGCATGGAGGATATGGCGCCCGATGCCCGTGGCCCCGGTGAAAAGCAGATGGTCGAACGGAAGTTCGGAAAACGCCTTGCCGACTTCGGCGCCGCCGCTCACGAAGGCGACTTCCTCGACCGGGAAATAACGGGCCGCAACCTCCTCGAACAGCGCGGCGACCACCGGGGTGAACTCGCTGGTCTTGACCATCGCCCGATTGCCGGCGGCAAACACGCCCGCCAGCGGACTCATCACCAGATTGATCGGGAAATTCCACGGCGCGATCACGCCGACGACACCCTTGGGCTGATATTCGACGCTGGCCCTAGCGCCCAGCAGACCGAGCGGAAAGATCACCGGCCGGCGCTGGGGTTTCGACCACTTCCCGACATGTTTCAGTGCATGCTTCAGCGGCGAAATTGACGCGACGATGTCGGTGATCATCGATTGTTCGCGGCTGCGATGTCCGAAATCCTCGCTCAGCGCGTCGCAGAACCGGTCGGCATTGTCCGACATCATCGCGATGGCGCGCCGCAGCCTGTCGCGCCGCGCTTCGATCGAGACGGGAAGCTCCGCCATGAATGCCGAACTCTGACGCTCCAGGATCTCGCGCATCACCCCATCCCCTCCCATGCTTGGCCGAACCAGGTTATCCAGGCCGCCACCGCGAGCATGACGCCCAGCGGAAGGCGATCCTGCATGCCCATCGGCCTTCCGCCAAGCCTCAATGCCGCAATCACCCCGAAACCGATCAAGCAGGCGACCAGCAGGACCAGCGGCAATGCCTGCCAGCCGAGCCACAGTCCGATGGCGCCGAACAGCTTCGGATCACCGCCCCCCAGCCCGTCGCGACCGCGAAGGCCGCGATACCCTGAAGCGACCGCCATCAGCGTTGCATAGCCGGCGACACCGCCGATCAGGCGATCCGCGATCGGCGCGCCCAGCCCCATCACTGCAGTCGCTACGCCCGCGGCCGCGAGCGCGCCGTTCAGCAGGTTCGGCAGCCAGAAGGCGGCAAGATCGAGTGCGGCAAGGGCGAGCAGCAGCCAGCCGAACACCGCCCCCGCAGCCCCCTCCGCGCCCGGTGCGATCATCCCGCCAGCGACGCCGATCGCCGCGCCGATCAGTTCGGTCACGAGATGACTGATCGGGATCGAGGCGCCACAGCCCGAACATCGGCCGCGCAGCAGGACGAAGCTCAGCAGCGGCACCAGTTCATGCGGGCGCAGCGGCTTGCCGCAACTGTCGCATTGCGACCGGCTCGACCCGACGATCGACCGGGAACGGGGCCAGCGAATCGCCAGTGTCGCGATGAAGCTGCCGAATACGGCTCCGAGCACTCCAAGAAGCACGGGCCAGAAGAGTTCGGGCATCAGGGCATGCTCCGCCGCCCGGAACCGCCGATCATGGACGAGGGCAACCGGGTGCCTTGCCGGTCACGGCACGGTTTCGTTGGGATCAGTCCCCCAGATGCGACCCTGCTCGACATAGCCGCCCCTGCCCCGCGCATCGAAATAGCACCAGCCATCCGAACACCGGCTGATCCGACCCACGACACCCGGCGCCGCACGCCAGTTGACCTTGGCGCTGGACCGCGGCTGGGCCCGCAATTCGACGATCTGCCCGGTCACGATCGCGGTGCGCCGGTCGCTCAGCAGATTGACCTGCATCCAGCCTTCGGTGCCGTCCGGATCCTGGACCTTTCGCCATTCGCCATAGATATCGATCACCCGGATCGGCAGGTCGGAGCGCTGGTAGAGCCAGCTGGCGGGGTAGTTGCGCCCCGGGCCGGTGCGCATCCGCGCCTTGCCGGCGGTGATCGACGCGAAATAGGGCGGCTTGCGCTGCTGCGCCCAGGCTTCTTCGGCGCTCAGCGTCATCAGACCCAGCGCCGCAACGCCGAGGATGATCCAGCTACCGAACCGCATGAAGAAAACCCCCGGAAAGAAACGCATCGCGTGCTTAGCCTGAGGGGACACGACGCTTCAACCCGTTGACTGCCTCTCTCGTCCGGCCCAATCCGTCGTCATGACAGTCTCCGCCCGACCTGCCCGACCCAAGGTCGTCGTGACGCGCGCGCTTCCCGACAAGGTGGAGGCGCGGATGGCGGAGCTGTTCGACGTTTCGCTGAACCGCGCGGACGCGCCGTTCGACCGCGCCCGGCTGGAGGCAGCGATCGCCGAATGCGACGTCCTGGTACCCACCGTCACCGACATCATCGATGCCGACCTGATCTCGCGCGCCGGCGACAAGCTGAAACTGATCGCCAATTACGGGGCGGGCGTCGATCATATCGATCTGAAGGCAGCGCAGGCTCGCGGCATCGTCGTCAGCAACACGCCGGGCGTCATGAGCGAGGACGCAGCCGACATCGCCATGGCGCTGATCCTGGCCGCCCCCCGCCGGCTGGTCGAGGGCGACAAGCTGGTGCGGGAAGGCAAATGGACGGGCTGGAGCCCGACCAGCATGCGTGGCCACCGCATCGGCGGACGAACGCTGGGCATTCTGGGGATGGGCCGGATCGGCCAGGCGGTGGCGGCCCGCGCCCGTGCCTTCGGACTGCAGATCCATTATCACAACCGTCACCGCGTGCCTGCGGTGCTCGAGGGACAGCTTGGCGCAAGCTGGCATTCCACGCTCGACAGCCTGGTCGAGGCGTCGGATATCCTGACGATCCACACGCCGCATACCGCAGCGACCGAGCATCTGATCGACGCACGCCGTCTCGACCTGCTTGGGCCGGAAGGCTGGCTGATCAACACCGCCCGCGGAGAGATCGTCGATCCCGAGGCCCTGATCGGCGCCTTGCAGGACCGACGGATCGCGGGCGCCGGTCTGGATGTCTATGTCGACGAGCCTCAGGTCGATCCGCGGCTGGTCGCGCTCGACACCGTCATCCTGCTGCCGCACCTGGGCGCCGCAACCTTCGAGGCGCGCGAGGCGATGGGCGCCAAGGTCGTGCTTAACATCCGCATGTGGTCCGGCGGCGACCGCCCGCCCGATCAGGTGCTCGAAGGCTGGCTCTGATCGCTGCGGCTGGCGACAAGTGCCCCTCTTCCGACCGGAAGAGGGGCATGGGTCTCAGTCGCCGGTCAGGATGCGGTCGACCAGCTGCTTTACCGTCGGTACGAACCCGTTCGAATAGAAGGGGTCGCGCCTGAAGTTGTAGGCGGCGTGGCCGGCGAACATCAGATTCTCGTCGGTCGGGCCGCCATGGGCGATGTCCTGCAACGTCTTCTGGATGCAGAAGCTGCGCGGATCGGCAAGGCGGCCGGTCGAGTTGGTCTCGGTATCCGCCCAGGACGAGAAGGCGCACTGGCTGAGACAGCCCATGCAATCCGCCTGGTCCTTGCGGATGATGCCCTGTTCCTCGGTCGTGACGAAGACGAGGGTGTTGTCAGGGGTCTTGAGCGCCGAGGTATAGCCGAGACCGAACCATTCGCGCGCGCGCAGCAGGTCGTTGCGCGTCACCCAGAAGTTCTTGCCCTTGACCCCCACGTCCAGCTGGAAGGTGTGGTCGCCCGCCTCCTGGGTCGAGAAGGGGATCTGCCGCTCGCTGCGCGCCTCGAGATTGCGCAGGAACGGGTTACGGACGGCAGAGGAATAGAAGCCGGTCGGCGAGAAGCGGTGGAGGAGGACGTCGCCCGGCTCCACGTCCATCAGCTTCGACTTCCAGCCCGCCGGAATCGGGCTTTCCTGCGTCAGCAGCGGCCTCGTGCCGAACTGGAACGCGATCGAGCCCAGTTCGGGATTGTCGATCCAGTCGTTCCAGTCGCGCAGATACCAGACGCCGCCGGCCATGATGATCGGCACATCGTCCGAAATGCCGCCCTCGCGCATCACCTCACGCAGTTCCTTGACGCGCGGATAGGGGTCCTGGGGCTTCAGCGGGTCCTCGGCATTGGACAGGCCGTTATGACCGCCCGCAAGCCACGGATCCTCGTATACGACTGCAGCAAGCCAGTCGGCAGCCTTGCTGTACGCGCGCTTCCACAGCGCACGAAAGGCGCGGCCGGAGCTGACGATCGGAAGATAGTTGACGTTGTAGGAGGCCGCGATCTCGCTGAGCTTGTACGGCATGCCCGCGCCGCAGGTCACGCCGGCCACCAGCCCGCGCGTCCGTTCCAGAACGCCGTGCAGCACCCGCTGCGCACCGCCCATTTCCCACAGCACGTTGATGTTGATCGCGCCCTTGCCGCCGGCAATGTCGAAGGCGCGCTTCACCTGCTGCACCGCGCCTTCGATCGCATAGGCGACGAGTTCCTCGTGGCGTTCACGGCGGGTCAGGGCATTGTACACCTGCGGGATGATCTTTCCCTCGGCATCGTAGCTGTCGGCATTCACCGCGCTGACCGTTCCGATACCACCGGCGGCGGCCCATGCCCCCGCGCTCGCGTGATTGGTCGCCGCGACACCCTTGCCACCTTCGATCAGCGGCCAGACTTCGCGGCCGCCGTACATGATGGGCTTAAGACCCTTGAACACTGTTCCTCCAACCTAAAACGCGCGCGACGCTAGCCGCATTGCCCTCGCGAAGCGAGGATTATCCTTCAGCCCAGGATTCCTGGCCGGCCGATCGCCTGGGAATAGATCTCCGCATAGGATCGGATCATCTCGGCTTCGTCGAACAACGCGCGAGCGCGCGACTGGTTCGCCTTGCCCACGCGGTCGCGCTCGTGCGGGTGCTGGGCCAGGATCTCGATCCGGTCCCGGATCCCCACGGCATTGCGATCCTGCACCAGATAGACCTGGTTCAGGTCCGACACCATGGTCGCGATATCCCCCACCGTCGGGGCGACGACCGGCAGTCCCGCGGCCATCGCCTCGATGATCGAGATCGGCGCCTGCTCGCTCTTCGACGACAGCGCGAAGACATCGAACAGGCCGATATAGCGATGCGGTTCTGGCACGAAGCCGGCCAGGATCACCTTGCCGTCCAGCCCCATCGCCTCGATCGCGGTCTCGATCGCACCACGTTCCGGCCCCTCGCCGACGATCACCAGCTTCATCGGCGTGTTCATCCCGGCAACCGCATGGACCAGCATCGGCAGGTCCTTGACCTCGCGCAGTCCGGCGACGGTGCCGATCACCACGTCGCCGGGCTTGCGCTCAAGCCCCGGGATCGCGGCGGGATCGGGCTTGCGGCCATAGTCCCGGGTCGCGACGCCGTTCGGAATGTAGCGCAGCCGGTCCATCGGCACGCCCCATTGATGATAGCCGATCGATTCGAGGATGCGGCTGGGCACGATCAGTCCGTTGGCGGCCTTCAGCGCGATCTTGCGATAGGTGTTGCGCACCGGGTTCAGCCTGACCGCCTCGTCCGCATTGAAACCATCCTCGTGATGGACCAGCGGCGGGACGCCCTTGCCGAATACCCGGGCCGCCATCGCGCCGTCGATCGCGCCCCAATTATAGCTGAGCACGAGATCGAACCGCCGCATGAAGCGGGCGATGGCTTCGTAGCGGCGGACCGACGGACGGCCGGTCAGGGACGGAGGATCCTGCGCGATCTCATATTTCACGCCCTGCGCGATCGCATCGCGGGCGCCCAGTTGATCGGGCACTGCCGACACGATCGTGTGCCGGGCGCGGTCGCCGAATGCGTTCATCAGCCGGACCGAGCGCGCCTCCTTGCCGCCAAGGTCGAAGCTCGAATGCAGATGCAGGATATGGATCGACATGGTTTCGGGCGCTTAACGGGGAAATCGGGCCTCGTCATCCCGAACCGGCGCTTCAGACGACGGGCTGTCCATTTGCGACCCGGGCAAGCAGGGTGTCGATCGCCTCGGCCGCATCCGGCTCTTCCAGCGTCGGCGCGTGCCCGACATCGCTCACCGTGACCAAGGTCGCACCGGGCACCCGCTCGATCATGCGATCGGCCACTCGCGCGTTCAGGATATCGGACCGCGCGCCACGAACCACCAGCAGCGGCTTTCCCCTCAGCGCATCGATCGTCGGCCACATGTCCGGACCCGCCTCGTTGCCCGGAACCCGGAACGGCTCGGCGATCTTCATGTCATAGTCCAGGACGATGCGGCCCTGGCTGTTCAGGCGATAGAGCCGCTTGGCCATGCGCAGCCAGTCCTCGATCCCGTAGCCGGGATAGACGTCGCCATTGCCTTCCGCGACCGCGCGCGCCGCGTGCATCCAGGTCGGATGCTGCACCGCCTTGCCGACATAGGTGCGGATCCGGGCGAGGCCACTGGCGTCGAGCTCGGGTCCGACATCATTGAGCACTGCGGCGGCGACCCGGTCGCGATCGGTCGCCGCCAGCAGCATCGTGACGATCCCGCCCAGCGACGTGCCGATGGCGACGAACCGAGCAATCTTCAACTCGTCGAGCAACGCCTCGACATCCTGGAGATAGGTCAGCGGCACATAGGTCATCGGGTCCTTGGCATAGCCGCTTTCGCCGCGCCCGCGGAACTCGACCAGCAGCACCCGCCACTCCCCCGCCAGCCGCTCGGCGACAGCCTCATAATCCCGCGCATTGCGGGTCAGGCCAGGAAAACAGAGGACCGGCGGCCGGTCGTCACGACCCGGATAATCGCGATAGTGCAGCCGAATTCCGTCCTTCGACCACCAGAACCCGTCCGTGTAGCTGTTGCGCCGTTCACCCATCGCCCCCCATATCGCCGCATGGACTTCTCTCCGCAACAGGCGATCCTCGAACTGGGGCCGGCGCTCTACGACCCGGTAGCACCGGCAGACTTCCCGCAGACGATCCTGCGCTTCCGCAACGATCGAGCCGCCGTCGAGATCGGCCTGGACGGATTGAGCGACGCCGACTGGATCCGCCATTTCGGCCGGTTCCAGCCGCTGCCGGGCAGCCTCGAACAGCCGCTGGCGCTACGCTATCACGGGCACCAGTTCCGCGTGTACAATCCCGAGATCGGCGACGGCCGCGGGTTCCTGTTCGCGCAGATTCTGGACGATACCGGACGCCTGATGGATCTGGGGACCAAGGGGTCGGGCCAGACGCCGTACAGTCGCTTCGGCGACGGCCGCCTGACGCTGAAGGGCGGCGTGCGCGAGATCCTGGCGACCGAAATGCTGGAGGCGCTGGGCGTCCGCACGTCGCGAAGCCTGTCGCTGATCGAAACCGGCGAATCGCTCCACCGCGGTGACGAGCCCTCCCCCACCCGCTCGGCCGTGCTGGTCCGCCTGAGCCACAGCCATATCCGGATCGGCGCGTTCCAGCGCGCCGCCTATCATCACGATGACGAGTCGCTTCGACGACTGACCGACTATGTCCTGCGCAATCTCTACCGCGAGACTCCGGGCGACGCGCCCGCGATCCAGTTGCTCGATCAGGCAGTCGCCCGCACCGCCCGACTCGCGGGACAATATATGGCGGCGGGCTTCGTCCACGGCGTGCTGAACAGCGACAACATCAACCTGACCGGTGAGAGCTTCGACTATGGCCCGTGGCGGTTCGCGCCGACCTGGGACGTGGCGTTCACCGCTGCCTATTTCGACCAGAACGGCCTGTACGCCTTCGGCCGCCAACCCGAGGCGATCCACTGGGACGTCATGCAGCTTGCCGCCTCGCTGCGGCTGATCGCCGAGTCCGATCCACTGATCAAGACGCTGGAGACCTTTGGCGACCGCTATCAGGCCGGGGTCATCGATGCACTGCTGTGGCGCCTCGGGGTAAAGCCGCTCGATGGGGCAAGCGACCTCGCACTGGTCCAGGCGCTCGAACGCGGATTACGCGAGAGCCAGGTCCCGCTCGACCGGTTCTTCCACGATCATTTCGCCGGCCGCCCGCCCGAGGGGCCCGGTTTCGAGGAATTGCGGAGCCGGCTGCAGCCCTATTCGGCGCGCAAGAATCGCGATCACCCCTATTGGTCCGATGCCCGACCCTGTTCGATGTTGATCGACGAGGTGGAGGAGATCTGGTCGGCGATCGACGAGCGCGACGACTGGGCACCGCTTCATGCCAAGGTCGCCGCGATCCGGCGCTTGGGCGAGGCGCTGGCCTGACCCGACGGCTGCCCGGGGGTGGCGCGCCACGCCCAATTGGCGCAAGAGCCGGAAACCATCATCCAACCGATGTACGGAACAGAATGACTGGCCAGGACCTCATCTCGATCGAACCCGCAACCGGTGCCGAATTGTGGCGCCAGCCCGTGGGAGATGCCGATGCCGAAGTGGCGCTTGCCCGTGCCAGCTGGGCCGGATGGGCCGCACAACCACTTGCCTATCGCGTCGAGGCGCTGCGCCGCTTCGCCAATGTCGTCCGGCAGCGGTCGGAGGCGCTGACCGATCTGGTCGCCCGCGAGACGGGCAAGCCGGTCTGGGAAGCGCGGACCGAAGTCGACAGCGTGATCGCCAAGGTTGACATCTCGATCACCGCCTATTCTCAACGCACCGGCCAGCAAAGGGTCGATGCACCGATGAACAGCCGGCTGGCGGTTCGGCACAAGCCGCACGGCGTGCTGGCGGTGCTTGGCCCCTATAATTTCCCGATCCATTTGCCGAACGGCCATATCGTGCCCGCGCTGCTTGCCGGGAACGCGGTCGTGTTCAAACCTTCGGAAAAGACCCCGGCCTCGGGCGCCTTTCTGGTCGATTGCTTCCACGCCGCGGGCATCCCGCACGGGTGCGTGCGGTTGCTGATCGGTGGTCCGGACGAGGGCAAGGCGCTGGCCGGCCACCCAGATATCGACGGCCTGTTGTTCACCGGTTCGGCCACCACCGGCATCGCCATCAACCGCCAGTTCGCGTCGCGCCCGGAAAAGATCCTGGCGCTGGAGATGGGCGGCAACAACCCGATCGTCGTGTGGGACGCGCCCGACCTTTATTCGGCCGCCGTGCTGGTGGTGCAGTCGGCCTTCACCACGGCCGGCCAGCGGTGCACCGCAGCGCGGCGCCTGATCGTCGACCAGAAGCTGTGCGATCCGCTGATGGCCGAGATCGGCAAGCTGGTCGACCGGCTGATCGTCGATCATCCGCATGCCGATCCGGCGCCGTTCATGGGGCCGGTGATCGACAACGACACCGCGGACATGCTGACCGAGAGCTTTCTTGCCCTGCTCACCCGCGGCGGCCGCCCGTTTCGGCATCTGGCGCGCCCGGTGGAGGGACGGCCATTCCTGTCGCCCGGCATCATCGACATGACCGATGCGACCGACAGCCCGGATATCGAACTGTTCGGGCCGATCCTGCAAGTCTATCGCAAGGCCAGTTTCGAGGATGCGATCGCCGAGGCGAACAACACCCGCTACGGTCTGTCCGCATCCCTGGTAAGCCAGGACCCGCGCCTCTACGACCAGTTCTGGGCGAACATCCGCGCGGGTATCGTGAACTGGAACCGGCCGACCAGCGGCGCATCGTCGGCGGCGCCGTTCGGGGGCGTCGGCTGGTCGGGCAACCACCGGCCCAGCGCATTCTACGCGGCAGACTATTGCGCCTATCCGGTCGTCAGCTCCGAAGCCGAGCAGGCGCGCGCCTCGATGGGCGTGGGCCTGCGCGACGCCTGACGCGCAGGCTGGCCCGGTGCGGCCGGCCGAATGACCGGGGTCCTTGAAACCGCCATATCGCAATCCTAATTAATGTTTGCGGGACCGGGCCCCTCTGGCGGCGGCCTTCCACAGGAAGGCGTCGTGATGTCGGACCGCATCGAGCTGGCTCGGTGCAGGTTTGACGGCGTTTCGGTCCCAAACCTTCCCAAAACACCAGGCCGGCTCGATCGATGAACCATCGATTGGAGTGGCATATGAGTGACCTGGTACAGCGGCTGATCACAGCCCATCGGAATCTGAACCGCGAGATCCGGCGCGAGCTGGCGCGCCGACTGCCCGACACGCTTCGTCTGGCACGGCTCAAGAAAGAGCGACTCGCGGTGAAGGATCGACTGTTCCGGCATTTCCCCGACGCAAGTCACATGAATCGCGTGATCCGCGGCGCGCCCAGGCGCGCGCGTCACGCCTAGGAGACCCCATGGAAAACCTGTCGCAATTCAATTCCAGAGCCGCGTCCGGCGCGCAGGCCCGTTTCGACGAAGGCCTGCGTCGCCACATGCTCGGCATCTATCGCAACATGGGCATCGGCCTTCTGGTCACCGCGCTGGTGGCGATGGCCGTTGCCTCGATCCCGGCGCTGACTGCGCTGATCTTCGGCACCCCGCTGAAATGGGTCGCGATGTTCGCGCCCCTGGCGTTCATCTTCTTCTTTCAGTTCCGGATCGAGAAGATGACCACTGCAGGCGCCCGCACGGCCTTCTTCGCCTTTGCGGCGGTGATGGGCGTCTCGATGGCGGCGATCTTCCTGACGTTCACCGCGACCAGCATCGCGAGCGCCTTCTTCGCCGCCTCGGCGATGTTCCTGGGGCTCAGCCTGTGGGGCTATACCACCAAGCGTGACCTGACCGGCCTGGGCAGCTTTCTGTTCATCGGCCTGCTTGCGGTGATCGGCGTCAGCATCGTCAACCTGTTCCTGGGTTCGTCGACGCTGCAGATCATCGTGTCCGCCGTGGGCGTACTGGTGTTCGCCGGCCTGACAGCCTGGGACACGCAGCGGCTGAAGAGCGAATATATCGCCTTTGCCGGCCATGAAGGCATCGAGAAGATGGCGATCATGGGTGCACTGTCGCTGTATCTGAACCTGATCAACATGTTCCAGCTGCTGCTGAGCCTGTTCGGTCAACAGGAGGATTGATCATGACTGCCAACGGACTCCCCTGCCCCGTCTGCCGCACCAACCTGGTGATGGCCGAGCGCCAGGGCATCGAGATCGATCACTGTCCCAATTGCCGCGGTATCTGGCTGGACCGCGGCGAGCTGGACAAGATCATCGAACGCAGCAGCGCGTCGATCGCACCGTCCGCACCTGCGCCTGGTGCGGGCTACGCGCCGCAGCCGCAGTTCGACGATCGCTCGCGCTACCCGGACGACCGGCGCCACCACGATGATCGCCATGGCCATGGCTACAAGCCGAAGCGCCGCAAGTCGTTTCTGGAGGAATTGTTCGACTGACCCCGCACCCGCGATGCGGCTCCGGCCGCGCCGGATACGGCATGACTGCGCCGGCTCTCTTCGGAGGGCCGGCGCTTTCGGTATGCGCCGATGTGGCGGTTGGAGGGTCGACGGCCGGCGGCGGGCACCGTCTGGGGCCCGCTATAGTTCGTCTACGTCAGTCCCAATCATCCCTCCGTTGCCCTTCGCCGCCCGGCGGCCCATCTGCCTCGCATGGCAAGTCTTCTTGATCCTTCCGCGCGCGGTCGCGTGATCCTTGTCGGTGCCGGCCCGGGCGATCCCGGGCTGTTGACCGTTCGTGCCGTCGAGGCGCTGCGCCAGGCAGATGTGCTGGTCCATGACGGGCTGGTTGATCGTCGCGTGCTCGATCTGGCGCCGCGAGCGCACCGCATCTCGGTCGCAAAGACCCGTTCGAAGCACACCGTGCCTCAGGATGCGATCAATGCGCTGATCATCGCCCATGTGAAGACCGGCGCGATCGTGGTTCGGCTGAAGGGGGGCGACCCGTTCATCTTCGGTCGTGGCGGTGAAGAGGTGGAGGCGGTGCGCGCCGCCGGCCTGCCGGTCGAGGTCATTCCCGGTATCTCCGCCGCACTCGGCGCTGCCGCCGAATTCAATTTGCCGTTGACCCATCGCGACTGGTCGAGCGCAGTCAGTTTCGTCGCGGGCCAGTGCAAGGGGCTGAGCGAGCAGGACTGGTCGGGCCTTGCCGGGAAGGGTCGGACGCTCGTCATCTATATGGGCGTCGCGACGTGCCCCGATATCGCCGACAAGCTGATGGCGGACGGCGTCACGCCGGACATGCCGGTGGCCGTGCTCGAACGCGGAACGCTGGACGGGTCGCGCGCGCTGCGCACCCTGCTCGCCGATCTGGGCCCGATGGTCGAGCGCGAGCAGGTGAAGAGCCCCGCGATCATCATCGTCGGCGAGGTCGTGCTGCTCGCCGATGCGCAGGACAGGCTGGTCGGCTGGGCCAAGGCGGCGGAGGCACTCGCATGAAGCTGCTGACCGGAAACGACCTGGCGAGCGGCGACGTGACCTGGTGGACCGGCCAGGGCTGGTCGCGCCATGTCGAGGACGCGGTCGACGTCGGCGACCAGGGCGAGGCGATCGCTCATTCCGAGGAAGGTGCGCGGCGCGTCAACGGTCCCTATGTGATCGATGCGTCGCAGACGCCCGAGGGGCCCCGCCCCGCGCACATCAAGGATCGGATCCGGGCCCTCGGCCCCACCGTCCGGCCCGACCTGACCCTCAAGCCCGCCGACCCCAATGCCGGCAGCTGGGTGATCTGACATGTACAAATACGACCAGTATGACCAATCGATCGTGGACGCCCGCGTCGAGGAATTCCGCGACCAGGTGACCCGCCGCCTCGCCGGACAGATCACCGAGGATCAGTTCAAGCCGCTCCGCCTGATGAACGGCCTCTATCTCCAGCTGCACGCCTATATGCTGCGCGTCGCGGTTCCCTATGGGACGCTGGACAGCCGCCAGATGCGGATGCTCGCCCATATCGCGCGCAAATATGACCGCGATTACGGGCACTTCACGACCCGACAGAACCTGCAGTTCAACTGGATCAAGCTGGAGGATGCGCCCGATATCCTCGCTGAGCTGGCGACGGTCGAGATGCATGCGATCCAGACCTCGGGCAATTGCATCCGCAACATCAGTTCGGACCAGTTCGCCGGGGCGGCGGCCGACGAGATCGCAGATCCGCGGCCCTGGGCGGAACTGCTGCGTCAGTGGAGCACGTTCCACCCCGAATTCAGCTACCTGCCACGCAAGTTCAAGATCGCGGTGATCGCGGCCGACGAGGATCGCGCCGCGATGCGGCTGCACGATATCGGCCTGCAGATCGTCCGCAAAGACGGCGCGCTGGGCGTGAAGGTGTTCGTCGGCGGCGGCATGGGCCGCACCCCGATGATCGCGCCCGAGGTGAAGGACTTCGTGCCGTTCGAGGACTTCCTCAGCTACATGGAAGCCTGCCTGCGCGTGTATAATCGCTATGGCCGGCGCGACAACATCTACAAGGCGCGGATCAAGATCCTGATCCATGACCTGGGCGCCGCCGAATATGGCCGCCAGGTCGAGGAGGAGTTCGCCAAGGTCAAGGCGCTCGGCATCGACCCGCCGCGTGCGGAGCTCGATCGCATCGCCGCCTTCTTCGCGCCGCCGGCGTTCGAAACGGGCCTGGGGGACGAGATCGACCGCAGCGACCCGGACTTCGCGCTGTGGATCGATCAGAATATCGCCGCGCACAAGCAGCCCGGCTATTCGATCGTCACAATCAGCCTTAAGCCGCGCGGGGGCATTCCAGGCGACGCGTCGTCGACTCAGATCGACCTGATGGCCGATCTGGCGGAGCAATACAGCTTCGACGAGCTTCGCGTGACCCATGCGCAGAACATCGTCCTGCCGCATGTCCGCAAGGCGGACCTGTATGCGATCTGGCAGAAGCTGGCCGAGGCGGGGCTGGCCGAGGCCAATCTCGACCTGATCAGTGACATCATCGCCTGCCCCGGTCTCGATTACTGCTCACTGGCTAATGCCCGGGCGATCCCGGTGGCGCAGAAGATCACGGAGCGCTTCGCCGACCTCGACCGGCAGCGCGACCTGGGCGAGCTGAAACTCAAGATCAGCGGCTGCATCAACGCCTGCGGCCATCATCATGCCGGCCATATCGGCATCCTGGGCGTCGACCGCAAAGGCACCGAAAACTACCAGCTGCTGCTGGGCGGTTCGGGCGCCGAGGATGTCAGCCTGGGCAAGATCACCGGGCCCGGCTTCGACGAGGACGGCATCGTCGATGCGGTAGAGAAGACGACCGACGTCTATCTGCGCGAGCGCCAGCCGGGCGAGCGTTTCCTCGATACCTATCGCCGCATCGGCATGGAGCCGTTCAAGGAGGCGCTTTATGGCTGATCTGCTGCGCTACCGCGACGACGAGGCGCATGACGAGCCCGCGGTGACGATGGACGCGTTCCTCGGCCAGTCCAACGCGACTGCCGTCCGGATCGAGGCAGGCGACGATGTCGCGCCGCTGCTCGACAGCCTGGATCGCATCGCGCTCGTCGAGGTAAGCTTTCCGAAATTCCGGGACGGACGCGGCTATTCCACCGCGCGGATCTTGCGCGAGGCGGGCTATGTCGGCGAGCTCCGCGCGCAGGGCGACGTGCTGGTCGACCAGATCCCGCTGATGCGCCGCTGCGGCTTCGACAGCTTTGCGCCCGAGGCGGAGATCGATCCCGCGACGCTGGCCGCATCGCTGGCGCGGTACGAACTCGTGTATCAGTCGGCCGCCGACAGCCATGTGCCTGTGTGGAAACGGCGCCATGGCTGAAGCGGACGCGCACGGTATCGCCCGGCAACGGGACGTGATCGACGTGACGCCGCGCTTCAGCGAGGCCGACGCCGTGCGCCTCAACAACCTGTTCCGCGGCACCGATACCCAGGAAATGCTGCGTACCGTTCTTCAAGAGCGGATGCTGGGCGATGTCGGCATCGTGTCGTCGTTCGGGGCGGAGTCGGCGGTGCTGCTCGATCTGGTCGCGTCGATCGATCCGAGCGTGCCGGTGCTGTTCATCGATACGGGCAAGCATTTCCCCGAGACGCTGGCCTATCGCGATACGCTCGCGGCACGCCTCGGCTTGCGCGATCTGCGTATCCTCGCCCCCGATCAGGCGGTCATCGCGAAGCGCGACGAGACCGGACTGCGCTGGTCCTATGATCCCGATGGCTGCTGCGAGATCCGCAAGGTCGTACCGCTCGAAAGGGCACTTGCGGCGTTCGACGCCACCATCACGGGGCGCAAGGCGTTTCAGGCCAGCACGCGCAACGCGCTCCCCCGCTTCGAGCTGGACGGCGATCGCCTGAAGTTCAACCCGCTCGCCACCTGGACCAAGGCCGATCTGGACGCCTGGTTCGAATCCCGCACCCTCCCCCGCCATCCGCTCGAGGCGCAGGGCTATCTGTCGATCGGCTGCGCGCCGTGCACCAGCGTCGTTCGGCCCGGCGAAGACCCGCGCGCCGGCCGCTGGCGTGGCTGGGAGAAGACCGAGTGCGGCATCCACGATCCGACCGCGGCCAATGATCCCAACCTGCCCGTCTTCTGATCGCCTGGCGGATAGCGCATCGAAAGCGTTGACGCCCACGCCCTCCGCGACCTAGCCTGTCCTCAGCGCCCTTCCGCGCGGCAGCGACACGGCATCCGACCGCGCCTGCGCCGTCCCGGCTCATCAGGGCGCGAGGAGGTTTAGGATGGACCGGAGCCAGAAGGAGCAGGCGATCCGCCTGCATGAATGTCTCGACTATATCGGCCTTCGGGCGCAGGCGACGTCGGTCGGGCTGCTTCAGCTGTGCGCCGAACTGGTCGCCGCGGGCGTGCTTGACGACGACGCTGTCGACCGGATCAAGAACGCGATCCAGCATGACATCACCGTCTCGCGTGCACGCAAGCATGGCCAGCTGGAATTCGAGACGGTGCTGCGCCAGCGACTCGACGCCGTGTTTCCCAAGAGCGGTGACCCGCGCATCGGCATCCGCGTCGGAACGATCGGCGACATGAAGAACGCGCTCGAGCCCGCCCAGGCCTGATCGCGCGGGGCAGCCAGCGCATCGCGGGCTATTCGTACTCCGGCGAATAGTCGCTGTGCGCCAGGTCGCTGAACTTGGTGAATTGACGGTCGAAGCGCATGTGCACCGATCCGGTCGCACCATGGCGCTGCTTCGCGATGATCACCGTCGCCTTGTTGGCGACCTCCAGCTGCTTCGCCTGCCACTCCTCATAGGCGATGCGCTGCTCGGGCGTCTCGGTTCCGTCGGGGACCTTCGTCGGCGCCTTGAAGTCGTGATAATATTCGTCGCGATACACGAACAGCACGATGTCGGCGTCCTGCTCGATCGATCCCGACTCGCGAAGGTCCGACAGCTGCGGCCTCTTGTCCTCGCGGCTTTCCACCGCACGGCTGAGCTGCGACAGCGCCAGCACCGGGACATGAAGTTCCTTCGCCAAGGTCTTCAATCCACGCGAGATTTCCGAAATTTCCTGCACGCGACCATCGCCCTGGCTGCGGCCCGACCCGCTGAGCAGCTGAAGATAGTCGACGATGACCATGCCGATCTTGTGCTGGCGCTTCATGCGCCGTGCGCGGGTGCGCAGCGCGGCGATCGTCAGGCCGGGCGTATCGTCGATGAACAGCGGCAGGCGCTCGAGGTCCGCCGCCGCCCGCGCGAACTTCTGGAACTCTGCCTGGGTCAGCTGGCCCGTGCGCAGCTTTTCGGAGATCACCTCGGCCTGCTCCGACAGGATACGCATGGCGAGCTGATCCGCGGACATTTCGAGGCTGAAGAATGCAACAGGCGCACCGATCGACTTTTCCTCGGCAATGCCGGCGTCGAGATCGTCCATCCAGCGCTTGGCCGCGTTGAACGCGATATTGGTGGCCAGCGAGGTCTTGCCCATGCCCGGGCGCCCCGCGAGGATCAGCAGGTCCGATCGGTTGAAACCACCGGTAGACGCGTTCAGGTCGGTCAGCCCGGTCGTGATGCCGGAGATGCCGCCTCCCGAGTTCATCGCCTTCTCGGCCTGCTTCACGGCAAGCGTGGCGGCGCGGGTGAAGCTCTTCGCCCCGCCCTCGGCATCGCCCTTTTCGGCGACCTCGTACAGCTTGAGCTCGGCGACCTCGATCTGCTTGGCCGGATTGATGTCCTTGCTGGTGTCCAGCGCGCCGTCGACCATGTCGCGGCCGACCGTCACCAGCGCACGCAGCATCGCCAGGTCATAGATCTGGTCGGCGAACGCGCGGGCGCCGATGATGCTGGCCGGATTGCCGGTCAGCTGCGCCAGATAGGCCGGCCCGCCCAGCTCCTTCATCGCCGGATCGGCCGCGAACAGCGGGCGCAGCGTCACCGGAGTCGCCAGGCGATTGTCACCGACCAGGAACGAGATCGCCTCGTAGATCCGTCCATGCAGCGGCTCGAAGAAATGCTCCGGCCGAATCTTCTGCAGCACGTCCTCGGCGATGCGATTGTCGATCATCATCGCGCCGAGCAGCGCCGCCTCTGCCTCCACATTCTGGGGAAGCTGAACGGTTTCGGGCGCGGCAAGCGTCGGCAAGGGAATCAACTGGACCATGTTCGGACCTGTGGGGGAGACCGACCATAGCATCAACCTGCGCGCTTGTGGAAAATGTGGAATGAACGGATAGGCAGGCAATGACCGATCCGCGGATCATCGATATCACCCTGGACGAGCGCACCATCCTGTGGCGCTCGGCCGATATCGAGCAGGAACGGCGGATCGCGATCTTCGACCTGATCGAGGACAATCATTTCGCCCCGATCCTGCGCAGCGGCGACTATGAGGGCCCGTACAAGCTGCATCTGAGCGTCGAGGAAGGCCGGCTGGCGCTGCAGATGATGCGGGCGGACGGCGCACTTCTGGAGACGCTGGTGCTCGGCCTGGCGCGCTTCCGCCGTCCCATCCGTGATTACTTCGCGATCTGCGACAGCTATTACCAGGCGATCCGCAATGCCACCCCGGCGCAGATCGAGACGATCGACATGGCGCGGCGCGGCATCCACAACGATGCGGCCCAACTCCTCAAGGAGCGGCTGGAGGGCAAGATCGACGTGGATTTCGACACTGCCCGCCGCCTGTTCACGCTCATCTGCGTCCTGCACATCAAGGGCTGACCCGCCCACCGTCGACTGTGCTTTCGACAAGCTTCAGGCGATATGGCACGCTGCCGGGTTCGCCCGAGTCCGCATCGGGTAACGATACGAACAGGGACCGATGGACGAATGAGTGACGTGACCCCGGAACAGCTGGTTGCTGAGGCGCGAAAGGCGTCGCGCAATGCCTATGCGCCTTATTCGCGGTTCGGCGTCGGTGCTGCGGTGTTGCTGGCCGACGGCACCATCGTGACCGGAGCCAATTTCGAGAATGCGAGCTACGGCCTGTCGCTGTGCGCCGAAACCGTCGCCCTCGCGACCGTGAACAGCCAGGGCCGGATCGCAGACGTCGTCGCGATCGGCGTGATCGGCGGGCCGATCGGGCCCGACGGACCGACCGGCGACTCGCCCGTCAGCCCGTGCGGGCGCTGCCGGCAGATCATCAACGAGGCGGCGGCGATCGGCGACCGCGACCTGCCCGTCCATTGCGGGTCGGCCCAGGGCGATGCGATCCGCAGCTGGCGCATATCCGAACTGCTGCCCCAGGGGTTCGGACCGCGCGACCTGCTTTAGGCCTTGCCGATCCCGGGCGCATCGGCTTTGCATGGGCGATCAGGTGGCGGGGAGATGGCGGTGAAGGTGATTCCGGGCATGGGCGCGGCGGCTGCGCTGCTGTTGGCGCTTCCGGCGACGGCGCAGGACGCACCGCTGCTGGCGCCCCTGTTCCAGGACCATGGCGTCCTGCAACGGGACAAGCCCCTTCCGGTCTGGGGCAATGCCGCCCCCGGTCAGCCGGTCGAGGTCGAAATCGCCGGCAAGACGGCGCGCGCGACGGCGGATTCGGCAGGTCGCTGGCGCGTCGAGCTGCCCGCGATCGCGGCCGGCGGCCCCTACACGCTGACGGTTCGCGCCGGATCCCGCGTGCAGACGATCAGCGACGTCCTGATCGGCGATGTCTGGCTGTGTTCGGGCCAATCGAACATGGAACTCTCGGTCTCTCAGGCGCTGAATGCGCAAAGCGAGATCGCCAACGCCAATGACCCGATGATGCGGCTGATCACGGTGCAGAAGGACTCCGCGACAGCGCCGCTCGAACGCTTCAAGCATCCCCTGGCCTGGGAGCCCGTTACCCCCAAGACGATCGGCGAGTTCAGCGCTGCCTGCTATTTCATGGCCCGCGATCTGAAGGGGCGCCAGAAAGTCCCGTTCGGCCTGATCGATTCGACCTGGGGCGGTACCGCGATCAATGCATGGCGCAGCGCCGGATCGCTCGCCGCCGATCCCGTAGCCAAGGGCGACGCCGAGTTGCGCGCGCTGCACCAGCGCGATCCCGCTGCGGCGGCGCGGAAATGGGGCACCGCGTGGATGCAATGGTGGCGTGAACGGAGCGGCGATGCGGCGGGCCGCGAGCCCTGGCAGGCAGGTGCCCCCGGCAATTGGCTCAAGCTCCCCGCATTCGAGCTCTGGGAAGGCTGGGGCGTTTCCGCGATGGAGAATTATAACGGCATCGTCTGGTACCGGACCGAGATCCGGCTGACCGCCGCCCAGGCGAAGAAAGCGACCGGCATCGAGCTGGGTATCGCCGACGACATGGATGTCGCTTTCGTCAACGGCGTCCCGGTCGGCTCGACCAATGTCTGGAACCAGCAGCGCAGCTATCCCCTGGCCCCGGGCGTTCTGAAGGCGGGCGTCAACCTGGTCACGGTCGGTGTGATCGATACCGGCGGCGGCGGCGGAATGTATGGCAAGGACGCCCCGCGCCTGCTCAAGTTCGCCGACGGCGCGACCCTCGCCCTCCCGCCGGCGTCAGACTGGCAGTACCGCGCCACCCCCGGCATCGGCGATTCACCGCATACGCCGTGGGAGAGCACATCCGGCCAGTCGGGGCTATACAATGCGATGATCGCCCCGATCGGCCCCTATCGGCTGCGCGGCGTTGCCTGGTATCAGGGTGAGGCCGATACCGGCGCTGCGTCGGGCTATTCGACGCGGCTGGCGGGCCTGATGTCTGGCTGGCGAGGCCAGTTCGGCGATTCTCAATTGCCGTTCCTGATCGTCCAGATCGCCGGATGGGGTCCGCGCAATGCCATCCCGGTCGAGAGTGGCAATGCCAGCATCCGCGACGAGCAGCGCCGCGCCGTCGCGGCGGATCGCAACGCCGCCCTGGCGGTCGCCACCGACCTGGGCGATGTGTGGGACATTCATCCGGCCAACAAACAGGAGGTCGGACGCCGGCTTGCGCTCGGCGCGCGAGTGAAAGCCTATGGCGAGACCATCGCCTATTCCGGGCCCTGGCCGGTCGATGCGCGCCGTACCGGCGACAGCGTCCGTGTCACCTTCACCGGCATGGACGGCCCGCTTCAGGCCTGGTCGGCCACCAGGCCGATCGGATTCGAACTGTGCGCGGCCGCCTATGCGAGCTGCCGGTTCGTCGAGGCGCGGATCGATGGCGACGCCGTCATCCTCGACGTTGCGGACGGGGCTGCGGACCGCGTGCGCTACTGCTGGGGCGACAGCCCGGTCTGCACGCTTTACGATCGTGGCGGGCTGCCTGCGACACCGTTCGAACTGAACGTCGAATAGCCCTCTTGCCCGATCCCCGCCGAGCCGCGAAAGCTGCACCATGATCCTTTCAGACCGCTGGATTCGCGACCAGGCAACGCAGCACGCGATGATCGAACCTTTCGTCGAGGCACAGCGCCGCGAAGGGTGCATCAGCTATGGCTTGTCCTCTTATGGCTATGACGCGCGTGTCGCCGACGAGTTCAAGATCTTCACCAATGTCGACAGCGCCGTGGTCGACCCGAAGGACTTTGACTCCAACAGCTTCGTGGATCGCAAGACCAATGTCTGCGTCATCCCCCCGAACAGCTTCGCGCTGGCGCGCACTGTCGAGTATTTTCGGGTCCCGCGTGACGTTCTGGTGATCTGCCTCGGCAAATCGACCTACGCCCGCTGCGGGATAATCGTGAACGTCACCCCGCTCGAACCCGAATGGGAGGGCCATGTCACGCTCGAATTCTCGAACACCACTCCCCTTCCCGCCAAGATCTACGCCAACGAGGGCGCGTGCCAGTTCCTGTTTCTGAAGGGCAACGAGCCCTGCGAGACCAGCTATGCCGACCGTGCGGGCAAATATATGGGGCAACGCGGCGTGACCTTGCCGCGGCTCTGATGTCGTGCGCCGCGAGGCGCGTTGCGCACCTCGTCGATAGAACAGCCGACAACCGAGCTACTTTATCGTAATTTGTGGCTGGAGCAGGCGGGCGAACCCGGGGGCGCGCCCGCCAGGCTTGTTCAGCGCTGAGTGAACTGAACCGTCTCGAGCCGACGAAGGCCGGTGGTTGCAATCGTATGCGACCCGGCAGTGCGGTCGGCGCTGACGTCCATCAGCACGTCATTCTGCGCGATGACCTGACGGTACAGACCCCGCGCTTCGCTGACGCGACCCGTCTGCGAATAGACTGCGGCGAGGTTCAACAGGAGTTCGGGACGACCCGGATGGATCCGGAGCTCCTGAATAAGGCGGCGTTCGGCCGCAACATAATCACCCTGAACGATGGCCGACTTGGCGACCGGATCGCTAGCCGGGGTCTGAGCCTGGGCCGGCGTAATCATGAGCAGCAGCGGGGCCGCCACGCCAAAACCGATCAGTGCGTTACGCATGCCATCCTCCATCTATCGTTACATCACGGCGTAATTCCCGTGACTCTTTGATGTCGGATTTGTGACACTTCTGTTTCACGCTGGCAATTGCGAACATCGCAACTGCGCAGGGAGGGTGCAGGACATGCAGCCCTGTCCGTGAATCCGCATCTGGCACAGCAGCGCAGCACGGTATCTGGTCGGGCATGTGTCGCGCAGCGCGCGACGGCAGCGAACGCGGCGGTCATCCTGGCCGAGCAGAAAGAGGGCGAGACATGCCATCGCCGCCCCAAAGTTCTCGAGTGTGCGCACAAAACAAAAGAGGCGGCCCGAAGGCCGCCTCTGTCAAATCAGCGCCTGAGCGCGGATCTCATATTAGGTTGTCTTAGAAGACGCCCTGATACTGGTCGTTCCCGACGAAGCCAAGCTTGGTGACGTTCGCACGCTTGACGATCGCAAGCACGTGATCGACCTTGTCATACTTCGCATCGGGCGCCGGCTGGAAGTGCAGCTCAGGCTCCGGGTCGATGCTCTTCGTCGCTTCCAGATATTGTTGCAGGGTGATGTCGTCCACCTGCTGGCTGTTCCAGAACACGTTGCCATTGGCGTCGATGAAGATCTTGTTCTTCGTCGGCTCAACCGTGGTCGTCGGATTCTTCGGCGTCTGCGGAAGATCGATTTTCACCGCGTGGGTCTGGATCGGAATCGTAATGATGAACATGATGAGGAGCACGAGCATGACGTCGATCAGCGGCGTCGTGTTCATCTCGTTCATCGGCTCGCCGTCATCGCGGCCACCGCTCATTGCCATGTGACTAACTCCTTAAACGGTGGCTTAGAGGGCCGCGTTGGGCGGCGGTTCGGAAATGAAGCCGACCTTGACGAACCCTGCACGCTGCATCGTGAAGATCGTACCGCCAATGCACTTGTACGGCGTGTTCACGTCACCGCGGATGTGCACTTCGGGAAGCTGATCCGCACGGGTAATCGTGCCCACTTTGTCGATCTCGGCCTGAAGCTTCGTAGCTGCGCGATCGAGCAGTTCGGTGCTGCTGACCGGGGACAAGCCCCAATACACCTGACAGGTCCCGGCCGAGTCGGCGCGAACCGCCAGCAGGACGTTCTCCGGCTTCGTTTCGGTCGGTTCGAACACCACCTTGGGCAGCGCCAGCTCAACCGACTGAACCACCACCGGGATCGCGATCAGGAAGATGATCAGGAGCACCAGCATGACGTCCACCAGAGGCGTCGTGTTGATATCCGACATCGGTTTTTCTTCGGCGTCTCCGCCTATGTTCATCGCCATTGGCGCATTCCTATCTTACGCATCCTGTCCCCGGGCAAATCGCCGGACCGGAGCCGCGCGGCAGAGGCAAGCCTGTCCGCGCGGCCCGGCCCTGGTCGAGTTACGCCGTGGTCGAGGCCTGCGGAGCCTTCGCCACCGGGGCGACGGGCTTGCGAGCCGCGGCAGCTGCCGACGACGAGGTCACCGGACGAACGCGGCCGTCCGAAGCCAGGTAGCCGAGAACGTCGTTCGAGAAGCCGCTGAGCTGCTCGGCGATCGCCTTGTTGCGGCGCTGCAGCCAGTTGTAGGCGAGCACGGCCGGAACCGCGACGACCAGGCCGAGTGCGGTCATGATGAGCGCCTCACCGACCGGGCCTGCGACGGTGCCGATCGACGCCTGACCTTCCGCGCCGATCTTGATCAGCGCGCGGAAGATGCCGACGACGGTACCGAACAGACCGATGAACGGTGCGGTCGTGCCGACGGTCGCCAGGAACGCCAGGCCGCCCGAAAGCTGCGAGTTGATCGACGCTTCCGAACGGGTCAGCGAGCCATGCAGCCAGTCATGCGCCTCGACGGGATCGGTCAGTTCCTTGTACTGGTCCTGAGCGAGCAGCGCGTCGTCGACGATCTGGCGATAGGCCGAATCCTTGGCGAGCTTGGCGGCGCCTTCGCGCAGGTTGCCCGACGACCAGAAGCTGGCGCGGACGCGCTTGCCCTGGTTCAGGATCTTCTGCTGCTCGAACACCTTGGTGAACAGGATGTAGAGCGAGAAGAACAGCATGCTCACCAGGATGATGGCGGTGGCCCACGAAATGACGCCACCTTCGTTCAGGGCGTGCAGCACGTCGAAATCGGCGGGAGGAGCGCCAGCACCGGCCCCGGCAGCGAGAATGGTCGTGAACATGTTTGATTCTTTCCTCTAAGAATTGCTTGTCGTTCAATCCGGCGCGCGAATGTCTCCGGCGCGCCGGTCACCCAAATCGAAAATCAGTTCGTCGGCATCTTCCACGTGAACCGGCCGGGCCAGCTCGCAGGGATCTTATTTCCGCTCGCATCCTCGGCCGGGTTGAACCGGGCGCGGCGGCGGAGCAGCGAACAGGCAGTGTTGTCGAGCAGCGACGAACCGCTGGAGGACGTCACCGTGCAATTCGAGACCTTGCCAGACGCGTCGACGTCCAGACGAACGCCGGTGGTACCTTCGCTCTCGGAACGAAGCGCAGCCGCCGGATAGTCGTCGTTGGTCACCCAGCTCTGCGGCTGACCGCGCGGCGTGAGTTTCTTGGCAACACGCGGCGGCGCGGGAGGCGCAGGCGGCTGCGGCGGCGCAGGCGGAGCCGGCGGCGCGGGAGGCGACGTCGGGGGTGGCGGCTGCGGCACGTTGGTCGACTGGATGGGCGGCGCCGGAACCGGAACCTGCACAACTGCCGGGGGCGTCACGACCTGGGTAGGCGGCGGCGGCACCGGAGAGTCAGGCGGCGGCGGAGGCGGCGGCACTTCCTCAGGCGGAGGCGGCGGGTCCTGCACGTCGAAGACGTCCAGTTCCTCGGTCTTCTCCTTGATATATTTCATGGCCAGTCCAGTGACGAAGACATAGCCCAGGACAGCCACGAGCACAGCGACCACTACGATCGCTACCACCCGGCTTCCTGCTACATTACGGTCAGCGTAAGCCATTCGGCACCGTCACTCCTCTATCCCGTTATGCGACCCACGAAGCGCTTGTCACCAGCGCACGGAATCACCCGCCGCGCGACAAGTCCTCGGCAGAGCCCGAGTCTGTATCGTCCGACACAGGGCTACGCAAACGCTTTGTCGGACATTTCCCCACTAGAGGGCGCACGCTTCGGAATTATTTCTGTTTAAGATGGGCACATTCCGGTAACGGGACAGGCATGACGCACATGAAGACCCTGTTCTTTTGTTGCGCCGCAGCATTGACGGCGCCGCTCCCCGCAATTGCCCAGACGGCAGCTCCCACCAGCCAGGCCGCTCCTCTCCCTGCCGGCCCCGGCTATGCCAGCATCGCCCGCCAAGTTCTTGGTTCTCCGCTGGTGATCGACGGTGTGATCCGCAGTGCCACGCGGGTCAAGGACGCGGAGGCGACCGGTCTCGCGCCTGGGCGGGCACGCTTCTATGTTGAAATCGATGTGACCGCATTGATCCGCGGTACGGGAGCGATGGCGACCCGTGTCGCCTATCTTGTCGATGTTCCGCTCGATGCGCGGGGCCGCGCGCCCAAACTCAAGAAAATGCGGGTCGTCGCCTTTGCCCGTTCCGTGCCGAACGCGCCGGACCAGGTCCAGCTGACAGGCCCGGATGCCCAGATTCCCTGGACGCCCGAACTCGATTCGCGCGTTCGAGGGATCGTTCGCGAAGTGCTGGCGGCCGATGCGCCGGAAGCAGTCACCGGGGTCGGAAACGCGTTCCACGTCCCCGGGTCGCTTCCCGGCGAAGGTGAGACGCAGATCTTCCTGCTGACCGGCAGCGGCCAGCAGATCTCGCTTCAGGTCCTGCGGCGTCCGAATCAGCAGCCGCGCTGGTCGGTCTCCACCGGCGATTTCATCGACGAATCGGCAGGCGCGCCGCCACGCGACACTCTGTTGTGGTACCGCCTCGCCTGCGGCCTGCCGTCGGAACTGCCGCCGACCGCGCTGGAGGCGGGCGATCCCACCAGCGCACAGATCGCCCGGGAAGACTATCAGTTCGTGCGCAAGAGCCTGGGCCCCTGCAACTGATCGACGTTGGGCATCGCCCACTCCGCGGGGCGGGCGATGCCGGAAACGCAACGACAACGGGGCGCGCGATGAGCCTCTTTCGCCGCCTCAGCGGCGATGACGCACCAGGGTGATGCCGATCGATTCGCCATTTTCGGAAATGGCGAGCTTCACGATCTTCACCTGCACGCGCTTCACCCGCTCGTCCGAGACGAACAAGGTTTCGCAGATATGCTCGGCAACCCCTTCGATCAGCGTGAAGTGGACGCCCTGCGGCAACGCCGTCGTCGCGGCATGTTTCAGGTCGATATAGCTTTTGGACGCACTGAGCGGCGTGTCGGGCAGGAAACGCTC
Organism: Sphingomonas rustica; assembly: GCF_039652585.1. NCBI lineage: Bacteria > Pseudomonadati > Pseudomonadota > Alphaproteobacteria > Sphingomonadales > Sphingomonadaceae > Sphingomonas > Sphingomonas rustica. Next base: position 410,524 of record NZ_JBDIZK010000002.1, on the reverse strand, counting down.
GGGCAGTGCCAGGTCGACGGTCATCGAGATCCGAAGAGGCTGCGGCAGATGCGTTTCTTCTGAATAGATTCCCGTCAGCACCTGGACTTCGAGGTCATGCACCTCGAGCTGGAGAAGGTCGTTCACGCTGCTGTCCTCGGAAAGGCTGGTCCGCGCCCATAGCAGAAGCCGGCATGACTGAAAGACGATTCAACCTTGCGTCAGGCGCGTGCGGGTATAAAGCGCGCCGCCCCGGCTCCATTGCCGGAGAATGACGGAGGATTATTCGAAGTGATCGCACTGGTTCCGCTTGCCCAGGTTTCGCCTCAGGCTGTCGACGCGCTGCTCGACAAGGCTTTCGGGGCAGACCGACGCGCGCGAACCGCCTATCGCGTCCGGGCTGGCACGGAAGCGATCGACGCGCTCAGCTTCGCTGCGGTGGTCACGGATGGCCGGCTTCTCGGCACCATCCAGTGCTGGCCCGTGCTGCTCCGCTGCGATCAGGGCGACACCGTTCCTCTGGTGATGGTCGGGCCGGTCGCGGTCGAACCCTCGTCGCAACGCGACGGCATCGGACGCGCGCTGATGGCGCGTGCGCTGGAGGCCGCTTCCGAGAGCAGCCTCGACGGCGCGCATGCGCTCATGCTGATCGGCGACCCCGAATATTATGGCCGGTTCTTCGGCTTCATGGCCGATCGAACCGCGCGCTGGCGCCTGCCCGGTCCGTTCGAGCCGCGCCGACTCCTGGCGCTGGGCGATGATGTGCCCGACTGTGCCGGCGCACTCGGCCCTCGGGTGCTTCAGCCGGCCTGACCCGGTTTGCGCTGTCGTTCCGGCTCGCCTAACGACAGCGCATGCCGACGCCCCCTCCCCCGGATTTCGCCAATCTCTCGCTGGCGGAGATTGCCAGGCTCGTCGCCGAGCAGAAACTGCCGCCGGTCGATAAATGGAATCCCGCTCATTGCGGACACAGCGACATGCGAATCGCGCGCGATGGCACCTGGTATCATCAGGGATCGCCGATCGGGCGCACCGCGATGGTCAAACTCTTCTCGACGATCCTTCGCCGCGAGCCGGACGGGTCGTTCGTTCTCGTAACCCCGGTCGAGAAGCTGGACATCGAGGTGGAGGACGCCCCGTTCCAGGCGGTCGAACTGAAGATCGAGGGCAGCGATACCGAGATGCGGCTGGCGTTCCGGCTCAACACCGACGAGCTGGTGACGGCAGGTTCCGACCATCCGCTGCGCTTCGACGGCACGCGCCCCTATCTGCACGTTCGCGGCGGGCTGGAGGCGCTGGTGAACCGTGCGGTCTATTACGAACTGGCGCAGATCGCGCTGTCGAACGGCAGCGAGCCGCCCGGCCTGTGGAGCAACGGCGCCTTTTTCCCCTTCGACACGCAGGATCCGGAGGCCGACGCATGACGCTCGCGGCGCGGCTGCGCGATGCGCTCGAGGCTCGGCATGAGCCTGTCCTTCTTACCGGCGATCATCATGATTTCGATCCGGACGCGGTGACCAGTGCCGCCGCAGTCCTGATTGCCGTCACCGACCGGGCCGATCCCGGCGTGATCCTGACCCGCCGGACAGAGACGCTGCGCCGTCATGCAGGCCAGGTCGCCTTTCCGGGCGGACGGATCGACCCCGACGATGGCGGCCCGGTGGCTGCCGCACTGCGCGAGGCGCAGGAGGAGATCGCGCTGCCGCCATCGCGCGTCGAGGTGATCGGCACCGCCGACCTGTACCGCACCATTACCGGATACAGCGTCACGCCCGTGGTGGGTGTGATCGAACCCGACCTTCCGTTGATTCCGTCCGAGGCCGAGGTTGCGGAGCTGTTCGAGGTGCCGCTCAGCTTCCTGCTGGACGAAACCAACCACAAGGAGGGCCGCGCCGTCTATGCCGGCCAGGAACGACGCTATTACGAGATGGACTGGCGCGGACATCGGATCTGGGGCGCGACGGCGGCAATGATCGTCAACCTCTCGCGCCGGCTGAGGTGGGCGGCATGATCCTTCCCGAGACCGAATGGCGAGTGCGCGCCGGCCTGGACAGGCTCGCCGCCACCCTCGGCGAGGCACGCTTCGTCGGCGGCGCCGTGCGCGACGCGCTGCTCGGAATTCCCGCAGCCGATATCGACATCGCCACCCCGCATCCGCCTGCGGAGGTCATTCGCCGGCTGAAGGCCGCCGGCATCCGCGTCGTTCCCACCGGCATCGATCACGGGACGGTAACCGCGGTGCTCGAGAGTGGGCCGGTCGAGGTCACCACCCTGCGCCGCGACGTGTCGACCGACGGCAGGCGCGCGACCGTTGCCTTCACCGATGACTGGCGCGAAGATGCGGCGCGCCGCGATTTCACGATCAATGCGCTGTACGCCGATCCGGCAACCGGCGAGATTCATGATTATTTCGGCGGACTCGCCGATCTGGACGCCCGACACGTGCGCTTCATCGGCGATCCGTTACAGCGCATCGCCGAGGATCATCTGCGCATCCTGCGCTTCTTCCGTTTCCTGGCGCGCTTCGGCGACACGCCGGACGCAGCGGGGCTCGACGCCTGCACCCACCGCGCCCGCGACCTGATGGCGCTCAGTCGCGAGCGTATCGCCGACGAGCTGCTGAAGCTGCTCGTCGCAACGGACGCGGTCCGGGTCGTTGCGCTGATGGTCGCGCGCGGGATCTTCGATGCCGTACTTCCCGAGATCGACCAGGCCGGTGCCGAGCGGCTCGCCCGGCTGGCAGAACGGGAGCGGCAGGGCGGCATCCCCCCGCACGCCATCCGCAGGCTCGCCGCGCTGATCCCCGCCGACCCGGCAACGGCAGAGCAGATCGGCGCGAGGCTCAAGCTGTCGAACGCCCAGAAGCGACGTCTGACGATGGCGGTTGCCCCGCCCGCCCATCCGGCCAGGCCCCTCGCCTATCGCATCGGTGTGGAAAGCGCGGTGGATCAGCTGCTGCTTTCGGATCGACCGATCGACGAAGCGGCGTCGATCCGCGACTGGGAACCGCCGCGCTTTCCGCTCTCCGGCGGTGCCATCGTCGCGCGCGGGATCAAGGCCGGCCCGGAGGTCGCTCGGTTGATGCGGCAGGTCGAGGATCTGTGGATCGCCGAGGCGTTCCCCGATGCCGCGCGGGTCGAACAGCTTGCGGATCAGGCGTTGCGTTCGGCCATCAGCCGATAGGCCCGGTCGCGGTCGAGCGGGCGGCCGAACAGGAAGCCCTGCCCCTGGGTACATCCCAGTGCCGCCAGCCGCTGCGCCAGATCCAGCGCCTCGACCCCTTCGGCGATGGTCGTCATGCCGAGTGCCGAGGCAAGGCTCAGGATCGCGCGGACGATCGCGAGCTTATCGCGGTCGGCCAGCATGCCCGACACGAAGCTCCGGTCGATCTTGAGCAGGTCGATCGGCAGCCTCTGAAGGTGCGCGAGGTTCGAATAGCCGGTGCCGAAATCGTCCATCGCCAGTGTCGCACCCATGTCCTTCAGCGCGGTCATGATCCGCGCGACATGATCGGGATCGGTCCCGATCGCGCTTTCGGTCAGTTCCAGCGTCAACTGGTTCGACGACACCCCATGGCGATCGAGCGCAGCCCGCACCATCGACGGGATCTGGTCGCGCTGCAGCTGGATCGCGGAAAGGTTCACCGCGATCCGCACGTCGCACGGCTTGCCGGCAGCGTCGTTCCACGCCGCCAGCGTCCGCACCGCCTCATCCATCGCCCAGCGCCCCAGGGGTACGATCAGTCCCGATTCCTCGGCGACCGGGATGAACGCGTCCGGCGACAGGCAGACGCCTTGCTCGTCGGTCCACCGCGCCAGCGCTTCGAACGAGACGATTCGTCCGGTCGCGAGATCGCAGATCGGCTGGAAATGGAGCGTCAGCGCCTCGCTTTCGATCGCGCGCCGCAATCCGGTCTCCATGCCGAATTGTTTGCGGGCAACGTCGAATGCGCGGGCATGGTAGGTTTCGGTCCGGCCGGACTGTTTCGATCGCTTGAGGGCGAACTGGGCATTGCGCACCAGATCCTCGCCATCGCCGTCATCGTCCGATCCGAACGCGATGCCGATCGCGCAGTCGACCCTGATTTCGAAGTCGGACAGGCGAAACGGGCTGGCAAGCGCACAGCGGATCCGTTTGGCGACCTGGAACGCGTCGGCGGCGCCGCCCTGGGCGGTCATCAGCACCGCAAACTCGTCGCCATTCAATCGGGCGAGCACATCGCGCCCGCGAAGCGCGCCCTTCAGCCGGCGCGCGACCGAGATCAGCAGCTCGTCACCCGCAAGCCCGCCCATACAGGCGTTGACCCGGCTGAACCGCTCGAGGTTGATCGCGAGCACCGCATATTTCGCTGCAGCGCCGGGCTGGATTGCCCCCTCGATCGCGTCGCTGAACCCGGATCGATTGCACAATCCGGTCAGGCTGTCGGTCATCATTTCGCGGCGCAGGCTCTGCTCGGTACGGAACTCCGCAGTCTGGTCGATCAGGCTGACCAGCGCACGATCCACCCCCGGCACGGTCGAGCGCCTGGCAAAGCTGACCCGGAAATAGCGGCAATCGACCTCGTCGCCGAACTGCCATTCGATCTCGACATGGGTCTGATCGGACGCGAAAAACCGGCGCAGCTGCGGGCCCAGCAACCGCGCCATCGAGGAGTCGGCGGCCACGCTGCCAAAGCCCGCCTTGCGGAACAGCCGATTTACCGCCGCGAACTCCAGCTCGCCGCTCCGCTGGATGACGATTGCGGCAGCGATCGGCATCAGGTCGAGCACCGCCGCGCTGGCCGCTACGTCACACGCGACAGCCGGACCCGGCGCCGGCTCGTGCGGCGGGGTCGATATCAACGCGTGGCTGAGCTCCAGCGGCACCATCGCGAGGATGGCTAAGGTCGATTCGTTAAGGCGCGCTGAAGTCTTGCGAAGTCGCCGGCAAAGAAAAACAGCCGTTCCGGGCCGATCAGAATTTATTGTCGCGCGGGAAACCGGTCGGGGGCATCCGGCCGGCGGCACCCCGCGCGGCCCGCCACGGCGTCAGGTCGCTCTCGGTGCGGGTGCGCCCGGTCTCGCCGCCCATCGCCCAGCTCAGGCCATCCGCCATGCGGAAGGTCCGCACGTCCGACAGCCCGCCGTCGCGGTAGCGCTGGAGTTGCACCCCCTGCCCGCGCGCGAGTTCGGCCACCTCGGACAGCGGATAGACCAGCATCTTGCGGTTGTCGCCGATCACCGCGACGCTGTCGTCATCGTGCGGGATCGGGCGGACGATCCTCAACTGCGCACCGGTACGCGGCGTGACCACCTGCTTGCCCTTGCGCGTCTCGGCCAGAACATCCTCGGTCTTGACGATGAAGCCGCGGCCGTCGCTGGCCGCGACCAGCAGCCGGGTCGCGGCATTGGCGGGGATCAGTGCCAGCACCTGCCGGTCGCCGTCGAGATCGATCATCAGCCGCAGCGGTTCGCCGAACCCGCGGCCGCCCGGCAGCTTGTCGGCGCCAAGCGTGTAGAAACGGCCATTGTCCGCCGCGAGCAGCAGCTTGTCGGTCGTCTGCGCGTGAAACGCTAGGAACGGCCCGTCGCCTTCCTTGAACTTCAGCGCCTCGCCGCTCAACTGCTCGACATGTCCCTTCATCGCGCGGATCCAGCCACGTGCGGACAGGATGACCGTAATCGGCTCGCGCTCGATCATCGCTTCCAGCGGAATGTCGCGGGCCGGCGCCGCCTCGATCACCGATGTGCGACGCTTGCCCAGCAGCGTTTCCGGACCATAGCGGTCGTGCATCTTGCCGAAATCGCGCTTCAGCCGGGTGCGCTGCCGCGCGTCCGACGCCAGCAGTTGCTGCAGGTCGCCCTGCTCCTTCAGCAACCCGTCGCGCTCGCGCCGAAGCTCCATTTCCTCCAGCCGGCGCAGGCTGCGCAGCCGCATGTTGAGGATCGCCTCGGCCTGGCGGTCGGTCAGCTCGAACTCGGCGATCATCACCGGCTTCGGCTCGTCCTCGGTCCGGATGATCTCGATCACCCGGTCGAGATTGAGAAAGGCGATGATATAGCCGCCGACCAGTTCCAGCCGGTCGGCGATCTTGTTCAGCCGATGCTCGGCCCGGCGCCGCAACACCACGAACTGATGCTCGACCCACGCCGCGATCGCATCGCGCAGGCTCATGACGCGCGGGGTGCGCGCCTTGTCCAGCACGTTCAGGTTCAGCGGCACCCGCGATTCGAGGTCGGACAGCCGGTACAGGCTCTCGATCAGCGTCTCGGCGTCGACCGTCCGGCTGCGCGGTTCCAGCACGATCCGGATATCCTCGGCGGATTCATCGCGGACATCGCCCAGGATCGGCAGCTTCTTCTCGTTGATGAGATCCGCGATCCCCTCGATCAATTTGCCCTTCGCGACGCCGTACGGAATTTCGGACACCACCAGGTGCCAGCCGCCACCCTTCTCGGTCACCTTGTCGATCCGGGCGCGGACGCGGAAACTGCCGCGTCCCGTCGCATAGCTCTCGGCGATGGCGGCAGGGCTGTCGACCACGAGGCCCCCGGTCGGGAAGTCCGGGCCCTTCACATAGTCGAGGACGTTCGCCTGTGGATTGTCGATCAGCGCGGTCGCGGCTTGCAGCAATTCCGCCGCATTGTGCGGCGGAATGCTCGTCGCCATTCCCACCGCAATGCCCTGGGCACCATTGGCCAGCAGGTTCGGGAACGGTCCCGGAAACAGCTCGGGCTCCTCGTCCTCGCCATTATAGGTGGCGCGGAAGTCGACCGAATTCTCGTCCAGCCCTTCCATCAGGTCGATCGCGACCTGGGTCAGCCGGGCTTCGGTGTAGCGATAGGCCGCGGCGTTATCGCCATCGATATTGCCGAAATTGCCCTGCCCGTCGACCAGCGGATATCGCAGCGAGAAGGTCTGGGCGAGGCGGACCATCGCATCATAGACCGACGCATCGCCATGGGGATGATATTTGCCGATCACGTCGCCGACGACGCGGGCGCACTTCTTGTACCCCTGGCTCGGATCCAGCTTCAGCAATCGCATCGCCCATAACAGGCGCCGATGGACCGGCTTCAACCCGTCGCGCACGTCCGGCAGCGAACGCGCCGTGATCGTGGACATGGCGTAGACGAGATAGCGTTCGGAAAGCGCGCTGTCGAAGGGGACATCGGACGAGCCGTCGGTTTCGGGAAGATCGGTGTCGAGTGCCATTCTGTTCTCGTCTCTAGCAATCGTTCACGCAGGTGGCGAGGCTGCGGCAGCGATTTTTCGTGAACGCGTGCCCCCGCCCGGCTCAGTCCTCGTTACGGACGGGCACCAACGCGCCGAACGGGTCGTCGCCCAGCGTCGTCCGTACTTCCTCCAGGATCCAGTCGCGAAAGGCCCGCACCTTGGGCAGGTTGCGCTTCGCCTCGGTGTGGACCAGCCAGAAACCGTTGCGATAGCTCACGAAATGCGGAAGCGGCTGGACCAGTTGGCCCGTGGCGATCGCCGATTGCCACATTGGCGGGCTCAGGATCGCGACCCCGTGTCCGGCGATCGCCGCGTTCCCGTCCAGAATCTGCGACTCGAACCTTATGCCGGGATGCGCCGTGCCCTCGACCTCACCCGCCGCCGCGGAATCGAACCAGAGCCGCCACCAATCGTCCTCGGGCGACAGCAGCGGCAGCCGGAACAGATCCTGCGGCGTGCGCACCGGCGGATGCTTCTCCAGCAGCAACGGACTGGCAAGCGGCGTCACCGGCATGCGCATCAGGAAATGGGACACCAGTCCCGGCCAGGGCCCGGGCGCGCCGCGGATCGCGACATCGGCGTCACCGGCGGCCAGATCGACGATCGCATCGCCGACGTTCAGCCGAACCGCCAGCCCGGGCCGTGATATCTGGAAACCGCCGAGCCGCCCGGCCAGCCAGTTGGTCGCCAGGGTCTGCGGCGCGCTTACCGTCAGCACCGCTTCGCTTTCGGCGCGGACTGACCCGAACGCCTCGCCCATGGCATCGAAGGCCGCGCTGACCTGCGGCGCGATCCGCCTGCCATGTTCGGTCAGCGCGATCCCCCGACCGCTGCGCGCGAACAGGGGCGCTCCCAGTCGCTCCTCGAGCAGCTTCATCTGATAGCTGACCGCCGCCTGGGTCATTCCCAGTTCTTCAGCCGCACGGGTGAAATTGCCGTGGCGCGCGGCCGCCTCGAAAACCCTGACGGCGGCAAGGGGTGGCAGGCGTCGCATCGAATAAATCATAAGCCTGACTTGCAGCTCCAGTCCATCGATTTGTTGGCTTCGGCGGCGATGCGGGCGCAGATGAGGCGGGTCGCCGAAAGGCAGTCACTGGAAACTGGAGACCCGAAATGCTGACCCTCGCCTCACTCATCCTGATCGCCGCCGCCTCCGCGCCGCAATCCTCCGACACCCGCACGGTTTCGGTAGCCCATCACGATCTCGACCTGTCCACCCAGCGCGGCCGGGCAGAACTCGACCGCCGGACCAGGCGGGCAGCAGCGCTTGCGTGCCCGAATCCCGGCTATACCGACGCCGCCACCGCCCACCGCATTCGCGCCTGTGTCGCGACTGCGCTGAGCCAGGTCGAGCCGAGGCGCGCCCGGCTGCTGGCCCAAGCCGAGGCCCGACCGATCACGATCGCCGGCACGCGATAATATCCCGTGTGCCGACGCGTGTGGGCGGCGGGCCTGAAAGCCGCCCGCACATTCACAAGCTCAATTGATTGTTTTGGGCCGGTCGCGCGGCGGGCCGACACCATTCTCGATCGCCGACCGCGCCTGGCGCGTCACTTCCACGGATCCCGCCATCCATGTCGGCGATCGCCAGCCACGATGCTCGATTGCGCCATGGCAGGCGTTTCGGTATAGGCGCAGCCTTTCCACGGCCCCTGCAGCCACGCGGTGACCCGCGCCGCCGGGGCGATGCATTTCAGGGGTATCCGCCGACATGGCACGCCGCCGGCAAATCTACGAAGGCAAGGCAAAGATCCTGTACGAGGGTCCTGAGCCCGGCACGCTGATCCAGTATTTCAAGGATGACGCAACCGCCTTCAACGCCCAGAAAAAGGGCACGATCAACGGCAAGGGCGTGCTGAACAACCGGATCAGCGAGCACATCTTCACGATGCTCGGCCATATCGGCATCCCGACTCACTTCATCCGCCGCCTCAACATGCGCGAGCAACTGATCCGCCAGGTCGAGATCGTTCCGATCGAGGTCGTGGTGCGCAACGTCGTCGCCGGGTCGCTTTCCAAGCGTCTCGGGATCGAGGAAGGCACGGCGCTGCCGCGGACGATCGTCGAATATTATTACAAGGACGATGCGCTGGGTGACCCGATGGTCACCGACGAGCATATCCTCGCCTTTGGCTGGGCGACGCAGGAAGAACTGCACGACATGGCCGACATGGCGATCCGCGTGAACGATTTCATGTCGGGCCTGTTCGCCGGGATCGGCATCAAGCTGGTCGACTTCAAGCTCGAATTCGGCCGGATCTGGGACAATGACTATCCGCGGATCATCCTCGCCGACGAGATCAGCCCGGACGGCTGCCGCCTTTGGGACATCGCCTCGGGCGAGAAGCTCGACAAGGATCGCTTCCGTCGCGATCTGGGCGGAGAAGTCGAGGCCTATCAGGAAGTTGCCCGCCGTCTTGGATTGTTTCCGGAAGGAGACGATTCGGCAGTGCTCGACCTGGAAAGCCATCGGAAGCGTCGCGGCAAGTAAGCGCCGATGCGCGCTGCGGGGAGCGCCCAGCGCCACCTGACCTATCGGCCCGAGATTGACGGGCTGCGTGCGATCGCCGTCGCCGGCGTGATCCTGTATCACGCCGGCTTCGCCTGGATTCCGGGCGGCTTTCTCGGCGTCGATATCTTCTTCGTCGTCAGCGGCTATCTGATCTCAGCGAATATTCGCAAGGATCTGGATACGAGCGATTTTTCGTTCCGACGCTTCTATCTGCGCCGGGTCCGCCGGATCCTTCCCGCGCTGCTCGCGATCAGCCTCGCCTGCATCCCCTTCGCCTGGTGGCTGATGCTGCCGGACGGGCTGGAGAATTTCGGCCAGTCGCTTGTCGCCACCGCCCTGTTCGCCAACAACATCCTGCTGACCGCGACCAGCGGCTATTTCGACACGGAAACCGCGTTCAAGCCGCTCGCCCACAGCTGGAGCCTGGGGGTCGAGGAGCAATTCTACCTCGCCGCTCCGATCCTGTTGTGGCTCGCCTGGCGGGTCGGCCGTGCGCGCGGCGTGATGCTCGCGACCGGTCTGGTTACGGTTTTCAGCCTGGTGCTGTGCCTGCTCCTGGCACGCACCTACCCAGCCCATAATTTCTTCCTCTTGCCGACCCGGGCCTGGGAACTGGGGGTCGGCGCACTCGCTGCCTTTGCCACCCCGGCGATCCGGGCGAGGATAGCTGAGCGCGCCCGCCCGCTCCCCGCCGCGGTCGGGCTCGCCGCCGCCTGCGTGCCGCTGTTCCTGTTCGACGCCGCGATGGCACTTCCGGCGGCGGCAATGCTGATCCCGGTACTGGGGACCGCCACGGTCCTGGTCCTCGCCCATCAGGGCAATTGGCTCGGCCGAACGCTCGGCGCCCGCCCGCTGGCCGCGGTCGGCCTGATCAGCTTCAGCCTGTACCTGATCCACTTCCCGGTCTTCGCCTTCGTCCGGATCGCGAGCCTCGATCCGCCCTCGCCCCTGCTCCTCGGTGCGCTGATCGTTCCGATCCTGCTGCTGTCCTGGGCAAGCTGGGCCTGGATCGAGCAGCCCTTCCGCGATCCCGCCAGGGTTTCGACGCGATCGCTCGTGATCGCCACAGGCGGTGCGACGGTCCTCGCCGTCGCGATCGGCCTCGTCTTCCACGCGACCTCCGGCTTTTATCGCAACTGGCCCGAACTCGGCCGCGATGACCCCGGCTCGGTCAACCACGCCAACATCGCCTATAATCTCGAGCCCGAGCGCTATCTGGGCGCGACCCTGTCCGAGCGCCGCGGCGCCAGGGCCCGCGTGCTGGTGCTGGGCGACAGCTTCGCCCGCGATGTCGTCAATATGGGCCTTGCCGCCGGCGTCCTCGATCCCGCCGCCACGCGCTTGACGCGGATACGCGCCTGCCACGACCGCGTGGGACGACAATTGCGCGGCGTGCTCGCCCGCGCCGAGCTGATCATCCTCGCGCGGCGATCCCAGCCGGGCGATGTCGCCTGCATCGCCAGACTGGCCGGCCTGCTCCAGGCGAACAGCAGCGCGCCGGTCGTCATCGTCGGCCCCAAGTCCTTCGGCTGGAACAACGATGCCGTCATGCGACTCGCCCCGGCGGTCCGCTACGCCTATCGCGCCGCGCCCGACGCTCAGGTGCGCGCGGCGGACGCAGCACTGAAGCGCAGTCTCCCGCCCGGTCATTATGTCAGCATCCTCGGCCTCATCGGCGATGCGCAGGGTCGCGTCCCGGTCTTCACGCCAGACCGCAAGTTCATCAGCCAGGACCGAATGCACCTGACCCGCGCCGGCGCCGCCTGGCTCGGACCACAGCTCTTCGCCCAACCCGAATTGGCCGGCGCGCTGCGCTGACACGCCCCTGAATTGGCCAGAAATGTTATTTCCGATTGCGGCGACTCGATCGGATCGCCATAGGCGCGGAGCATGAAGCTTCGCATCATCGTAACGCTCAAGAATGGCGTGCTCGACCCCCAGGGCAAGGCCATCCAGCACGCACTCTCCGGCCTCGGCTTCGACGGCGTCGACGACGTCCGCGCCGGCAAGATCTTCGAACTGGATCTGGCGGACGGCACCAGTGACGAGGCCGTGGACGACATGTGCCGCAAGCTGCTCGCCAACACGGTGATCGAGAATTACCGGGTCGAGAAGCTGTGAAGACTGCGGTCATCGTCTTCCCCGGATCGAACTGTGACCGGGACATCGCGGTGGCACTGGAGGATGTGACGGGCACGAAGCCCGCCATGGTCTGGCACGGCGAAAGCGACCTTCCCGATAATCTGGGCCTGATCGCCCTTCCCGGCGGCTTCTCCTATGGCGATTATCTTCGCTGTGGCGCGATCGCCGCACGGTCGCCGATCGTAAAGGCAGTGGTCGCCGCGGCCGAGCGCGGAACGCCGGTCATCGGCATCTGCAACGGTTTCCAGGTCCTGACCGAGACCGGCCTGCTGCCCGGCGCATTGATGCGCAATTCGGGTCTCGACTTCGTCTGCCGCGACGTCGCGCTGACGGTCGACAACAGCCAGTCGATCTTCACCAGCACCTACCAGGCCGGCGAGGAGATTCGCATCCCGGTGGCCCATCACGACGGCAATTACTTCGCCGACGCCGATACGCTCGACCGCCTCGAAGGCGAAGGCCGCGTCGCCTTCCGCTATGGCGAGCATGTCAACGGATCGGCCCGGCAGATCGCCGGCGTCATCAACGCGCAGGGCAATGTTCTGGGCATGATGCCGCATCCCGAGCGCCGGATCGAGGCTGCCCATGGCGGCAATGACGGTCGCCGGCTGTTCGAGGGACTGCTCGCAGCGGTCGCTTGAACCGCCGCTGCTTCAGCAGGCGCACTTCCACTTGCCGGCTTGGACCGCTTCCACGCATCCATATGTCGAAACCTGTCCTGGAAGCACGTTTCACCAAATAGGCTTGCATTTCAAATCCGCCTCGCTCATTGAGCGAGCATTATGACCGACCTGATTCTCTGTTCGCGACCGCGACCCGCTACCCACCGACATTGACGGGCAGCACGGCTGCGCCTGTCTTCAGGGTGTAGCTCAAGAGAGTCGGAGCACCCGCCTTGGGATGGGGAGGTTGCAGGTTCGAGTCCTGCCACCCTGACCAGATCGTCGAAACTCCAGCCTTTCCGCTGCCTTCAGGTGTGGCCGAACGCAATGCAGTGCGCGGCCGGTTTGTGATTCCGGTGGAAGCGGGTGCAAATCCCGCCGGTCACCCCTGAGGGCAGCGGAGACAGGCTGTAACCGCCAGCGCCGGCGGCGGAGCTGCAATCCTGGCGCTCGCGAACTTCGAGATCCGCGATCCGCTAACCGTTCTGGTTATTCGGATCTGTTTCCTTGAGATCATCTCCTGCCCGCGATCCGAATAGCGGAGACACATGGGCAAGCACCAGGATCGCCAGCGGCCAGAACATCGTGTTCCACAGGTCGTGCCAACTAAGCGGGAGACTGACCTCCAGCGGAACGCTGGTCATCAGGCCGTCGCGAATGTCCCAGACCTCGCCCGCGGCCGCGACTACAAGGATCAACGCTGCAGGCTTCCAGCTGCGCAGCGACCAGCGAAACAGCCAGGCACTGCCGAAGAGCAGGATGAGCGCGAGATAGACGTGCAGCGCATCCTTCTCCAGCCCGACATGATCGACCACCCAGGTCTTGCTTTCCTGGAGAAGGGTCGTGCCCGGTTTGATGACGGCGGGTGGGTAGACGATCGTTCGGTTGGTCACACACGCGTCCGGAAGGGAGTGAAGTCGGTGCCGTCGTCATAGACATCGACGCCTTCACGACGCTTCAGCCAGTTGACGACCAGATAGGTCACGGGGGTCAGCAGCACCTCCCAGCTCACCTTGAGCACCCATTGCGTCACCAGCACCTTGAACACCAGCGCGTTCGTCCACCCGACCGCGCCGAGAAAGGCGAGCGGGTAGAAAATCAGGCTGTCCACCCCCTGCCCGACCACGGTCGACCCGATGGTGCGCGACCATAAATGCCGGCCGCCGGTCCAGATCTTCATCCGGGCCATGACATAGGAATTGACGAACTCGCCCGCCCAGAAGGCGCAGACCGATGCCAGCACGATCCGTGGCACCTGCCCGAAGATCGTCTCATAGGCCGCCTGGTTCGTCCAGTCGGGCGCGGGCGGCAGCATGACGACCACCCACGACATGAATGCCATGAACAACACCGCCGCGGTGCCCGCCCAGATCACCCTGCGGGCCCGGGCATAGCCATAGACCTCGGTCAGCACGTCGCCGATCACGTAGGACAGCGGGAAGAACAATATGCCCGCCCCGAACGGCCAATAGACGTTCCACAAGGGCAGCCAGATCTGCGCGACCTTCCCTGCGCCGATGACATTCGACAGTAACAGGATGGCGACGAACGCCGCCATCACGAAATCATAATAGCGGAACTGCCCGCCGGCGATCTCGCGCGCACTGGCCCGCGCAGGCCCCTGCTCCATGCTCATGAGAAAGCTGTATGATCCCGGTTCACCCGCGACGCAATCCGCGCTAGGCGGGTCGCGACGCGCGCCCGTAGCTCAGTTGGATAGAGCACGAGCCTTCTAAGCTTGGGGCCGCTGGTTCGAATCCAGCCGGGCGCGCCATTTCTCGTCGATTTCCGTGTAAATTGCGCAAAAGCGCTGCGCCCCGGTAGCGCTGGCGTCATCGCGGTCGAGACCGCTGACGCAAGGGTTCAGGCAAACGCAAGCATGTCGAGCTGCCGACGGGCTTGCCGACCGGTATATTCTCGTAATACTTCTCAAGGCGGATCGGCACTCCCACAGTCGGATCAATAGAAGAATGCCAGCATGGGCAGAGCTAGGGCAATGACGCGAGTAAGCCTGTTGATACTGGCCGGCCTGCTGACCGCTTCATGCGACAGGTCAGACTATGTCATCGATCTCAAGCGCACGCACATCGAAAGCGTCGATCGTCTTGGCGGAAGCGGGTACCTCGTCGTCGACAAGGCATCGGCCGACACCATGGCCAAATATGGCGACGTCTATGTGCAAGGACGGATGTGTCCGGACGATTCTTGCAAGACGATCACGGTAGGAGGGCTTTCCCAATATGATCAAATACCGGTTGAAGACGGAGCCAGATTTAATTTGGAATTATGGCCCATTTTTGAATCCGATGAAGATCACCCCCCTTTCTGGCTAGGGAAGGTCGCCTGTTTTAGGGTAGAAGCAGTGCAGGGGTTCATGGGCAGGACAGGAAGGTCGAATTGGCACTGCTCGACACCATCAGGCAAACGCTAGATGGATTCGAGACTCATCCTTTTCGCGTTCAATCAGGTGGGCTGATCGCGATGCGGCACGGCGGAGCTACCTTGTCGGGCGACGTAGCGATGGCACGGTCAAACCTGTTGATATTGGCCAGCCTGCTGACCGCTTCGTGCGACAGGTCGGACTATGTCATCGATCTGAAGCGCACACACATCGACAGCGTCGATCGTCTCGGCGGAAGCGGGTACATTGTCGTCGACAAGGCATCGGCCGACACCATGGCCAAATATGGCGACGTCTTCGTGCGAGGGCGGACGTGTCCGGATGAATCCTGCAAGGCGATTTCGGTGGCGACCCTCCGCAAATATGATCAAGTTCCGGTTGCCGACGGTGTCAGGCTGGATCTGGAATTATGGCCAATTTCTGACTCCGACGAAGATCACCCCCCATTCTGGTTAAGCAACATCGCCTGCTTTAGATTAGAAGCGACACAAGGCTTCATGGGCAGGACAGGCAGGTCGAATTGGAACTGCTCGGTGACATCAAGCAGACGCTAGATGAACGAGGATTCCGTTGGGATCGAGTGGCGGGGAGTTGGATAGAGCCTCCGACTCCCCTACCGGGCGCTGCGTTCTGTGCCGTTCCGTTCCCATACCCGCTCGGCGAGCAGCGTCGCGAAGCCCAGCCACGCGAGCAGCGGCACCCCTGCCCCCGCCGCCACACGGTCCACCCGACTCGCCGCGGCGACATAGCCAGCCGTGGTAGCGACCATCGCCCCGGACACCGCCGCGCTCGCCGCCAATGCACGGCGGTGGAAGAAGAGCTCGGTCCACCCTCCGATCATCGCGCCGTTCACCAGCCATAGCCCGATCGCGACATTGCGAGCCGGGCTTGCGGGCTCCCGCATCAATCGATAGCCGCCCACGGCAAGGCCGGTTTCCAGCGTTGGCCAGACCATCCCGAATATCGGCGCGGGCGGGGTATAGTCCGGCTTTCTCAGCCGCCGGTACCAGGACCGGATTTCGGGATTGGAACGACTGGGCGCGTTGCGACGGCCGATCAGGGCGCTCGCGCCCAGGACACAGGCGATGATCGCGATCGCCGCGCCCCTCGGCACCACGCCCGTGTTCGCGCGGCTCCCCTCGGACCTCATCGGGCAAGATATTGCGCAAGATCCTCGCTGCCGCCGATGCGCTCGCCATCGACAAAGGCCTGCGGCGTGGTCGCGACGTCATGCTCATTCTTGAACGCCTCAACCTCGTCGCGCGTGGACAGGATATGCTCGTCGATCCGGCACCCGGCTTCCTCGATCATCTCCTTGGCCCTGACGCCGAACGGGCACACATGGTCGGGCAGGACCATTCGGTACAAGGTCACGGTTGTGGCTTCTGACATTGGATGCTCCTGGCCGGGACGTCATGTCCGCGCCGCCATAGAGCGCCACATCGCTCCGGGAGTTCCGACGCTGCCCGTATCCCCGGACGTCAGGTGCTGGCGCCAGCCGCGAATCCGGTGCGCTCGCCATCGCTCCGGAACGGCGGCAAAAACATTATCGAGCTCAGGGACATAGACGTAGCATCGCACGTTGACCCTCGAACGCAGCCTCCGGCTCGAGGGAAATTATCATGACCGATTCGATTACGCGCATCACCGGAAACGGGGGCGAGACCCACCAGCACGCGGGCGACGACGACGCCGTATTGACCACCAATCACGGCGTGCCGATCTCCGACAACCAGAACAGCCTGAAGTCTGGCGAGCGCGGCCCGACGCTGCTCGAGGACTTCGTTCTCCGCGAGAAGATTTTCCATTTCGATCATGAACGCATCCCCGAGCGGATCGTCCATGCCCGCGGATCGGGCGCCCACGGCGTATTCGAGGCGACCGACGATATCAGCGACCTGACCCGCGCCGCAGTGTTCACCAAGGGCGAGAAGACCGAGGTCTTCGTCCGATTCTCGACCGTCGCCGGCGGCGCCGGATCGGTCGACACGCCGCGCGACGTGCGCGGCTTTGCCGTCAAATTCTATACGCGCGAAGGCAACTGGGACCTGGTCGGCAACAACATCCCGGTGTTCTTCATCCAGGATGCGATCAAGTTCCCCGACCTGGTCCATGCTGTGAAGATGGAGGCCGATCGCGGCTATCCCCAGGCGGGCAGCGCGCATGACACCTTCTGGGACTGGGCATCGCTGATGCCCGAGAGCACGCACATGCTGATGTGGGCGATGTCCGACCGCACGCTGCCGCGCAGCTTCCGCACGATGGAAGGGTTCGGCGTCCACACCTTCAAGCTGGTCAATGCCGAGGGCAAGGCGAGCTTCGTCAAGTTCCACTGGAAGCCGAAGCTCGGGCTGCAGTCGACGATCTGGGACGAGGCTCTGAAGCTCCAGGCCGCCGACAACGACTATCAGCGACGCGACCTGTTCGAAGCGATCGACACCGGCGCCTTTCCCGAATGGGAACTCGGCATCCAGGTGTTCGACCAAGCCTTCGCCGATGCCCAGCCCTATGACGTGCTCGACGCGACCAAGCTGATCCCGGAAGAGGACGTGCCGGTGCGGATCATCGGCCGCATGACGCTGAACCGCAACGTCGACAACTTCTTCGCCGAGACCGAACAGGTGGCGTTCCTGCCGACCAATATCGTTCCGGGAATCGACTTCTCGAACGATCCGCTGCTCCAGGGCCGGCTGTTCAGCTATCTGGACACGCAGAAGTCGCGGCTGGGGACCACCAACTTCCACCAGATCCCGATCAACGCGCCGCGCTGCCCCTTTGGCAACTTCCAGCGTGACGGCATGATGCAGACCCAGGTGCCGAAGGGCCGGGCGAATTACGAGCCCAACAGCCTGGCCGCGCACGGCGAGGAAGGCGGTCCGCGCGAAAGCCCCGTCCGCGGGTTCGCCACTGCCAATGCCGCCACCGGCCCCGACGAGACGGGAGACAAGCTGCGCATCCGGGCCGAGCGCTTTGCCGATCATTACAGCCAGGCGCGGCTGTTCTACCGGTCTCAGACCGAGAACGAGCAGGCGCACATCGCCTCGTCCTTCGTGTTCGAGCTGTCCAAGGTCGGCCTGCTCGATCAGGTGCCGCCGCGGATGGTGGCCAACCTGCGAAATGTCGACGAGGATCTGGCCAAGCGGGTCGCGGACGGCCTCGGCATCGACCTGCCGCCCAAGGCGGAGGCCGCGCGCGAGCCGGTCGACATGAACCCGTCCGAGGCGCTGTCGATCCACCGCAACATGAAGGAAACGCTGGAGGGTCGCGCGGTCGGCATCCTGATCGCCGACGGCACCGACGCGGCGGCGCTCGATGCGGTCATCGCCGCAGTCGACGGCGCGAAGGGCAAGCCGGTGATCGTCGCACCCAAGGTGGGCGGCGCGACGCTGTCGGACGGCAGCACCCGAAAGGCCGACGGGCAACTGGCGGGCACCCCGTCGCAGCTCTTCGACGCAGTTGCCGTGGTCCTGTCGGACGAAGGCTGCAAGACGCTGCTGAAAGAAGGCGCGGCGGTCCAGTGGGTGATGGACGCCTTTGGCCACCTCAAGGCGATCGGCGCGAGCGACGCCGCCCAGCCGCTGCTCGACAAGGCAGGTGTCGAGGCGGATGACGGCGTTACCGGTCTCGATGACGGTTTCGTCGAGGCGGCGGCCCGTCGCTTCTACGATCGCGAGCCCAAGGTGCGGATGCTCGCCTGACCTGACCAGGGTGCCCGGCCGATCGGCCGGGCACCTCAGGCCCGCTGGGGCGCCCGCGTTACCAGCCAGATGCCGACGCACACCAGCAGCAGCGCTGCCAGATAGCTCCAACGCAGCAGCGACTCGCCCAGGAAGATCGCCGACATCGCTACGCCGAATACCGGGATCAGGAAGTTGAACGCAGCGATCAGCCCGACCATATGATGCTTGAGCAACAGGCTCCAGACAGCGAAGGCGATCGACGACAGCAGTGCCATGTAGAGCAGCAGCGCGCCCGACGCGATGTTCAGCCCTTCGAGATGTCCGCTCCCCGCCACGCCGCCCACGGTCAGGATCAGCCCGCCAATCAGCAGCTGCCAGCCGGTCATCACCATCACGTCCATGCTGCGCGACAGATGCTTGCCGTAGATCGATGCGGCCGCGAGCACGAAGGCGGCGATGGTCACGAACCCCTCGCCCAGCAGAGCGAAATCGAAGCTGAAGCTGCCATGGCGGAGATTGACCACGACGACACCGATAAAGCCGATCATACAGCCCAGCGCCTTGCGCGTGCTCAGCCGGTCGTCGGAATAGATGAAGTGCGCCAGCACCACGCTGAAGAACACGCCGGTCGCGTTGAGGATCGACGACTTCACGCCGCTGGCATGTGCCAGGCCGATATAGAAGAACACATATTGCACCGCGGTCTGGGTCAGCCCCAGCAGCGCGACCTGCCCGAAACTGCGATCGCCCATATCGAAGATGGGCCGGCGCAGCGCCGCCGCGACCACAAGCAGGATCGCCCCCGCCAAAGCGAAGCGGACACCCGCGAACAGCATCTGGCTCGCCACGTCCGACACGCCGATATGGAGCATCGCATAGCCGCTCTTGATTGCCGGATAGGCGCTGCCCCACAGCGCGCAGCACAAAGTGGCCAGCGCGAAGACGCCCGTGCGGGTCTGGTAGAAGGGTCGGGTCACGGGGTTCGCCTGGCAGGGGGTGGCGCCGCGCGGCGCGACCGGAGCGCTACGCGTCGAACGTCCGCGCCACCTCCGCAATCGCGGCGGCCACGGCGTCCATCTGCGCCATATCGTTGAACAGCGCAGGTGTCACCCGCACGCACGCGCCCCGCTCGACGCCGGTCCGGTGGACGGTGAAGATCGCATGCCGCTCCAGCAGCCGCTCGGCCAGCCGGGCATTGTCCGCCGCGCCGATCACGCCCTTCAGCCGGAACGACGTGATCGCCCCGTGCAGTTCGGCATCGTCGGGCGTCATCACCTCGACCCGCTCGATCCCGCGCACCTGAGACACCCAGCGATCCCGTAGCGCGCGCAGCCGCGCTTCACGCCGCGCCGCGCCGATCCGCGCATGAAAGGCGACCGCCTCGGGCGCCGTCAGGATCGCGGCAAAATCGCTGGTGCCCGTATGCACCCGCGCCGCAATCCCCGCGGCGCCGTCATTGGCCGGATCCGGATCGATCCGGTCCAGCGCCGCCTTGCGGATATGGATCGCCCCGACCCCCAGCGGCGCGCCGAGCCATTTGTGGCAGTTCACCGCCACGAAATCGCAGTCGAGCGACGCAATGTCGCCATCGACCTGATACCAGCTGTGCGCCGCATCGACGATCGCATCGATTCCCTTCGCCCGCGCCAGCGCGGCGATCTCACGCACCGGGATCGCCAGCCCGGTGCGATGGCTCACCCGGGTGAGCAGCACCATGCGGATGCCGGGATGCGCCGCGAATGCCTCGGCATAGGCGTCGATCAGCCCTTGCTTCGTCGCCGGCTCGGGCAGCGCGATCCGCACCACCCGTACGCCCCGCCGCGCGCGCAGACTCTCCATGCACGCCTGCATGCTGTCATAATCGAGATCGGCATAGAGTACCGCGTCGCCGGGCTTCAGTCGGTTATAGCCCAGAATCAGCGCCTTCAGCGCCTCGGTCGCGTTGCGGGTGAATGCCATCTCCTCGACCGGCACGCCCATCGCCCCGGCAACGCTGGCCCGCGCCGCCATCCAGTCGGGCGCCATGGTCCGGCGGGTGTAGAAGCTGGTGTCGCGGTTCACCCGCCGCACCTGCTCTTCATAGGCCGCCAGCACCGGCCGCGGCATCATCCCCCAATTGCCGTTCTCGACCTGGATGACCTTGTCGGTGACGTCATATTCCTTTGCGATCCCGCGCCAGAACGCCTCGTCGTTGCCGTCGAGCGAAGCGGCGGCGGCACCGCCCGCGCGGGCGCCGAGCGGCAGGGCGAGGCCCGCGCCGAGCAGCCCCCGCCGGTCGATACGGCCGCCTGCCATCAGAAGGTCACCCCCAGGCGGACATAATATTGACCGCCATCGGTGTCATAGGGGGCGTTGCGCGAGTAGATCAGGCCGCGCACCGCCTGGTTCGTCGCCTCGTCGGGATAGCTGTCGAACACATTCTCCGCGCCGACGCGCA
This sequence comes from Sphingomonas rustica, assembly GCF_039652585.1. Lineage (NCBI taxonomy): Bacteria > Pseudomonadati > Pseudomonadota > Alphaproteobacteria > Sphingomonadales > Sphingomonadaceae > Sphingomonas > Sphingomonas rustica. The sequence goes on along the minus strand of NZ_JBDIZK010000002.1, from coordinate 389,496 downwards.
GCGAGAAATGCTCATCGAACCGATAGCCTGCCGAGATGTCGAACAACGCCATGCTCCCGAACCGCTGGAATATCTCGCCGGTCGCATTTCCCGACACATCGGTCCAGGCGCCATAGAAGCGGCCCCGCGCCAGCACGTCGAAACCGGCAATCTCATAGCCCAGGGTGGCGGTCGCGTTGGTCGTAGGCAGGCGCTCCTCGAACACGCGGCGCTGGGTGTCGTTCGGGACCGCAGCGGTCGCACCGCTCAGCACCTTGGTGGTGTTGTAGTTGAACGCCAGATTGGCGTTCACCCGGCCCCCGCCCAGCGACTTGGCATAGCCCAGCACCACGTCGATCCCGCGCGTGCGGGTATCGAAATCGTTGGTGAAATAGCTGACGGAGGTGAATCCTTCCGGATTGGGGAAGCTCGTCGGCACCGCAAAGGTGCGCGACTGACTGAACCGGTCGGTAAGCGTGATCTGATAGGCATCGACGCTGCCGGTCAGGCCAAAGCCGGTGCGGAAGGTCAGGCCGGCGGTGATCGTCTTCGACTTTTCCGGGGTCAGCGGTTTTGCACCCAAGGCGATCGCCAGCGGGTCGCTGGGCGACAGCCGCCCCTGGGTGAAGATCGTCAGCGTCGTCGTGTCGAGACCCTGGGTGGTCGCCCGAGTATTCAGCTGCGCCGGCGTCGGCGCACGAAACCCCGTCGAATAGGTAGCGCGGATGCCGAGCCCCTCGACCGGATCGATGCGTCCCGCCAGCTTGTAGTTGAACGTGTCGCCGAACGCCGAATAATCCTCGTAACGCCCGGCGGCGCCCAGCGTTACCATGTCGACCGGCTTCCACTCCAGGTCGACATATCCGGCATAGCTGGTCTGGCTCCAGCTTCCGACACGATCGGGGCCGAATCCGGGAAAGCCATTCGAGCCCGACGCAAGTCCGGTCGCCGCGCCCGGCCCGATCAGGTACGAGGCGACGTCGCCCGCCATCACCTGATAGCTCTCGCGCCGGCGCTCCGCGCCGAAGGCGATGTTGACCGGATCGCCCGATCCGACCGGAAGGCGATAGACGAAGTCGGCGTTGAGGTTGAACTCGCGCTGCTCCAGCGCCCCGATATAGAAGCTCGTCGGGCTCAGCGGCCCCATCGAGGCGTTCAGGCTTTCATGCATGCCATAGTCGATGGTGCTGCGGCCGTACGAGGCGCTCAGATCATAAGTGAACGCATCGCTCAACGACCCGCGAACGCCGCCATTGGTCTGGAGATCGTCATAGTCGGTCGAGAAGCGCGGCGTGAACCCGGCGGGGTAGAGATTGCGGAACGAGAAGCCGGGGAAGACCGTGCTGGCATTGTAGACGCTGCCGGTACCCACCGGATTGCGCCAGTTGAAGTCGGTCACGCCCTCTCCCGACTGTGCGGTGGCGAAGCCATAAAGTTCGACCGCGTCGGAGAATTCGTATTTCGCGTCGACCGCGCCGCGAATGCGAGTCTCTTCAGGCTGTCCCCAGCGCTGGACCGGATTGGGCACGACGAGACCGGGATTCGCTGCCTGGAATGCGATCGCGTCGGGACGCTGGCGGGTGCGCGATGTCGCCTCCGACTTGTCATACTGGCCGGTGAAGACGATGCTCCCCCGGTCGCCCAGCGCGATGCCGCCGCGAATGCCGCCGCGATACTCGTTGCCGTCGCCCTCATAATATTGCGAGAACTGCGCGAAGCTGTTCATTCCCGGCTGATCCTCGAGGATGATGTTGATCACCCCGGCGATCGCATCCGATCCATATTGCGCCGCTGCACCGTCGCGCAGCACCTCGATCCGCTTGATCGCCAGCGACGGGATGCTGGCGATATCGACCGACTGCGCGCCGCGGGTGCCGAGCAGCGCCGAGCGGTGATAGCGTTTGCCGTTCACCAGCACGAGCGTCTGGTCCGACGACAGGCCGCGAAGCGTTGCCGGACGCACGAACGCCTGGCCATCAGCTGCCGGCAGCCGCTGGACATTGAACGACGGCAGCAACTGCGCCAGCGTGTCGTTCAGATCGCCCGAAACGCTCGACCGGACCAGTTCCGCGGGCAGCGCATCGACCGGCGCCAGCGTGTCGAACTGTGTCCGCGACCGATCGCGGGTGCCGGTCACGACGATGATATCCTGTTCGGACTCGACCTGCGGATCGCCGTCCACCGGCTGTGCCATGGCGGACACGCATGCGAATTGCAGCGCGACGATGCTCGCGCCTACGAGAGTCTTCATTGCTTCCCCTGATGTCGCTGTTGGCCGCGCAGTGCGTCGGCCCGGCCGCAGCTAGCGGGGAAGCGTTACAGTCCTCGGGCCGGATCGTGACAGTTCGACGCCCCGCGGGCCCAATCGCGTGACAGGACGGTGGCACAGGCGAACTGCGCTCGCCCGGCTGAATTGATCCACAGTGCCGCTCCCCGATCGGCGTGCGATCGGCGCAAATGCACGCGCATTGGTGACTGCCATCGATCAAAAATCATGACACACCAGCCCGAACAAAAAATAGCCGATGTATTTATTTAATACACCTACCCCAAATGATCTAAAATGTAATTATTCATTAAATATTACATATAATTATAAATTATTATGGGTAGATATCTACTTTTTAACTGAGAGCAAATTGCATGATTACATAAAACTACTACAAAATGTAACGAAAATGTACGAATAAACACTTTATAGTTACATCCGTTGCAACATTAGTGTCGCCGACTCTATTTAGAGGCCCGCCTCGCGAACCGGTATCTGCCGGACCATGCGGGGAATGAAATGCGAAACATCAAAGGGTCCTTTATCTCGGCGCTTCTTGGCGGTGCTGCCCTGGCAACGCTTGCCTCTCCTGCCCTTGCGGCCGGAGCCGGGCCTGACGACGCGCCCAAGGCTGACACGGCGCCGCAGCCGGCGGCCGACCCGGAGCCCGGTGACGACGGGCAGTTGAACGAGATCGTCGTGACCGCGACCAAGCGCGAGACCAATCTTCAGAAGACACCGATCGCGATCGCGGTGGTGGACAGCGAAGCGCTGGCCAACCGCCACGTCCAGAGCCTGCTCGACTTGGCCGACGGTGCCGTGCCCAGCCTGCGCGTCGCGACGTTCGAGGCGCGCCAGACCGCGCTCACCATCGGCATCCGCGGCATCGTGCCACTGGACGCGAACCAGCCCGCCCGCGAACAGGGCGTCGGCGTCTATCTCGACGGCGTCTATCTCGGCCGTCAGCACGGGCTGAACGCAGCGCTGTTCGATATCGACCGGATCGAGGTGCTGAAGGGGCCGCAGGGCACGCTGTTCGGTCGCAATACCGAAGGCGGCGCGCTCAGCATCGTGTCCAAGGCACCGACCGGGGAATTCGACGGCCGGGTGACGGCGGGCATCGCCAATTATGGCGGCTATAACGGCGCGGTCCATCTCGACCTGCCGGAGGTCGCCAATGTCGCGGTCAAGGTTGACGGCGTCATCCAGTATCAGGGCCCGACGACGAAGAACCCGCTGGCCGGCCAGACCGGCTGGAACTATTTCGACCGCCGCGGCCTGCGTGTCGCCGCCCGCTGGACCCCGGCGAGCAACGTGACCGCCGACCTGTCCTATGACGTCGGTTATGACGCGAATTCGCCGTTCTACAGCCAGTTGCTGAACGTCAACCCCAATGGCTGCACCGCCGGCCCGGTCACTGCCGGATCGACCTGCGTCCTGCCGGGGACCAACACCACGACCCTCAGCGGTTCGGTGAAGCCGGTGCCGTCGATCGTCGTCGTGAACGGCACGTCGCGGATGGACGTGGCCGATATCGGCGTGCCGCAACAGCCCAGCATCGACCGTACCCACGGCTATACCGCCAATCTGCGCTGGGACGTCGCACCGGGGCTTCAGCTGCGCTCGATCACCGCATGGCGCGGCGTCAGTTCCGAGCAATGGGACAATAGCGGCGGCGCACATCGTCCGCCGGTGTTCACGCCGGGCGGCGCCTTCAGCCGCTACAGCCTCGCCGACCTGTACCAGCACCAGTTCAGCCAGGAATTGCAGGCGGTCGGTCATTCGGGCGCATTCGACTATGTCGCCGGCCTCTATTATTTCAACGAAAGCGCCCGCGACGACGCCGCTACGCCGAACTCGAACACCTGGAACTCGACCGGTACCGGCTACACGATCAACGATCCCACCTCGCAGCAGCCGGGCAGTCGATCGATCGACCGCGCCAGCCGGGCCCTTGCCAAAAGCTATGCGGTCTTCGGCCAGGTCACCTATTCGCCGGTCGACATGCTCCACCTGACACTGGGCGGGCGCGGCACCTGGGACGACAAGTCGGGCGACCTCTACATCGTCAACAACATCGCCCGGCCCTATACCTATGAACAGCATAGCAGCCGGTTCAACCCGCTGGTCGTGCTGGCCTGGGACGCTGCGCCGAACATCAACCTTTATGCCAAATATTCGACAGGTTACCGGGCCGGCGGCGCCAGCTCGCGCTCAGTCACCTATCGTCAGTTCGGGCCGGAGGACGCGACGTCCTATGAGGTAGGCCTTAAGAGCGAGTTCCTCGATCGCCGCGTCCGGCTGAACCTGGCCGGCTACGTGATGGACCGCAAGGGCAGCCAGGTCGACTTCAGCTCGGTATCGTTCGACGCGATTACCAACTCGAATCGCAACACGGTCGAGACGATCAACGCCCCCGGCACGACGAAAATCCGCGGCCTGGAAGCCGACTTGACGGTCAGCCCCGCGCGAGGCCTGACGCTCAGCGCCTCCTATGCCTATACCTATACCGACATTCCGCCGGTGCTGAACCCGTTCACCGGCGTCACGCAGAAGGTCTATATCGTCTACACGCCGCGCAATGCGGCAAGCGGCGCGATCGACTATTCGACCGCGGTCGGCGGCGCAAAGCTGAAGCTGCATCTGGACGCCAACTATGCCCAGGCGACCCAGAGCTTCGATCAGTTCGCGACGAAGAACGATGCGTCCTTCATCGTCAACGGTCGGATCTCGCTCGCCGATATCGATATCGGCCACGGCGGCAATACGCTGACCGTCGCCGCCTGGTCGCGCAATCTGTTCAACGAAGCGCATGTCTATCGCCGCGACCCGTCGAACAGCCTGCCCAGCCTGACCGGCAGCATCAGCAACGTGCTCGGCGATTACGGCAATTTCAATTCGCCGCGGACCTTCGGTCTCGAGGGAACGGTCAGCTTCTGAAGCGAGAGCAATCGACATTTCGGGGTGGCGCCGCCGGCGTCACCCCTTTTTCGTGCCCGGCATCCCGTCGGTTCGCGACAGCAATACCGACACCGCCAGGCCTGGATCCGCATTGGCCAGTTCAACGCTGCCGCCGTGCAGCCGCGCGATCGCCGCGACCAGCGGAAGCCCCAGGCCGTGGCCGGGGCGCGAGCGGCTGGCATCCGTCCGACCGAACCGGCGCAGCGCCTGCGCATGCTGGTCCGGCGCGATCCCAGGCCCATCATCGGCAACGCGCATCACCACGAACCGGGTGTCGGCAACCACCGACACGCGGATCGTGCTGCCGGCCGGGGTGTGGCGAATGCCATTCTCGATCAGGTTGATCAGCGCCTGGCTGAGCAATTGGCGATCGGCGACCAGGCGAACCGGATCGGTCGCGGCGACGATCAGGCTGTGCCCTTCGTCCTCGGCGATCGGCCCCATGGTCGCGCAGACCTCCTCCACCAGCCCGGTCAGGTCGAGCGGCGCAAACCCCGCCCGCCGCGCGCCGCCCTCGATCTCCGCGATCCGCATGATGGCGGCGAACATCGCCAGGATCTCGTCGCTCTGCGCAATCGCCCGGTCGACCTCGTCGCGCAGCGCGTCGTCACCGATCCGGCGCGAGAGCCGGAGCAACTGCGCGCGAAGCCGCGCCAGCGGCGTGCGCAGGTCGTGCGCGATCTCGTTCGACAGATTGCCGATCTCGGCCATCAAGTCGCCGATCCGGTCGAGCATCCGGTTGAAGGTGCGCGCCTGGCGGTCGAACTCGCTGTCGCTCCCGTCGGTCGGCACGCGGCGCTGCAGGTCGCCGTCAATGATCGCGTTTGCGGTCGCGCGAAGCGCCGCGATCCGGCGCGATACGATCCGACCGAACAGGAGGGTCGCGGCGACCACCACGACGATGATCGACCCGAACCCGATCAGGTAGATCCGGACACGCTCGGCGCTGTAATGATCGAACGGCTCGGTCTCGGCGATGGTGGTCAGCGTCATCCCGCCGCCGATGTCGCGCACCAGCGCGCGACCGTGGCTCAGCCCCTTGATCCGGACGCTCTCGCCGATCGTGGAAAAGCCCATCGGCAGGCGCCGATCGAGCGACACATTGCCCGCAATGTGCCAGCCTGAGCCGTCACGAAGCTCGAACCCGATATCGCCCGTGTCCCGCTGCTGTGAGAACTCCTCGATCCGTGCGGCGACCCGCACCGGATCGACCGGCGACGGGCCGATCACATTGCTGCTCTCGGTCGCGATGCGCCGGTCGACCAGCTGCGCGATCGTCGCCCGGCTGGCCGCGTTCACCATCAGCCCGGTGGCGACCGTGACGCCGAGAAAGATCAGCAGGAAGGCGGCGGCCAGCGCCTTGAGCGAGCGCAGCCGCACTGCTCACCCTCTCAAGCTATAGCCGACGCCGCGCACCGTCAGGATCGGATCCTCGCCCCCGTCCGCCATCAGCCGCACCCGCAGCCGGCGGATATAGGTGTCGACGATGTTGGTCGTCGGTTCGAAATCATAGCCCCACACCCGCTCGATCAGCATTGCGCGAGTCATGACCGTGTCGGCATTGCGTGCCAGTTCGGCCAGCAGGTTGAACTCGACCTTGGGCAGGTCGATCGGCTTGCCGTCGCGCCACGCGCGAAACTTGGCCGGGCTGATCGTGAGGTTGCCGGCGCGCAGCGTGTCCGCGTCGCGCTCGACATTCCAGCGACGGGCCCGGATCAGCGCATGGATCCGCGCATTCAGCTCCTCGGCGGTGACCGGCTTCACCACATAATCGTCGGCGCCGGCCTCCAGCCCCTCCACCTTCTCCACCGATCGGCCCAGCGCGGTCAGCATGATGACCGGCACGATCACCCCCTCGCGGCGCAGCCGGGTGAGGACCGAAACCCCGTCGAAGACGGGCAGCATCCGGTCGAGAATGATCGCGTCGAATGCCGCATCGGCCACCGCCACGATCGCGGCCTGGCCGTCGGGCGCGACGACGGTGGCGTGACCGAACGTCTCCAGTTCCTCGACCATGCTCGCGGCGAGCGTGGCGTCATCTTCGACCAGCAGCAGGTTGAGGCCCATTCGACTCTCGCAAATTAGGCCACCGTCCTAGTCCCGCCGGCGCCGCGGGCAAAGCCCGCATCGCCGATCAGCCGGGGACTTCGGCCTCCAGCCACCGCACCGCGAACTCGGTGATCGCAGCGGCATCGACCAGCACCGAGGGCGCCCGGCCCACCATGCCGCGCGCGCCCTGCCCCGACGCCAGAAACGCCTCGACGATGGTCGCGAAATAATCCTCGTCCAGCCCGTCGACCACCGGGTCGCCGGTGTCGAACTCCTCGACCATGCGCCACTCGGTTACTCCCGGCGTGGCGAACGGCACCTCATAGCGCCGGATGCGCTTGCCCGGGATGGCTGCCAGATGCTCGGCATGGTGCAGCAATGTCATCGTGTCGAGGGGCGCGCCGATCATCGCGACCTTGCCTCCTGCGGCAACCAGCTTCGCCAGCGGCGATCCGGGGCCATAGCCATAGTCGATCGGATGGTCGGCAGTGACGTCGTCCGCACGCGCACCGATCGCGGTCACCGACGGTCCGGGACTTGCGCTGCGCCGCGCGCCCGGGCGGGTGCGCAGGAATTCCTGCAGCGTGCCATTGTGGCGGATCGCGCGCGACGACAGCGGGTCGAACGGCGGGATGTGCGGGCGCCAGGCATCGGGCACCCGCCCGTCGGCGTCCAGCAGGTCCTCGTACCGCGCATTCCAGTCGGTATAGCCGATCAGCGTCCCCGCGCTTCCGACGACGGACAGCAAGGCGTCGATCAGCGTGTCGGGCCCACCGATCAGATCGCCGACCCGGCCCATCGCCGCATGGACCATCACCATGTCGCCGGCGACGACGCCCAGTCGCTCGAGATCCGCGGCAAGACCGGCCGCCGTCAGGAACGGCGGCACGTCCGCCGCGTCAGGCCTGCTCATATTTGTTCGCGCGCCGCTTGCCGAACAGCATGTTGCGCTCCAGCCGCTGGCACAGCGCAGCGTAATAGGCCTGTAGGAACTCCATATCGTCCCCACCTCCAGTCCAGCCGATCCGCCGCTGGATCGCCTGGGCGACGACGATCAGCGACAACTCGTCCTCGCGCCGCAGCACTTCCTCCAGCTTCTGCAGCTCGAATTCGCCATAAGCCGCCAGCTGCTCCTCGGTGAACACGAAGCTTGGCTCGACATGCGCGTGGACGACGCTGACCCCCAGCTTTCGCCGCGGGGTGCGCACCACCCAGGTGCCGGCGATCAGGTCGCCGACCCGCATCCGGTCGCGGTTGAACAGCGGGAAGAAGGTGAACAGCGCGACCCAGGCGAGCGCGGCATAGTTGGTCCAGGTGTCCGATCCGTCCGACGAGAAGGCATTGCCGAGCAGGAACAGGAACGGGATCCCGACCTCGATCTCGCGCAATGCGTTGCGCGCGACGACCGCCTCGCCGCTTAGCCGTCCGCCGTCGCGCGCGACGACCCGCAGGCGCATCGCGCGCTTGCCCGGGGTCGCCGCCCGGCTGCCCAGCTCGAACGCGACGAAATAGCCGCTGCGCAGGAAGAAGAAAACCAGCAGGACGATCGAGAACAGATATTCCGATCCCGTGGCGCGCCCGGCCATGATCAGTGCGGTGAGGAGCACGAGCGCGATGAACGCGCCGAAGATGATCGCCGCGTCGATCAGGAATGCGCCCGCCCGCTCGCCCGCACTGGCCAGTGTCAGCCGCAGGTCGACGCCTTCGGAGGTGATGAATTCGCGCTGCAGGGTGCGGTGCGGCTTGTCAGCCATTCGCATCGTCCTTCCCGCGCAGCGGCATGACGTAGAAATAGCAGAGCCACAGCACTAGCGCGATGCCGCCGATCCCGAACCGCGCGCCGTCGTCGCGGATCAGCTGGCGTCCGAACCCCTCCAGCACGCCGGCCAGGACCAGCATCATCACGACGCCCAGCATCGCGAAGCCGGTGGTCCGGCCGGCCGCGATGACCGACTGAAGCCGGCTTACGCGTCCGGGAAAGGCGGCCGCCCACCCGATCCTGAACCCGGCGCCCCCCGAGATCACGATCGCGAATATCTCGGTCGTGCCGTGGATCGACAGCCAGCCGGCCAGGTTCCAGCCCAGATCCTTGGGAATATAGACCGCCATCAGTGCACCCAGCATCGCGCCGTTCACGATCAGCAGCAGCAGGGTGGGCACGCCGAACGCGAAGCCGAGCGCATAGCAGCGCAGCGACACCCAGCTGTTGTTGAGGAACAACTGGGTCGCGAACAGGCCGAGCAGGCCGCCGGTATGGCCCGTGTTGGAATAGAGCCCGTCGCGCAGGAATTCCTTGCTTGCGGTCGGATCGCGTCCCCCCGCAAAGTCGGGGGAGATCACGGCGTTGAACCAGCTCGGATCCGCACGCACCAGGAAATAGGCGGCAATCGCCCCCAGGAAGAAGGTCAGCGTCGCCAGCACCGTCTCGCGCCAGATCGAGCGGACCGAAAGCGGCCAGTCGCTGCCGAAGAACTTGGCAAGCCGCCCGAGGAACGGCGCATGGACGCCGTACAGGATGAAATAGGCGCGGGTCGAAAGCGATTCGAGATAGGCGACCAGATCGACGTCGAGCGAGGTCTCGCGCGCCACCGACAGCGACGACAGCGTCGCGCGGTAGAGCACCGGCAGCTCGAACAGATCTTCGTCGGACAGCGACCCCGCCTTGCCCTTCTCGATCCGGTCGAGCAGCTGTTCCAGTCGCGTCCAGTCGGCCTCGCGCGCTTCGCGAAACCGCGTGGCGCTGCCGGCCGGTCCGCCGGGGGCAAGCGCGCTCACAGCAGGTTCCTCCGCTTGAATTCAAGATATTGGCGGACAAGGGCGTGGCCGACCTCGTTATAGCGGGCCTCGACGACGTGGATGCCCAGATGGCGAAGCCGGGAAATCACCAGGCGGCGTTCGCGCAGCAGTGCCGCCGCGGTCACGGCAAGCGCGACGTCGTCGACGGACTGCGGCTCGGCCTCGGCCATGTCCTCCAGCTCGGCATCACGCAGGACGACGAACAGCACCAAGTGGGTGCCGGTCAGGTTCGCCACCGCCCGCATCATCAGCTCGGCACCGGTCTGGTCGGTGAACTCGGTAAACACGACGATCAGCGAGCGGCGGTTGAGCGATCCCGCAAGCGTGGCGAGGCCCAGCGTGTGATTGGTCTCGGCAATCGAATAGTCGAGTTCGGCAGCCAGCCGCTGCATCAGCGGAAACGCCTGAACGCTGGAGACCAGCCCGGACGAAATGCGCGGCCGTGAATCATAGCCGAACAGCGCGACGCGGTCGCCCAGGCGCAGTGCCGAATAGGCTGCCAGCAGTGCAGCCGAAATGGCGCGGTCGACGCGCGGCAGCCCATCGACCGGTTCGCACATCACCCGGCCCGAATCGATCGCGAACACGATATTGTTGTTGCGCTCGATGCGGAATTCACGCGCCAGCAGCTTCAGGTGGCGCGCGCTGTGCCGCCAGTCGATCGAGCGCCGCTCCATGCCGCTGCGCCATTCGGTCAGCGCCTCGAACTCGCTGCCCTCGCCGCGGTCGATCCGCGCCATCTCGGCCATCTGCGATTCGCGCAGCATCACCGATGCCCCCTCGCGCACCGATCGGATGTCCGGGGTGATCATGACGGGCCTGTCCGTCGCGATCTCGCGCTGCTGCCACACCAGACCCATCGGCCCGGTCCAGCGAATCCACAGCCGCTCGATCGCATCGCGGCCACGCCGCGCTGCCGAGAAGGCAATGGCGACCTGACGCTGGTCGGGGCGCAGAGCCACCCGGTTGTCGGCGACGGGCACCAGCTTGCGCCCGGTGCCCAAAGCGATCTCGGTGCCGGCGGGCAATGCGCCCTCGGGGTCGAGAGTCACGGTGACGCTCAGCACCTGCCCGACCTCCACCGCGCCCGGACAGGTCACTTCGGTCGCCGGAGCCCTCCCGGCCATAAGCCAGTCGAGCATGATCAGCGTCAGCGCGACCAGGATCCAGACCAGGCCGAGATACCAGAGCGCAGGTGCGAAAATGCCGACCAGCAACCCCAGGGGGGCGCCGGCAGCCATCAGCAATACGCCCCGGCGGGTCGGGATCATCAGCGCGGCGCCTCGGTCTGCTCGATCAGCCCCGCGAGGATGGTATCGACCTTGCGGCCATCGATCTCGGCCGCGGGCGACAGGATGACGCGGTGGCGCAACGCCGCGGGGGCAAGCGCCTTGACGTCGTCGGGCAGCACATAGTCGCGACCGTCCAGCGCGGCACGCGCGCGGGCCGCCGCGGCAAGCATCGCCGCGGCACGCGGACTCGCGCCCGTCTGGAGGTCGCCGGTCGATCGGGTGGCGCGGATCAGGCGGACGACATAGTCGATGACCTCGTCCGCCAGCGTGTTGGCCGCGACGATGTCGGCGGCGGCACGGATCGTCACGGCATCGGCCACGCGGGCGACGCCCCATTCGTCGGGCTTGGGCATGCCGAAGCGATTGCCGTGCGCGGCGACGATCCGCCGTTCTTCCTCCGCGCTGGGATAGCTGAACTCATATTTGAACAGGAAGCGGTCGAGCTGCGCCTCGGGCAGCGGATAGACCCCCTGATTCTCGATCGGGTTCTGGGTGGCGACGACCATGAACCGATCGCTCAGCCTGTGATCCTCGCCGTCGATCGTGACCACCCGCTCCTGCATCGCCTCCAGCAAGGCCGCCTGGGTCTTTGGCGGGGTGCGGTTGATCTCATCGGCCAGCAACAGCTCGGTGAAGATCGGCCCGCGCGTCAGCGTGAACTGCGAAGTCTGGAAGTTGAACAGGTTCGACCCCAGAATGTCGCCCGGCAGCAGGTCTGGGGTGAACTGGATACGGCCATAATCCAGCCCCGCCGCGCGCGAGAAACACTGCGCCAGGAAGGTCTTGGCAGTGCCCGGCGGGCCCTCCAGCAGGATATGGCCCGAGGCGAACAGCGCGACGAGCATCAGCTCGACCGCCTCGTCCTGTCCCACCACGCCCTTGGCGATCTCGGCACGGATGCTGTCGCCCAGCGCCTTAACGTCATCGATGGTCACGGGTCACGGTCCTTCTCCAGCTGTACAGGTCGCGCACGGCAGCCATCAGCCGGCGCGTATCGGGGGCATCGGCCGCGCGCGCGGCGATACTGGTAAAGGGCTCGCCCTCGCGGCTCAGGCTGTCGAGATACCGGTCGAGCTCGGCACCGTTCAGTCCCGGCGGTGCGCCGGTCGCGCTCGCGACCGCCTCGCGGGTCAGCGCGACATAGCGCGCACCGGTTCGATGGCGACGGCGCGCCAGCCGCAGCAGCGCCACGCCGTTCTCGGCGATGGCACGCTTGCCGAACGCGACCTTGCGCTCTTCATGCAGCGCCGGTCCGAACCGGCGCGACGCATGAAGCGCCGCGAGCAGGGTCGCCAGCGCGAGGCACAGGGTGAAGGGGAGATAGGGCGGCTCGAACGCCAGCTTGAGCAGGCTTGGCCCTTCTCCTCGGCCGACCAGCGTGAGGTCGAACAGGATCGGCTCTTCGGCGATCTCCATCTCGTCGAGGATCGCCCTCGCGCGCTCGGCGCCGGCCAGGGTCTTCAACCCCATATTGTTCAGTGCGTCGGGATCGGCGAGGATATAGGTGCCGCTGCCCTTCACGGCCGCCAGAAGCGCACCGCCCGAGGGACCGTTCAGGATCGGCTCGAGCGTGGCGCCCTGGATCGTCCGGCCGCCCCTGGCGTCGCGGACCGTCACGTCGGCGACACCTTTCAGCATCGCGTTCAACTCGCCGGCCTGGAGCACTGCCGCCTCGCGCACCCAGCCGGGGCGCTGCGGCAGCGCGAGCACGATCCGCTTGGGGAGGATGATCAGCGTCTGGCGTCCGTCGCGTCGTTCGACGAAGCGCTTCAGTTCGTCCGGGTCCATGCCGAATTGCGGAGTCACGACCAGCAGCCCGTCGGAAAAAACGTCCCTGGGGTCACGGCTGGTCCTGACCGTGCTGCCGGTCGCCTGGGCAAGCTGGATGACCCCGGAAAACCCGACCGCCGAATTGGACAGGGCATGCGCGCCCACGCCCCGCTGCGGACGCAGATCCCCCTCATAGGCGGACAGGAGCATGAAGGCGATGAACGCAACGATCGAGACGATCGCCACGATCGCGATGGTCCTGCCCTTGAACGGTGCGCTGTCGCCGGTCGCGCTCATGCCCAGCTGCCCTTCAGCGCGAAGGCGTCATAGGCCGCCCGTGCTTCCTCCCACGCCTCGCGGCTCAACTGCCGCCCGGCGAACAGGCTGCGCTCGACCGCGCCGGCCATGACCTGGAAGGTGCTCCTGACCGGCGACGGCAAGCCATCGATCAGGCCGATCTCGCGGCTGGTCAGTGCCGGCTTGAGCAGCTTGGGCTTGCGCTTGCGAATGTCGTCGAGGCTGCGGTGGAGCAGCAGACGGGCAGCCTCTTCGTAGCGCCCCTCGGCCGCCAGCGCGTCGGCATCGGCCAGCAGCGCGCGGGCCTGCTTCTCCTCGGGCCGCCACTCGGCCAGGTCGTACTTGACGATCGCGGGCGCCTCGCGCTGGCTGCGATTGCGGATCAGGGAGCGGACGATCACGAACAGGATCAGCGCGGCGAACAGCCCGATCGCCACCCACATCAACCAGCCGGCGGAACTGCCGATCGTGCCGATCCAGTCCAGCCACGGCGACGATCCCCGAACCGGCGGAGCCTGGACCTGCGGCGGGGGCGGGAGATCGAACTGGATATCGCGATTTGCGAGCAGGCGCTGATGCGCCTCCGCGATCCCGTTCGCCGTCGAGGCCGAATTCGCCACACTGTCCCCTTCCCCACCGACTTCTAGTACAGGACCGGGCAAGTTGAAAGTCGCAGAAGACTGGACAGCCTCGCTGATTTTGTTCAGCTTTTCCCAGGACAGCCAACGGGGGCGGCGGCTGGAAGGGGGAAGTTCATGGCCTATCTCGCTGACGAGCGCGGACGATTCGAGATTTCGACCGTCATCTCGCGCACCTTCGACTCGATCGGCGCGAACGCGCCGCTGTATCTGGGCGCGTCGTTCCTGCTTGCCGGAGGACCGCCCTTCGCGGCGATCTGGTGGAGCCGGCAGGCTGCCTTGGTCACGCCCTATGGAATGCCCGACTATTCGAGGTTCGACTTCTGGTTGCCCTATCTGATCATCGGCGCCGTCGGGCTGCTGACCAACGCGGTGCTACAAATCGCGCTGTCGCACGCCACATTCCGCCATCATGCCCGCCAACGAGTCGCCGCCGGTGAAGCGCTTGGCGTGGGGTTTTCACTCATGTTGCCAGTCGTCGCGATCATCCTCGTCACGTGGATCGCGTCAATATTGATCTCGGGTATCACGATGTTCGTGCTGGTCCTGATGCTTCAGTCGATCACAGCCCTGCAGGCGATCCCATTAGTTGTATTTACAATCATTTTAATCGCCGGGGTTCTTGCCTTGCTGCTCTGGATCCGCTGGTCGATCGCTGTGCCGGTGTACGTCCTGGAACGAGAAGGGTTGATCGAGGCGTTCGCGCGAAGCTGGGTGCTGACCAGGGGATCGGGGTTCCGCATCTTTCTTGCCATGCTGCCCTTCTGGATCGGCGCTGCGGTCCTCGCGCTGCTCCAGCATTTCGCGGACCAGGCGACCCTAGGCATGGCGAGCCCGCTGATCATCTCGCTGGTTGTCGGGACGGTGAACGCCTTGGTCGCGGTGGGCGGCATGACGATGCTTGCCAGCGTGATGCTGGAACTGCGCGACACCAAGGAGGCGGTGCCCGACGGTGACCTGACCGCGATCTTCGCCTGAAGCGTCGATCGCGGCCGGTACGGTGGAGGTTACTTGCGGTTGCCGCGCCAGTAGAGCAGCGCGGCCACGACCGCGGCCGAGCCGACGCCGATCGCGGCGCCGACGCCCAGCTGGCGGTTGGTCGGCGCGCGGCGCTTGATATCCGCGGCCAGCTGGCGGACGGCGGCAAGGGTCTCGCCCTCCTGCTTGTCCTCGGCGGAGTTGGTCTTCGGGGTTTCGCGGGCTTTATCGGTGCTCATGACGGACTCTTGTTACGCTTCCAGCCTGAACCCAGGGCTAACGATCCCGTTGCACGAATGCAATTTATGCATGTTAGGTTGAGCGCATGAACCCGATCTACGCCGCGATGGGCACGACCATCTTCGAAGCCATGTCGGCCCGCGCCAGGGAGACGGGCGCGATCAATCTGGGCCAGGGATTTCCCGACGGCCTGGGCTGCGAACCGGTCGTCGAGGCGGCGGCCCGGGCACTTCGGGAACGATCGAATCAATATCCGCCGATGCCCGGACTGATCGAGCTGCGCCGCGCGGTCGCCGATCATTACGCCCGCCATCAAGGGCTGAACCTGAGCCCCGAAGAAGTCATCGTGACGTCGGGCGCGACCGAGGCGCTGGCGACGAGCTTCCTTGCGCTGATCGAGCCGGGCGACGAGGTGATCTGTCTCCAGCCGCTGTACGACGCCTATGCGCCGTTGATCCAGCGCGCGGGCGGCGTGCCGCTCTACGCGAGGCTGGAGCCGCCCCACTGGACGCTGGACCGCGCCGCGCTGGAGGCGCTGGTGACCCCGCGCACCCGCTTCCTGCTGATCTGCAACCCGGTGAACCCGGCCGCCAGCATGGTCGGAGCGGAAACGCTGGCCGGGATCGCCGACTTCTGCGTCGCGCACGACGTGATCGCTATCTGCGACGAGGTGTGGGAGCACGTCACCTTCGACGGTGCCCGCCACCTGCCGCTGATCGGCTTTCCCGGCATGCGCGAGCGTACGGTCAAGATCGGGTCCGCCGGCAAGATCTTTGCGCTGACCGGGTGGAAGGTGGGCTGGATGTGCGCCGCGCCACCGATCGCCCGGGTGCTGGCCAAGGCGCATCAGTTCCTGACCTTTTCCACGCCACCCAATCTGCAATGGGCAGTGGCCGAGGGCCTGGCAACGCAGGATGGCTGGGTGCAGGATACGCGTCACCGGTTCCAGCGCTCGCGCGACCGGCTGGCGGAGGGGCTGAAAACGGCCGGCTATGCCACGCTTCCCAGCGCCGCGACCTATTTCCTGAGCATCGACCTCGCAGGCTCGGGCATCGCCATGGACGACCGCAGCTTCAGCGAGGCGCTGATCGAGGCGGGCGTGGCGAGCATTCCGGTTTCGGTCTTCTATGCGGAGACGCCGGCGACCCATGTCGTCCGGCTGTGCTTTGCCAAGGAAGACGCCACGCTGGACGCGGCGATCGAGCGGATGGCGGATTTTCGCGCACGGCTGGGCTGAGGCGGGTCAGACCCGGTCGAGGACGCCGCGCTCGGTGATATAGGCGGTCACCAGCCGCGCCGGGGTTATGTCGAATGCGGGGTTTGCCGCCGGGGACTCGGTCAGCCGGACCGTCTCGATCCCCGCCTTGCCCATGCCGGACACGCAGGTCACCTCGGCGGCGTCGCGCTCCTCGATCGGCACCTCGGCACCGGTCGCGGTTGCCGGATCGAAGGTCGTATGGGGCAGCGCTACATAGAAGGGCACGCCATTGTCGTGCGCCGCCAGCGCCTTCAGATAGGTGCCGATCTTGTTGCAGACGTCGCCATTGGCGGTCACCCGATCGGTCCCGACGATGACCGCGTCCACCTTGCCCTGCATCATCAGCAGACCGCCGGCATTGTCGGTGACGACCGTGTGCGGCACGCCGTGATTGCGCAGTTCGAACGCGGTCAGCAGCGCGCCCTGGTTGCGCGGGCGGGTCTCGTCGACCCAGACATGGATCGGGATGCCCGCATCATGCGCCAGATAGATCGGCGCGGTCGCGGTGCCATAATCGACCGTCGCCAGCCATCCCGCGTTGCAATGGGTCAGGATGTTCACCGGCCGATCGGGATGCCGGGCATGGAGCGCCTGGATCAGCGCCAGCCCATGCTCGCCGATCGCGCGGCACAGATCGGAATCCTCGTCGCAAATCTCGTCGGCACGCCCCCAGGCGGCGTCGGCGCGCGCCTCGGGCGGTAGCGGCGCGACGGCCGCCCGGACACTGTCCAGCGCCCAGCGCAGGTTGATCGCGGTCGGCCGCGTCTCCAGCAGCATCGCATGGGCATTTGCCAGCCCCGCATCGCCGGGATCGGCGTCGAGCGCCATCGCCAGACCATAGGCAGCGGTGACGCCGATCATCGGCGCACCGCGCGTCCACATCTCGCATATGGCGGTAGCGGCGCCGGGCGCATCGCGCAGCGTCACCCAGCACACTTCCCAGGGCAGCTTGCGCTGATCGAGGATGCGCACGCCCCTGCCGTCGTCGCTGCGCGCGATCGATCGCGTCTGCCGCCCCTCTAGGATCATGGCAGGACTTCCGCCAGGCTGGAAACCTCGCCGGTCCGGCCGTCCCGGTCGATCAGCAGCGCCTGCATCCCCGCCGCGCGTGCCGCGTCCACCTCCGCCTGGATATCGGACACGAACAGCATGTCGCCGACCGCCAGGCCGGTCGCCTGCGCGATCGCGGCATAGGAGCCGGCCTCCCGCTTCGGGCCCGTCGTCATATCGAAATATCCGGAGATCAGCGGGGTCAGGTCCCCCGCGACCGAATGGCCGAAGATCAGCTTCTGCGCCTCGATCGACCCCGACGAGTAGATCCGGACCGGGATCCCCCTGGCCTGCCACCGATGCAGCGCGTCGGGGGTATCGGGATAGACATGGCCCTGCAGCGCGCCCGAGGCATAGCCCTCGGCCCAGATCATCCCCTGCAGCGCCTTGAGCGGCGTTTCCTTGCGATCCTCGTCCATCCAGCGCAGCAGCGTCTCGACCGGATCGCCCGGAACCTGGGCGAGGATCGGAGCCACGCGACCGGCATTCGCCGCGACGAACGCCCGCAAATGGGTGCGCGCATAGGGAAACAGCACGTCGGTCACGAAGGCGATGCTGCTGGTCGTGCCCTCGATATCGAGCAGGATGGCGCGGGGCGCTTGGGTCATGGAGCCTCGTGGCGCGGAAAACGGTCGGCGATGGGATCGCCGGTGAAATTCGCCACCCATCCCGCCGGATCGACGAACAGCCGGATCGCGGTGAAGTGCGGGTGCGGACCCATGTCGAACCAGTGACGGGTGCCCGCCGGCACCGCGATCAGGTCGCCCGCCTCGCACAGCACCGAATGGACCCGATCGTCGTCGCGCAGCGTGAACAGCCCCTGCCCCTCGACGAAGAACCGGACCTCGTCCTCGGCATGCCGGTGCTCGGAAAGGAATTTGGACCTCAGGACCGCGCGCTCCGGATGGTCGGCCGTCATGCGGATGACATCGACCGATCGATAGCCGCCCTCCGCCTTCAGCCGATCGATCTCCGGCGCGAAGGCCGCCAGCACCGCCGCGCCGTCGGCATCGCGCGCCACGTCACGCAGCGGCCATTGTTCGAACCGGACGCCGATCGCGGCAAGCCGCCGAGCGATCTCCGCCGGATCGTCGGTCTCGACCGGATCAAGCCCGTCGAGCATAGGAAAAATCCTCAGCCTCGTCATGCCAGCCCCTTCCGGAATGCCGCCTCGGCAAGCTCGCATTCGATCAGCCATTCGGTGGCTTCCATCACGCGCTCCGCCTCGTCCAGATCCGCGCCCCAGGCATAGAGACCGTGGCCCCGGATCAGATAGGCAGGCGCGACATCGGCTGCGCCCAGCGACGGCGCGACCGCGTCATCGATCACGCTCATATCCTGGCTGTTGTCGACGATCGGCAACCGCACCTCCGCATCATGCGTGCCGATACCGGGAAACGCCTTCAGCATCTCGTGACCAGTGAACCGCCATTCGCTGGCAGTCACCGCCCTGCTGAAACCGACCGTTCGGGCGGAATGGCCATGCAGCACGGCGTGCGCACCGGGAAACAGGCCGTAGAGCGACAGGTGAAGCGCCGTCTCGGCGGACGACCGTCCGGTTCCGATGACGATGCCGTCCGCACCGACGCGCAGGATGTCTTCCGGCTGCAACCGCCCCTTGTGCCTGCCCGACCGGGTCACCGCGAAGCTGCCATCGTCCAGCCGGACCGAGTAATTGCCCGATGTGGCGGGGGCCCAGCCGCGCGCGTCGAAGCGACGGCCGATCTCCACCAGCGCGCGTGCAGCATCGTCGAAGCCCATCGTCATCCGACCGGGCTAGCGCAGGAATGTGACAGGCCGAAGGATCAGCGCACCGCTGGCTCTGCACGCTCCGCACTGGCCGTCACGACGTTCCAGCGTTCGTCGGTGAAGCCGCGCGGGTCGGCGACCAGCATCGGCACCGCCGGCTGGCGCATCAACCGCCTGGGAACCGCATCGCCGACGATCGACACGGTCGCGCCCGTGCGGGTCAGGTCGAACAGCCGACGGGCGAAGGCCGCGGGCATCCGGATGCATCCGTGCGAGGCGGGATAACCGGGCAGATGCCCGCCATGGAGCGCGATCCCGTCCCAGGTGAGGCGCTGCATCCAGGGCATCGGCGCATTGCTGTACAGGTTGGAGCGGTGAAATTCCCGCTTTTCCAGGATGGTGAACTCGCCGACCGGCGTCGCCTTGCCCCGCTTGCCGGTCGACACCGTGCTGACGGCGATCAGCGCCTCGCCGCGATAGACATACATGACCTGCGACGAGATCGAGACGATGATCGAGATCGACGAGGTCGCGCCGCCGATCGCGGCGGGGCGCTCGAACCAGAGAAACTGCCCGGGTTTCAGCGGGACGAACTCGACCTCGGCGGGTTCGCTGCGCGACGTCCCGGTCTGCGCCAGCGCCGGCGCGGCCAGCAGCGAGGCTGCCCCGCAGAGCATGCATGCGATCGCCTGCCAGTCCTTCATCGGCGAACTCCCCTCGCCGCCGGACTCGCCCGGCCGCAAGATCGTTAATGGCAAATAAACTGTTGGGTAACCGCGCGAATCCGATACCGACCCTGTGTCATTTCGGGACCAACCCACTGACTCGGTTCGGAAATAGGGCCACGACTCGGCGAACCGGGCCATCGCTGCGGCGAATGGCGGACAATGTGGCAGCATGTCAGCAATTCGCACCCGATCTATGTGGTACATCTTTCCACAGCGGGAAAACGAATTGGGCACGACCAAAGCTATGAAGTCTCTCGACACGGCGCAGACGCGCCGGACCCTCATCAAGACCGGGCTGATCGCCGCCGGCGGCGCCGTGGTGACGGCCTGCGCCCAGCGATCGGTCCCGATCGCCGCCCGGCCGATGCCCTTGCCAGCGACGCCTCAGCGCCCGGAAGGCGTCGAGATGGCGGCTGCCCAGATCCAGGCGAGCCCGGCCGCGTCGCATCGTCCGGCACCAACGGGCGTGCGCCCCGATCTGTTCCGTCAGGCCATCGCCTCGCTGAACCGCCATTCGATGCGGATCGCATCGCATGACCGCATCGCGATCGCCGACTTCGCCATCCCGTCCTACCGCCCGCGCTTTCACATCGTGAACCTGGGCACCGGTCAGGTCGAAACGATGCTGGTCGCGCACGGCGTCGGCTCCGACCGCGAGCATACCGGCCTGCTGCACAATTTCTCCAACGCGGTCGGGTCGGAAGCGACGTGCGAAGGCGCGTTCGTCACCAGCGAATATTATGTCGGCAAGCATGGCACGTCGCAGCGGCTGGAGGGGCTCGACCCGACCAACAACAATGCGCTGGACCGTGCGATCGTGATCCACGGCGCCTGGTATTCGAACCCGGACATGGTCGCGAAATGGGGCAAGCTGGGCCGGAGCCAGGGCTGCTTCGCGGTGGGCGAGCAGGATCTGGCGAAGCTGTTCGAACGGCTCGGCCCCGGCCGGATGATCTATTCCGCCAAGGCCTGACGCAACGCTCACGACAGCGGCGGGGTTGGCACGGGACCGTGCGTGCGACTAGGACGGCGCGGTAACCGTACCGCACCCGCCGGCGCGCAGGCCGCCGGGCGCTGAGGAAGGCGTCCCGCACCCATGGCCGATACCCACGACTTCTATTCGATCCATCGCCAGGGCATGATCCGTGCGGGCGTGTGCACGCCCGTGGCGACCGCCGGGGATCCGGCGACCAACGCCGCGTCGACGATCGCGCTGGCCGAGGCGGGCCATGCCGAGGGCGCCGACCTGCTGGTCTTCCCCGAACTGAACGTCACCAGCTACGCGATCGACGATCTCCACATGCAGGACGCGATCCTCGCGGCGACCGAGGCGGGTATCGCCAGCATCGTCGAGGCCAGCCGCATGCTGAAGCCGGTCCTGGTGGTGGGCGCGGCGGTGCGTCGCAATGGCCGGGTCTATAATTGCGGTCTCGCCATCGCGCGCGGCCGCATCCTGGGCGTGGTGCCGAAAAGCTTCCTGCCCAACTATCGCGAATATTACGAGAAGCGCTGGTTCGCCTCGGGCACCGGGCTTGCCGGGCTGGACATTCAGCTTGCAGGCCAGACCGCACCGTTCGGGACCGACCTGGTCTTCGCCGCCGCCGACTTGGCGGACTTCATCTTCCATATCGAGATCTGCGAGGATTACTGGGCCCCCACCCCGCCTTCCACGGCGGGGGCGCTGGCCGGGGCGCTGGTTCTGTGCAACCTTTCGGCATCGAATATCGTCGTCGGCAAGGCGCGCGAGCGTGCCCTGCTTTCCGCCTCGCAATCGGTCAGGACCGCCTCGGCCTATCTCTACTCGGCATCCGGTCCGGGCGAGAGCACGACCGACCTCGCCTGGGACGGCCAGGGCGAGATCTACGAGCTGGGCGAATTGCTCGCTACCTCGCAACGTTTCGACCTGTCGACCGAGACCGTCTATGCCGACCTCGACCTCGAGCGGCTGCGGCTGGAGCGGATGCGCACCGGCACGTTCAACGACGCCGCCGCCGCCGCAGGGCATCCCGAGACGCGGTTCCGGCGGATCGCGTTCGAGCATGGCGCCGATCATGCCGATCTGGGCCTGCGCCGCGCCATTCGTCGCTTCCCGTTCGTGCCGAACGATCCCGCCCGGCTGGCCGACGATTGCTATGAGGCCTTCAACATCCAGGTCGAAGGGCTGCGCAAACGGATCGAGTCGACTGGCGCCAAGCGGCTGGTGCTGGGCATTTCGGGCGGCCTCGATTCCACGCACGCGCTGATCGTTGCGGCCAGGGCCATGGATCGGCTCGGCCGGCCGCGGTCGGACATTCTCGGCTTCACCATGCCCGGCTTTGCCACCAGCGAGGATACCAAGAGCAATGCCTGGGCGCTGATGGACGCGATCGGCATCACTGGCGAGGAGATCGATATCCGTCCCGCCGCGCGACAGATGCTGGGCGACATGGGGCATCCCTATGCCGATGGCGAGCCGGTCTATGACGTCACGTTCGAGAATGTTCAGGCGGGCCTGCGCACCGACTATCTGTTCCGCCTGGCCAACCAGCGCGAAGGCTTCGTCGTCGGCACCGGCGATCTGTCCGAACTGGCGCTGGGCTGGTGCACCTATGGCGTCGGCGATCATATGAGCCATTACGGCGTGAATGCCGGCGTGCCCAAGACGCTGATCCAGCACCTGATCCGCTGGACGGTCAGCGACGGCCAGTTCGAAGGCAAGGCAGCCGAAGTGCTGACCGCGATCCTGAACACCGAAATCTCGCCCGAACTCGTCCCGGTCGATGCCGAGGGCAGGATGCAGAGCACGCAGGACCGTATCGGTCCCTATGAGCTGCACGATTTTTTCCTCCATTATGTCGTCCGTCACGGCCTGCGTCCGTCCAAGATCGCCTTCCTCGCCTGGCACGCCTGGCAAGACCGCGACGCCGGCGCCTGGCCCCAAGGCTTTCCCGATACCGGCCGCAACCAGTATGACCTGCCGACCATCGCCAAATGGCTGGAGAGCTTCTTGTGGCGCTTCTTCCAGACGAGCCAGTTCAAGCGGTCGGCCCTGCCCAACAGCCCCAAGGTCTCGGCGGCCGGCGGCCTGAGCCCGCGCGGCGACTGGCGCGCACCCTCCGACGGCGTCGCCCGGCCCTGGATCGAGGAACTGCGCGCCAGCCTGCCCTGACGGCATATGGATATGGCTCCTGCCCCTGTCCTGGCACGGGGAATAGGTCGTTCTACTTTTCAAGGCTTTGCCGTGCGGAACTCGCATGCCATTGCACCTGGCGCGGCCAACCCTCACATCGGTGACGGACGTGTCCGGACTGGGGCATTATGTCCGATTGCCTGGCGCAACGGCGCGCACCATCTGCATGATGGCGAAGGAGTGGACAGCATGTCGAACGACCGTCCGGCCGCAATGGCCGAATTCAAGCGGATGATGAAGTGGATCGCCCTCGCCGGCGTCCTGATGGTGATCGGCGCGCTGTGGTATCTTTCGCTCTACGTCGAACTCAATTTCGTGATCGTTACTGCGACGATCGCCGGCGTATTCCTGTCGGTACTGCTCGGATGTGGTCTGTTCGCCGCCGCTTTTTTCAGCGACAAGAGCGGTCATGACCAATCGGTCACCAACGCCACCCGACACGGGGAAGACAAGGACGGCCGATCCGGATGACCCTGCCAAGCGCGCTGACGCGGTTCGAAACCGATCTGTTCGTACCGAGCTATCAACCGATGACCATCGGCGACTGGACGCTTCGTGTCGGCGGGCACGCACTGATCCAGGGCTATTGGAGCCCGGCGAGCCTGGTCAGCGACTTCCCGGTGCTGATGCGACACGAAGAAACCTGGATGTCGATCACCCCGCTCGAACTCCAGAGCCAGGAAATCGGCATCCGCCTGGCGCGCGGGCATGTGGTGATCCTCGGCCTGGGTCTCGGCTGGGCGGCAGCCGCCACCGCGATGCTGCCCGAGGTGACGCGGGTGACGGTCGTCGAGCGCGATCCGGACGTGATCGCGCTGCATGACGCGCTCGACATCTTCGCCCAGCTGCCGCCAGAAGCGCGGGAGAAGGTCCACATCGCGCGCAGTGATGCGCTGGACTATCGGCCCGACGTGCCGGTCGACCTGCTGATGCCGGACATCTGGCTGTGGCTGGTCAGCGACGGGCGCGTCGACGAGGTCCGACGGATGCAGGCCAACATGGATGCCGGCGCGATCTATTTCTGGGGCCAGGAGCTCGAGCTTGCCCGCCACGCCCGGGCGGCGGGCCGCGAGATCGATGCCGGGGGCATCGCCGCGACCATCGCCGACTGGGACCTGCCGATCATCGGCACCGACTGGCTCGGCTATCCCGCGCTGGTACGCCAGGTCGCCGATCGCTGGATGCACGACCGCTGGTTCTGACAGCGGCGCGGGCTGGCGCCGGATCGAAAATCGCTCTTTCGCGATGTTTCAAACCTGCCCCTCAGTGAAAGACCGCCACCGCGCCGCCGGTCGGCTTGAGCACCAGCTCCAGCGCTTCGCTGCCGCCGACGCTGCGCTCGGTCTTGCGCACCGCGTCGGGCGCGTCGCCATCGGCCCACAGGGTCATAGTGTGGCGCTTGCCGCCCAGGAACGACAACGGCAATCGAACGGTGCGGCCGCTCTCGTTGTTGAGCACGCCCAGATACCAAGTCTTTCCCTTGCGCCGGGCGACCGCGACATAGTCGCCGACGTCCCCCGCGATGAAGCGGGTCTCGTCCCAGCTTGCCGGCACGTCACGCAGGAACTCGAACCCGGCCGGGCTTTCGGCATAGGTATCCGGGCTGTCCGCGGCCGCCACCAGCGGGCTGTCGAACACGACGTACAGGCCCAGGCCGTGCGCGCGAGTCGTCTGCACGAACGGCAGGTCGTTGCGGATACGGAACTGTTCCGGCGAGACGTTGCGGAACCCGCCGGGCGTATAGTCCATCGGCCCGATCAGCCCGCGGGTATAGGCGAGCATCACATCGTTGCGCGCCGTCGCGCGACGGCTCCACTTGTTATACTCCGCGCCCATCACGCCTTCCTGCGTCATGAAGTTCGGATAGGTCCGCGCCAGTCCGCGCGGCGGAAACGCACCGTGCAGGTCCACCATCAGCTTGTGACGGGCCGCCGCGGCCAGCAGCTTCGAATACCAGTTGACCATCCACTGGTCGTCGCGGTCCATGAAGTCGACCTTGATCCCGGCGATCCCCAGCCGCTCGTACAGCGTCAGCGCCTCTTCCATCTGGTCGTCCAGCGCTTCCCAATGCGCCCAGAGCCACAGGCGGACCTTCTTCGACTTGGCATAGGCGGCGACTTCCTCGATGTTGATCGGGTCGCTCCAGCGGGTGATGTCGACGCCGGGACGACGCACCCCGCCGCCGCCGGCACCGGCGTACCAGCCCTCGTCGATCATCGCATAGGGCCAGCCATTCTCGGCCGAGAAATCGATCAGCGCCTTGGCGACCTCGGTGCTGGTCCGCTTGCCGGGCAGGCGCGCGATGACCGGGCCGCTCCACCAGTCCCAGCTCGTCATGCCGGGCTTGATCCAGCTGGTATCCTCGATCCGGCTGGGCGTCGACAGGGTCGTGATCAGCGTCGAATCGATCAGCTGCCCGACCTTGTCCGCCAGCATCACGACCCGCCACGGCGTGACGATCGGGCTGCCGACTCGCGTACGGACCGCAATGCGCGGGTCGTTGATCGAGGGCGACAGCTTGACCTGAAGGCCCAGCCCGCCATCGCCGCGGCCGGTCAGGTACATGCCGGCAAAGTCGAGCAGGTCGGCCTCGGCAATGGCGAAGCCCGCCTTGCCGGTCTCGCAGACGAAGGGCATGTCGAACAGGTTATGGTCGCGCGTGCGGCTGGTATCGACCGGATCGAACTCGCCCTCGTGGCTCGACCCGAACTTGCCGACGTTGAAGCCCCAGCATTTCCACGCCTCGGGGAAATTGAACCCGGTCCGTTCGTAGCGGACGATCGCCGCCGCCGTCTGGGGCTGGACCGGCACGACCGTGCGGAAGGCGACGCCGTCGTCATAGGCGCGCAGCACGACATCCATCCGACGCTTCGCCCCGCCCTTCTCGACGAAATGGACGGTCAGTTGGTTGTGATGGTCCCTGCCCTGCGCCGCCTTGCCCACGACGATCGGATAGACCGTGTCGGCGCTCTCCCTGTCGGCGCCCGTCATGGTCATCCCGTAACCCAGGCTGTCGGTGTCGAGGTCGAGCGCGATCGGCGAATTGGCGATGATCGTCATGCCGTTGCGGGTCACCCGGTAGTGCGGCGTCCCGTTGGCATTCAATCCGATCGCGATGCGATTGCTGCCATCGGGCGAGGCCAGTTCCTGGACCTGCGCCGAGGCGGGCACCGCCGCGGCCAGCGCGGCGGCCCAGATCAGGAACCTCATGCCTTGCGGGCGACCAGCAGCGGAGTGAGCACCGACTCGATCAGGGCATAGCCCTCTGGCCCCGGATGCACGCCGTCATGGGCCAGGCCCGGCTTCATCGCGCCCTTAGCATCGGCCAGTACCGGCGTGTAATCGACGAAGGTCAGTCCCTCGGCACGCGCGAATTGGGGAAACCACTCGTTCAGTTCGCGAATGCGCGGGACGGTCGCCAGGCCGGGCCGCCAGGGAAAGCCATCGGCCGGCGGAGTCGAGGCCAGCAGCACCTTGATCCGGTTCGCCTTGGCGATCGCCACCATCATCCGGAAATTGTCCTGGCTCTGCGCCGTGGTCATCGGCCCGGTATTGCCGGCAATGTCGTTGGTCGCCGCCATGATGTGGACGAAGCGCGGCCGCAGCGCGACGACATCGGCCATCATCCGCAACACCATCTGCGGCGTGGTCTGACCGCTGATCCCGCGGCCGATACGGCCGGGCGTGAAGAAGGCCGGGCGCTTGCCCACCCAGCCCTCGGTGATCGAATCGCCCATGAAGACGATGTCGACCGGCCGGCCGCTCGCCTTCACCGCCGCATTGTCGGCGGCGTACCGCTTCAAGCCGGCGAAATCCTCGAGCTTCTCGCGGTTGCGGCGCTCAGCTTCGCTTTCCTGCGGCGCGGGCGCAGTCTGCGCGGACGAGGAGGAGGCGAGCGCGATGAGGCCGAAGCCTGCCGATCCCGCAATCAACCGACGACGATCCACCTTCATTGACCTCTCCATACGACCGAACGGGACAAGTTCTCGCACCCGGACCCGGCGCCCGCAAGACCGGAAACGGAGCGCCGGATCGACGCTCCGTTCTGGCCGTCAGTGCATCGAGATTGCCGCTGCCTCGCCCTCGCGCTTGGCAACGCGGGCGCGGCCTGCGGCAATCGCGAACAGGCACAGCGCGACATAGCAGGCCGCCGGCACGATCAGCGCGAAGGCATAGCCGTTCGCTTCCGACACCAGTCCGACGAGCAGCGGCAGGATCGCACCGCCGATGATCGCCGTGCACAGCAGGCCCGACGTGGCTTCCTGGCTGGCGGTCGAGCGCTCGAGCGTCAGGGTGAAGATGACCGGGAACATGATCGAGTTGAACAGGCCGATCGCCAGCGCGACGAAACCGGCATCGACGCCGCCGACCACGACGACGAACGCGCACATGCCCGCGGCGATCGCGGTGAACAGCGCCAACAGGATCCAGGCGCGCACGAAGCCGAGCAGCACCGACCCGATCGCACGGCCGACCATCGCGCCGCCCCAATAGAAGGCGACCGCCTTGCCGGCTTCCTGAAGCGAGACGCCGGGCACGCCGTCACTGCCCATGGCGAAGCCCAGCAGCGGCACCGAGAAGGGTGCGTTCGACTGGCCCCAGATCGCGTCATTGTTGAGGAACAGCGCCATCTGGGTGCCGATCGCGACTTCCGCGCCGACATAGAGGAAGATGGCGAGCGCGCCGAACAGCGCCCAGCGCGACGAGAAGGCATCGGCGATCATCGTGCCCAGGCTGCCGCGTGCCTCGGCGGTCGAGGGCGGGGCGGCGCGGGTCACGACGCTGCGGCTGAAGAAGAAGAACAGCGCGAGCAGCGCAATCAGGCCGCAGATCCACAGATAGGCCGAATCGATGCCGCCCAGCGCCTGCTGACGGACCGCCTCGGTCACGACGGTGCCCGGCTTCACCTCGACGCCCTCGAGGAAGAGGTGCGCGCCGATCAGCGGAGCCAGGAAAGTGCCGAGCGAGTTGAAGGTCTGGCTGAGCGTCAGGCGGAAATGGCTGTAGCGCGGATCGCCGAGCGCGGCCGCCAGCGGATTCGCAGCGACCTGAAGGATCGTGATTCCGCTCGCCAGGATGAACAGGCCGATCAGCACCAGCGTGAAGATGGCGAGGTTCGCCGCCGCCAGCATGACGAGGCAGCCGACGATCATCGTGCAGAGCGCGATCAGGATGGTCGGGATCGACTTCAGCCGGGCGAGCAGCGACGCCGCCGGGAAGGAGCAGACGCCATAGGCGATGAAGAAAGCGAAGGCGGCAAGCTGCGCCTGAACGTCGGTCAGCGTGAAGATGCCCTTCACCGCGGCGACCAGCGGGTCGACCAGCGCAGTGATGAACCCCCATGCGAAAAACAATGTGGTCACGCACACGAACGCGATCGTCGTGGTCGAACTTGTCTGGCCCTTCATTCCTTGCTCCCTGCTCGAACTTTGCCGCGAGTCTTCGATCGACGGACCCACTGGCGTAATTGTCCCTTGCCCGATATGACGGCTTCCGACAACGCTGACAAATAGCGGACAATTCCGGGAGAGAGAAATGGGCCTTCGTCGCACGATCGCAGTTGCAACCCCGCTGGCTGGCCTGGCGGCCATTCTGGCGTCGACATCGCTGACCGCGCAGAACAGCGCGCCGGCCCGCTCGGAGGCGGCCCGTCCCTGGGCGAATCCGCGACTGGATCCGGATCGCCGCGCCGACCTGCTTGTGGCGCAGATGACGACCGAGGAAAAGCTGACGCTGGTGTTCGGCTATTTCGGCAGCGACTTCCAGCCGAAGAAGTACACCGCCCCTGCAGAGGCACGGCCGGGCAGTGCCGGCTATGTCCCTGCGATCCCGCGTCTTGGCATTCCGGCGCAGTGGCAGACCGATGCCGGCATCGGCGTCGCCACCCAAGGCGGTGCGCAGCGCAAGCGAGGCCGGACCGCCCTGCCCTCGGGTCTGGCGACCACCGCCAGCTGGAACACCGAGCTTGCCTATCAGGGCGGTGCGATGATCGGGCGCGAGGCGCGCGCGTCCGGCTTCAACGTGCTGCTGGCGGGTGGCGTCAACCTGATGCGCGAGCCGCGCAACGGGCGGAATTTCGAATATGGCGGCGAGGATCCGTGGCTGGCCGGCGTGATGGTCGGCGAGCAGGTGCGCGGCGTCCAGTCGAACCATGTCATCTCGACCATCAAGCATTATGCGATCAACGACCAGGAAACCGATCGCGACACCGGCAATTCGATCATCGGTGACACCGAAGCGCGAATGTCCGACCTGCTCGCCTTCCAGTTCGCGATCGAGCGGTCGCAGCCGGGGTCGATCATGTGCGCGTACAACAAGGTCAACGGCACGCACGCGTGCGAGAATGACTGGCTGCTCAACAAGGTGCTGCGCGACGACTGGGGCTTCAAGGGCTATGTCATGTCCGACTGGGGCGCGACCCATTCGACCGCCGCCGCGGCCAGGGCGGGCCTCGACCAGGATTCGGGCTTCCCGTTCGACAAGGAGCCCTATTTCGGAAAGCCGCTGGCCGATGCGGTCGCGCGCGGCGACGTGCCGATGGCGACGCTGGACCGGATGGCGCACCGCATCCTGCGCTCGATGTTCGCGCACGGCCTGTTCGAGCATCCGATCACCGCGGCGCCGCACGACCTCCCCGCGGCAATGCTGGCCGAACATGCCAAGGTGACGCGCGCCGATGCCGAGGAAGGTGCCGTGCTGCTGCGCAACGAGAATGCGCTGCTGCCGCTGTCGCCCCGGGTAAAGCGGATCGCAGTGATCGGCGGCCGGGCCGACAAGGGCGTGATCGCGGGCGGCGGGTCGTCGCTGGTCTATCCGGTCGGCGGCAATGCCGTGCCCGGGCTGGAGCCGACCTTCTGGCCGGGTCCGATCATGTATTACCCGAACGCCCCGCTCGACGCGATCCGCCGTCAGGCGCCGCGCGCATCGGTATCCTATGCCGACGGCAGCGACCGGGCCGCCGCGGTCAATCTCGCCTCGCAGAGCGATGTCGTCATCGTCTATGCCACCCAATGGGCAGGCGAGGCATTCGACGTGT
The DNA here is from genome assembly GCF_039652585.1 of Sphingomonas rustica. NCBI lineage: Bacteria > Pseudomonadati > Pseudomonadota > Alphaproteobacteria > Sphingomonadales > Sphingomonadaceae > Sphingomonas > Sphingomonas rustica. The sequence goes on along the minus strand of NZ_JBDIZK010000002.1, from coordinate 359,237 downwards.
CGCTGACCCTGCCGGACCATCAGTATGCGCTGATCTCGGCAGTGGCGAAGGCCAATCCGAAGACGGTGGTCGTGCTGGAAACCGGCGGGCCGGTGCTGACCCCCTGGGCCGGCGAAGTCGGCGCGATCCTGGAGGCCTGGTTCCCAGGCACGCAGGGCGGCGATGCGATTGCCAACCTGCTGTTCGGCAAGGCCAATCCGTCGGGGCACCTGCCCGTCACCTTCCCGCGCTCGATCGACCAGCTGGCCAAGCCGTCCGAGCCGAACAAGGGCGACACCGTCTATAGCGAGGGCGCGACGGTCGGTTACAAATGGTACGATGCCAAGGGACTGGAGCCGCAATATCCGTTCGGCTTCGGCCTGTCCTACACCAGCTTCGCCTATTCGCGGCTGACCGCGCGGCCGCAGGGCGGATCGATCCGCGTCAGCTTCGCGGTGCGCAATACCGGCAAGCGGGTCGGCAAGGACGTGGCGCAGGTCTATGTCGCCGGCAGCGGCTGGGAAGCACCGAAGCGACTTGGCGGCTTCCGCAAGGTCGAGTTGAAGCCGGGCCAGTCGCAGACGGTGACGCTGGACATCGACCCGCGGCTTCTGGCGACCTGGGATGCAGCGAGCCATTCATGGAAGGTCGCCGGCGGCAGCTATGAAGTCCTGCTGGGCGAGCATTCGCGCGACGTGAAGGCACGCGCCCGCGTGACGGTCGAGGCTCGGACGCTGCCGGTCGGCTGGCGCCCCTGATCGAGGTTGGCCCCGGCAGCGAGGCCGGGGCCACCTTATCCTTTCAATAGTCGCGCCACTCCTCGCGCATCTTGTTCTTGAACCACAGATAATCGGCGTCGCTGTTCGGATCGAACCGGGCGATGTCCCATTTCTGGAGATAGTCGAAATAGGGCCAGTGCACGTCGTTGGTCGCGGCATATTGATAGCACTGAATCGTGATGCAGGGCTCGGCGCCCGTATTTTCCAGCATGTGGAACTGGTTGAGCCGGGCCGAGATCCACGCGACCTCGTTGGTGCCGAACACCTGCGTGCCGAAGGGCTTTTTGTGGTGGCAGGAAAGCATCGGGAACAGGTGGACGTTGATCGCGCCGTGCAGCACCTTGATCACCGCATCGGCACCGCCATGATCGTGGATCGGCGAATAATGCCGCGACGGCCAGATCTCCATCACGAACGGGATGCCGGGTGACTCGCCCTGGTTGCCGCCCAGGGTGATGCGCAGATAGGTCGCCAGCGGATCGGGCTCGCCGAACTCGCTTGCCTTCTCCTTCAGCTTCTCGAAGCACCACAGGCCCTCGGTCGCGATGCTGTTGGCGATCGCCTTGGAGAAGTCCGGGAAATCCGGGGTGTCGAGCACGAAGCTCTTGCCCGCGACATTCTCGAACAGTTGCTGGCAGGCGGGCGTCAGGTTCGCCGGAACCGCCACGCGGTCGGTCGTCCGCGCGACATCGTCCATCGTGATCTCGTCGGGCGAGACCACGCGCATCGGCGTCGCCCAGGTCACCGGATCACGCCAGATCTCGGCCTCTCCGCGGATTTCAGCGCGCAGGTCCACCGTCGCCACCTCGCACAGCCAGTGCAGCGGATCGGGCGACCCGTCGGCCGGCTTCGGCGCCAGTTCATAGTCGAGCAGCATCGTTTCCAGCCGCATCTCGCCCTTGCCGTAGCGCAGCCTGCGATTGTGGCAGTCGATGCTGAACCAATAAGGGCAGAGCGGATCGGCATCGAGCCCGACCTCGGGCATCCAGCCGGGCCCGACGTCGAGCCGAACCAGCGCATGCCACTCGCCATCGCGGAATGTTGACAGCGTCACCTCGCCGAACCCGACATCCCAGCGATAACCGGGCGCGCCCCAGCATTCTGCACGCAGGACGACGCTGAACCGCCTGCGCTGCGCGACCGCGAATGCGATCGTCCCCTGCCCCGTTACCGGCAGACGCGCCTTGCGCGGCTCGCCTGCCTCGTCCCCCTCGCCCGCACCCAGCAAAAGCCGTGCAGGCACGCTCATGAAATCACCGATCGCGTTCGCCATGATATCCTCCCCCAATGGATGGGAGCGGACCCTAGGCAGCGCCAGCGGAGAGGCAATCGGCGTGCGACGCTAAATTGAAGCCATTTTCGAGTTATTATACGATCGTATCACAGCGTGATGCGACGGCCTTCGCTGGCGCTTTGGCGCGCGACGTCGATCAGCTTCAACCCTGTCACCGCGTCGGCGGCATCGACCGGGACTGGCCCCTTGCCCGAAATGGCGTCCGCGATTCCGGCATAATAGCGCTTATAGTCGCCGCATTCGGACACGATCGTCTCGCTGGACCCGTCGGCGTGCCACAGCGTGCCGTGATTGGCCGGATCTTCCACCCCGAACTCGGGCGCCGAGGCGCTTCCGCCCGCCCGCATCCAAGGTTCTTGCGGGTCGAGGCCGTTCTTGATGAAGCCGGCCTGGGTGCCGTGAAGTGCAAAGCGCGGCCGGCGTGCCGCGATCAGCCGCGATGCCGCCAGGATCACCCGGCGCTGGCCGTAATGGAAGGTGAGTTCGAAATAGTCGTCGGTGCGCGCATCGTCGCGCTGGACCGCGATATCGGCGGTCAACGCTTCGGGCATCCCGAACAGCACCAGCGCCTGGTCGATCAGGTGCGGCCCAAGATCGGCAAGCATCCCGGCGCCAGCCTCGGGCCGGTCGCGCCACAGCGTGGTGACTTCCGGACGGAACCGGTCCCAGCGGAATTCCGCAAGCCGGATGTCGCCGAGCCGCTGCGATTCCATCAGCGCGCGGACGGTCAGGAAGTCGCCATCCCAGCGGCGATTGTGAAAGGCGCTGAGGACGAGGCCCCGGGCATCGGCCAGCGCGATCAGCGCCTCGCCGTCCTCGACGGTAATCGCGAACGGCTTGTCGATGACGACATGCTTGCCCGCCTCCAGCGCAGCGCGGGCCAGCGGAAAATGGCTGTCATTGGGAGTCGAGATCGCGACCAAGTCGATCGACGGGTCGGCGATCACCGCCTCGGCGGTCATGACGGCCACCTCGGAATAGCGCTCCCGCACCTGATCGACCCTCGACGTCGCGATCGCCGCCAGTTCCAGCGCAGGAACGCCATCGATCAACGGCGCATGGAACGCCATCCCGCCCAGGCCATAGCCGATCACTGCCGCACGGATCATCACCGTCTCCCTTGCCTGTGGATCACGCGTCCGCCTTCTACGTCGGCGACGGTGATTTCAAGCGTGGCGAGCGGTCAGATACTCGGCAGGTTCAGACCCTGTTCGCGCGCGCACTCGATCGCGATGTCGTATCCGGCATCGGCATGCCGCATCACGCCGGTCGCGGGATCGTTCCAGAGCACCCGCTCCAGGCGCCGGGCGGCGTCCTCGGTCCCGTCGGCGACGACGACCATGCCCGAATGCTGCGAATAGCCCATGCCCACGCCGCCGCCATGATGCAGCGACACCCAGGTCGCGCCGCTGGCGGTGTTCAACAGCGCGTTGAGCAACGGCCAGTCGGACACCGCATCCGATCCGTCCCGCATCGCCTCTGTCTCGCGATTGGGACTGGCGACCGACCCGCTGTCGAGATGATCGCGGCCGATCACGACCGGCGCCTCGAGCTCGCCCTTCGCCACCATCTCGTTGAAGGCCAGCCCCAGCCGGTGCCGGTCGCCCAGCCCGACCCAGCAGATCCGCGCGGGCAGGCCCTGAAACTGGATCCGCTCGCGCGCCATGTCGAGCCAGCGATGGAGGTGGTCGTTGTCGGGCAGCAGTTCCTTCACCTTGGCATCGGTCTTCCAGATGTCCTCGGGATTGCCCGACAGTGCAGCCCAGCGGAACGGCCCGATCCCGCGACAGAAGAGCGGGCGGATATAGGCTGGCACGAAGCCGGGAAAGGCGAAGGCATCGACGACGCCCTGATCCCGGGCGACCTGGCGGATGTTGTTGCCATAGTCGAAGGTGGGAACACCCGCGCGGTGGAAGGCAAGCATCGCCTCGACATGCACCGCCATCGATTGCCGCGCAGCCGCCTCGACCTCATGCGGCGCGCTCTCGCGCCGGACGATCCACTCGTCGAGGGTCCAGCCGATCGGCAGATAGCCGTTGATCGGATCATGTGCCGAGGTCTGGTCGGTCACCATGTCGGGGCGAATGCCGCGCCGGACCATCTCCGGCAGGATCTCGGCGGCATTGCCGAGCAGGCCGACCGAAATCGGAGCGTCGGTCGCACGGATGATCTCGAGCGCCTCGTCGATGCTCGTCGCCCTGCGATCGAGATAGCCGGTGTTCAGCCGCATCTCGATCCGGCTCGGCTGGCACTCGATCGCGAGGCACGACGCACCTGCCATCGTCGCCGCCAGCGGCTGCGCGCCGCCCATCCCGCCGAGTCCCGCGGTCAGCACCCATCTGCCCGCCAGATCGCCACCGAAATGCTGGCGACCGGCCTCGACGAATGTTTCGTAGGTGCCCTGAACGATGCCCTGCGTGCCGATATAGATCCACGAGCCCGCGGTCATCTGGCCGTACATCATGAGCCCCTTGCGATCGAGCTCGTGGAAATGATCCCAGTCCGCCCATCTGGGCACCAGGTTCGAGTTGGCGATCAGCACCCGCGGCGCGTTCTCGTGCGTGCGGAACACGCCTACCGGCTTGCCCGACTGGACGAGCAACGTCTGGTCGTTGTCCAGATCGCGCAGCGCAGCGACGATGCGATCATAGCTTTCCCAGTCGCGCGCGGCACGGCCGATCCCGCCATAGACGACCAGGCTCTCCGGCGCCTCGGCCACGCGCGGGTCGAGATTGTTCATCAACATGCGCAGCGGCGCTTCGGTCAGCCAGCTCTTCGCGGTCAGGTCGGAGCCGGTCGGGGCCTGGATGTGGCGGGCATTGTCGATGCGGGTCATGGCTGGCCTTCTGCGAAACCGATGCAGGCGGAGAGGATCGGGAGGAGCACGGACTGCATCGGCGCCGCGCGCGCCTCGTCCCAGGGCGGCGGCCAGTCACAGGGGCCGACCTCGTCGAGATAGCCGCGCATCGACAATTCCATCTGGATCGCGTGCACGCCCTTGGCCGGCTGCCCATAATGACGGGTGGTCCAGCCGCCCTTGAACCGGCCATTGGTGATCCAGCTGCCGCCGCTGCGGTCACAGATCCGCTCGACCGCGCGGGTCAGCGCATAGTCGCAGGATTTGCCGTCGTTCGATCCGATATTGAACTGAGGCAGCTCGCCGTCGAACAGCCGGGGCGCGAAGCTGCGGATCGAATGGGCCTCATACAGGACGATCGCATTGTGCCGGACGCGGAGACGGTCGATCTCGCCCTGCAGGGCGGCATGATACGGCTCGAAATAGAGATGCTTGCGGCGTTCGATCTCCGCCGCATCGGGCTCGCGGCCGGGACGCCACAGCGGCTCGCCATCGAAGGTCGTCAGTGGACACAGGTCGGTCGTGGTCTGACCCGGATAGAGCGACACGCCCGAGGGGTCGCGGTTCATGTCGATCACCGTGCGCGAGATCGTCGTGCGGAAGATCGTCGCGCCCAGCTGCCGCGCGAAGTCGTAGAGCCGATCGATATAGAGATCCGCGTCATGGCGCGCGCGCGCGACCGAGTGGACATCGCCGAGCAGGTCGTCGGGTATCTCGGTCCCCGCGTGCGGGATCGAGACGATGAGCGGCGCGTCGCCGCGGACGATGGCGATCATGAGTCCACTCCCGGCAGGTCGGTTTCCAGTTCGCGCAACAACGACCGTGCTATCGCCATGTCCGGCGCGAAATAGCGGTCCTCGTCCAGCGTCGGCACGCGGTCGCGCAGGATGGTTCGGGCACGCTCCAGCCGGTCGCTCGACCGCAGCGGCGCGTGGAAATCGCACCCCTGGACCGCTGCCAGATACTCGATGCCGATCACCTGGCCAAGATTCTCCGCCATCGCAAGCAGACGCCGCGCCCCATGCGCCGCCATCGACACATGATCCTCCTGATTGGCCGAGGTCGGGATCGAATCGACGCTGGCCGGGTAGGCGCGCTGCTTGTTTTCCGACACCAGGGCGGCGGCAGTGACCTGGGGGATCATGAATCCGGAATTGAGCCCGGGGCGCGGTGTCAGGAAGGCCGGTAGTCCGGAGAGTGCCGGATCGACCAGCATCGCGATCCGCCGTTCGGACAGGCTGCCGATCTCGCAGATCGCGAGCGCGATCATGTCCGCTGCGAAAGCAACCGGCTCCGCGTGGAAATTCCCGCCCGACAGCGCCTCCCCGGTGTCGGCGAAGATCAGCGGGTTGTCGGTGACGCCGTTCGCCTCAACCTCCAGCGTCGCTCCCGCCTGGCGCAGCAGGTCGAGGCAGGCGCCCATCACCTGGGGCTGGCAGCGCAGGCAATAGGGATCCTGCACCCGCTCGTCGTCGAGCCGGTGCGATGCGCGGATCGCCGATCCGGCCATCAGCTCGCGCAGCGCCGCGGCCACCTCGATCTGGCCGCGATGGCCGCGAAGCGTGTGGATGCGCGGATCGAACGGCGTGTCCGATCCCATGGCCGCCTCGATCGACAGCGCGCCGGTGACCAGCGCCGAGCGGAACAGATGCTCGGCCTCGAACAGGCCCGCAAGCGCATGGGCGCAGCTGAACTGCGTCCCGTTAAGCAACGCCAACCCTTCCTTGGGACCCAATGTCAGCGGCTCGAGCACATCCCGGGCTGGGCGGCACTCGCCATCGACGATCACCTCGCCGACGCCGATCATCGCCGCGGCCATATGCGCCAGCGGCGCAAGGTCGCCGCTTGCCCCGACCGATCCCTGGCCCGGGATCACCGGCATGATGTCGCGCATCAGCATGTCGGACAGCATCGCGATGGTCGCGGGTCGCACGCCCGAAGCACCCTGCGCCAGGCTGCCGAGCTTCAGCGCCAGCATCAGCCGCACCACCGGGACCGGAACCGCATCGCCCACGCCCGCGGCGTGGCTCAGCACGATGTTGCGCTGAAGCGCCTCCAGGTCGCCGTCGCCGATCCGCACGCTCGCCAGTTTTCCGAAACCGGTATTGATGCCATAGACCGGCTCGTGCCGCGCCAGGATCGCCTCGACCGCGGCGGCGCTGGCGGCAATTGCATCGTTGCAGGACGGATCGAGCGACGGGCGCGCGCCTTCATAGATTGCGCGCCATTCGGAAAGCCGCACCTGGCCCGGTCGCAAGATCATCGTCCTCCAATCACTCTGTCATGGAGCGGGTTGAACCCGATCCGGTAGACCAGCTCCGCCGGGCTCTCGACGTCCCAGATCGCCAGATCGCACGCCTTGCCGGGCTCGATCGTCCCGATCTCGTTCGCCAGACCCAGCGCCCGCGCGGCATGCCGGGTCACCCCGGCCAGACACTCCTCGACCGTCAGGCGGAACAGCGTCGCGCCCATGTTCATCGTGAGCAGCAGCGAAGTCAGCGGCGACGTGCCGGGATTGCAGTCGGTCGCGATCGCGATCGGCACACCGGCGGCACGCAGCGCATCGACCGGCGGCTTGCGCGTCTCGCGCATGAAGTAGAACGCGCCGGGCAACAGCACGGCGACGGTCCCAGCCGCGGCCATCGCAGCGACGCCGGCATCGTCGAGATGTTCGAGATGATCGGCGGACAGCGCGCCATGCCGCGCCGCCAACGCCGCGCCATGCTGATTGGACAATTGCTCGGCATGGAGCTTGACCGGCAGGCCGTTCGCGGCGGCGGCGGCGAATACCCGCTCGGTCTGGCCCGGGGTGAAGCCGATGCCTTCGCAAAAGACGTCGACCGCATCGGCCAGACCGACCATCGCCGGAATCATGGTGCCGGCGACCAGGTCGATATAGCCATCGGCATCGCCGCGAAATTCGGGCGGCAGCGCATGGGCGCCAAGGAAGGTGGTGCGCACGCGGATGCCGCGCGCGACCTCCAGCGCCCGCGCCGCGCGAAGCATCTTCGCTTCGTCGTCCAGCGTCAGGCCATAGCCGGACTTGATCTCGACCGTCGTGACCCCCTCGGCGATCAGCGCGTCGAGCCGCGGCAGGCTGGCCGACACAAGGTCCGCCTCGCTGGCGGCACGCACCGCGGTCATGGTCGAGACGATCCCGCCGCCGGCGCGGGCGATTTCCTCATAGGAAGCGCCCTGCAGCCGCAATTCGAACTCGCGCGCCCGGTCGCCGGCATGGACCAGATGGGTATGGCAGTCGATCAGGCCGGGGGTGATCCAGCGGCCCTCGCAATCCAGCGTCTGGATCGCATCGGGCGCACCCGCATCGTCACCCACATGAACGATCCGCCCGCCCCGGGCCGCGACGCAACCTTGGACCACCCCCAGCCCGGCGCCGGTCATCGTCGCAATGCGGGCGTTGCGCCAGAGACGGTCGGCGGGAGTCGTCACGCGGTTGGTGTTGGACAAGCCGATCAATATGTCTAGACATATTCGCATGACATTGTGGTTCGAGACCGCGTGGATCGATGGATGCTGGACGGATCGAGTCCGGTTGCGTTTCGCCGATGGCCGGATCGCCAGCGTCGAGCACTGCGTCGATCCGGCAGCCTCGGACGAGCGCCACGCGATCGGCGTGCCGGGACTCCCCAATGTCCACAGCCATGCGTTTCAGCGGGGCATGGCCGGACTGGCGGAACGGCGCGGCCCAGGCGACGACGATTTCTGGTCGTGGCGCGAACTGATGTATCGGTTCGTCGAACGGATCACGCCCGACGACCTCGAGGCCATCGCAGCGCAGGCCTATGCCGAGATGCTCGAGAGCGGCTTCACCCGGGTCGGCGAGTTTCACTATCTGCACCACCTGCCCGACGGCACGGCGGGACCGCAGATGGCCGCGGCGATCGTCGCGGCGGCGCGGGCGACCGGCATCGGCCTGACGCTGTTGCCGGTCTTCTATGCCCAGGGCGGTTTCGGCGGGATCCCTGCGGGTCCCGCCCAGCGCCGCTTCATCACCGGCGTCGACGGCTATGCGCGGCTGATCGAACAGAGCCGCGACCTTGCATCGGTGCTGCCCGGGGCCCGGGTCGGCATCGCCCCGCACAGCCTGCGGGCCACGACGCTGGACCAGCTCCGAGCGATCCTGCCGCTGGCGCAGGACGGCCCGGTCCATATCCATGTCGCCGAACAGGTGAAGGAGGTCGAGGATTGCCTCGCCTGGAGCGGGCAGCGGCCGGTCGAGTGGCTGCTGGACAAGATGCCCGTCGACCCGGACTGGACACTGGTGCACGCCACCCACCTCGTCGAGGCCGAACGCCGCGCGATGGCGGCGAGCGGCGCCGTCGCCGGGCTGTGCCCGATCACCGAGGCGAATCTGGGCGACGGCCTGTTTCCGGCACCCGCCTATCTGGCGGATGGCGGCGCCATTGCGGTCGGCAGCGACTCCAATGTCCGCATCGATGCGGCGGAGGAATTGCGCCTGCTCGAATATGGACAACGCCTGTCGGCGCGGGCGCGCAATGTCCTGGCAGGCGAGCACCGGTCCGCCACCGGCGCCCGCCTGTTCGACGCCGCCGTTCGGGGAGGACGCCGCAGCCTGGGTATTGCGGACGACCGTGCCGATTTTGTCGCGCTCGACCCGAGCGACCCTGCCTTTGTCGGACGTCGTGGCGACGCGCTGATCGACAGCTGGATCTTCGCCGCACGCGCACCCGTCGACTGTGTCTGGCAACAGGGCGTGAAATGCGTTGCGGATGGCCGGCACGTCGCGCGTGACGCGATCGAACGCCGCTTTCGCGCCGCGCTGACCCGACTGATCGCATGACCATCGAGGCGCGGATCCATGCCGAGATCGAGGCGCGCATCCGTTCGGGTGAATGGGCACCGGGGACCCGCATCCCGTACGAGCACGAACTGGTCGCCCGCCATCGCTGCGCGCGCGCCACGGTCAACAAGGCGCTGACCCGCCTTGCACGCGAGGGGTTGATCGAGCGGCGCCGCCGCGCGGGATCGTTTGTCGCGCGGCCGCGCATCCGCTCCGCGGTGGTCGAGGTTCCCGATATCGGCGCGTTGATCGCCGCGCGAGGCGAAGCCTATCGCTGGCAACTCGTGTCGCGTGCGACCGTCGGGGACAGGCTCGAGCTTTGCGGCGTGCATCATGCCGGGACGTCGCCCTTCGGTTGGGAGAGCCGCTGGCTCGACCTGACGACCGTGGCGGAAGCGCGGACGACGGATTTCACCACGCAAGCGCCCGGCAGCTGGCTGCTCGACTCGGTTCCCTGGACCGATGCGCGCCATCGCATCTGCGCGCTGGGCGCCGGGCCGGTCGAGGCGGGCCATCTGCAGATCGCGCCGGACTCCCCATGCCTGAAGATCGAGCGCTGGACGTGGCGCGCGGGCGCGTCCGTCACCCACGCCGTCCAGATCTTCCCGGCGGATCATTATGATCTCGTTGAGGATTTCGGGCCGCGCGGCTAGCGGGCGCGGCGCGATCGATGTTCCGCTTGGCCCTTCGAACGAACGAAAAGTCCTTGAGGAACGAAACGCATCGATCGCCCGTTTCTGCGCGGGGCTATCCAAATTCATAACTGGTAGAGGAGCGGCGAACCGTGTATCGATCGCGACCAAGCGTTGACGGTTTCGGGGTAGAGTAAAGCGATGTATATGAAGAGTAAGAAAGCGTTGGGACGCGCCGCGTTCCTGATGGGGGTTGGTCTAGTTGCCGCGCCCCTGATCGCCCAACAAGCCGCGCCGACCCCCTCCCCCACCCCGACCGGCACGCCGCAGACCGTCCAGTCTGTGCCGCAATCCGTTCCGCTTCCCCAGCTCAGCCAGGGCCAGGCATCGCAGTTGCTCACGCTTCTGAGCGAAGCCCGCTATGCCCATGGCCTGGTTCACGACGCGACGCCGGTGACCGATCCCGCCAGCAACGAGGAACTGGTTCGCGCCGCGCTGGATTACGCCCGCGCAGTGCATGGCGGACGCCTGGCGCCCGAGGATTTCCAGAGCGACTGGGCGCTGCGCCCGGCACCCTATGATCCGGTCCCCGCCTTTGCCGACGCGGTGAAGCGCAACCGGCTGAAGCAGTGGATGGACGCGCTTCCCCCGCCCTATGCCGGCTATGACGGGCTGAAGGCCGGGCTCGACACCTATCGCCGCATCGAGGATGCCGGCGGCTGGAAGCAGCTTGCCGCCGGGCCCGATATCGCTCCCGGCGCGACCGGTGCGCGCGTGCTGGCGCTGCGCCAGCGCCTGGCCGTCGAGGACAGCCAGGTCGCCGCGACCGGCGACAGCTATAATGCCGAACTTACCGAGGCGGTGAAGCGGGCGCAGCGTCGCTATGGCCTGAACCCGACCGGCACCGTAGCGGCCCAGACCCGCACGGCGCTGAACGTGCCCGCGGGTCAGCGCGTTCGCCAGATCATGGCGAACATGGAGCGGTGGCGCTGGCTGCCGCAGGAATTGCCGCGCAACCGGATCCAGGTGAACATCGCCGCGGCGGTGCTGACGGTGTTCGAGGGCGATCAGCCGATCACCTCGATGCGCGCCGTGACGGGCGCGCCCGGCGGCCGCGAGACACCGATGCTTCAGTCGAAGATCCATTCGGTCGTGCTCAATCCGCCCTGGAACGTTCCGACGGGCATCGCCAACAAGGAACTGTTCCCCAAGGGGCCGGCCTATCTGGCGCGCAACGGCTTCAAGGTCATCGGCAGCGGTGCCGGCCGTCGCCTGCAGCAGCAGGCCGGGCCGCAGAGTGCGCTGGGCCGGTACAAGTTCGACTTCGAAAACCCCTTCGCAGTCTATCTGCACGACACGCCGAGCCACGCGACCTTCTCGCGCTTCGACCGCCTTGCCAGCCATGGCTGCGTCAGGCTCGAAAAGCCGGCCGCGCTCGCCCGACTGCTGCTGCGCAACGATCCGAAATGGACGCCCGAGGCGATCCAGTCGACGATCGATGGCGGCAAGACGACCCGGGCGCAGCTGCGTCCCGAAGACGAGGTCGCGGTGTACCTGCTCTACTGGTCCGCCTATGCCAGCTCCAACGGCATCAATTTCCGCAACGACCCCTATAGCTGGGACAAGACGCTTGCGACGCGCATCGAACGCCGTTCGGCCATCCAGGCCGGCGCGGTAAAGGGACGATAAAGGGAATATCATGAAGAAGACCATCCGCAGCATCGCACTGGTTTCGCTCGGCGCGCTGGCACTCGCCGCCTGCTCGGGCAGCAACGAGACGAACCAGGTGTCGGTCGACACCAACGTCACCAATGTCGTCGAGACGCCGGTCGAGACCCCGCCGGTCGAAACCAACGTGATCGAGGCGGCCGAGCCGATCGCGAACGCCGCTCCGATCCCGCAGCCGGCACGCGACACGGTGAGCGAAGCGCAGCAGACCGCCGAGGACGCCGACGCCACGGGCCTGACCTCGCGCGTCGATCGCGGCACCACCGACGAGTCGGGCCAGCCCGCCCAGTAAGCTTCGGCGGTTCGAACCAGACGGCGCGCGGCGACAGTCGCGCGCCGTTTTCATGTCCGGCGCAGATGATCCGAACGAAAATACGGGCCGAGACGAGCAGGTTGGCCTTGCGACTGCACAGCCGCGGGCCTAACATCTAATCGTCGATGGGGAGTCCATCGACGCCAGATTTTTTCGAGGGAGCCTCGAATGCATGCGAACGACTTCAGCGTCTTCATCGGACGCTTTCAGCCCCTGCATATCGGCCACGAACATGTGGTGCGGCAGGCGCTTTCCCGAACCAGCCATGTCATCGTCCTGATCGGATCGGCCAATGTCGCGCGCGATCCGCGCAACCCGTTCACCTATGGCGAACGGGTGGCGATGTTCCGCAAGAGCTTCGCCTATGAGATGGCCAATGGCCATCTGATCGTCGAGCCGCTGGACGACCATCTCTATTCCGACACCGCGTGGTGCGCCGAGGTGCAGGCGCGGGTGAAGCGCATCGCGCTTGCTGCGGGCGGCGGTACCACCGGCGACGGCGGCAATCCGCGCGTCAGCCTGGCCGGATATGGCAAGGACGCCACCAGCTATTATCTGAAGATGTTTCCCGAATGGGAGAATATCCAGATCGACAGCCAATATGGCACGTTCAGCGCCAGCGATGTGCGCCAGCATTATTTCCAGCGCATCCCGGCCGTTCCCCGGACGATCCTGTCACCCGGCGTGTCCGAATGGCTCGACCAGTTCGCACTGGGCGAGGAGTTCCGCACGCTGCTGGCCGAACGCGAATATCTCGACGCCTATCCCGCGCAGTGGGGCAAGGGACCGTTCGTGACGGCGGACGCGGTCGTGATCCAGTCCGGCCATATCCTGCTGGTCGAGCGCGGGCGCCTGCCCGGCAAGGGGCTGCTGGCGCTGCCCGGCGGGTTCGTCGACCCCGCCGAGAGGGTGCGAGACGCCGCGATCCGCGAGTTGCGCGAGGAAACCGGCATCGGCGATGCGAAGGGCCAGATCCCCCCGGCGATGCTCGCGTCGTTCATCGACGACAGCCGCACCCGCGTCTTCGATGCGCCGGATCGCTCGCTGCGCGGTCGGATCATTACCCACGCCTTCCTGTTCCGCCTGCCCGAGCGGCGCAGCCTGTTCACCGTCAAGGGCGGCGACGATGCCGCGCACGCCCATTGGTACCGTGTCGGCGACCTGAGCGCCGAACAATTCTTCGAAGATCACTGGTCGATCATCAACCTGATGGCCGACCTCTGAAACCCCGAGTGCCGGGGAGCCCGGCGCGCGGAAATCCAACGCAATGTGAGGAGTTCACATCATGACGAACCTGATCCTGGCGACCGACAGCTACAAGCAGAGCCATTTCCGCCAATACCCGCCCGAGGCGCGGACGATCAGCGCCTATGTCGAGGCGCGCGCCAATCCCTTTGCCGACGAACTGATCTTCTTCGGGCTCCAGGCGCTGCTGCTCGGCGCGCTGGCCGATCCGATCGACCAGGCCGATATCGACGAGGCCGAGGCAGTCTGCGGCGCGCACGGGGTGCCGTTCAACCGCGCCGGGTGGGATGCGATCCTGGCGGATCATGGCGGCTTCCTGCCGCTCGAGATCAGCGCCCTTCCCGAAGGGACGCTGGTGCCCAGCGGCGTGCCGATGGTCCAGGTCGAGAATGTCGATCCGCGGATGCCGTGGCTGGCGACGTTCATCGAAACCACGCTGCTGCGCGCCATCTGGTATCCGAGCACGGTCGCGACGCTGAGCGGCAAGGCCAAGCGGATCATCCATGCCGGGCTGGTGCGCAGTTCCGACGACCCGATGGGCCAGTTGCCGTTCAAGCTGCACGATTTCGGTGCGCGCGGCGTCTCCTCCGCCGAAAGCGCGGCGCTGGGCGGGCTGGCGCATCTGGTCAATTTCAAGGGCACCGACACGATGGAAGCGCTGGCCGCCGCCCGCCGCTTCTATGGCGCGACTGAGATGCCGGCCTTCTCCATTCCCGCGGCCGAGCACAGCACCATGACCAGCTGGGGCCGCGACAGGGAGGAAGCCGCCTATGCGAACATGCTGCGCCAGTTCAAGGCCGAGGGAAAGACGGTCGCCGTCGTCTCCGACAGCTATGACCTGGACAATGCCGTCGCCAATATCTGGGGCGGCAGCCTGCGCGACGCGGTGCTGGGCGATGGCGGGACATTGGTCGTCCGGCCCGACAGCGGCGATCCGGTCGAGACGCCGGTGCGCACGCTTCACATGCTGTGGGAGAAGTTCGGCGGCAGCGTCAACGCCAAGGGCTATCGCGTGCTCGATCCGCATGTCCGGCTGATCCAGGGCGACGGCATGAACATCGACAGCATCGCCCGGCTGGTTGATCGCGTCATCGAGAGCGGCTTCGCGATCGACAACATCGCCTTCGGCATGGGCGGCGGCCTACTCCAGCTGGTCAACCGCGACACGCTGCGCTTCGCGATGAAGGCGAATGCGATGCAGGACGATGCAGACGTCTGGCACGATGTCAGCAAGACCCCTGCCACCGACCCGACCAAGGGATCCAAGGCGGGTCGCCAGGCGGTGATCGAACAGGGCGGCAGGCTAGTCGCCCGCCGCCTGGACGAGGTGGCGCCGGGCGCCAGCCTGTTGCAGCCGGTGTGGCGCACGGGCGAACTGCTGAGCACATGCACGCTCGACGAGGTCCGCGCGCGCGCCGAGGCCGCGCTGCTCGCCGACTAGCCTGGCTGCGCAAGTCCGGCCGGCGCCCCGCGTGCCGGCCGGCGACGCGTGAAGAGAACCAGCGTCAGGCCTGCGGCAGCCATCAGCGCTGCCGCGATCGAGACCGCGCCATAGCCCAGCCCGAGGCCGATCACTCCGCTGCCCGCCGCCGCGCCGATCGCATTGCCCAGGTTGAACGCGCCGATGTTCATCGCCGATGCCAGGTTCGGCGCATCGGCCGCCGCGTTCATCACCCGCATCTGCAGCGGCGGGACCAGCGCGAAGCTGGCGATGCCGATCGCGAACAGCAGCGCCGCGGCGGCAATGGCCGACTGCATGACGAACGGGAAGACGAGCAGCAGCAGGATCTGCGCCGCCATCGCGACGATCAGCGTCCGGTCGACCGACCGGTCGGCGAAACGTCCACCCGCCCAGTTGCCGATCGCCAGGCCGACGCCGAAGATCATCAGGATGAGGGTCACGGCCAGCGGTGATGCCCCCGCCTCGCCCTGAAGGATCGGCGTCACGAAGGTGAACAGCGCGAACATCGCGCTGAAGCCGATCGCGGTCAGCGCGAGCGCAAGCAGGACGTTGCCGCGCTTGAGCACCGACAGCTCGGACCGGGCATTGCCGCTGGCGTTGGGCAAGGCAGCTGGAAGCGACGCCCAGAGCGCAGCCATGGTTACGACGCCGAGTCCGGTCGTTCCCCAGAAAGCGGCGCGCCAGCCGAGATGCTGGCCGATCCAGGTCGCCAGCGGCACCCCGGCGATCGTCGCGACGGTCAGACCGGTGAACATCGCCGCGACCGCGCTCGCCTGGCGCTCGACCGGTACCAGCCCGGCCGCGACGACCGCGCCGACCCCGAAAAAGGCGCCGTGATTGAGCGAGGTGACGATCCGCGACACGAGCAGCAGCGCATAGCTGTCGGCGATCGCCGAGAGGAAGTTGCCGAGAGTGAAGATCGCGGCAAGCCCGATCAGCAGCGTCTTGCGGGACATGCGCCCGGTCGTCAGCGTCATCAACGGTGCGCCGATCAGCACGCCAAGCGCATAGGCGCTGACCAGCAGCCCGGCGGTCGGGATCGACACGCCGAGGTCGGCGGCCATCACCGGCAGCAATCCCATCGGGGTGAATTCGGTGACGCCGATCCCGAAGGCGCCGATCGCCAGGGCCAGCAACGGAGGATTGATCTTCACGGCATAGCGCTCCACTTATGATCAGGCACAAGTGGCGCGCGTCGCATCGATTGATTAGAGCGGTGCCAGGGCAAACATCTGTGACTGGAACGCATCAATGCCTCGTGACCGCATCGACCGCGCCAGTGAGATGGAAGTGTTCGCTGCGATCGTCGAGCGTGGCAGCTTCTCGGCCGCGGCGCGGCTTCTGGGCCTCACGCCATCCGCCATCAGCCGCGTCGTCGCCCGGCTCGAATCCCGGCTGGGCGTGCGGCTGCTGTCGCGAACCACGCGCGCACTCGCGCTGACACCGGAGGGCGAGGCCTATCACCGCTCGGCCTTGCGGATCCTGCGCGACATCGACGAGACCGAACGGTCGGTCGCCGACCAAGCGGCGCCGCGCGGACGCCTGCGCGTCAGCGCGACCCTGGGCCACAGCCGCAAGATCCTGATCCCGCTGATCCCGGAATTCCTCGATCGGTATCCGGGCATCCAACTCGACCTGAGCCTGACCGACACGATCATCGACTTGATCGAGCAGCGCGCCGATGTCGCGATCCGCATCGGACCGTTGAGCGACAGCCCCCTCACCGCCCGGCGCCTGGCGGAATCGACGCGCACCATCGTCGCGTCGCCCGCCTATCTCGCTCGTCACGGCGTGCCGCAGGCGCCAGAGGACCTGCTCGACCATAATTGCCTCGGCTTCAACTTCCGGCGGGTGGAGCCGCGCTGGGCGTTTCGGCGCGACGACGAGACCTTCCTGCTGGCGGTCAGCGGCAATATCGAGGTCAACAGCGGCGACGCGATGGTCCAGCTGGTCCATGCCGGGCTCGGCATCGCGCGGGTCGGCACCTTTCATGTTGCGGAGGATATCGCCGCGGGCCGGCTCGTCGCGCTGCTGGAAGACTATAATCCGCACGATATCGAGAGCATCCACGCCCTGTTCGCCGGTGGCGCGACGCTGCCGGCGCGGGTAAGGGTCTTTATCGATTACCTCGCCGAGAAGCTGCGCTGACGAAGCCGGCGGCTTCGCTTGCATTGCGAACCGGTCTCGGCTACTGGCGCGCTTCGCTCTTCGGGAGTCCGCTCCTATCTGCGCGATAACTTGAATGAACGACAGCCGGAGGGGCGCCACATGGGGTGGCGTCAGCGATCGGCCAACAGTGAGAAAGACGCATGGCTCTGTACGAGCATGTGTTCCTTGCGCGCCAGGACCTGGCACAGGCGCAAGTGGACGCACTGGCGGAAGCCGCCACCAAGATCGTCGAGGACAATAACGGCAAGGTCGTCAAGACCGAGACCTGGGGTCTTCGCAGCATCGCCTATCGCATCGCGAAGAACCGCAAGGCGCATTATGTCATGCTCGAGATCGACGCGCCCGCAGGCGTCGTCGCAGAGCTGGAGCGCCAGACGCAGATCAACGAGGACGTCATCCGCTACATGACCGTCAAGGTCGATGCGCTGGAAGAAGGTCCGACCGTGATGATGCGCAAGGGTCAGGACCGTGAGCGTCGTGGCCGTCGCGATCGCGACGATGCCGGCGGCAACACCGGCTTCAGCGGCGAATAAGGGAGTAGAGACACATGGCACGACCCTTTTTCCGTCGCCGCAAGAGCTGCCCCTTCTCCGCGAAGGACGCTCCCCGGATCGATTACAAGGACGTCCGTCTGCTGCAGGGCTTCGTGTCCGAGCGTGGCAAGATCGTCCCGTCGCGCATCACATCGGTGAGCGCGAAGAAGCAGCGCGAGCTGGCCCAGGCCATCAAGCGCGCCCGTCACCTGGGCCTGCTGCCCTACATCGTTAAGTAAGGAGCGCCCGACATGGACGTCATTCTGCTTGAGCGCGTCGAGAAGCTCGGCGCCATCGGCGACGTGGTGAAGGTGAAGGACGGGTTCGCCCGCAACTTCCTCCTGCCGCGCAAGAAGGCGCTTCGCGCCAATGAAGCCAACAAGAAGGTCTTCGAAGCCAATCGCGATCGTCTGGTGGCCGAGAACGCCGCCCGTCGCGGCGAGGCCGAAAAGGAATCCAAGACGCTCGAGGGCGTTTCGGTCACCCTGATCCGCCAGGCATCGAACGCCGGTCAGCTCTACGGCTCGGTCGCGGTTCGAGATCTGGTCGACGCGCTGGTCGCCGATGGCCACAAGGTCCACAAGGGCCAGATCGTCCTGGACAAGCCGATCAAGTCGATCGGCGTGTACAACGTCAAGGTCGCGCTGCACCCGGAAGTCGCCGTCACCGTCAAGGTGAACGTCGCCCGCTCGCCGGAAGAAGCCGACATGCAGGCGCAGGGCGTCGACGTGATGGCCGCGATGTTCGAGGAAGGCCGTGACAATGCGGGCTTCGTCGAGGATTACGATCCGAACGCCGAGCCGGGCGCGACCGCCGAAGTTCAGCCCGAAGCGGCCGACGAAGGCGAGAACGCCGAGGGCTGAGCCGCTCGACGATCGGAAAATCAGGCCGCTCCGGACCGTCCGGGGCGGCCTTTTTCTTTTGCATCCAGTCGCATAAGGGCACCATACGCCGCGGAGACAGGGACGATGGGAACGATGGGCATGATGAGGACGAGTGCTGCATTGTTCGCCCTGACCTGCGCGTCCGCCGCATGGGCCCAGCAGGCCCCTGCCCAGACCGCCCCCCGCCCCCAGGACATGGCGCCGCGCGAACCGCGCCCGGCCGACACCCAGGCGCCGACGCCGGCGCCCGATCGCGACTGGGTCGGCGCATGGCTCATCCTGCCGATGAGCGTGACCGCCTGCCAGGCCACCAGCCAGATGGGCGACCAGGCGACCTTCGTCAGCTATATCGAGTTCGAGAAGGAAGCGCCGCGCCTGGTCCTGCTCAACGACCGCTGGCGGCTGAGCAAGGGACAGGCATTCCCCGCGACCCTGTCCTGGGACGGGTGGCAGACGACCGTGCCGCTCAGCTTTTCGGCGGACCAGACGCCGTCGGGCCGATCGGTGCTGGGTGCCGCGATGCCCGTCGGCTTCCGGCCGGGCGTGCTGGGCAGCGGCCACTTCGCGGTGCGCATCCCGGCGCTGGGGCTCGATACCCAGATCGGCTTTCCCCAGGGCGCGACGCCCATGTTCGATGCCCTGACCCGCTGCAATGCCCAGAACTGATCCGGGACCTCAACTGCGCCAGGCACGAAAAAGGGGCGCCTCGGAAAGATGACGACGCCCCTTCTCTCGGGTGACGGTGAAATGTCGTGTTAAGGACAGGTCACGCAGGCTCCGATCACCGCCGCGAGCGGGATCAGTGCAAGCATCACGGGCAGCACCTGTTTCATGTTCTTACCTGTCGCCTTGTTGACTTGATCGGATGAACGTGCGGACCGCCCCAAGGTTGCGCGCCGCTGGTGCGGCACTCACCGCGGTGCTTCTCGCATCGGCTACAGTCCCGCCGCCCGCGCCTGTCCGGCAGCAGCGCGCGCTGGAACAGGCGATCCTGGTCGAGCTCAACGTCGCCCGCGCCAACCCGCGCGGCTATGCCGAACGGCTGCGCCGCTATCGCACCTATTTCCGCGGCAAGATCGTCTATTATCCCGGCAATCGCGACGGGCTGATCACCGCCGAGGGAACCGCCGCGGTCGACGAGGCGATCCGGGTGCTCGGCCGCCAGCAGCCCGCCCCGTCGCTGACCGCCGCCCCGCTGCTCGCCCGCGCCGCCGCCGACCATGTCGCCGAACAGGGACCGCGCGGCGCAACCGGCCACACCTCCGCCAATGGCAACCGCGCTGCCCAGCGTGTCGCCCGGCGCGGCGGCGGCACTTATGTCGCGGAGAACATCACCTATGGCCCGCCCAGCGCGGTCGAAGTGGTGCGCCAGTTGATCGTTGACGACGACGTCCCAGGCCGCGGCCATCGCCGCATCGTCTATGCCGCCGAGCTCCGCCATGTCGGCGTCGCCTGCGGCCCGCACCGGCGCTATCGCACCATGTGCGTCATGGTGCTGGGTCGCACGCCGGATGGCAGATGAGC
Source organism: Sphingomonas rustica (assembly GCF_039652585.1). Taxonomy (NCBI): domain Bacteria; kingdom Pseudomonadati; phylum Pseudomonadota; class Alphaproteobacteria; order Sphingomonadales; family Sphingomonadaceae; genus Sphingomonas; species Sphingomonas rustica. Next base: position 339,016 of record NZ_JBDIZK010000002.1, on the reverse strand, counting down.
GCCGGCGGTTTGGCGGATCGTGGAATTACCAACTGTCCTGACCCTGCCCTGACGCGCTAGGTCCGGCCTTCTGATTTCCACCGGCGGCTTCCGTGCGGCAGCCCGGTTTCGAGGGGGATCTGGTGTGAAGGCTTTGGTGGTTGCCGTCGCGGCGCTCGGCGCGTGTTGGACGATGATCGGCGGCATGTCCGATCCCGCCGCACGCATTCCGCTGGAACAGCAGGTCCTGTCGCAGCTCAACTGGGCGCGACAGCATCCGCACGACTATGCCGCTGCGCTGCGCGACTATCGTCGCAACTTCGACGGCGATCTCCTTTATCTGCCCGGTCAGGGCGTCGCGATCGCGACCAATGAAGGCACCGATGCGGTGGACGAGGCGATCGCCTTTCTCGAGCGCCAGGACCCGCTGCCGCCGCTCACGCTCGACCAGGTGCTGACGCTGGCCGCTCGCGACCATGCCGACGCCCAGGGGCCGGTCGGAACGGTCGGCCATGGTTCAGCCGACGGCGCCTCGCCCGGCCAGCGGGTCAAGCGTCGCGGCGGCGGCATCTATGTCGGCGAGGGCATTTCCTACGGCTTCGACGATGCCGCACAAGTGGTGCGCCAGTTGATCGTCGATGACGGCGTGCCGGGCCGGGGTCATCGCCGGCTCGTTTATGACCGCGGCTTCCGCTTCGCGGGTGTCGGCTGCGGCGTGCACCGGCGCTACGGCCATATGTGCGTTATCGACTTTGCGAAGACAGCGCACGGTTCCGCAGGCGCCCTCTCGCCACGCCGTCGGATGGTAGACGGCAAGCTGCAATGGGTGCCGGGCACGGTGGAGTGACGGCGACAATCGCCGGATTGAAAGCCTGATACCACATGCCGCCTTTAAGATTTTCAGCGCCAAACTTTCGCGCCACCCACTGGCGCGCTGTATCGCGCGTTACTATCCTGCCGGGATGAGCGCTGATACCTGCATTATCTATTTCGGGGTCCGTTACGACGTTACGCCAGACGAATTCGAGTTAATCGAGAGTAAGCGCGACGCTCGCCAGATCGCGGCGCGGCGAGTGGGGCTGAAGAGCTATTGGGGCATATTTTTGGGCCACGACCGCAAGATCAAGCGGTTACTTTTCGTAGGAAAAGAAGTTGCGATTTTTGGGCCTGAAAACCTGTTAAGTACCAAAATCACTCCTGAACACCTCTCTGTAATAATTACAGAGACGTGCGAGCAATTGAGATTGGCAGATTTTGTTGGCGAAGTTGCCCTGCATTGCGAGTGGCTGGCAGACATCTGACGTCGATCCGCGCTGCCCCATCGATATTACCGCTAGAACAGCTTATAGACATCGCGATCCGTCAGCCACGCGAAGCTGAAGTTACAATTGGGCTGCTCAGACGTCGACATCCAGCACGCCACCCGCTTTCGGCCCAATCACGATGAACTGCCGCCATTTAAACAAGACGTTCCGAAAGGAAGCTGTTTCGATCCGTTGCGAGCAGGTTTCGACATGCATCGAATATATCGTCGTGATTTCGCGAGTGAATTGGCACCCCCAGTCCTCCCGATCCCAATCGTCGCTCATAATGTCACCAGCGAGCACTGCATCTAGTCTGGAGACTCCCTCATCCGACCACTCAATCGTGGGCTTGAGCCCCAAGCCCCCGTCATCCATCAAGAGACAGGCCAGAGGGCTGACATCATCAGGCCCCGCAGACGCCCAAGCGCAAATAGGGACAGAGGCACGACCGGCCTCGAGCGGAAATTCATTCCAGGAAAATGTCAGCTTACCCCTAATCTCTGCCTCACTTCCGCCCGAACAGCTTCTCGATGTCGCCATGCGCCAGCTTCACCCAGGTCGGGCGGCCGTGGTTGCACTGGCCCGAATGGGGCGTGACCTCCATCTCGCGGAGCAGTGCGTTCATCTCCGCCACCGACAGCACCCGGCCGGCACGGACCGATCCGTGGCAGGCCATGGTCGCGGCGACATGATCGAGCTTTTCCTTCAGGCTCAGCGCCTCGTCGAAGCTTGCCAGTTCGTCGGCCAGGTCGGTGACGAGGCCGTGGACGTCGCCCTGCCCCAGCAGCGCTGGGGTCGCGCGGACCAGCATCGCTCTCGGTCCAAAGCGTTCCAGATCGAGGCCGAACTCGGCCAGCTCCGCTAATCGCGCTTCCAGGCGGTCGCAGGCAGGCTCGTCCAGCTCGACCACCTCCGGCAGCAGCAACTGCTGCGAGGCGACGCCGCCAGAGGCTACCGCGCGTCGCATCCGCTCCAGCACCAGCCGCTCATGCGCGGCATGCTGATCGACCAGGACCAGACCGTCCTCGGCCTCGGCGACGATATAGGTCCGCGCCACCTGGCCGCGGGCGACGCCCATCGGGAAGCGGTTGGTTTCGGGAACCGGGCTATAAGCGGCCTCGGCCCGTGCCTGGGGTGGCGGGGTGTAGCTGCCGCGTGCTTCCGCGACGCGAGACTGGGCGAGATGATCGACCGGCGTATAGGGTGCACCCGCTGCCTCGCCGAAAGCGAAGGACGGTGCGGGCGGCGGGGACCAGATCGACCCCTGCCCGCTGTCGGCCACCGGCGGCAGCGATCCCGGCTGCCACATGCCCAGCGCCGCCTCGCTTGGCCGCTGGACGCTGCGATGGCCTGCCGCGTCCAGCGCGCGGCGCAGGCCGCTGACGATGAGGCCGCGCACCAGCGAGGGGTCGCGGAACCGCACCTCGGTCTTGGCGGGGTGGACGTTCACATCGACCTGGTCGACGGGCACGTCGAGGAAGAGCGCCACCACCGGATGCCGGTCGCGCGCCAGCATCTCGGCATAGGCACCGCGCACCGCACCCACCAGCAGCCGGTCCTTCACCGGCCGCCCGTTGACGAACAGATATTGGTGATCGGCGACGCCGCGATTGAAGGTCGGGATTCCGGCCACTCCGCCCAGGACCACGCCCTCGCGCTCGAAATCGATCGCCACGCTGTTCTCGGCCAGCACCCGGTCGGTCAGGCCGGCGACCCGCTCGGGCCGGGTCTCGCCGCCCTGCACCCCCAGCACGCGCCGACCGTCATGCTCGACCGAGAAGGCGATGTCGGGCCGCGCCATCGCGAGGCGCTTCACGACGTCCAGGCTGGCGGCGTATTCGGCGCGCGACGATCGCAGGAACTTGCGGCGCGCCGGGACCCGGCCGAACAGCTGCTCGACCCGGACCCGCGTCCCGGGCGGCAGCGCTGCAGGCCCCTCGTTCAGTTTCTGTCCGTTATCGACGCTCAGCGACCAGCCTTCGGCGCCGCGGACGCGACTCTCCAGGCTCAGCATCGCCACGCTGGCGATCGAGGGCAGCGCTTCACCGCGAAAACCCAACGTCGTGACCTGATCGATCTCGTCGTCCGGCAGCTTCGAGGTGGCGTGGCGCTCCAGCGCAAGGGCCATTTCGGGCGGGCTCATCCCGCAACCGTCATCGGTCACCTCGATCAGATCGGTCCCGCCCGAGGCGAGGCGCACGGCAATCCGTGTAGAACCAGCGTCGATCGCATTTTCCACCAGTTCTTTCAGCGCACTGGCAGGGCGTTCGACCACTTCACCGGCGGCAATCCGGTTGACAAGATGCTCAGGGAGACGGCGTATTGACACGACCGACGCTCTAGCCCAAGCGGCGGCATTCCGCGACCCGCATCCGCCAGAAAACCGAGGCTGGAGTCGATCCACCCGGTCGGGTCGGGAATATTCTATGTGCGAACAGTGGTGCCGCTCGGGCGGGCGCCGCAGGACGGGACGGTTGATGGTTTTCTCGCGCTTTTTCAAATTCATGTCGCACGACATGGCGATCGATCTGGGTACCGCGAACACGGTGGTGTACCTGCGCGGGCGCGGTGTCGTCCTCAATGAACCGTCCGTCGTCGCGGTCGAGACGCTGAACGGCGTCCGCAAGGTCAAGGCGGTCGGCGACGACGCCAAGCTGATGATGGGCAAGACCCCCGGCACGATCGAGGCGATTCGTCCGCTGCGCGACGGCGTGATCGCGGACATCGACGTCGCCGAACAGATGATCAAGCACTTCATCCAGAAGGTGCACGGGCAGCGCCGCTTCATGCGCTGGCCGCAGATCGTGATCTGCGTGCCGTCGGGCTCGACCTCGGTCGAGCGCCGCGCGATCCGCGATGCCGCGTCGAACGCCGGCGCCAGCCAGGTCTTCCTGATCGAGGAGCCGATGGCTGCCGCGATCGGCGCCGACATGCCTGTCACCGAGCCGATCGGGTCGATGGTCGTCGACATCGGCGGCGGCACCACCGAGGTCGCGGTCCTGTCGCTGCGCGGCCTGGCCTATTCCACGTCGGTCCGCGTCGGCGGCGACAAGATGGACGAGGCGATCGTCTCCTATGTCCGCCGCAATCACAACCTGCTGATCGGCGAAGCCACCGCCGAGCGGATCAAGCAGGAAGTCGGCGTGGCCAAGCCGCCCGCGGACGGAATCGGCCTGACGATCCACATCAAGGGCCGCGACCTGGTCAACGGCGTGCCGAAGGAAATCCAGATCAACCAGGGCCAGATCGCCGAAGCGCTGAGCGAGCCCGTCGGGACGATCGTCGAGGGCGTGCGCATCGCGCTCGAGAACACGGCGCCGGAACTGGCGGCGGACATCGTCGACCAGGGAATCGTGCTCACCGGCGGCGGCGCGCTGCTGGAAGGCATCGACGAAGTCCTGCGCGACGAAACCGGTCTGCCGGTGACGATTGCGGAAGACCCGCTGACCTGCGTCGCGCTCGGCACCGGTCGCGCGCTGGAGGATCCGGTGTTCCGCGGCGTGCTGCTCGCGGTCTGACAAGGGACATCGGGGGACATGGCGCCGCCACGCAACCGGCGCCCCGGCTTTTCCAGACGGGCGCAATACGGGCTCTTCCTCGGATATGTGGTCGCGATCGGCGGGGTGCTGATCGGCGCTGTCCTGCTGCTGCTGTCGACGTTCAACCCGCCGGCCTATGCCGTCGTGCGCGGGTTCTTCGCCGAGATCACGACGCCGATCTCGTCCGGGATCGCCTGGGCGACCAGCGGCGTCGCCGGCGCGCCCGACGGGGTGTCGCAGCATTTCAACGTCCGCGCCGAGAATGAGCGCCTGCGAAAGCAGATCGCCGAAGACGAGACGCTGGTCGCGCGGGCCCGCACGCTTCACCAGGAGAACCGGCGGCTGCGCGCCCTGCTCCAGGTCCGCGACGTCACCACCGACGCGGTGATCACCGCGCGGCTGGTGAACAGTTCGGCCTCGTCAACCCGGCGCTACGCCACGCTCAACGCGGGGTCGTGGCAGAAGGTGGAGCGCGGCCAGGCGGTGCGCGAGGCGGCCGGCCTGATCGGCCAGGTGATCGAGACCAGCCCCAATACCGCTCGCGTGCTGCTGATCATCGACCCCGACAGCAACGTGCCCGTCCGGCGCACCCGCGACGGCATGCCGGCAATCGCCAAGGGGCGCGGCGACGGGCTGCTCGACGTCCGCGCCGCGGGCCTGTCGAACATGACCTTCCGTCCCGGCGACATCTTCGTCACCTCGGGCACCGGCGGCGTCTTCCCGCCGAACATCCCCGTGGCCAAGGTGATCACCAACCAGCGCGATTCAGCGGTCGCCGAGCCCGCGGCCAATCCCAACTCGCTCGATTTCGCGATGGTTCAGCAGATCTATCTGCCGCCGCCCGCGCCCAGCCCCACGCCCACGCCGGGAGGCGCGGCGAAGTGAGGCGTCCCGCGCCCTTCATTCCAATGGGCGCCCGCGACGGTCAGTATCGGGCCCGCTGGCTCGCGCCACTGTCGGTGATGGTCGGCTCGATGGTGACGATCCTGCCGTTCGTCGCGACCTTCGCCTGGTTGCCGCCTTTCGGGCTGATCATGCTGCTGGCCTGGCGACTGCACCGGGCCGACACGCTGAAAGTGTGGGCGGCGGTCCCGCTCGGCCTGTTCGACGACATGTTCAGCGGCCAGCCCATGGGCAACGCCATGATGCTGTGGACCTTGTGCTTCATCATGATCGACGTGATCGACACGCGGCTGGTATGGCGCGATTTCTGGCACGACTGGCTGATCGCGGCGGGCGGCATCGCCTTCTGCCTGATCGCCGGGCGGCTGATCGCGACCGATATCGGCGCCCATGTCGAAACCACCCTGCTGGTGCAGATCCTCGTTTCGACCGCGCTTTTCCCGGTCGCGACGCGCTTCTGCGCTTGGCTCGACCGCGATTTCCGGAGAAGCTGACCCGCGATGCGGATCACCGAAGCTGCACAGACCTATAGTTTTTCCCGCCGAGCGGTACTGCTCGGGGGGCTGCAGGCGGCCGTCGGCGTCGTGCTCGCGGGGCGCATGACCTATCTCGCGGTGTACGAGAACAGCAAGTACAGCCTGCTCGCCGACAGCAACCGGATCAGCATGACGCTGACCCCGCCGCGGCGCGGCTGGATCGTCGATCGCAACAACAAGCCGCTGGCGCTGAACCGCACTTCGTTCCGCGTCGACCTGATTCCCGACCGGGTCGAGGACAAGGTGAAGATCGTCGCCCAGCTGGCCGACATCCTCAAGCTCACGCCCGAGGAAGAGGCGCGGGTCGAGACCGACCTGAAGCGCGCCGCGGGGTTCCAGCCGGTCCAGGTGGTCGAGAATCTCGACTGGGAGCGCTATGCGGCCGTCAGCGTCCGCCTGCCCGAGCTTCCGGGCGTGCAGCCCAGCCAGGGCTATGCCCGCTATTATCCGCTCGGCGCCGGCTCGGCGCATCTGCTCGGCTATGTCGGCGCGGCATCGGCCGACGACTATCGCAAGCTCCAGGACAAACTGCTCATCACCCCGGGCTTCAAGCTGGGCAAGGACGGGCTCGAGAAGATGGAAGAGGGCGCGCTGCGCGGCAAGCCCGGCGCCAAGCGGCTCGAGGTCACCGCGCGCGGACGCCTGGTCAAGGAACTGGCCAGCCGCCCCGACGAGCCGGGCAAGAACGTCAAGCTGACCGTCGATATCGGCCTGCAGGAATATGCCGCGCGCCGCCTGGGCCCCGAATCGGGCTCGGCCGTGCTGATCGACCTGCTGACCGGCGGCATCCTCGCCTTCGTCTCGATGCCGGCCTATGATCCCAACAGCTTTTCCGACGGGATCAGCCGGTCCGAATGGGCGATGCTGCGCGAGGACGAGCGCGTGCCGTTGATGAACAAGGTCCTTCAGGGACTCTACCCGCCGGGCTCGACCTTCAAGCCGGCCACCGCGCTGGCGGCGCTGGGCGGCGGCGTGGATCCCAACCGCGTCGTCTATTGCAATGGCGGCTATCAGTTGGGCAATCGCCGTTTCGGTTGCCTCGGCCGGCACGGACCGATGACGCTGCACACGGCGATCGCGCGCAGCTGCAACACCTATTTCTACACCGTCGGCCGGGACGTCGGCCCGGACGCGGTCGCGATCGCCGCGCGCAAGCTCGGGCTGGGCGCGGAATATCCGCTGCCGCTTCCATCGCAGAAATACGGGACGGTGCCCGATCCCGCCTGGATGCTTCGCCGGCGCAAGACGCAATGGGCGGTCGCCAACACGCTCAACATGGCGATCGGCCAGGGCGACCTCCTCGTCACCCCGCTGCAGCTCGCGGTGCTTGCCGCTCGGGTCGCATCGGGCCGGGAAATCCGTCCGCAATTGCTCGCCGACCGCGCGCATGGCGGCGGCCCGCTCGACTTTCCGCCCGAACATCTCGCCATGGTCCGCTCGGGCATGGACGAGGTCGTCAACGGGCATGGCACGGCGGGGCGGAGCAAGCTGCCCTTCCCCGACATCCGGATGGGCGGCAAGACCGGCACGGCCCAGGTCCGGCGCATCGCCGGCGGCGCGCGCGGTGGCCGGAACGTCCCCTGGAAATATCGCGATCACGGCCTGTTCGTGTGCTTCGCCCCGGTCGACAATCCGCGCTATGCCGCCTCGGTCGTGATCGAGCATGGCATGTCCGGGTCCGGCGCAGCCGCTCCGGTGGCGCGCGACATGATGACCTATCTGTTCGACCCCGAACTGGCGATGAAGCGGCTGACCGAGCTCGAGGCCGGCTGGGGCGGCGACTATCGCGCCCGCATGGACGCCCGGGGCGAGGCATTCCGCGCCGCCCAGGCGGCCCCGCCCCCGCCCCCGCCCGAGGACGCCGCCCGCGCTGCCGAAGCCACCGCGTCCGAAGCCTCCAATGCAACTGCCCGCTCCGCCGACACCTCGGCGAGCCGGTCCGGGGAAGCACCCGAATGAGCCAGCTCGATCTCGGTCCGGGATTCGTCCCCTCCCCCGTCGCGCAGATGCCGTGGAAGATCATCCTCCTGGTCATCGCGATCGGGATGTTCGGCCTCGTCGTCCTCTATTCGGCGGCCAGCGGCAGCATGCAGCCCTGGGCGATGTCGCAGGGCATCCGCTTCTTCATCTTCCTGGCGATGGCGCTCGTCCTGTCGCGCATTCCGGAAAGCGTCTGGGCGCTGGCCGCCCTTCCCATGTATGTCGTCATCCTCGTGATGCTGGTCGGCGTCGAGGCGCTGGGCGCGGTTGCCGGCGGCAGCCAGCGATGGCTGGACCTGGGCTTTATCCGTATCCAGCCCTCCGAGCTGATGAAGCCGGCGATCGTGCTGGCGATGGCCCGCTTCTACGAGATGCTGCCGGCATCCGACATCCGCAAGTTCGGCGCGCTCTGGCCCGGATTGATCATGATCGGGCTGCCTGCCGCGCTGGTGATGCTTCAGCCCGATCTCGGCACCGCGCTGATGATCACCGCGGGCGGCGTGACCGTCATGTTCCTGGCGGGCATCCCCCTGAGACTGTTCATCGGCAGCGCACTGATCCTGGCGATTTCCACGCCGCTGGTCGTGAACTTCGTCCTCCACGATTATCAGCGCAACCGCGTGCTGATCTTCCTGGAGCCCGAAAAGGACCCGCTGGGAACCGGATATCATATCAGCCAGTCGAAGATCGCGATCGGCTCCGGCGGCGTCACCGGCAAGGGATTCCTGCAGGGCACCCAGAGCCATCTCGACTATCTTCCCGAAGGGCATACCGACTTCGCACTGGCGACGATGATGGAGGAATGGGGCCTGATGGGCGGCATCTTCCTGATCCTCGCCTTCGGGACGCTGATCGGCTGGGGGATCAATGTCGGCGTGCGCGCCAAGACCCGCTTCGCCCGCCTGACGGCCGCTGCGTTGTCCTCGACCATCTTCTTCTACTGCGCGATCAACATGGGCATGGTGATGGGCTTGGCGCCGGTCGTCGGCATCCCGTTGCCGATGATCAGCTTCGGCGGCACCGCGCTGATGACGGTCATGATCTGCTTCGGCATCCTGATGTCGATCGATCGCGAGAGCCGCAAGGTCAGCCGCTGGTGACCTTTTTGCGCTTTTTTCAAATTAGGGTTTGCAATCCCCGGACAGGATGGTAATCGGCCGCTCCCGACGGCGGGCGCGACACCAAGAAGCGCCTCCCAACGCCCCGGAATGGACGCATAGCTCAGTTGGTAGAGCAGCTGACTCTTAATCAGCGGGTCCTTGGTTCGAGCCCAAGTGCGTCCACCATTCCGCCCATTACTTCTGGCGAGCATCCGTCGGGCCTCCGATGACGCCACCTTTGCGCGTTGTACACGAACTGCCCGGCAAGGGTCGCGCCAGGGATCTGCCGATCCGCCTCTCCTGAGACACCATATCATTGCGCATTGCGCGGAAACCCGGGCGCTGCGACAAGGCGTGGACGCCTCCAGGAGTATGATGCCGTGTTCCTTCGCCTGATCGCCGCGCTTTCGGTCGTGCTCCTTCCCTCGGTCGTCCAGGCCCAGGACTCCAAGACCACCACGACGGTCGCGAAGAAGGAGGATGGCGATATCAAGCTGCCGCCGCTGCCCGACGACAAGAGCATCAGGCAGTCGGCGCGGATCGGCGGGCGCGTCATCAACTACACCGCGACCATCGGGCATGTTCCCGTCCGCGATCCCAAGGGCAAGGTGATCGGCGAGGTCGTCTACACCGCCTATACCGTGCCGGGCGCAGGACCCGGCCGTCCCGTCACCTTCGCGTTCAACGGCGGTCCGGGTGCTTCGTCGGTATACCTCAACTATGGTGCGGTCGGGCCGAAGCGGGTCCAGTTCGGCGCGCAGGGCGATGCGCCCTCGGACGCGCCGATCGCGACCGACAATCCCAACAGCTGGCTCGATTTCACCGACCTGGTCTTCATCGATCCGATCGGCACCGGTTTCAGCCGCAGCCTCGTCGACGAGGCCGAGACCAAGAAGGCCTTCTACGGCAATGATCCCGACATCCGTTACCTGTCGAAGGTGGTGTTCGACTGGCTGGTGAAGGAGGGGCGGCTGCGCTCGCCCAAATATCTGATGGGCGAAAGCTATGGCGGCTATCGCGCGCCGCGCATCGCCTACGAGCTCCAGTCGCAGATCGGCGTGGGCGTCAACGGACTTGTCATGGTTTCGCCCTATCTCGACCCCGCATCAGGTGACGATGCCACCGCGCTTTCGCCGCTGCCATGGATGATCGACCTGCCGTCGATGGCGGCCGCGAATCTGGAGCGCCAGGGACGGCTGACGCCGGCAGCCATGGCCGAGGTCGAGGTCTATACACGAGGCGATTTCGCACGCGACCTGCTGCGCGGACGATCCGACCCCGACGCGACCGGCCGCATCGTCCAGCGGGTGACCGAACTCACCGGGCTCGACCCGGCGCTGGTCAGGCGTCTGGGCGGGAGGGTCGACAGCCGTACCTTCCTGCGCGAGCTTCGCCGCGACGACGGAACGATCGGCAGCGTCTATGACTCGAACGTCACCGCGTTCGACCCCTTTCCATGGTCGCCGCAGCAACGCTCGAACGACCCGCTGCTAGACGCGCTCATCGCGCCCACGACCAGTGCCGCCGTCGATTTCATGACGCGCGAAGTGGGGTGGAAGACCGACGCGCGCTATTATGCGCTGTCCTATGAGGTGAACGAGGCGTGGGATCGCGGCAAGCCCGCCGACACGCCGGTCACCGACCTGCGCAAGGCGATCGCCGCCGACCCCAAGATGCACGTGTTGATCGTCCACGGGTGGGACGACCTGTCCTGCCCGTTTTTCGCGTCGCGGCTGATCATCGACCAGATGCCCGCCTTTGGCCGGCAGGAGCGCGTGGCACTCCGCGTCTATGCCGGCGGGCACATGTTCTACAGCCGCACCGACAGCGGCGGCGACTTCAAGCGCGACGCGCAGGCGCTGTATCGCTGACCGCTGCGATAGTCGCTGGGGCAGTCGAAGCAGGCCGATCCGGCAGTTCCTTCGTCTTCGCAAGGGCGCGCTCCGCCATCGGAAAACCGCCTTGCCGACACAGCGGAAAAAAGGAAATCTGCGCGCCGCGTCTCTGGGATGACTGACGGCATAAACGCCGCGCGATAGGAGAGGAACCACGGGAAGCGGGGCGAGTATCGAACGCCGCCGGCGACTGGCGGCATGGGTGGCCGACACCGTGATCCCCCACGAGGGCGCGGTCCGGTCATGGCTTGGCCGCGCGCGCGTGTCTCAGGAAGATATCGATGACATCGTCCAGGAAGCCTATTGCCGCCTCGCCTCGCTCGACCGGGTCGATCATATCGACCGGCCCGACGCCTATTTCTTCTCGATCGTGCGCAACCTGCTGCTGCGCCGCATCAAGCGGACCCGGATCGTGTCGATCGAGATGATCGCTGAGATCGAGTCCTATGCGATCGACGACAGCCCGTCGCCCGAACGCGAGGCGGCCGGTCGTCTCGACTATGCGCGATTGCAGGCGGTGATGGCCGGCCTGCCCGATCGCTGCCGGCGGATCGTCGAGATGCGCAAGATCGAGGGCCTGTCGCAAAAGGAGATCGCCCGGCGGATCGGCGTGAGCGAAAGCGTCGTCGAGAATGATGTCCATCAGGGGGTCCGGGCGATCCTGCGCGTGTGGCGAGATCAGGACAGCCGCATCGACATTCGCCTCAACGCGAACGATGCCCTGCCGCGAGGCCGCCTGTGACTCGCGAGCCGGCATCGCAGATCGAGCATGAGGCCGCGGGCTGGGTCGCGCGGATGGACGGCGCAAGCTGGGACGACGCCCTGGAATCGGCGCTGGACCGCTGGCTTGCAGGCGATCCGCGACGTTCGGGAGCATTGCTGCAGGCTCAGGCGGCATGGGCGACGCTGGACCGGGACATGGCCGGTGCCGGCCACGCCGTACGCCCGCTCTCCGCTGATGATCACGTCCCCCTCCGCGCCGCGGGACGGCGGCGCTTCCTGATCGGTGGCGGTGCCGCGATCGCGGCGTCCCTGATCGGCACCCTGCTGCTGGTCGACCGCCTGCCGCGATACGAAACCGAGATCGGGGAAATACGCCGCGTTCCGCTGGCCGACGGATCGACGATGGCGATCAACACGGGCAGCCTGGCGACCGTCGATCTGGAGCCGAACCGGCGAAGCGTCCGGATCGACCGCGGCGAACTCTGGTTCCAGGTGGCGAAGGATCCCGGCCGTCCCTTCATCGTCGAGGCAGGGCCGGTCCGGGTCCAAGCGGTCGGCACGGCATTCGCCGTACGACGGCGCGACCGCGGCGCGGATATCTTCGTGACCGAAGGCGTCGTCGAGGCGTGGTCCGGCGAGGGCCAGGCAAGGCACATCCGGATCGCCGCGGGCGAACATGCCTATATCGCGGACGATGCCTCGATCACGCGAAGCCCGGCCGACGCGACGAGCGTCTACCGTGCGCTGGCCTGGCGCGAGGGCAAGATCGACCTGTCGGGCGTGACGCTCGCCGAGGCGGCGGCGGAGTTCAACCGCTATAATCACCGGCGACTGGTGATCGCCGATCCGGCGATCGGCGGCGAGACGTTCGACGGCATCCTGCGCACCGACGATCTCGAAGGGTTCGCGATGGCAGTGCGCGACAGCCTGAACGTGCCCGTCGACTTCAGCGATCCGACTGAAGTTCGGGTCGGTCGCAAAAGAAAATAAAAGGAAAAATCCCGACCGGGACTCTTCTTGAACAGCGGACCAAAAGGTTCGCAAGGGAGAGGATAATAATGGGGATCGGGAAAGGGCGCTTCGCCCTGATGGGGGGAAGTGCGTGCGTCGCGGTGATGGCTGCGATGCCGGCCATGGCGCAGATGCGCAGCTTCGACGTCTCGGCTCAGGCAGCGGAAACGGGCGTGGTCGCCTTGGGCAACCAGGGCGATATCCAGATCATCGCGGCGCGCAAGTTCACCAAGGGAAAGCGCACTTCGGCGGTGCGCGGCGAGATGACCGTCGATCATGCCCTTAAGGCATTGCTGAGCGGAACCGGCCTGTCGGCCCGGCGGACCGGGACCAAGACCTATGTGGTCCTGCCTGCCGAGGAACCGGCCTCGGCCGGCGGCGCCGTGTCGCCACCCTCGCCACAGACCCGGATATCCTCGGCTCAGACGCCCACCTATGCCGTCGATGCGACCTCGGGCGGACAGGAACGCCAGGACGTGCAGGACGAGCAGCCGACCGAGATCGTCGTGACCGCGCAGAAACGCGAAGAGTCGATCCGCGACGTACCGATCGCCGTCTCGGCCTTTTCGAGCGAGGCGCTGAACGAACGCAAGATCGAGGGGGGCTCGGAACTGCTGCGGGCGATCCCCAATGTCAGCTTCTCGAAAAGCAATTTCAGCATGTACAATTTCTCGATCCGCGGGATCGGGACGAAGGCGATCTCCGCGTCGAGCGACCCCGCGGTGGCGGTCAGCTTCAACAATACGCCGCTGGTGCGTAACCGGCTGTTCGAGGCGGAATTCTTCGACGTCGCCCGGGTCGAGGTGCTGCGTGGCCCGCAAGGAACGCTCTACGGCCGCAACGCGACCGCCGGCGTGGTCAACATGCTCCCCGCCCTGCCCAGCCAGGAGTTCGAGGGCGAGCTTCGCGGCGAAGTCGGCAATTACTCGACCACCCGGATCAACGGGATGCTCAACGTGCCGCTGGGGGACACGCTGGCGGTGCGGGTCGCGGGCGCATGGACCAAGCGCGACGGCTTCGATTATAACAGCTTCACCCAGAAGCGCGTGAACGGCCGCGACCTGTGGGCGGGACGCGCCAGCATCCTGTGGGAACCGAGCGACCGGTTCCGTGCCAGCGCGATCTGGCAGCATTTCGAAGAGGACGACAACCGCTCGCGCACCGGCAAGCAGCTGTGCACTAACGATCCGGGGCCGGAAAAGGTCGGCAACGTCACCGTTCCCAACGCCAGCCTGCGCGGCAAGCTGAGCCAGGGCTGTCTGCCCGGATCGCTCTATGACGATGCCGCGTACGGCGTGCCCAATGGCCGCAGCCTGGTCTATCTCAAGGTACCCGCCGACATCCTGCTGGGCTTTCAGCGCAATCCCAATCGTCCCGACGGGCGCGGCGGTCCCCGCGTCAACATATTGCGTGACGGCGACCCCTTTGCCGGCGTCACCCAGTCGCGCGATCTTCGCGAGATCTCGACCAGCTACGATCCGGTGTTCCGCGCCCGCAACGATGTGTACCAGCTCAACCTGGAGTTCGAACCGGCCGAGGGACTGCAGTTCGTCTCCCAGAGCGCCTATTCGCGCGACCGCTATTATTCCAGCCAGGACTATAACCGGTTCGTCAGCAACCCGATCTTCAACGATTCCACGCAGGAACTGCTGACCGTCCTCGGCCAGCGGATCGACACGACACTCTACCCCGGCCCCACGCCCGGTGGCCAATATTGCGATCCCCAGCTCGGCTGCTCCGACCGGATGGTGTCGATCGACCTCAGCCGCTCCCGCAACGAGCAGTGGTCTCAGGAATTCCGGCTTCAATCGAGCTATGACGGCCCGGTCAATTTCAACGTCGGCGTGAATTACCTGAACTTCAAGTCTCAGGACGATTATTACGTCTTCAACAATATGTTCACCCTGATCGCCGACTGGTATTACAGCCGAAACGGGGCGCTGAATACCACACGCCCGTGCGAGCTCGGTTACGAGGCACGGGAATGCCCCTATGTCGATCGCAATCCCCTCTCCAGCCTCGACAACCAGGGGCATAACTATTTTCTGAGCCAGAACGGCATCCGCATCCGCAGCTGGGCCGGGTTCGGCGAACTCTATTGGAAATTCGCCTCCAACCTGAAGCTGACGCTCGGCGTGCGCTACACGCGCGACGAGAAGATCTCGACCCAGATCCCGAGCCAGCTGCTGCTTGCCGGCGGGACCGAGACGCCATTCCCCGGCGACACGACCGGCGGCCGGGTGAACAGCGGATATCCGGCGCTGCCCGATATCCGCCAGCGCTGGGGCGAATTCACCGGCCGGGCAGTGCTCGACTGGAAGCCGACGCTCGGCTTTACCGACGACACGCTCGTCTATGCCTCGGCATCGCGCGGCTACAAGGGCGGCGGCACCAATCCGCCGCGCGTCGATTTCAATCCCGCGATCGTCCAGTATCAATTCCTGCCACAGACCTTCCGGCCCGAGTTCGTCAATGCGTTCGAGATCGGAATGAAGAACAGCTTCGACGGCGGCCGCCTGACGTTCAACGCCACCGGCTTCTTCTACGACTACAAGGACTATCAGATCTCGCAGATCGTCGACCGGATCGCGTTCAACGAGAATTTCGGCGCCACCAGCATGGGCCTGGAGTTCGAGGCGGCGTGGCGGCCGTCGCGCGCGTTCCGGATCGATGCCAATTTCGGCCTGCTCAAGACCCGGTTGAAGCGTGGTTCGCAATCGATCGACGTCATGGACCGGACCCAGGGCGATTCCGACTGGGTGGTGTTACGCCCCTGGCTGCAGGTACCCTCCAACTGCATCGCGCCGCGGGTGCTCGTCGAACGACTGCTGCCGGCAAACAACGAGATCGCGCTGGCGGCCTTGTGCCCCGGTGCGACCCGCGTCGGCACCTATAATCCGGCGGTGGAAAGCAAGTTCAAGCTCTACAACACCTATGGCTTCACCTATGATCCGCTCGCACCCTACAATCCCGATACGGTCGGACTGAATATCGCGCAGGGCGGCAGCGGCGCGCCGAATGGCGGCCGCGGTTTTTCCGCAGACCTGACCGGAAACGAACTTCCCAATGCCCCGCGCTGGACCGTGAATGTCGGCGCGCAATACACATTCTTCCTCGACTCGAATGATTGGGAACTGACGTTTCGTGGCGATTATTATCGTCAATCGGAAAGTTATGCGCGCGTATTCAACACCGCCTACGACCGGCTGCGCGCCTGGGACAATATCAACTTGGCGGTCACGCTGACACGCCCCGCGTCGGACGTCACCTTCCAGCTGTACGTCAAGAACCTGCTCGACGATGCACCCATCACCGACTTCTTCACCAATGCCGATGATACCGGCCTCACCACTAACGTCTTCACGCTCGACCCGAGGATCATTGGCTTCAATGTCACCAAGCGATTCTAGGACCAATATGGCATTAAAATATCATGCATACGATTCGCATTATTGAATAATGCGTAGTATGTACTGAGTCGCGCAAGAGACTTCTGGCGCTAAAATAAGAACTAATCAGGAGATGGACATGAATAGACTTGCGAAGGTCGCATTGACCTTGTCCGCGCTTGCAGGTTCGGCCTGTATCGGCACGGCCGCCATGGCGCAGACGGCGCCGAACGGCACGCTGACGGGCGTGGTCGTGGCGACCAAGGGCATCACCGTGACCTGCGACCTCACCATCACCGCGAACTCGAGCACCAATACCGGTACGATCGCGCTGACCCCGGGCGACACGAACTGCGCCGCGCTGCAGTTCAACAGCCAGCCCTACACCACCAGCTATGTCGGCGGCGTGTTCACCTTCCACAATGTGGACGTGACCACGATCACGATCGGCGACTGCTATGGCGACATCAGCGGCACCTGGGATGGCTCCACGCTCACGATCAGCAGCTTCCTGCCGGCGAAGACCGCTGGCCCGCCCTGCACCGTCGAAGGCTACGCGTTCTGAACTGACGGTAGCTGATACTCCCGACCCACGACTGGCGGGCGCACCGGCAAGGTGCGCCCGCTTCCTTCGCTGCGCGGCCGATCGCGCCTTCGCTTCCGGTCGCGGTCATTGCGTTGCACCCTTGTCGTCGGTGCCCGAGACTTGCAGGGGCGATCACGGGGATGCTGTGGTGAGACGCGGACGATGATGGCAGGGTCCCTGCGTGCTGCGACAGCCGCGCGCATGCTCGTGCCCGCCTCGTGCCTGCTGGCCTGGCTGCCCTGTCTCCATGCCAATGCGCAAACCGATCCGCCAGCGCCGACCGGCAGCCCCGCTCCCGCCCCCGACGAAATCATCGTGACGGGCCAGCGATATGGCGAGGCCCTGACCCCGGCCGAGAGCGAGTTCGCCGAGGACGAGATTGCCGGCCAGGGCGCCGACACCGTCCAGGAGGTGCTCGACAGGCTGAAGCCATTCATCGCCCCCGGGAGCTCGGCCGAGGACGAACCGGTGCTGCTGATCAACGGCCGCCCGGCGGAAGGCGATCGCTCGGTCCTGTCCTATCCGCCCGAAGCGCTCAGTCGCGTCGCCGTCCTGAAACCGGACGCGGCATCTCGCTATGGATACCCCTCCGGACGGCGGGTGGTGAACCTGGTCCTGAAGAAGCGGTTTTCCGCCATCACGGTCGAGGCCGGGCTGAACGGTGCGACCGCGGGTGGGCAATATGGCGGAGAACTCTCGGCCGGACGGGTGTCTATCGCGGGCGCGACGCGGTGGAATGTGCAGGCGCGCATCGCCCGCGACGGCGCATTGCTGAAACAGGCGCGCGCCGTTCCCCGCATGCCCGGCGCATATGACAGCGTCGGCTTCGTCACGGGCATCGGCTCCGGCGAACTCGATCCCGCCTTGAGCGAGGCGGCCGGGTTTCCCGTGACCTCTGCGGCAATTCCAGCGGCAACAGCCGACAGTCCGCAGCTCGCCGATTTCATCGCGACGGCCAATCGGCGATCGACCGTCGATCCCAACGCGTTCGAGACGCTGCTCCCCGCCCGACAAAGCCTGTCGCTGGCGGCGGGCGTCACCCGACCGATCGGCGCCTTCTCGGCGTCGCTCAGCCTGAATGCTGGCAGCAGCCGCAGCGACGGGCAGCGGGGCCTGCCGATGACCTCGATCACCCTCCCCGCCAGCAGTCTCTGGTCGCCGTTCGAGGCCGATGTGCTGCTGACCCGTCCACTGGACGGCACCCGCGCGCTGCAGAACCGCAATCGTTCGAACAGCATCGGGGCCACTCTCGGACTGACGGGTCGGATCGCGGGATGGCAGACCGCTGCGTCGATCGGCTATGCCAAGGCGGACAGTGAGAGCCTGCTCGAACTCGGCATCGACACGCCTCGGGCGCAGGCGCTCCTGCGCGACGGCCCCGCCGGTTTGGATCCCTATGGCCCGTGGGACGCGCGGCTCCTCGCCTCCAGCACGAACAGCTCGCGCAGCGAGCGACTGACGGGACGGCTGACCGGCGGCAAGACGATGTTCGACCTGCCCGCCGGGCCAGCGACGGTGACGGTCGCGGCAAATGCCGGACGCAACGCCTCCTGGAACCGGACGTCCCTGAGCGCCGATCCCACAGGCCCTTCCGTACGTCGCGCGCGAAGCCAGGCGGACGGCCAGCTTTCGATCGCCCTCCCCCTGTCGCGCAGCACCGCCGCCGGGCCTGCGCCGCTCGGCGATATCGCTGTGGAGCTCTATGCCGGTGGCCAGGTTCAGTCGGGAAGCGGGACGCAGGGCCGGGCCGGCGGCGGCCTAACCTGGACGCCATTTCCTATCGTTCAGCTTCGCGCGGTCATCGATCGAACCGAAACTGCACCGACCGTCGATCAACTCGACGGCGCGCCGATCGTCACGGTCAATCGCCTGTTCGACTTTGTCCGCCAGGAATCCGTCGACGTCGCCTGGACCGTCGGCGGCAATCCCGCGCTGAACCGCGGCCGCAGGCAAAGCCTGCTGCTCGCCGCGCTGATCCGCCCTTTGGCGGACCAGCGTCTGACGGTGAATTTCGGCTATCGCGCGACCCACGCGACCGACGGGACCGCCCCCTTCCCCGAACTGACGCCCGCGATCGAGGCGGCCTTTCCCGAGCGGGTGACGCGCGACGCCGGCGGCACGCTCGTCGCGGTCGATGCGCGGGCGATCAACATCGCCCGGGACGACCGTGCCGAACTGACATCGGGGATCGCCCTGCGTCTCGGGTCCCGCCCGCACCGGCCCGGAGCGACCGGTCCGATTTCCGCCCCGCTCCAGATCGGCGTCTCGCTGACGCATCTATGGCGCCTCAGGAACGAACTGCTGATCCGCCCCGGCCTGCCAGTCCTCGACCTGCTGGGCGGAGATTCGGGCCAGTCGCGACATTCGGTTTCGCTTCAGGCGACCGTTGCCCGATCGAATGCCGGGCTTACGCTCAGCGGCAACTGGAATTCCGGCGCGCGTCTCGACAATCGGCTGGCCGGCGGCGGGAACACGCGGTTCCGCTTCCGCTCGACGGCGATACTGAACCTGGCGGGCTTCTTCGAACCGGCCGGGTCGACGCGATCCGGGCAAGGCCCGTCCTGGCTCCGGAACCTCCGCTTCAGCCTCGAGGTCCGCAACCTGACGAACAGCTATCGCCGGGTCACCCTCGCCGACGGGCAGACGCCCGACGGCTACACCCGTGATGAAATCGACCCGCTGGGTCGAACGCTTCGACTGGCGATCCGCAAGCGTTTCTGAGGAGGACGATCAAGCGGATTATACTCCCGCTCCGATCGAGGCCACGATCCGCGACAGGCTGGGCGTCGGCGAGGCGGTCAGCAGCAACTCATGGCCGGCCATGGCGGCAGCCGGCCCGAAATCCCTCAGCAGATGCGTGCGCATCGGTTCGGAGATCAGCGACTCGTCGTCGATGAACTGGGGCCTTGCCATCAGCTCGGCGACCCGCGCGTCGTCCGCGTCGCGATCGCCCGACAAGTCGCCGATCCGCTCGAGAACGACCGGATAGGCGGATGGATTGCGCATCGCATTGCCCGCGGTCAGCAGCAGTCCGTCCATCACCACCAGCTTGGGCACTGTGACGATGTTCAGGATCAGGAATGCCGGCACGTTCCGCACCGAATCGGTCGCTATCGCGAACACCTGCCCGTCGATCGGGAGCAGCGTGCCGGCATAGTCGACCTGCGGCCCGCCCAGCCGGAACTGAAGCAAGCCTCCCGCCTCGACGCGGATGATCCCGTGTTCCTGGAAGAACTTGCCCGGCGCGATCACTGCCGGATGGGTGACGCGCCAGAACCCCTCATAGGCCTCGCCACGCATCATGGTTGTCGTCCGAACGGCGTCCAGGACTTGCGACGGCAAGAGCACGCCAGGGCCCGGCTCGCCGCTGCTCAGGCTTGCCGCGTATGCGCCGAACTGGCGGGCGAACTCGACCGGGTCGCTCTCCCAGTCGAGCATGGTCAGGCCCGGCCGCTTCGCCGCGAGCAAATGCGTCAGCCGCTCCAGATTATGGGCAGAAGGTTTGACGCTGCCCGACGCCCATCGGCCGACGAGCGACTTGTCGACGCCCAGTTCGGAGGCGAGCCGGCCGCGGCTCATCGACAGGGCTTTCAGCGCGAGCGTGAGGCGTTCGCCGAAGTCATCCGACATGGCTGTTCTCCCATCCGAAAGCTTCACCAGATGGAAGGTAAATGCAACCCCGTTGCATTTCGGTGCACCGGTCGGAGGCGTCCGCTGCACCTGAGCGCGGCGCCGTTCCGGGCCTAGGGCGCGGCGGTCCGATCCACCGGCACGACATGGCGGGACCTTCGCGGGTGCGGTGCGGTCGGACACCAATCAGGAGGATGCTTCATGACCATCAAATCGAACGGCGCCGCCGCGCCGAATGCCCCGCATTGCACACGGCGCAGCAGGAACATGCGCCTCGCGCTTCTCGCCGGCACGGCCGGGCTGGTTGCCCTCGCCTCCCCGGCGATGGCGCAGTGCGTCGAGGGGCCGCCCGAGACCTTCACCTGCTCCGGCTCGACCGACGTCCCGCAGGTGCTGACCGGGCCCGATCCCGTCGTGGTGACCACGCCGGGTTTCCAGGTGGACACCACCGACAACGGCAACGGGATCGCGCTGCAGGTCACCGGTGACGGTATGGTCAGCTATACCGACCTGCAGGCGTCGGAGCTGAAAGGCGCGGGCGTGGCCTTCGTCTCGACCGGCGACAACGGGCTGAGCGACGGCGGCCTGACCATCTTTTCCGATGGCGCCATCGTCGCATCCGGCACCCAGGCGCTGCGGCTGGAGAACAATGGATCCGGTGCGCTCAATGTCGTCTGGACCGGCACCATCACGAACAGCGGCGGCAATGGCGTAGCTATCGTTACCGATAGCGGTAGCGCCGATGTATCGCTCTCAGTGTCGAACGTCTTTGCAATCGGGGACGCGATCACCATCGACCGGTCCGGCTCCGGGGCACTGAACCTGACAGCAACCGGCACGATTGCGTCGCTGGCCGGCACGGCAGTCGACATCCGTCAATTCACCGTCAGTCCGTCCGACATCGTCGTAAATCTCGCAACGGTGATCGGCGGCACCCAGGGAATCGCTATCTCGAGCAGCGGCACCGGCAGCGTCAGCCTGTCGGTCACCGGGCCGGTCGCGGTCGCAACCGATGGCTCCGGCATCCGGGTCGTGAACGGCACCGACGGTTCAGACGTGACGGTCGACGCCGCCGCCGTCCAAGGCGTGGCGGATGGCATCTATGTCCGCAACGAGGGTCTGGGTAATACGCGCGTTACCACCACCGGTCTCGTGGAGGGAGACACGGATCAGGGAATTTTCGCCCGCAACGGGCAAGCGGCGGCAGGCGATCTGATCGTGACCAGCGCGGAAGTTCGCGGCGCCACGGCGGGGATCGTCGCGGAGCAATCCGGAAGCGGCGACCTGATCGTGAACGCAACCGGGCCGGTGTCCGGCCAAACCGGTACCGGCATCTATGCGGCCACGGGTCTGACGTCCCAGAACTTGATCGTCGGCGCGCAAACGGTCAGCGGCGGGCAAGATGGGATCCTGGCCCACCACCTTGGTCTGGGTGAGACGATCGTAACCTCGGCAGGCCAGGTATCGGGGCTCGGTGGATACGGCATTACTGCCAGCACTGGCAGTCAGGGCACGAACCTCTCGATCCTGTCGACCGACGTCCACGGCCGAGTGTCGGCCATTCGCGCAATCAATGACGGCACCGGCTTCATTCGGGTCGTGTCGAACGGAATTGCGAGTGGTGATGCAGAGACCGGGATCATCGTTGAGGGCGGCGCGCAGACGACATCTGTCAGCGTCGACGCGGCAGCCGTCACCGGCGGCATAGGCGGTATTCGGGTGGCGAACTACGGGACGGGCGCCACCAGCATTTCCGCCTCGGGTCCGGTATCGGGCAATAGCGGTATCGGGATCGACTTCTCCGCCTATGCCGAGACAACCGACCTGTCGATCCGGACGGCCGATGTCAGCGGCACGGTCGGCGTCAGCGGCACCCATCTCGGCACCGGGTCGGTGGAGATCCTCTCGACGGGCATGGTTACCGGTACCGCCGATGACGGCATCGCGATTGGCGTCGGCGGCGGCGCCGATAACATCCTGATCGACGTCGTGAACGTGGCCGGCGCTACAGCTGGCGTGAAAGTCGCCCACAGCGGCAGCGGGTTTATCCGCCTCCGCGCGACAGGGGCGGTGACCGGTGCAACCGAGAACGGCATCGACCTGAATACCGAAGTGAGCACCGGCAGCGTGCGGATCGAGGCAAACACGGTCAGTGGCGGCGAGGACGGCATTTCTGTCACCCATCGCGGCTCCGGCACCCTCGGTGTGCTGGCGACCGGTCCGGTATCGGGCGAGTTAGACGGCATCGACCTCAGCACCGATGCCCTGGGTCAGGGCATCACGGTCCAGGTCGCCGGCGTCACCGGCGGTTCCACCGGCATTCGCACCGCGAACTCGGGCAGCGGGGCGACTCTGATCGAGGCGACCGGGGCGGTGATCGGTGGTGACGGCGTCGGCATCAACGCCGTCAACGCAGCGACCGGGACCGACCTGCGGATCGTCGCGGTCGACGTACGCGGCACCAATGCCGGAATGGTTGCATCGAACAGCGGCACCGGCGGCGTCTCGATCGTTTCCACCGGCACGATCGAGGCGACAGGAGCGGCAGGCACGGGCCTCAGCGCCTTCGCCGGCCCCTCCGCCACCGGCATCGACATCGAGGTGGCTAATGCCCGTGGCGCGGCGGCCGGAATCTCGACCTTCAACAGCGGCGGCGGCGATACGCTCATCCAGGTCGGCGGCCTGGTCCAGGGTGACATCCAGGCGATCCGCGCCGAGACCAGCGGCGGCGGGGACATCAGGATCGTGAACGACGGCACGATCCGCAACAGTTCGGGCGCGGCATTCCGTGCGATCACCGCGAGCGGCGCCAGGATCATCGTCGGCAATATCGGAACGCTGCTGGGCTCGGTCGATCTATCGGGCGCCGAAAGCCTGATGGGAAATGCCGGGACCTGGAACGGCTCGGGCGGCACCAGTCTGTTCTCGGGTGCCAATGACGAACTCGCCAATTTCGTACCGGGCGTTATCCTTGGCGGATCCTCCGGGGCGGTCGCCGAGACGACCAGCTGGTCGGGGCTCGAGCGCTTCACCAATCTGGGCCGAATCGACCTGCGCGACGGCGGCACTGGCGACCGCATCCAGACTTCGGCCACCACCAGCCTCTCGGCCGGATCGGTGCTGGCGGTGGATATCGGAGGGCCCACGGGATCGGACAGCTACCGCACGACGGGATCGCTCGAGATCGAGCCAGGCAGCCTGCTCGTCGTCAACCGGGTGCAACCGCTGACGCTATATGGGAAGCACGTTGTGGTCGAGGCAACGGGCGGGCTCACCGGCACGTTCGACTTCGCGGACCAGTTCCTCACCGCATTTGCCGGGCTGCGCGACGGCTATGACGCGACAACCGCCTTCGTCGAATTCGCTCAGTTGCGCGATCTGGCGGAGGCCGGCCTGACGCCGAACCAGAAGCAAGCCGCCGCAGGTGCAGACAGCCTCGACGACGGCAATCCGGTGAAGGACGCGCTCCTGTTGCTGCCGACCGACGCCGCAGCTCAGGCTGCGTTCGACCAGCTTTCGGGGGAAATCCACCCCGCCGTCCGGACGGTCCTGTCGGAAGACAGCCGCCTGCCGCGCAACGCGGTGCTCGCCCGGCTCAGCGATGACAAGCCAGGCGGCGCGATATGGGGCCAGGCATTCGGCAACTGGGGCACCAGCGACGGCGACCGGAATGCTGCCGAGGTCGGACGCGACACGACCGGTTTCCTGATCGGGGCCGACATCGCGGCGGGCGATAACGTCACGCTCGGTCTGGCAGGCGGATATCTCGATACGGATCTCACGCTCCGCGCGCGCGACAGCAGCGGATCGGCGAAAACCGTCCACGGCCTCGCCTATGTCGGCGCCCGCTTCGGCGGCTTCCGGATCAAGGGCGGCGCCGGCTATGCCCGCGCCGATATCGACACCCGCCGCGTCGTTTCCTTCGCGGGCTTCGACGACAAGGCGAGCGCCGATTACAACGGGACGCTGCTGCAGGGCTTTGCCGAAATCGGTTATCGCCTGCCGCTCGGCGGCGGTGAGGTCGAACCTTTCACCAGCGTCGCGACGTTGCGGGTCACGACCGAGGCGCTGGCGGAAAGCGGTGGCGCCGCGGCCCTGTCGGCAGCGCGAGCCCGGGAGGACAGCACCGTGTCGACCGTCGGCGTCCGCTTCAGGACCGCATCGGCCGGAGCCTTCTCGATGGGAGGCTCGATCGGATGGCAACACGGCTTCGGCACGCTCGACCCGGTCGGGGTCCATCGCTTCGCGGGGGGCGACCGGTTCACGATCCTGGGCGCCGCCCAGTCGCGCAACGCCGGCATCGCGACCATCGATGCCCGTTTCCGGCTGGCGCCCAACATCTCGGTCGCCGTCAGCTACGACGGCGTGCTCGGAACCGCCGGACAGGACCATGCCGTCAAGGGAGGGCTCCGGATCGCTTTCTAGGCGCATCCTCGGGATGGCCGGGTCTCACTCCTGAACCCGGCCGGCCTTCGGGCGACCCTCATCCGGTCGCCCGAAGGTTCTTCCGCAAGACGATCAGGCCCGCCTCTCCCGGCCCAGCCACGCCAGCGCGCCCGCGCCAGTCAGGAGCAACAGCCCTGCAATCGCCCGGTTGGGCTTGCCCAGCATGACGAGCCCGCTCGTCGCCAGCAGCGTCGGAACCCTGCCGGGACCCCCGATCCCGACGATGCGCCCGATCCGCGCCGATGCCCGCCCGGCGGCGTAACTGCCCGTCAGCGAGGGCGCTCGCGATACATCCGGCATTGCCCGCTCGCCCCTGTCATCCGGTTGCGGATCGGTCGCAGCCGCGTTCGGTCCCGGACCCGGCCTGGGTTCCGGCTGCGACCCGCTCGCGACCGTATCGGCGGCGAAGGCGCCGCGCGCGCCCATCGGCTGCTCGGCGCCGCGCGTCGTGTCGCGCACGGTCTGGCGCTCCAGCTCGCAATTGAACTCGGCACCGAGCAGCAGGACATAGGCCGACAGGTACAGCCAGGTGAGCAGCACGATCGCCGCGCCCAGCGAGCCATAGGTCACATCGTAATTGCCGAAGTTCGCGACATAGGCGCCGAACCCCAGCGTCATGATCATCCAGGATAGCGATGCGATCACCGATCCCGGGGTCAGCCACCGCCATTTGGCCTCGTGGCGGTCGGGCGCATAGCGATAGAGGGTCGCTGCCGCCGCCGCCCCGATCCCGGCCATCGCCACATAGGACATCAGCTTGCCGAGCACGATCAGCGCGGCCGGCGCGCCGGGAAACAGCCTGTGCAGGCCGGCCATCGCCGCGATCGACAGGATCGCGATGAGGGCAAGCACTGCGGCTCCGATCGTGATCGCCAGTGCCGCCAGGTTCAGTTTGACGAAGCCGCGCGTCTCGTCCTCGTCATAGGCGATGTTCAGCGCGGTGATAATCGCGGAGGCGCCCTTCATGGCACCGTACAGCGCGATGGCGATCGCGATGACCAGCCCCAGCCCCTTCTTGCCGTCGGACGTCGTCACGATGTTCGCCAGCTGCTCCCCGATCAGGCGCGCCGCGTCGGCAGGCATCATCGACGTCAGCGCTTCCATATTCTCGACGACCGTGACCGGCGTCGCGATGATGCCATAGCTCAGCACCACTGCGCCCAGCATCGGCACCATCGCCAGCACCGCGCAGAACGCGACGCCCGATGCGATCAGCCCGAGATTGTCTTGCCCGGATTCGCGCCAGGCGCGCAGGGCGATGTCCTTCCAACCGGCCAGCGGGATCGCCCAGGGGGTGACCGCCTC
Organism: Sphingomonas rustica; assembly: GCF_039652585.1. Classification (NCBI taxonomy): domain Bacteria; kingdom Pseudomonadati; phylum Pseudomonadota; class Alphaproteobacteria; order Sphingomonadales; family Sphingomonadaceae; genus Sphingomonas; species Sphingomonas rustica. The sequence continues at coordinate 312,690 of NZ_JBDIZK010000002.1, read as the reverse complement.
GCGTCCATGTTCCTGTAATATCGTCATTCCTGTCCCCTGTCGGACTGACGAACCAGCCGGGAACCACTCCGTTCCGCGCGCCCCCGGCGATCAGGCGGCCAGCGTCTCCAGCAGATGCTGCACCGTCTCCACCTGCCGATCCTCGTCGACCGCCTCCAGCAGCAGCCACCGCCCGTTGCGGCGCACCAGGCCGAGCGCGTCGGTCGCCCCGGCGAAGTCCGCGCGCGGGGTCAGCGCGATCGCCGAAGGACCCGCATCGACCCGTGCGACATTGGCATGCTGCGCCGCCACGCGCAGGCGGACATGCGCGATCAGCGTCGCCGCGCCCTCGGGCAAGGGACCGAACCGGTCGATCAGTTCTTCCTCGAACGCGTCGATCTCCGCCTCGCTCGCCAGCCGGGCGACACGGGCATACAGGGTCAGCCGCATGTCGGCCTCGGGAATCCAGCTCTCCGGCAGGGTTCCGGCACCGCCGAGATTCAGCTCCGGGGTCCAGCGCTCGCTCGTGTCCCCCCGCGCCCTGCGCAGCGCCGCGCCCAGCAGATGCTGGTACAGTTCCACGCCGATCAGCTTCATATGTCCCGCCTGGGTATCGCCCAGCAGGTCGCCGCCGCCGCGAATGTCCAGGTCGCGCGCGCTGATCTCGAACCCCGCGCCCAGTCGGTCGAACGCCGCCAGCGTCCGCAGTCGCTTCAACGTGCGCTCCGCGATTGCATCCTCCTCGCGGGTCAGCAGGATGACCTGTCCCCGCCTGTTCCCGCGGCCGACCCGTCCGCGCAGCTGATGCAGCTGCGCCAGGCCGAAACGGTCGGCCCGCCATACGATCATGGTGTTCGCGCGCGGGACGTCCAGGCCCGCCTCGATGATGTTGGTGGCCAGCAGGACATCCCCCTCGCCTTCGGCAAAGCCCACCATCGCCGCGTCGATCTCGGCGGCGGGCATCTTGCCGTGCGCCTCGATGATCGTCAGGTCGGGCACTGCCCGCCGCAGATGCGCGGCGATGCCGGCCATGTCCTCGATCCGCGGAACGACGACGAAGCTCTGTCCCTTGCGTCCCTTCTCGCGAAGCAGCGCGATACGGACGCGCGTATCGTCGTAACGGTCCAGGCTCGTACGGATCGGCTGACGCCGCGCCGGCGGCGTGGCGATGATCGAGATCTGCTGCAGCCCCACCAGCGCCGTCTGCAGCGTCCTCGGGATCGGCGTCGCGCTCAGCGTGAGCAGATGGATGTCGCCCGCGCCGCGCAGCTTCGCCTTGTCCGCCGCACCGAAACGCTGCTCCTCGTCCACGACGACCAGTCCAAGCCTGGCATAGCTCACGCCCTTCGCCATCACCGCGCCGGTACCGATCACGATGTCGATGCTGCCATCGGCAAGGCCGGCCTTGACCGCCTTCTTCTCCGCCGCGCTCGACAGGCGCGACAAGCTGGCGACCTTCAGCCCCGACGCCGCGAACCGTCGCTGGAAGCTGGTCAGGTGCTGGCGGACCAGCACCGTCGTCGGCGCTGCCATCACCACCTGATATCCCGCAAGCGCGACCAGCGCCGCCGCGCGCAGCGCGACTTCGGTCTTGCCATAGCCGACATCGCCGATCACCAGCCGGTCCATCGGCTTCCCGCTGGCCAGGTCGGTCCGCACCGCGGCAATGGCGCGCGATTGATCGGCGGTCTCGTTGAAGGGGAAGCCACCGGCGAACCGCTCATAGGCTGCAGCGTCAGGCGCGATCACGGGCGCCTCCAGCTTCTCGCGCGCCGCGGCGATCGCCGCCAGTCCCGCCGCGCTTTCCTCGATCGCGTGCTGGATGTCGGCCCGGCGCTTCGTCCAGCTCGACCCGTCGAGCTTGTCCAGGGTGACCGCCCCGGCGTCGGCGCCGTAGCGCCACAGCCGGTCGCACTCGTCGACCGGGACCAGGCGCCGCGCGCCGCCTGCATATTCCAGCGCAATCATCTCGCCATCGGGATTGGAGGGATCGGGCTCCAGCCCCATGATGGCGCCGACACCATGGTCCTCATGCACGACGACGTCGCCGATACGCACCTCCCCGCCGCGCAACCAGACATCCGCGTGCGACGGCGGCGCATCGCCGGTCGACGCACGGCTGCCGAGCAGGTCCGCTGCCGCGATCAGGACGATGCCGTCATCGACGAACCCGGTGCTCACCGGAAGCTCGATCCGCCCGGCGGCACCGGGCTCCAGTCGCTCGACATCGCGCCACGCGTCGAGGTCGCTCACCTCGATCCCCAGCCGCCTGGCGATCCGGCCTCGCAGGAAGCGCAGGTCGCGCTCATGCCCCGCAAGGACGAGGGCCCGGCTCGCCAGCAGCGGCCGGACGAACCGGTCCATGGCCGCCATCGGCGATCGCGCCTGCGCGAAATGCGGAACCGCCTCCTGCGGCGCCGCTATCGTCACGATCTGCCACGCGTCCAGGGCGGCGGTCCACGCCCCCTCATCAACGGCGTCGAATGCTGCCGCCTTGCCCCGCGCCGCATCGTCGGCAAGCTCCAGAAAACGCCGCCGACGCTTGTCCGCGCGTTCGGAGAGAAAGAGGCCGGCCGGCTTCATGTGCGCCAGGATCGAGTCGCTGTCCTCGACATGCGGCTCGGACGCGCGGCCGATTTCCAGCGACTCGATGACCTCGACGCTGCGCTGGCTCACGGGGTCATAGCTGCGGATCGCCTCGATCCTGCCATCGGCGATGTCGATGCGCGCCGGCATGCCGGCATCGGCGGGGTACAGGTCGATCACCTCGCCCCGCACCGCCATTTCGCCGGGCTCGTCCACCCGGTCGTCGGCGACATAGCCCAGTTCCAGCAACAGCTCGGGAAATCGCTCGACATCGATCGCGTCGCCGACGCGCAGCAACGGGGGCGCAAGGTCGAAGGCGGACGGCGGCGGATATCGCCGCGCCGCCGCCTCTCCGCTCATGACACAGGCAAGATGCGGTCGCTTGCCCTTCTGCTGCGCCAGCCGCAGCGTCCGGAGCGCCGCGACCCGCGTTCCGATATTGGCCGGCGACGCCGGAGCGACGTCCCCGGGCAGGGTGTCGCTGGACGGGATGAAGATGACCTGTGCGTCCGGGACCATCGCCCTGAGCGCGGCGGCGAGCGCCTGCGCATGCTGGTCGTCGTCCGCCAGACAGAGCATGTCCCGTTTCGCCAGGCGCCGTGCGATGCGGCTGGCGATCCATGCAAGTCCGCTCATGCTGCCCGACCTTCCGCCTGCTCGGCCCGTGCCGGCCAGTCGCCTGATTCCAGCACCGCCATCGCGTCGAACTCCCGCCTGGTCATCTGCAGGGACAGCTGGTCGCAGCCGAAGTCGATCCGGTCGCGCGGCACCGCGCGCAACTGCTCCTCGATCCCCCCGATCCCGCCCGAGGCGATGACGACATAGCTGATGCTGCCGGTCTCGCACTCGATCAGCGACTCGACGCCCTTGCCGATCACCTCGCCGGACGTGTCGGCGACCGGCTTTCCGGCAATCCCGGTGGCGGTGAACAGCGTCGGGGATGCGGATCGGCGGCTGGCATGGGTCGCGGACTTCCCGCCATCCTCATAGACGCTCTGCCGCCCAAGCCACCGCCAGATCCCCACCAGGTTCACCACCGTCAGGAATGCGTTGCTGGCGACCAGATTGGTCTGGCCCGAGGTCAGCCCGACGATCGACCAGCAGATCGATCCCGCGGTGAAGACGACGAAGCCCCACCCGGTTACCCGGGCGCCGAGATTGGCTGCGGTCATCATGGCGGCGATCATCGTCGCGATCGGCGCGACCCACCCTGCTATCGTTTCCAGCCTCAGGCCCTCCCGAAACACCTCCGGACCGGAGATGCGAGCCGGGCTAACGGCATGAGAAGGCAAGGGTTCCGCCCGCGCGCAGCGATTGCGCCGAGGCGCGATCCGTCAGTCCGCCTGCGTCACCTCGACCGACTGCGCGTTGAACGAGGCGAAGCCATAGGAGGTCATGAACGACACGTCGGCGGCGTCGCGGCCGACGCCGATCTTCGCCATCGCCGATTCATGCGCCATCCCCGTCGCGTCGACCAGATGCCACTCGCCGCCCAGAAAGACCTCGGCGACCGCGTGGAAATCGGGCGGATCGACGCCGAGCGCATAGACGCTGGCGATCCGCGCCGGAATGCCCGAGGCGCGGGCAAGCGTGATCATCACATGCGCATAGTCGCGGCAGATGCCCTGCCGCCGCACGAACGTGTCGAGCGCGGTGGTCTCGGAATTGCTGACCCCAGGCACATAGGTGAAGCTGCGCTGGATCCAGTCGCGCATCTCGATGATGCGGCGTCCCCCATAATATTGGCCGAACTCGGCCTCGACGAACGTCTGGAACTCGTCCGACGGGCAATAGCGCGATCCCATCAGATACTGGATCGTCTCGCCCGGCAGGTGCCTGAATTCGATCTGCGGCAGCTGCCCGCAATCGGCGACCTTGCGCTGGATCGCGACCGTGGCGGTGTAGTTCACCGTCATCCGCCCCTCGGCGCGGATCCAGATCCGTTCGCCGATGCCGTCCTGCGCCACCACGCGGGCGAAATGGTCGCTCGGCAGCACCTTGATATGCGCGGTCTCGACGAACTGTTCGGGAATCTGCGCTGCCTCGACCTGGAGCAGCACGTCGGTGGGCCGCTCGAACGAATAGTCGAGCATCGATCGGATGGAGAGTTTCATTGCGCCGCAACGTACCAGAAGAGGATCGGTGCCGGGACAAAAAGGTCGGACGAAAATCCGATCGCTGCCGCCCCTGCTCGCCTGGCCCCGGCGCCATCGAAAAAAGCGCGCGGCGGGCGGTTAGACCCGTCGCGCGCAGTTCATCCGGGCCGCTTGAGCGCGGCCCTCAGGCCTCGGCAAGTCAGTTGCGCATGGTGCGGATCTCGTCGTCCCTGCCGGTCATTTCCCAGCGGATCAGCGAGATGGGGATCGATCCCGCCGCGCGAAAACGGTCGTGGAAGGACTTGATATCGAAGCGGTCGCCCTCGGCCATCGCGACATCGGCGAGCAGCTTCTCCAGCTCGACCTTGCCCATATAATAGCCAATGCCATAGCCCGGCTGGCGCAGGTACAGCTCGATATCGAACTGCGCGACCGCGTCGCCCGGCTTCATCCATTTCGGCGTCCGCGCGATCAGCGACGCGTTCGCCTGCGCCCAGGTCCACTCGTTCGCCTGCATCTTCAGCTCGGGCAGCACCCGCGCCGCGCGCTTCGCCCCCAGGATATAGTCGATCTCGCGGGTCTTGGGCTTGTCCTCCAGCATCCCGGCCTGGATCAGGAATTCCTCCAGATAAAAGGCCCAGCCCTCGTTGCGCAGGCCGTTGACGAAGAACAGCCGCTGTCCGCCGCGGATCTGCCGCGTGTCGCGCGCAGCCTGGAGCGAATCGAAGGCGTGTCCGGGCAGGTTGTGCGCGCGCAGCGGACGCCCGTCGCGGAACTCGGCCTGGAAGAAGAAGTGCAGGTTCAGCGGCGGATCGAACAGCCCCGGCTTCGACGGGTCCTTCTCGAACGGGAAAACATAGGGCCCCTCCTCCGGATCATGCTTCACATAATCTGGGATCGTCACCCAGTCGCCGTCGCGCAGGAAGCGCAGCAGGTCCTCGTCCTCGACTTTGCGCTTCGCGTCGAACTCGGCGCGCGTCTGCACCGGCTCGGGCATGGCGATGCCGCGGTTGCGATGCTCCTCGATCTTCAGGAACGCGACCTGACGCTGATATTCGCGCTCGCCGATCACCCCGACCTCGTCGGGCGTGTAGGGCAGCAGCAGCACGTTGCGCAGATACCAGGCGTAATTGTCCTTGCCGACGCCGCCATGCGCCGGAAGCGCCGCCTCGATGCTCTCCAGCCACGCCTTGAACGAGGCGGCGGCGGCCTGGGCGCGCTTCGCCGGCGCGACCAGCGACGGCTGCAGCCTGCCCGCCTGCTCCGCGAGTTCGCCATAGACGTTGATCTCGACCTGCTTCTGCTGGATCGCCAGCCGGGCAAGGTCGCCGCGCGCGTCGGTCAGGTTCACCCGCGCCTGGCGCAGGGCTTCGGGAACCGCATTCAGCCGGGCTGCGAGCGCCGCCGCCTCGGCCTTGCCGATCGGCAGCTTGGGCAGCGCGATCGCGCCATGCATCTTCGGCCCGAAGCCGAGATTGGTCGTGCTGTAGAAGGCCGGGTCGCGTTTCCACGGTTCCATCACCCGGTGCTGGAACTCGGCACCGCGCATCTCGGCCAGCACGACCATGTAATCGACCCGCTGCGCGATCGGCCAGCCGCTGTCGTCGATCGCCTTCAGCCGTGCCTGGAACCGCTGCAGCTCGGCATAATGCCGCGCCATCGCCGCGGGCGAATAGTCGGGCACGCCCTTGACCATCGCCGGCGGGACGAAGGCGCGGAACTCCTTGTAGAGCGTGACCAGCGCGTCATAGCCGGACGGTGCGGGCGCAACCGTCTGCGCGAATGCCGGTGCCGACGCGAACGGAAGAAGCGGCCCCGTCAACAGTGCGGCGGCAAGGCGTAGCATCCTGGTCATGGCCATATTCTCCCTCTCGTTCCCGTCAGTCGTTCGCCGCGTTCGCCGTCACAGCGCGTTGAAGAACCGGCCCAGCCGCTCCATCGCCTCGACGATCCGCGCCTCGGACTCCGATCCGAAGCACACGCGCAGATGCCCCTCGCCGCCCGGGCCATAGAAGCTGCCCGATTCCACGACGACATTCGCCTCGTGCAGGATCGCGGTCGCCAGTTCCTGCGATCCGCGCCCGGTGCCGCTGATGTCGGGAAAGGCGTAGATCGTGCCCTCGGGCGAGGCGCAGGTCACGCCCGGCATCTGGTTGAGCGCCTGCACGACGATGTCGCGCTTGCGCCGATCGGCCTCGACCATCGCCAGCATGTCGTCCTGCGGCCCTTCGACCGCGGCGCGCGCGCCTTCCTGGATGAACACGTTGACATGCGTCACGTCGGTCATGGTGATGCGCAGGATCGCCGGCATCAGCGCCGCATCCGCGGTCAGATAGCCGATCCGCCATCCGTCCATCGAATAAGCCTTGGTAAAGGCGAAACAGGTGATCGTCCGCTCGCGCATGCCCGGCAGGCTGGCGATGCTGACATGCTCGGCCTGGCCATAGGTGATATATTCGTACACCTCGTCCGACAGGACCAGCAGGTCGTGTTCGATCGCCAGGTCGGCGACATGCTGGAGTTCCTCGCGGCTGTAGACGCGGCCGGTCGGGTTGGCCGGATTGACCAGCACGATCATCCGCGTGGCCGGCGTGATCTTTGCCGCGATCTTTTCCTTCGAGATCGCGAAGTCGTTCGCCTTGTCCAGCTCGGCGATCACCACCTTGCCGCCGGCCAGCTCGGTCTTGCCGACATGCTGCGGGTAATAGGGATCGAGCAGGATCACCTCGTCGTCCGGATCGATCGCCGCCATGAACGCCGCGAACGACGCATGCGTCAGCCCGTTGCACACCAGCACCTCGTCGACGCCGTAATCGAGCTTGTTGAACCGGCCCAGCTTCTCGATCAGCGCCTGGCGAAACGACAATGTCCCCCGGAAATCGCCATAATGGACGATGCCGGCATCCAGCGCCGCCTTGGCCGCTTCCTTGATGTGCGCCGGCGTATCCGAATGCGGCCGCCCGAACTCGAGATGGATCAGGTCGACGCCCTGAGCCTCGAGCTTCGATGCAGCTTCGTACATGCCGAAGCTCTTCTTCGATCCCGCCTTCAGGCGCTGTGCCGGCCACTTCATCCCAGATCCTCCGGTGATTCCCATACCCGTGAATAATTGCGTGATATATGATATTTCAAGCTTGAAATTTCAGGTTTGAAGCTTTTTACTGTGCGAACTATGATGCACCCGAGTCCGGTGCCAGCGACGGAGTTGTCGGCAGTGAAGATCGCATGCGTGGGCGGCGGGCCGGCGGGCCTGTATTTCGCCATCTCGATGAAGGTGCGGAACCCCAGGCACCAGGTCGACGTGTTCGAGCGCAACCGCGCCGACGACACGTTCGGCTGGGGCGTCGTCTTCTCCGACCAGACGGTCGAGAATCTGATGGCGAACGACCCGGTCAGCGGCGAGACGATCCGCGGCGAATTCGCCCATTGGGACGATATCGACGTGTCGATCCATGGCGAGACGATCCGCTCGTCCGGCCACGGCTTCATCGGCATCGGCCGCAAGCGGCTGCTGGCGATCCTCCAGCAGCGCGCCCGCGACCTCGGCGTCGGCCTGCATTTCCAGCACGAGGCGAGCGCCGACCCGTCCGACTGGGTCGACTACGACCTCGTCATCGCCGCCGACGGCGCCAACAGCCGCATCCGCAACGCGCACGAGGCGCAGTTCGACGTCGACATCCAGGTCCGCCGCAACAAGTTCTTCTGGTTCGGCACGACCCGTGTCTTCGACGCCTTCACCTTCGCCTTCGAACGGACCGAGGCGGGCTGGGTCTGGGCACATGCCTATCGCTTCGACGACAATCTCTCGACCTTCATCGTCGAGATGGATCCCGACACCTGGGCGGGCCTCGGCCTCGACGCGATGGACCAGCCCGAGGCGATCGCGCTGTGCGAGCGGATCTTCGCGAAGCAGCTGGACGGCCATGCGCTGAAATCCAACGCGACCCATCTGCCCGGCCCCCAGGCCTGGCTCAACTTCCGCCGCATCGTCACCGGCCGCTGGTCCTACGACAAGTTCGTCCTGCTCGGCGACGCCGCGCACACCGCGCATTTCTCGATCGGATCGGGCACCAAGCTGGCGCTGGAGGATGCGATCAAGCTCGCCGAAGTACTGAACCGTCCCGGCCTGGACCGTGCCCAGGCGCTGGAGGAGTATCAGGCCGAGCGCAACGTCGAGGTGCTCAAGCTCCAGAACAGCGCCCGCAATTCGACCGAATGGTTCGAGACGCTCGACCGCTACCTGCCCTTCGCCCCGATCCAGTTCGCCTATTCGCTGCTCACCCGGTCACAGCGGGTCAGCCACGAGAATCTGCGCCTGCGCGATCGCGAGTGGCTGGAAGGCGTCGAGCGCTGGTTCCAGGCGCAGGCGACCGGCGCCGAGCCGCGCGCCGCCGTCCCGCCGATCTTCGCCCCCTATCGCCTGCGCGACATGACGCTGGAGAACCGCATCGTCGTCTCGCCCATGGCGATGTACAGCGCGACCGACGGAACGCCCGACGACTTTCACCTGGTCCATTACGGCGCGCGGGCGCAGGGCGGCGCGGGACTGGTCTATACCGAGATGACCTGCGTCTCGCCCGACGCGCGGATCACCCCCGGCTGCCCCGGCATGTACGCGCCCGACCATGTCGCGGGATGGCGCCGAATCACCGATTTCGTCCACGCCCACACGCCCGCGCGCATCTGCCTCCAGCTCGGCCATTCGGGGCCCAAGGGCTCGACCCGGATCGGCTGGGAGGGAATGGACCAGCCGCTGGAGAGCGGCAACTGGCCGCTGATCGCCGCATCCGACGTGCCGTGGAGCGCCGGCAACCAAGTGCCCCGCCCGATGACGCGCGACGACATGGACGCGGTCCGCGACCAGTTCGTCGCCGCCACCCGCATGGCGATCGACGCGGGCTTCGACATGGTCGAGCTCCACGCCGCGCACGGCTATCTCCTGTCCAGCTTCATCACCCCGCTTCAGAACAAGCGGACCGACGCCTATGGCGGCAGCCTGGAGAACCGCCTGCGCTTCCCGCTCGAGGTGTTCGCGGCGATGCGCGCCGCGTGGCCCGCCGAACGGCCGATGTCGGTGCGCATCTCCGCCACCGACTGGATGGGCGACCAGGGCGTCACCCCCGACGAGGCGGTCGAGATCGCCCGCGCCTTCCACGACGCCGGTGCCGACCTGATCGACGTGTCCGCCGGCCAGACCTGGGCCGACTGCACGCCGGTCTATGGCCGCATGTTCCAGACCCCCTTCGCCGACCAGATCCGCAACGAGGCGCGCGTGTCGACCATGGCGGTCGGCAACATCTTCGAGACGGACCACGCCAATTCGATCCTTGCGGCCGGCCGCGCGGATCTGGTCGCGATCGGCCGCCCGCACATGATCGACCCGATGTGGACGCTGCGCGCCGCCGCCCAGCACGACTATCGCGGCATCAAGGTGCCGCCCAATTACCTGAACGGCATGAGCCAGCTCGCCCGCAACCTGAAACGCGCGGCCGAGCAGGACGCGGCGCCGAGGAGCTGATCGATGCGGCTTGAGAACATCCATGCGGTCGTCACCGGCGGCGGATCGGGCATCGGCGCCGCCATCGCCCGCGCACTGGCTACGGAGGGCGCGCGGCTGACGCTGATCGGCCGCCGCCGCGATCCGCTCGAAGCGGTCGCTGCGACGCTGCCGCAGGCGATTGCCGTCACCGCGGATGTCGCTGACCGCGCCTCGGTCGATGCCGCCTTCGCCCAGGCGCGCGCCGTGCACGGCCCCATAGGCATCCTGATCAACAATGCCGGCATCGCTCCCAGCGGCCCCTTCGCGAGGCTGCCCCCCGAGGCATGGAGCCAGACGATGGCGGTCAATCTCGACGCGCTGTTCCACTGCTGCCAGTCGGCGCTGCCCGACCTGCTCGCCGCCCCGGCCGGCCGCATCGTCACCATCGCCTCGACCGCCGGGGTCAAGGGCTATGGCTATGTCGCGCCCTATGTCGCGTCGAAGCACGGCGCGATCGGCCTGATGCGCGCGCTCGCCGCCGAATTCGCCGGCACCGCGCTTACCGCCAATTCGGTCTGCCCCGGCTTCACCGATACCGACATCGTCGCCCGCGCGATCGAGACCATCTCGACCCATACCGGCCGCAGCGGGGACGAGGCGCTCGCCGAACTCACCCGCCACAATCCGCAGAAGCGCCTGATCGAGCCCGAGGAGGTCGCCGCGACCACGCTATGGCTGTGCCTGCCCGCCAGCCGGTCGATTACCGGCCAGGCGATCGCCGTCGCTGGTGGAGAAATCATGTGAGCGAGACCGCCTCCATCCGCGAAAAGCATGACGGCGAACTCGACGACCGCGGCAGCGTCCGCCTCTGGCTGCGCCTGCTCACCTGCACGACGGTGATCGAGAAGCGGATCAAGCGCCGCTTCGCCGATCGCTACGACATTACCCTGCCGCGCTTCGACGTGATGGCGGCGCTCGACCGCCATCCGGAAGGGATGACGATGGGCCAGCTGTCGCAAGCGCTGCTCGTCTCGAACGGCAACGTCACCGGCGTGGTGCAGGTGCTGGTGCGCGACCGCTATGTGAGCCTTGCGCCCTCGCCCACCGATGGCCGCGCCTCGGTCGCGCGCCTCACCCAGCTCGGCCGCGAATGCTTTGCCGGCCTGGCCGAGGCGCATCACGAATGGATCGAGGCGATGCTGGCCGGCCTCGACCGCGACCAGCGCAGCCAGCTCCACGACCTGCTCGGCGCGCTGAAGGATTCGCTTGCGGCCGATGACGGCGGAAAGGAATGACGATGGACCCGACCCGCTTCGCACCGACCCATTTCGGCTGGCACTTCGCCGACGGCGTGGCGACCGTCACGCTCAACCGGCCGGAGCGCAAGAACCCGCTGACCTTCGAAAGCTATGCCGAGCTGCGCGATACCTTCCGCGCGCTGGTCTATGCGACCGAGGTCAAGGCGATCGTCGTCACCGGCGCCGGCGGCAATTTCTCCTCGGGCGGCGACGTGCACGAGATCATCGGCCCGCTGACAGAGATGGCGATGCCGCAACTGCTCGCCTTCACCCGCATGACCGGCGACCTGGTCAAGGCGATGCGCGCCTGCCCCCAGCCGATCGTCGCCGCGATCGACGGCATCTGCGTCGGCGCCGGGGCGATCATGGCAATGGCATCCGACCTGCGCCTCGCCACCCCGGCGGCCAAGACCGCGTTCCTCTTCACCCGCGTCGGCCTCGCCGGCTGCGACATGGGCGCCTGCGCCATCCTGCCGCGCATCATCGGCCAGGGCCGCGCGTCGGAGCTGCTCTACACCGGCCGGATGATGGGTGCGGAGGAAGGCGAGCGCTGGGGCTTCCACAACCGACTGGTTGCGGCCGAGGCGCTGCTCGACGAAGCGACCGCACTCGCCCGCAGCATCGCCGCCGGCCCGACCTTCGCGCATGGCATCACCAAGACCCAGCTCAACACCGAATGGGCCGTCGGCATCGAGACCGCGATCGAGATGGAGGCACAGGCCCAGGCGATCTGCATGGCGACCAACGACTTCCGCCGCGCGTTCGAGGCGTTCGCGGACAAGCGCACCCCCGTGTTCGAGGGCGACTGATGGCCGACCGCAGCTTTCTCGACTGGCCGTTCCTCGATGACGGCCACCGCACCCTCGCCGCCGCGCTCGAGGCGTGGTGCGCCGAGCATCTGTCCGACCATCACGGCAGCGACACCGATGCCGAGTGCCGCCGCCTGGTCCGCGCGCTTGGTGACGGCGGCTGGCTGCGCTACTGCGTTCCCGCTGCCTATGGCGGCGTGCACGACACGCTGGACATCCGCTCGCTCGCGCTGATCCGCGAGACGCTGGCGCGCCACTCCGGCCTCGCCGATTTCGTTTTCGCGATGCAGGGCCTGGGCTCGGGCACGATCAGCCTGTTCGGCACCGAGGATCAGAAGCGCGATTATCTCCCCGCCGTCGCCCGAGGCGACAAGATCGCGGCCTTCGCGCTGACCGAGCCCGGCTCGGGCTCCGACGTCGCGTCGATGGAGACCAGCGCAACCCGCACCGCCACCGGCTGGCAGGTCGACGGTTCCAAGACCTATATCTCGAACGGCGGCATCGCGGACTATTACGTCCTGTTCGCCCGCACCGGCGAAGCCCCCGGCGCAAAGGGCGTCTCCGCCTTCATCGTCGACGCCGACGCCCCCGGACTCGCGGTGACCGAGCGGATCGAGGTGATCGCGCCGCACCCGCTCGCGACGCTCGAATTCACCGCCATGGCGCTGCCCGATACGGCGCTGCTCGGCGAGTCCGGCCGCGGTTTCGCCGCCGCGATGGCGACGCTCGACATCTTCCGCACCACCGTCGGCGCCGCCGCGCTCGGCTTCGCCCGCCGCGCGCTCGACGAGGCAACCGCCCGCGCCCGCACCCGCCGGCTGGGCGACGGCACGCTTGCCGACAATCCGGTGACCCAGTCGAAGCTGGCCGAGATGGTGCTCGACATCGATACCTCGGCTTTGCTGATCTACCGCGCCGGCTGGCTGCGCGACGTGAAGGGCCAGCGCAACACGCGCGAGGCAGCACTCGCCAAGCTCCATGCGACCGACAGTGCGCAACAGGTGATCGACAAGGCGGTCCAGCTCTTCGGTGGCCTCGGCGTCACCGTCGGCGCACCGGTCGAGGCGCTGTACCGCGAGGTTCGCGCGCTGCGCATCTATGAAGGCGCGTCGGAGGTGCAGAAGATCGTCATCGCCCGCCAGCATCTGGCGCAGAGCGCGGGCTGATGTTCACCGTCACCTACCCGCTGCGCTTCGCGCACTGCGATCCCGCGGGCATCGCCTTTTACCCACGCTGCCTGGAACTGTGCGACGCCGCGGTCGAGGACTGGACGCCCGCCATCCTCGGCGACGATCGCAGCGCGATGCATCTCGGCCGCGGGCTGGGCCTGCCGACCGTCAGCCTGTCGGCCGACTTCACCGCGCCCAGCCGCCTCGGCGACCGGCTCGACTTCGCGGTCGCGCTGACCCGCATCGGCCGAAGCTCGATCGACCTCACCGTCACCATCACCTGCGCCGGCGCGCCGCGCTTCGCCGTCCGCCTGACCCAGGTGCTGATCGAACTCAAGACCGGCACGTCCATCTCCTGGCCTGCCGATTACCGCGACCGTCTCGAACTGGAGTGCCCATGACCGTCCATCGCAGCTTGCTCCCGCCCGGCTGGAAGCGGCCCCGCGGCTACGCCAACGGCATCTCCGCCACCGGCCGCATGGTGTTCACTGCCGGCGTGGTCGGCTGGGATGCCGAGGAACGCTTCGCCGCCCCCGATCTGGCGGGCCAGTTCCGCCAGGTCCTGCTCAACACGCTGGCCATCCTGGCGGAGGACGGCGCCGGTCCCGAGCACATCGTCCGCATGACCTGGTACATCACCAGCCGCGACGAATATCTCTCCCGGATCGCCGAGATCGGCGCAGCCTATCGCGAACTGGTCGGCCGCAACTATCCCGCCATGGCCGTCGTCGAAGTCGCCGCGCTGGTCGAGGCCGAAGCCAAGGTCGAGATCGAGACGATCGCGGTGGTGCCCACGACTTAAACCCCGAGCGCAACCGATTCCCCTCCCTTTCAGGGAGGGGAGCCGCTCACCGCAACACCCACCCAAGGACCCGCCATGCACGCTTTCGACTGGGCCGACCCCTTCCTCCTCGACTCACAGCTCGAGGACGAGGAGCGGATGATCCGCGACACCGCCCGCGACTATGCGCAGGATCGCCTCGCCCCGCGCGTGATCGACGCCTACGCCAACGAGACGACCGATCCCGAGATCTTCCGCGAGATGGGCGCGCTCGGCCTGCTTGGTCCTACCGTGCCCGAGGCCTATGGCGGCGTCGGTGCCTCCTATGTCGCCTATGGCCTGGTTGCGCGCGAGGTGGAGCGGATCGACTCCGGCTACCGCTCGATGATGAGCGTCCAGTCGAGCCTGGTCATGTACCCGATCCTCGCCTTCGGGTCCGAGGAACAGAAGCTGCGCTGCCTGCCCAAGCTGGCCAGCGGCGAGTGGATCGGCTGTTTCGGCCTGACCGAGCCCGATGCCGGCTCCGACCCCGGCGGCATGCGCACCCGCGCGACGAAAATCGACGGCGGCTACCGCCTCGACGGCGCCAAGACCTGGATCTCCAATTCGCCCATCGCCGACGTCTTCGTGATCTGGGCCAAGTCGGACGCCCATGACGGCGCGATCCGCGGCTTCGTCGTCGACAAGGGCACGCCCGGCCTCTCCGCGCCGAAGATCGAGAACAAGCTGTCGCTGCGCGCCTCGATCACCGGCATGATCATGATGGACGGCGTCGAGGTCGGCGAGGACGCGCTGCTGCCCGAGGTTCAGGGTCTCAAGGGTCCCTTCTCCTGCCTCAACCGCGCCCGCTACGGCATCAGCTGGGGCGCGCTGGGCGCCGCCGAATTCTGCTTCCACGCCGCGCGCCAATATGGTCTCGACCGCCATCAGTTCGGCCGCCCGCTCGCCGCGACCCAGCTGTTCCAGAAGAAGCTGGCCGACATGGAAACCGAGATCGCACTGGGCCTCCAGGCATCGCTGCGCGTGGGCCGCCTGCTCGACGCCGGCAGCTTCGCGCCCGAGATGATCTCGATCGTGAAGCGCAACAATGTCGGCAAGGCACTCGACATCGCCCGCACCGCCCGCGACATGCACGGCGGCAACGGCATCTCGGGCGACTATCAGGTCATGCGCCACGCGCTGAACCTCGAGACGGTCAACACCTATGAGGGCACGCACGACGTCCACGCCCTGATCCTGGGCCGCGCGATCACCGGCATCGCGGCGTTCTGATCCCGCTTACGGGAGGCGGTCGGCCTGCCGCCTTCCGGAAATCGGCTTGCTGGGAGAAATCGATCTTCGGCCACCGCGTCCGGCGCCGTGCGAGACGTCAGAAGGGACGCAGCCGAACCTTGCGCATTTCCCGCGCCACCTGCCACTCGATAACCTGCCGCGTTGCCATCAAACCCAGGTTCATGACCAGATAGAGCGACATGAACACCCACCGCACGGGGCCGGGCACGCCAAACCAGTACATCGTGGTCAATATCATCAAATAAGCGAGACTGATGACGCACGACAAGAGCCAGCGCTTATTGGCGCTCAAACGCGCGAGCAGGTGCAGGATGAGCCAATAGCCGCCGATCAACGGATTTCGAACCACATTGATCGCGGCGATCAGTGCCAGCGCCTCTTCGCTGGAGGGATCGCTGTTCAACGCCGAGAGTGCCGCGTCCAATGCCTCGCTGCGCTTTCCCTGATCGAGCAGGACATAGCCGACCAGCACCAGGGCCGAGGCATCGTCCGGATCGCGCGCCAGAATCGTACTCGCAATCTGACGGGCCATCTCATGATCGCCTCGGGTCCGCGAGAGTGACCCCAGTTCGAGCAGCGCCCACTCGTTCGAGGGTTCCAACGTCAATGCGGCGCTGATCGCGTGATCGGCCCGGGTCAGGTTGCCATTGATCCGATGCGCGCGCGCTCTCAGCACATGCGCATCGATCAGTTGCGGATTTATTTCGAGAGCGGCATCGAGATGCGCAAAGCCGCGTTTGTCCCGGTTGCGGATGAATTCGATCCGGGCCAGCGTCAGCAATGCCTGGCTCTGTTCGGGATCGAGTTGCAAGGCAGCTTCCGCTTCCGCTTCGGCGCCCCGGATCCGATTCGCCCAGAAAAGCACGCGCGACAGCGATGCATGCGCGTCGGCACTGCCCGGATCCTCCGTAAGAACATCCCGCCAGATTTCGATCGCTGCCTGCAAATTGCCAAGCCGCTCCAGTCTGCGCGCTTCCGCGGCCGCCGATATGAACTCCACCGACGTTACCTTCTCAATATCCGTCGCATCTCGACCGTTGCCTGTTGATCCATCATCACCTTGACCAAGGGCGTCACCGTGAGCACCAGCACCAGATCGTAAGCATATTGGCGCCAGATTCCCGTAAGCATGCCCTGTTCGCGCAATGCGAACACAGCGATCATTCCTGCCAGATGGATGACGAGCGCGAGGACACTGAGGCCGACGTCTCGCCACCGATGGCGCCCGGCCAGGACAAGGCCATTGAGCCCGGGCAGCAGCCAGAAGAACATCGACCAGCTGAACGCGCCCAATATGGTCACCGGCATTAGAAACCAGATCGGAGGGAGCGCGAACCGCGAATAGATCGGATCGCTCGGTTCATCCACGATCCGATACCGCAATGCGCCGCCATGTCCCCGCCTCATTTGGCGTGGCGCTTCAGGAACTCCGCGATCTCGTCATATTGGCCGCCGCTGTTGCCATATCGAGCGAAATTGCGGGCAGTCGTCAGCCATTCGGCCGTCGTCGGCTTCACCTCGGAAAAACTCTCGATCAGATGCCGCTGCCCGATCGGCTGCTCGGTGCCCGCATCGATCGACTCCTCGATCGCCAGGTCCGCCGCGGTGTCGACCAGATTTTCGATGTCGGCTCCGGAGAATCCGGTCGCCCGCGCCGCAACCGCTTCCAGGTCCAGCCCCGCCTGCACCGGACGGCCGGCAAGCTGGAGCTCGAGGATGGCGCGCCTCGCAGTCCGATCGGGCGGCGGCACGAACAGCAACCGGTCGAACCGGCCGGATCGGCGAAAAGCAGCATCCACCGCCCATGGCATATTGGTGGCCGCCAGGATCAGCACGCCCTTGTTCGCTTTTTCGAACCCGTCGAGTTCCGCAAGAAACGTCGACACCAGGCCCATCTCGTGACGCGTCGACTGGCTGCCGCGTTTTCCCGCAAGTGCCTCGATCTCGTCGAAGAACAGAACCGTCGGCGTCTCGCGTCGCGCCTCTTCGAAAATCGCCGCGAGTTTGCGCTCGGGTTCGCCGACATATTTGTCGACGATGTCGGTGGCCGGCACGTTGATGAACCGCGCGCCGCACTCCCCCGCCGTGGCCCGCGCGATCAACGTCTTTCCGCAGCCGGGCGGGCCATACAGCAAGACACCGCCACCGGCCGCCCGGCGGAACCGCGCGAACAACATCGGCTTCTGAAACGGCGCGATGATCCGCCGCGAGATTTGACGCTTCACGTCATCGTGGCCTGCGACATCGTCGAACCCGATGCTGCTTTCGGTCCGCACGAAGCTCAGCCGCGCCTCGATCAGTTCGTCATCCTCGGGTGACTCGCTTTCCCGCCGCCTGGCGTTCAGCGTCACCACATTGGTACTCTCGCCCTTCTCACGCTCGATCATGGCGACAAGGTCGGGCTGCTCCAGCGCCGGATTGGAAGCGACCGCCGCATGATAGCGCGCCATGGCGTCGCCGGCCCGATCGAGGCGAA
Source organism: Sphingomonas rustica (assembly GCF_039652585.1). Taxonomy (NCBI): domain Bacteria; kingdom Pseudomonadati; phylum Pseudomonadota; class Alphaproteobacteria; order Sphingomonadales; family Sphingomonadaceae; genus Sphingomonas; species Sphingomonas rustica. Next base: position 294,724 of record NZ_JBDIZK010000002.1, on the reverse strand, counting down.
ACAGCGCTGTCACTTCGCTGGCCAATGCGCGATCGACACCTTGCGCAGCCTTCAGCGCCAGCGCCCAGGCACCAGCCTCCAGCGCCAGCGCACCGACCCGTGATCGCTCATCATCGTCCAGCACCGTCAGGTCCAGGTCACGACCCTGGTCGAGCACACGCGCCAGGTCGGATGCGTCGCGACACTGATCGAGCGCGGGCCCCAGAAGCCGCGCGTCTCCGCTCGCCGCAATCGCCGCACACAGACTGTCGAGCACGTTGTTCGAGTTCATTTCGCCCCCCTTGGCGACGCACCATAGCCCGTTTTCAGGCCGCGTCGTCAATGGCGGATCGGGCAAGCCTCGCCATAGGCTTCATTCGCGATCCAAGCACAAAGCGGGCTGATCGGTGGTCCGGCAGTCGTCACGGCAGCGCGCTGTTTTGGCATTGTCCAAATATAGATCGGCTTCACCAAATATTCGCCGGATCAAACGGTTCAACCTGAAGATGGCACGGTTCGATCTACGTCAACTATAATCCAATCCGATTGTTTATTATGTCGAGAACGGGGGTGCTTGGAGGTGCGTCGTGAACTATCTGATCCCCCTCGCACTGGTTGCAGCATTGTTTACGACCCACGCAAATGCCCAGGATGTCGGCCCCGCGCTCGACCCCGGCGCGATGGTCGGATGGACCGGCGGCGAGGCCGCCCGCTACACCAACGAACGCCGCGCCGGCACCAACCGCGCCCGAGCGCGGATGAGCCCGAAAGAAGCCCAGGCCCGCCGCAACTGCGCACGCAAGTGGACGATCCGCAGCCAACTCGGACGCGATCATCCCCAGGTGAAGCGCCTCTTCGCGCTGTGCCGCCAGGCGGGTTATTATTGAGGGTCGGCGCGGGTCGAGGACAATCAGCGGTGGAGGCGTTTCGGATGAGTCGATGACGGACACTCAACTTGCCGATCAGCTCCCGCCCCCGTCGGCGCCTGCCTGGCCGATCGCGTTCGCCGTGACCGCGGGCTATGGCCTGCTGCTATTCGGGATCGACACCGGCCAGCCCCACGAACTGCTCCGCCCAATTCTCGCGCCCCTGACCGCACTGGGCGGTCTTCTCGTCTACTGGTCCTTCCTCTGGCTGATCGCCCGGCGCGATCCTCGCATCTGGCGCGATCCGGTCGGCTTCGCGGAGCGCCTTCGAAGCTGGGCTGAAACAACAGCGCGTCCGGTACCGGATGCCGCAGAGATAGAACGCCTTCGCCTGCGCGCGCAGCATGCTGGCGGCATTGCCCTGGCCCAGCAAGGCGGCTTGATCGCGGGCGTTGGCGCCGGCGTGACGTTTCTCGACCATAGCGGGTTCTTCGCCATCCTGGCATTCGGCGCGACCATGCTGATCGTCGGCCTGGCGCTGCGCCACTGGCTGGTCGGCGAGATATAGATTCCTGAAGTCGGAAACGGCAGCTTCCGGACGGCTGCATATCACCGAAAGCGGTCGGCCCGGTCCTGCGGGTCAGCGCACCGCTCTGGCAAGCGACCCGATCGATGTGACCGCCGCGGTGCTGTCATACATGCCGAGACAGCCGGGCTTCCATCGCCAAAGCGGATCGGCCTGGCCGGACCGTCGGAAATCTCGACGTCGGCCTCTCGATCCTCTAAAACCAAATCCCAAAATATTCTGATCCTATATGATTCCTTCCGGCGCGGTTCGGACGGATGCGCTGCGGGGGATGGGACGTAGTGGGGAAGGCTATTCTGCACAGCCGATTTGTGCGCGCGGCGCTTGCTGCGATCCTTGGCACATGTTTTGTACTGGCTGGGGGATTCGTATCTGCGGAATATGCAGCTATTTCGCTGAAGCCAGGGGCGGCTGCCGCTGATCTGCAGGATCTCGCACGCCGAGCGCAGGGTGGTGACAAGCGCGCGCAGTACGAACTCGGTTTACGATACGACGTGGGCGACGGCATTCCGCGGAGCCCGTCGCGGGCTCGCATTCTGTATACTGCCGCCGCAGCAGACAGCGGCGGAACGCGAATGATGTTGGTGCCCCAGCGCAACGGCTCGGTATCGACGGTGCCGGTCAATTCGGGCGCGCTGGTTCCGGGGCTGCCCGAAGCGAGGGCGGCGCTCGCGGGGCTCGAGGCAGATCCGCGCAAGACCGCACCTTACCAGGAACCGAAAACGCGGTCGCAGTCGGTGACGCAGAAGCAGGCGCACGGCACCTTGGAGTTTATCGACGTATCCAGCCTGTGCGACCAGCATCTCGAAGCCATCCAACGGGTAAGCAATTGGCATATCGCTGAATGCTATTCCAGACAGTATCGATTGACTAAGAAGAACGGTCAGTCCCTGGTCCTGGTTGATCTTTTCCTGGTCACCGATGACAGCGATGCGATCGAAGACGTGCCGATTCCGTTCGGGTTATTCGATCCGCTTATAAATTCGCCGTCTTTCGACGACGACCACGCCCGGGTGCCGGGGGCGGTTTCCTATCTTGAGCTCGTCACGGATTCGGGAATTTACAACATCATCATTTCGTTCAGCGAGGGTGGAAAATAATGCCCACTCTTCATCCGATACCCCGATCCGTTCGCCCAACGCCGCCTCCAAAAGACAGGCTTAAATCAACCCGCGAGTCTCAGGTCAATCTTTGTCCACGACGCCTAACTGCAAGCTCGCACATTACCGCACCAGCAGGATCCTGCTGTTCGGCGGATAGGCCCATTCCAGCCCGCGATCGGTCACCACGCCATTATCCTCCAGCGGGATCTTGATCTTGCGGCCGCCCCATTCGGGGACCGGGGTGTAGAGGAACAGCTCGATCGACAGCATCGTGCCCGGACGCAGCCGATAGGTCATGCGCAGCGGGTTGAAGTCGGCCATCGACGGGCCCGATCCGTGCCCCAGGTCGCCGACCGAATGGCTGCCGATGACCACGTCGGAGACCTTGGGGTCCTTGCTGGGATCGTCATAGCGACCAAGCACCAGCCCCGGCGTCTCCGCAACCCGCTTGTTCACCGCGGCCAGCGCGTCGCCGGCGGTCACCCCCGGGCGGATCACGTCGAGGATCATCCGGCGGATGCCCAGCGCCCGGTCGAACGCCCGCTGCACGCCGGCCGGCGGCGCGGTTTCGCCCGGCTTCAGCACATAGGCCATGCGCTTCATGTCGGTATAGTAGAACAGATAGTTCACGCCCCAGTCGACCGTGATCAGGTCGCCCGGCTGGATGATGCGATCCCCCGACACCTGCCCGCGCTCGCCGGGCCCCAGGATATAGATGCTCGGCAGGCCGAAGCTGTTGCCCAGCCCCTGCTCGTGCAGCCGCTCCATCATCCACCAGGCCACTTCGCCGGTGGTGGTATGACCGGGCCGGATCACCTCGCTCGACAGCGCCCGCTCGACGATGGTCCGCGAATATTCGCCGGCGCGGGCGAAGGCGGCGATGCCGGTGGCGGTGTGGCGCGCGCGGAAATCGGACACCAGCTTCTCCGCGGGGACCAGTCGCGCCGCCAGATCGGGCCCGAGCGTTTCGACCAGCCGCGCATGGAGCGACTGGCTGAGCCCGTCGGCGGTGCCGATCTCACTGGCGATGTTGATCCCGATCCGCTTCGGATCGCGCGCCTCGACGAACTTGCGCAGTTCGGCCGGCGAGAGCTTCAGGTCATAGAGCGGGCACTGGTCGAACGCAGCGCCGCCAATGCCCATCGCCGCCCGCTCGATCCGCCCGCTGCCGCTGCGGTCGGTGAACAAATAATAGCCGACATCGCCGACATAGCCGCCGCCCAGCAGCGCGGCATTGGGATCGTCATGTCCCTCGCGCGACGCGACGATCCACATGTCGATGCCGTTCTCGCGCATCGCCTCGGGCAGGATCAGGTCGAGCTTGTCCTTGCGGATCTGGCACATCTCGTCCCAGCGCCGCTTAGCCTCCTGCGCCTGACCAGGCAGCGCGGCCGCCATCAACGGCAGCAGGGCGAGCCACAGGATATGATTGCTACGACGCTTGGACGACATGGACCTTCCTCCGGACCGACTCCGATCTCGACCGGATCGTGACAGGGTTACGTCCATAATGGAACAATAATCACGCATTATTGTGCCGATCGCACGATCGCCGATATCGCCACCTGCCGTGGCTCGAATGACCAGAGGAAATGACGGGAATGCGCGGACGGGGCCGCAAATCCCGCCGAGCTTCAACGGATCTGCAGCCATCGCCCGACGCCCGTTTCCGTACCCGAACCCGTCAACTCACCGCATCGGATCAACTTGATAGGTGCAAATGCATATGTTTTCGGCTAAGTCGCCTGCCCGAGCCGAGCGGCCCGGCGCAAGGTCTTGATCCTGCGGAACGATTGAGGGAAACATGGCGACAACCGCGGCAAAGAAATCGGCAAGGACGGTAGAGGATCTGATGGACAACCGCAGTGTCTACGACCCCAGCAGTCCCGGTTTCCGCCTGGAGAATTCGCCTTTCTACCTGATGGCGCACGCAGACTTCAAATATCACGAGGACATGGACGTCGTGCTGCACAAGCATGGCGTGTCCAAGCCGATCTACCGCGTGATGACCGTGCTGCGCGAACGCCAGCCCGCCAGCATCGGCGCGATCGCCGAAGCGGCGCTGACCAAGCGCTCGACCATCAGCCGGATCATCGACCGGATGGTCGAACAGGGCCTGGTCACGACCGAGCCCAACCCCGAGGACAATCGCATCACCGAGGTGACGCTGACCCCCGCCGGCCAGCAGACGCTGCGCAAGCTGACCCCGATCGTCGGCCGCCAGTTCATCCGCGCCATGGACGGCGTCAGCGACCGCGACATTGCCCACCTGCTGCGCACCCTGCAGAAGATCAGCGCGAATTTGAGCAAGCTGCCGATCGAGTGAGTGCGCTGGACGTGTCCGCGGTGTCGTAAGAAAATTCTCGCACGAAGGCACGAAGAAGGGGGCACCAAGCCCCCAACCCGGTTCGCCCTGAGCGCGTCGAAGGGCGCTGCGCGACCACTAAGTGACTGCCCATCCCGCACGCGGGAGGGGGCCCGGGGGGTGGGCTCCCGATCTCCACGATCGCCAGCGCACCAGGAAGCCGGGCGCCCAGCCCCTCCCGCAAGCGGGAGGGGAGTAGGTCGGCGCCAGCGCAAAATTACTTCTTTGTGCCTTTGTGTCTTTGTGCGAGCAAATAGCCCGCCCTCAACCGCACGCCACGTAGCGGTAGAAATCCGGGCTTCGACAAGCTCAGCCCGAACGGGCTTTTCTCCTACTCCCGCCCGTCCACGACAACCTTCCCGTCCGCGATCACATAGCGCACCTCGCGCAGATTCTTCAGCGACTCCAGCGGGTTCGCGCCCACCACCAGCAGGTCCGCGATCTTACCCGGCTCGATCGTACCCAGCTTGTCGCCCATCTTCATGATCCGCGCGCCGACCCGCGTCGCCGACGCCAGCACGTCGGCATTGCTCATCCCCGCCTGGTGCAGATAGTCGAGCTCGCGGAAATAGGCGTCGGGGTAGCGCCACTCATTCTCGAACGGGATGTCGGTGCCCACGCCGATCGGCACGCCGGCACGATGGGCTTCGGTCACGCGCTTCAGGTGATCGCCCTGGTCGATGACGAAGCGGCGCGAATGGGTGTGGTAGAAGCCGCCGGTCGGAATGCCCGCGGTCGGGTATCCGCCTTCCAGCAGATTGTCGAACGCGCCGATCGTCGGCACGAACGCGGTGCCGTGCTTCTTCATCAGCGGCACCGCCTGGTCGCTCATCAGCAGCGGATGCTCCAGCGTGTCGACGCCCGCCTCGATCGCCCAGTCGGTATATTTGCCATAGCTGTCGATCGCGACCGGCACGCCGAGCGAATGCGCCTCGTCGATCGCCGCGACCAGTTCCTCGCGGTCGGCCGGCGCGCCCAGCTTGATCCAGTCCACCAGCACCCTCACCTGGCTGCGCACCGCGGTGCGCCACTCCCATGGCCCGTTATAGCCGCGCGTCTCGCCGCCCAGCGCCGGCTTCTGCTTGCCGGTCGCGGTCGAGGTGACCTCGTCGCCATGGCCGCCGGTGCTCGAGATGATCCGCCCGCTCCAGAACACGCGCGGGCCGCGGATGATGCCGCGATCGACCGCTTCCTTGATGCGCAGCGCGACATCGTCGCTGGTGCCTACGTCGCGCACCGCAGTGATGCCCGCCGTGACCAGCTGGTCCGCCAGCGCGGAGCCGCGGATCGCCGCCGCCGCCGGGCTATCCGAATACAGCCCCATATTGGGCCCGCGCTGCTGGGTGAAGTGGATGTGCAGGTCGATCAGCCCGGGCAGGACATACAGGCCGGTGGCGTCGATCTTCCGCGCCGCGCCCGCCGGAACCGGGGTCGAGCGCGCCGGGCCCGCCGCAACGATGCGATCGCCCTGCAGCACCACCACCGCATTCGGGATCGCCGCGCCGCCGCGACCGTCGATCAGCGTGCCGCCGGTCAGCACGACCAGCGGCGCCTTGCTGCGGTCGACCGGCGGGATGGGCAGCCGGCGGACATCGTCGCTCGTCTCGGGGATCGGCCGCGACTGGTTCTGCGCGGCTGCGGGCGCAACGAAGGCCGTGCCGGCAAGGAGCACAGCCAGCGACACAAGGGTCATGCGCACGCCCGGGCGCCGCGAATTTGCCGTGGCTTCCGGCACCGAATGCACCGCCATCGCCTGCATCATGCGCAGCTGCGTCCCCGCCTCGCTCATCTCGCGATCCCCGATATTATTTCCAATTACACATGATTTAGAGCGTGATTCGCTTGACGAGGCAAGGGTCATTTGCAACTTTCGGTCGCAGGACGCGCCATCAGCAGGCTGCGACCGCAAGATGCCGCAGGTGGAGCAGCCAGTGCGAAACGCAGCTTCCGGACCCATGCCGAGCGCTCAGGCCGGCCTCGCCGCGGCCGAGCTCGGTCAGGCGCTGCAACAGGCGATGACGCTCGCCCGCAGCGGCCGGTCGGACGCTGCCGAGGCACTGTTGAACCGCATCCTCGACCGCCTGCCGGGCCAGCCCGACGCGCTGCAGCTGCTCGGCATGATCGCTCGCCAGTCGGGCCGGCAGCAGGACGCGGTCGCCCTGTTCCGCCGCTCGCTCGCCGCCAACCCCGCCCAGCCGCATGTGCTGAACAATCTCGGCAACAGCCTGTCCGATCTCGGCCGCCACGACGAAGCGGTGGCGGCCTATCGCGATGCGGTGCGGCTCCAGCCGGGCTATGCCGACGCCGCGGTCAATCTCGGCCTCGCGTTGATCGCCTCTGGCGATCGTCCGGGCGCAGCCGCGGTCCTCGGCCCGCTGCTGCATCGGGACTCTCGCAACGCCCGTGCTTGGGCGTCCCTGGGCCAGGCGCTCGACGGCGATGAAGCGATCGGCGCCCTGCGCCAGTCGCTGGCGCTGCGCCCGGATCATGTCCCAACGCGCCACAATCTCGCCGTGGCGCTGCGCCTCGCGGGGCGGGCAGCCGAGGCGTTGCCGCTGTTCGAACGCTGCCGCGCCGCCGATCCGACGACGCCCGAGATCGCCTATAATCACGGCCATTGCCTCCAGGATCTCGGGAGGATCGACGATGCGGTCACCGCCTATGGCGCGACGATCGCGCTGCGCCCGACCGATCGTGCCGCGCACGCGTCGCTCAACCGCCTGTTGTGGCAGCATGGCCGGACCCATGTCTGGCTTGCCAGCTACCGCGCCGCGCTGCCCCGCCATCCCGGCGACCAGGGTCTGCTCGCCGATTATGGCGCCAGCCTTCTCCTCGCCAGCCATGCCGATCAGGCAGCGGCGCTGCTCGCCCCGCATGTCGATGGCGCAGGCGCCGAGCTTCGCTACCAGCATGGCCGCGCGCTGTGGTCGCTCGGCAAGGCCGATGCCGCACTTGCCGCCCTCCGCTCCGCACTGCCGTTCGCGCCGGCGGCGCGCGAGGCTGCCCGCATAGGAATTATCCTGGATCGCCCGACCGACGCCCTGCCGCTGCTCGACGACCTGCTCGCCGCGGATCCGGCGGACCAGCAGGCGCTCGCGCTCCAGGGGCTCGCGTGGCGCTCCACCGAAGATCCGAAAGAGGCCTGGCTGAACGACGTCTCGCGGTTCGTTTCGGAGGCCGTGCTGACACTCGCCGATGGCGACGTGGCCGGGTTCAACGCCCGGCTCGATGCCGCGCTCACCCCGCTGCACCGCGCGACGCAGTCTCCGCTCGATCAGACGCTGCGCGGCGGGACCCAGACCAGCGACGACCTGTTCGCCCTCCCCCTGCCCGAGGTCGCGGCGGTTCGCGCGATGATCGAGGCGCGCGTCCGGGCGTGGATTGCCGAGCTTCCCGAGGATGGTAACCATCCGTTTCTGCGCCGGAAAACTGCCGGTTTCGCCTTTTCCGGCTCCTGGTCGGTACGGCTGCGCAGCGCCGGCTTTCACGAGAACCACATCCATCCCGAAGGCTGGATCAGCGCCGTCTATTACGTCGCCCTGCCCGACGCGGTGACACAGGACGAACAGGGCTGGCTGAAGTTCGGCGAGAGCGGGCTGCGGCTCGGCACGCGCGAGCGGATCGCGCACATGGTCCGGCCCGAGGTCGGCAAGCTCGTGCTGTTCCCGTCCTATTTCTACCACGGCACCGTGCCGTTCGACGATGCGCGCCACCGCACGACAATCGCCTTCGATGTCGTGCCCGCATGAACCTGAAGCCGCATCGAATTACTTGCATATGCAACTAAATCCAGCCACAAAACCCATGGGAGGACAAGGATGACCCGTCAGACGCTGCAGGATTTCGCCGCCGGAATCGCCTCGGGCGCGATCCGTACGATCGACCTCACCCAGACGCTGTCGCCGGACACGCCGACCCTGGTCCTGCCCCCTGAATTCGGCCAGTGCGCCGGCTTCAGCCAGGAAGAGATTTCGCGCTACGACGAGCGCGGCGTCGCCTGGTACTGGAACAACTTCACCGTCAGCGAGCATACCGGCACACATTTCGACGCGCCGGTCCACTGGATCACCGGGCGGGATCTGGACAACAACGCGGTCGATACCGTCCCCCCGGCCGACTTCATCGCGCCGGCGGTGGTGATCGACATCTCCGCCAAGTCCGCGGAGAACCCCGACTATCTGCTGACCGTCGCCGATATCGAGGCGTGGGAGGCCGAGCATGGCGCGATTCCGCCGCGCAGCTGGATCCTGCTGCGCACCGACTGGTCGAAGCGCGACGTCGAAGCCTATACCAATCGCCGCGAGGACGGCGCGCATACGCCCGGTCCCTCCGCCGAGGCGGTCAAGTTCCTGATCGAGCAGCGGGACGCGCACGGCCTGGGCGTCGAGACGATCGGCACCGATGCGGGCCAGGCGCATCTGCTCGACCCCACCTATCCGGCGCACACCCTGTTCCACGCCGCCGGCCGCTACGGCCTGCAATGCCTGGAAAATCTCGACCAGCTGCCGGCGACCGGTATCGTGATCCTGGCCAGCCCGCTCAAGATCAAGGGCGGATCGGGCAGCCCGCTGCGCGTGCTCGCGCTGGTCGCGGACTGATCGCATGGCCGAGCGTTCGTTCAAGGCGGAAGTCGAGCAGCTGCGGCTCGGCGAGGGCGAGGTCTTCCACGGCGAAGGCATCCTTGCCGTCACCAAGGCGCTGCTCCAGGCGGGCGTCGCCTATGTCGGCGGCTATCAGGGGTCGCCGATCAGCCACCTGATGGACGTGTTCGCCGACGCCAACACGCTGATGGGCGAACTCGGCGTCCATTTCGAAAGCTCGGCCAGCGAAGCGACCGCGGCCGCGATGCTTGCCGCCTCGGTCAACTACCCCCTGCGCGGCGCGGTCGCGTGGAAGTCGGTCGTCGGCACCAACGTCGCCTCGGACGCTTTGTCCAACGTCGCCTCGGGCGGCGTGACCGGTGGCGCGCTCATCATCCTCGGCGAGGATTATGGCGAGGGCTCGTCGATCATGCAGGAGCGCACGCACGCGTTCGCGATGAAGTCGCAGATGTGGCTGCTCGACCCGCGGCCCAGCCTGCCGATGATCGTCGACATGGTCGAGAAGGGCTTCGAGCTGTCCGAGGCGTCGAACACGCCGGTCATGCTCGAACTGCGCGTGCGTGCCTGCCACGTCACGGGCAGCTTCGTCACGCGCGACAATCGCCACCCGCCGCTGACCGTCTCCGAGGCCGCCGAGACGCCGCGCCGCGACACCGACCGCATCGTCCTGCCTCCCGCCAATTTCCTGCACGAGGTCGAGAAGATCGAGCAGCGCTGGCCGGCGGCGGTGAAGTTCGTCCAGGAGCACAAGCTCAACGAGCATTTCGGCACTGCCGGGGACGAGATCGGCATCATCGTCCAGGGCGGGCTGTTCAACTCGCTCAACCGTGCGCTCGAGCTGATCGGGCTGTCGGATGCCTATGGCAATGCGAAGCTGCCGGTCTATGTCCTCAACGTCACCTATCCGCTGATCCCCGACGAGGTCCGCGACTTCTGCGCGGGCAAGCGCGCGGTGCTGGTGGTCGAGGAGGGCCAGCCCGAATTCATCGAGCATGAGTTCAACACCTTGGTGCGCCGCGCCGACCTGCGGACCAGAATCGTCGGCAAGGACGTGCTGCCGCGTGCGGGCGAATATAGCGGCGCGGTGATCCGCGACGGCGTCGCCAAGTTCCTGCGCCTCCATGCCCCCGAGCGCGCCCCGGCCGAGGAACCGGCCCAGCCCCCGGCGCTTTCCCCGGCGGCAGTGCCGCAGCGGCCTGCGGGCTTCTGCACCGGCTGTCCCGAACGCCCGATCTTCTCGGCGATGAAGCTGGTCGAGAAGGAGCTGGGTCCCTCGCATGTCTCGGCCGATATCGGCTGCCACCTCTTCTCGATCCTGCCGCCCTTTCATATCGGCAACACGACGATGGGCTACGGGCTGGGCACAGCCGGCGCATCGGCGTTCAAGCCGCGCGACAAGCGCGCGATCGCGATCATGGGCGATGGCGGCTTCTGGCATAACGGCCTGACCTCGGGGATCGGCAACGCCGTCTTCAACCAGGACGACAACCTCACGATCATCGTCGACAATGGCTATTCGGCCGCGACCGGTGGGCAGGACGTGCTGTCGTCGCGCGCCAAGCCGCCCAACCGCAAGACCAACAACCCGATCGAGAAGGCGGTGCGCGGCATCGGCATCGGCTGGGCGAAGACGCTGGAGCGGACCTATGACGTCGCCGGCATGCGCGATGCGATCCGCGACGCGCTGACCTCGAAGGAAAAGGGGCCGAAGGTCCTGGTCGCCCAGTCCGAATGCCAGCTCAACCGCCAGCGCCGGATCAAGCCGCAGCTCGCCAAGGCCGTGAAGGACGGCAAGCGTGTGGTGCGCGAGCGGTTCGGGGTCGATCCCGACACCTGCACCGGCGACCATAGCTGCATCCGCCTGTCGGGCTGTCCGTCGCTGACGATCAAGACCAACCCGGATCCGCTGCGCGAGGATCCGATCGCGCATGTCGAAAACAGCTGCGTCGGCTGCGGCGTGTGCGGCGAGGTGAGCCATGCCGCGGTGCTGTGTCCGTCCTTCTACAAGGCGAGCATCGTCTCCAATCCCGATCGCCGCGACCGGCTGCGCCAGCGCCTGCGCGGCTGGATGATCGGCGCGCTGCAACGCCGCACCGCGCGCGGCATCGCCGCAAGGACCTTCTGATGACCGATCGCAACCGCATCACCATCGCCGTGCTCGGGCTGGGCGGCCAAGGCGGCGGCGTGCTGGCCGACTGGATCGTCCAGCTGGGCGAGCGCAACGGTCATGTCGCGCAGGGCACGTCGGTGCCCGGCGTCGCCCAGCGTACCGGCGCGACCATCTATTATATCGAGATGATCGCCGATGTCGGTGGCCCCCGCCCGGTGCTGGCGCTGACCCCGGTGCCGGGCGATGTCGATGTCGTCGTCGCATCCGAGCTGATGGAGGCGGGCCGGGCGATCCTGCGCGGCTTCGTGTCGAAACGGACCCAGCTGATCGGATCGACCCACCGCGTGTACGCTATCTCCGAAAAGTCGGCGATGGGCGACGGTCGCGCCAGCGGCGAGCGGATCGTCGCGGCGGCGCATGATCGCGCGCGGCGCTTCATCGGCTTCGACATGGACGCGGTCGCCGAGCGCACCGGCAGCGTGATCAGCTCGGTGATGTTCGGCGCGCTGGCCGGCAGCGGCGCCCTGCCCTTCGCGCGCAGCGCTTTCGAGGACGCGATCCGCGCCGGCGGCAAGGCGATCGAGGCCAATCTGCGCGGCTTCGCGGCGGGGTTCGATGCGGCGCAGGGCGTGGCCGAACCCGCGCCCGCCCTGCCCGACCTGCCCGCCCCGACCAGCGCCACCGGCCGGATCCTGGCCGAGCGGATCACGGCAGCGCTTCCGCCCGAGGCGCACCGCTTCGCGCTCGAAGGGGTCAAGCGGCTGATGGACTATCAGGACGCGGCCTATGCCGAACACTATCTCGACCGGCTCGAGCGCCTGGACGGCACGCCGGAGGTGCTGGCGGAGGCAGCGCGCCACCTGGCGCTATGGATGTCGTACGAGGACACGATCCGCGTCGCCGACCTGAAGGTCCGCGCCACCCGCTTCGCCCGGGTGCGCAGCGAGGTGAAGGCGAAGGAAGACCAGATCGTCAACATGACCGAATATATGCACCCGCGGCTCGAGGAGATTTGCGAGACGCTGCCGGCGCCCCTGGGCCGTCGCATCCTGGCGAGCGAAGGCTGGTCGCGGCGGCTGCATCCGTTCTTCACCAAGGGCCGCCATGTCGAGACGACCAGCCTGCGCTGGTTCCTGATGCTGTCAGTTCTCGCCGGCTGGCGCCGCTGGCGCCGCGGGACGCTGCGCTACCAGCTCGAGCAGGCGCGGATCGAGGACTGGCTGGCGTTGGTTCGCGCGGCTGAGCCCGAGGCGGCACTGGAGCTGGTGAAGTGCCAGCGGCTGATCAAGGGCTATGGCGACACCTTTGCGCGGGGGCTCGGCAATTACGAGCGGATCGTCGCACGGTGGCGCGCGGGCGGCGTGGATGCGGCGGGGCTGCGGGCGCTGAGAGAGGCGGCGCTGGCGGACGAGGACGGTGTTGCCTTGGGGTTGGCGCTGGCGGGGTGAAGAAAGCACAAAGGCGCAGGCCCGTCGTCACGGCATCGGTGAGACGACCGCGCAGAATCGGCGCGAGCGGGCAAGCGTCAATGCTGCCCCGATGGGGGCGAAGGCCATTCGCTCCACCCCGTGCCGCCAAGCTTCGAGACTGAACAGCTAGACCAGCGCCTCGAGCAGGCCGATCAGCGGCTTGTCGGCGGGGGGCATGTCGAGGCGGTGGAGCTCGACCGGGCGGAGCCACTTGAGCGCATGCGCGTGGCGCGGTTCGGGGACGCCGCGCCATTTGCGCAGGGCGTAGAGGAGCAGGAGCAGGTGGCGGTCGCCCAGCGGTTCGCTGGCGAAGCAGGCCGGTGCCAGGCAGGCGGCCTCGACATCGATGCCCAGTTCCTCGTGCAGCTCGCGGATCAGCGCCGCCTCGGGCCGCTCGCCGGGTTCGACCTTGCCGCCGGGAAACTCCCACAACCCCGCCATCGACGTGCCCGCCGGGCGCTGCTGGACCAGGACCCGGCCGTCGCCGTCGACGATCGCGGCTGCGACAACGAACAGCATCTGCGAGTTAAGCGCCGGATCGTTGCTAGACACTTGTTAACGCCCCTTCCCTAGACTGCGGCGCACCTATCGGGGGAGTGGTGCACAAATGCGAGCCTTGTTGCGACACGTGCGGCGCTTTTGCGACAGCCGGCGGGCGGCGACCGCGGTCGAATATGGCTTCATCCTTGCATTGGTGGTGCTCGCCTTGCTGGCGACGCTGCAGCTGCTGGCGGGGCGGACGACGAGCATGTGGAACCGGGTGTCCGAGCGGGTTCAGACCAGCCGTTGAGCTCCCGAAACTTTTTCGGCCGCTATGGGCCGCAGTTTAGAAATTTATTTACCTCCCCCGCCTAAACCAGTGATGCCGCGACGGTTTTGCCGCAGCGGCCGGGAAATGAAGCACCTTCGAACGTGGAGACCGTTATGACCAAGATTCGCAATTTCGTTAAGAATTCCAAGGGCGCGACCGCGATCGAGTACGGCCTGATCGCCGCGCTGATCGCCGTTGCCGCGATCGCCGCGATGCAGGGCCTGGGCAATCAGCTGAACACCACCTTCAGCAACGTCTCGTCGAACATGAAGGCTTCGTAAGCCTCGTCTCGACACAGTATCGGGCGGCGGAACTCCGGTTCCGCCGCCCTTTTCGTGCATAACGTTCGTGCAAAAAGCGCAGGAAGCTTCCTACGCCAAGATATATCTTCAGAGACGGCCCATTGCGAGGAACTTGGCGCGGCGCATCTGGCGCAGCGCTTCCGGCGCCAGCCCGTCCATCGCCACCAGAGCCGAATCGATCGCATCGCCCAGCGCGCGGATCGCGGCGGCATGATCGCGGTGCGCGCCGCCCAGCGGCTCGGGAACGATCGTGTCGATGACGCCCAGTTCCTTGAGATGCTGCGCGGTGACCTTCATCGCCTCGGCCGCCTCGGGCGCCTTGTCGGCGGTGCGCCACAGGATCGAGGCGCAGCCTTCGGGCGAGATCACCGAATAGACGGCGTGTTCGAGCATCAGCACGCTGTTGCCCGCGGCCAGCGCCACGGCGCCGCCCGATCCGCCCTCGCCCAGCACCGCCGCGACCAGCGGCACGCCGAGGTTGAGGCATTGTTCGGTCGAGCGGGCGATCGCCTCGGCCTGGCCGCGTTCCTCGGCCTGGATGCCCGGAAAGGCGCCGGAGGTGTCGACGAGTGTGATGACCGGCAGGCCGAAGCGGTCGGCGAGCTGCATCAGGCGGATCGCCTTGCGATAGCCCTCAGGCTTGCCCATGCCGAAATTATGCCTGAGCCGGCTGGCGGTATCGTCGCCCTTTTCATGGCCGATGACCATGACGCGGCGGCCGCGGAAACGGCCGAGGCCGCCGATGATCGCCTGATCGTCGGCAAAGGCGCGGTCGCCTGCCAGCGGCATGAAATCCTCGATCAGCGCCGCGACATAATGGGTGAAGTGCGGGCGTTCGGGATGGCGCGCAACCTGGGTCTTCTGCCACGGGGTGAGGCGCGAATAGGTGTCGCGCAGCAGCTTGTCCGACTTGACCTGAAGCGGGGTGATCTCGGCATCGAGATCGACCTCGCCACCGGCGGCGGTGGCGCGCAATTCGTCGATGCGAGCCTGAAGCTCGGCGATCGGCTTTTCGAAATCTAGGAAACTGGCCATGGGTCGTTTCGGTTAAGCGCGCCGGGGCCTCGCGTCAACGAGCGCCTGACCCAGCGGGTGGCGCGAATTGACCAGATCGACCAGCCGGCGGCTGTCGACATGGGTGTAGATTTCGGTCGTGGCGATGTCGGCATGGCCGAGCATCGACTGGAGCGCACGCAGATCGGCGCCCCCTTCGAGCAGATGGGTGGCGAAGGCATGGCGCAGCACGTGGGGACTGACCCGGTCGGGCGGGATGCCGGCCTCGACCGCCAGCCCCTGGAGGATCTGGTACAGACGCACGCGCGACAGGTGCGCCTTGCCCGAGGGGAACAGCCACAGCCTGGCCGGATCAACATGGCCGCGCCACAAGGCGACCGCGGCGCGGGCGCGGTCGGAGATCGGCACCAGCCGCTCGCGCCCGCCCTTGCCCTTCAGGATCAGATAGGGCCGGTCGGGATGGACGGCGTTTCGCGGCAGCGAGACGAGCTCGGTGGCGCGCAGCCCGGAGCCGTAGAGGAGTTCGACCAGCGCGCCGAGCCGCAGGTCGAGCGGATCGGCAGGCACCCGCGCCTGTCGTGCAGCAACCGCGTCGAACAGGCGGTCAACATCGGCGGTGCTCAGCACCTTGGGCAGCGGCCGGGTGGCGCCCGGACGGGGCAGCGCGGCGCCGGGATCGTCGGCGCGAAGCCCCTCGTCCGCCAGGAAGGCGAAGAAGCGGCGCAGCGCGGCCGACTTGCGTGCGACGGTGGCGCGCGACAGCGCCTGCCAGCCGCCGGCCAGCGCCTGAAGCTCGCCCTGCCCCGCATCGCCCAGCCGTCCGGACAGCGCCTGCGATGCGAGACGCAGGTCGGTGCCATAGGCGGCGAGCGTGTTCTTCGCCGCGCCCGCCTCCGCCGCGAGCATTTCGAGGAACCGGTCGATCAGCGCGCGATCGTCGCCGGCGCTCATCGGGGGTGCCCCGGCCGGGTCAGGCGCGGGTGACCGCCTCGACGGCGATCATCCGGGCATATTGCGGCATGCCGGCGGTGCGGAAGGCGGCGACGATGTGGAACAGCGCCTCGGGCGAGATCGCGCCCCAGCCGCGCGACTGCATCCCCACCGCGGCGAGCAACGCGACGGTGCCGGAATCGCCGCGGGCCGCAGCGCCGTCGATGGCGCGGGTCCAGCTGTTCTGCGCGGCCACGGGCACGTCGAGCGACTGGGCATAGCTGCGCGCGTCGCTGTCCGAGAGCTTGCCGAGGCCGGCGAGGCCGGCAAAGGCGAGCTGGACCGCGCGCGGGCTGGCCGCTGCGCGATAGGCCTCGAAATCGCCGCCGGCGATGCCGCCATTGGGATCGGTAAGCGCGAGCAGCATCCAGCCCGAGCCGCCGCGCGGGGCGACGCCGCGCCAGGCAAGCGCGGATTGTTCGAAGCCGGCGGTCAGCATCGCGGCGATCAGCGTGTCGGCATCGGCGGCCAGTTCGGGCCGCACCGGAATGGCGGAGGCGGCGCGCGCGGTCAGCACCAGCCGGCCATAGCGGCGGCGGGCCGAATCGCTTTCGCCCCAGATGGTCTTGAGCGCGGCGACGCGGGCGGCGGCATCGGGGCCGCTATGGGCGGTGCGCAGGTCGCGCGCGGTGGCGACGAAGGGGCCGCCATCATCCTCCTGCTCGATCTCGCCATAGAGCGAGACGAGGCCGGCATTGGAGAAGACGCCATTGGCCGCGGCCAGCTCGGCCGGGGCGAGACGCTGGGCCGCGGGGACCATCGGCGCCAGCGCCTGCCAGAAGCGGACCTGGGGGCCGACGCCGGTATAGAGCGCGTCGGGCACGGTTTCGCCAGTGGCGGTGGCGAGGCCCCAGCGCCACGCGCTGAGCGCGTCGACGCCGTCCCATTCGATGGTGATGGCGCCGCGGCCGCCGGCACCGACCAGCTTTTCGGCGAGCAGATTGTCGATGGTGCCGCGCGGGCCCGAACGGGCCTCCTTCAGCAGCGCCTGGGCCTTGTTCGGTTCACCGCCCAGGCCGGCGCACCAGGCGCGAGCGAACTGCCAGGCGCGATCGGGCAGTTCCTGAGCCGCGGGATCGGCGAAGCCGCACACCATCGCCGGATCGGCGGCGGCGAGCGCCACCTGCATGCCGACGCGGTACAGGCCGGGGGTGAAATTCTCCGCATCGACGCCCTGCACCACCGCGCGTGCGGCGAAGCTTTCGCCCATGCGCAGTAGCAGCCAGGCACGCTGCGCCGCATAATCGGCGCCGTTGATCCCGGCGGGGGTGTCGATCGGCGATTGCAGCGCGCGGCGCAGCGCGATCGAGACCCAGCGCGACGGCACCGGCGCGTCGAGCCGCTGCATCAGGATCATCTGGGCCCGGCCCGGCGTGCGGGCAAAGGCATCGGGCGCGAACACCGGATTGCCCCAGGCGGACACGCCGATGCGGTTCAGCGACCGCTTGGCGAATTCGGGCAGTTCGTACTTGCTATAGTCGATCGGCGCCGGGGTGGCCTCCGCCAGCGGCGCGCTGTCGTTGCCGAACAGCGCGGGCGAATCGGCCGGGACCGAGGGCGGCGCGACAGGCGCGGCGGTCGGACGCGGGGCAGCGGGCCCCGACGGACGCGGTGCCGGAGCGGGCGCCGGCGCGGGATCGTTGAACCCCGGCGGCAGCAGCGATTCGGGTGTGTCCTGGGCCCGGAGCGGCGCGAGCACCGGCACCGCGACGCCCGCAAGCAGGGCGGCGACGAGGGCGATGCGGGCGGCGGACAGCCTAGTTGGCGAGATTTTCAAGCGAGACGCCCTTTTCCACGCGCGTCGGTTCCTTGGCGGTGTCCCGCCCGGCGAAAAAGAACAGCCCTGCCACCAGCAGCACGAGGACAGCGATCAGCACGACTAACGAACGGGACATTGGAAAACTCTTCCGCAAACAACCAAGACTATGCGCGCGGCCTTTTGCCCGAGCGCGACCCTCGCTGTATAGCCCCGATGGACATGTTACAAACACGCCCCCCCGATCCGCGCTGGAGCGGCAAGCCGATCGTGCTCGTCGGATTGATGGGCGCGGGCAAGTCGACCGTGGGGCGGCGGCTGGCGCAGCGGCTGGACCTGCCCTTCGTCGATGCCGATACCGAGATCGAGACCGCGGCGGGCATGGCGATCACCGACATCTTCGACCGATTCGGCGAACCCTATTTCCGCGACGGCGAGCGGCGGGTGATCGCCCGGCTGGTCGACGGCACACCCAAGGTGATCGCCACGGGCGGCGGCGCGTTCATCCAGCAGCAGACGCGCGACCTGATCCTGGACCATGCGATCGCGGTGTGGCTGGACGCCGAGCCGGCGGTGCTGGCCGACCGGGTGCGGCGGCGCGACACCCGCCCGCTGCTGCGCGGGCGCGATCCGGAAGAAATCCTGTCGGAGCTGGCGGCGGTGCGAAACCCCTATTATTCGCTGGCCCCGTTCCGCGTGAAGAGCGTGGTCGCCCCGCACGACGCGACGGTGAACGCCATCCTTGAAGCAATAGGTGCATGACCCTCATTCCCGTCGCGCTGGGCGCCCGAAGCTATGACATCGTGATCGAGGCCGGCGTGCTGACGCGCGCCGGTGCCCATCTGAAGCCGCTGTCGCGCGGCCGGACGATGGCGATCGTCACCGACGCCAATGTCGCGCCGCACCTGGCGACGCTGCAGGCCGCGCTGAGCGAGGCGGGCATCGCCAGCGAGGCGATCGTGCTGCCGCCCGGCGAAGGGACCAAGAGCTGGGCGCAGCTGGAGGCGCTGACCGACCGGCTGCTCGAGCTGGGCGTGGAGCGCGGCGACCATGTGATCGCGCTGGGCGGCGGGGTGATCGGCGACCTGGTCGGGTTCGCCACCAGCATCCTCAAGCGCGGATGCGGCTTCGTCCAGATCCCGACGACGTTGCTGGCGCAGGTCGACAGTTCGGTGGGGGGCAAGACCGCGATCAACAGCCGGGCGGGCAAGAATTTGATCGGCACGTTCCACCAGCCGGCACTGGTGCTGATCGATCCGCAGGTGCTGGACACGCTGCCGCTGCGCGATACGCGCGCCGGCTATGGCGAGGTCGTGAAATACGGCCTGATCGACGATCCCGAATTCTTCGACTGGTGCGAGGCGAACGGCGCGGCGCTGCTGGCGGGCGATCCGCAGGCGCGCGAGACGGCGATCGCCCGGTCGGTCGCGGCCAAGGCGCGGATCGTGGCCGAGGACGAGCGCGAGACGACCGGCAAGCGCGCGCTGCTCAACCTGGGCCACACCTTCGGCCATGCGCTGGAGGCGGAGACGGGCTTTTCCGACCGGCTGGTCCACGGCGAGGGCGTGGCGGCGGGCATGGCGCTGGCGTTCGGATATTCGGCGCGGCTGGGCCTGTGCCCCGCCGCGGATGCCGAGCGGGTCGCGGCGCACCTGCGCGCGGTGGGCCTGCCCGACGGGCTGGCGGCGGCGGGCATCGACGCGGATGGCGCGACGCTGGTGGCGCATATGTTGCACGACAAGAAGATGGACGCCGGCACCCTGCCCTTCCTCCTCGCGCGGGGGATCGGCGAGACGTATCTGGAGCGGGCGGTGGACCTGGGCGAGGTGGCTCGGTTCCTGGATGAGGTGCGGGGGGCGTAGGGGCGAATGACTCGGATAGGTGGAATGCGGTTGCTTCGATGGACAGCCAGGCGGTCGCTGAATAGACTTTGGCGATGGATCGCAGCGCCGCCATTGAAGCTCTAAGAAGCGAGGGACTCTTCGCGGTCGAGCGCACTTGGTCGCTAGGTGACAGCATCGCTGTTGGGTCTCTGCCAACGTCGGATGGCGAGATCGTCAGCTATAGGCTTATGATGTATCTCTATCCTGCCGAGGATCGACATTGGAATATCGCCAACCTGATTGAGCCGAGGGGGCCGGACCATGATTGTCGCTTGCCACTCGACGAGGCGGTCGCGCGGGTCATCCAGCTTATGCGAAATGCAGAACTCGCGTTGAAGTAGGAATGGCTGCAAGTGGCGCGTCAGCGGACCCGCAGCATTTGCGTGGCGGACGCTGGCCATCATCACGCTCGGTCACATGGTGTTATCAGGATCCCGCAAAAAGGAGGTCAAACGCTGATAAGGTCGAGCAGAGAATGTGCCATGACACTCGCGGTCAGTCTGCGGCCACGCGAAGAAGCTTGCCATGAAAGTCGCGGGCACAACCGTTAGCAGCCCCTTTTCAAGGCAATAGACGGGAATATGAAATAGCGAGAAAGCCACCGCTGACACGAGGATCGCAACGATCGTCCGTGCGGTGACGCTTTCCACCGCGGCAATGTGTGCGGAGCGAAAGTTAACAGGCGTGTTACCCCCTGCGACCTCGTCCTTATGCTATTAACCGATCGTAGCAACTCCCGGCCAACCTGCACGTTCGAGCAACATTGGTGTTCAGGCAGGGAGTTCAGTGATGAGGAATACTCGTAACGGAATGGCATTTTCGGCACTCTGCGCGGTGATGTTGGCGGGTTCCGCCGCCTATGCGCAGGACAGCGGATCGGGCCAGACGGCATCCGGCCAGTCGGTCGGCGGCGTGCCGAGCGATGCACTGGGGCTGTGCAAGGATGGCACCTATGTGAGCACGGGTTCGAAGGCCACCGCGTGCAGCCGGCATGGTGGCCTGAAAATCTGGTATCCCGATGGGCCGGGCACCGCGACGGCGGCCGACTATGCGACGCCCGAGTCCGGCAGAACCGCGACCAAGGAAAAGGTAAGCGGCGTGCCGAGCGACGCGCTGGGCCTGTGCAACGACGGTACTTATGTAAGCACCGGTTCCAAGCAGACGGCGTGCTCGGCGCATGGGGGCATGAAGATTTGGTACCCGGACGGTACGCCGAACTGAGGCAGGTGGCTCCACAGAACCCGGTCGTTCGAAACGGATCCGACGACCGGGGTCTGCAATCTTGACGCCCCGACTTTAGGGGAAGGATCGGCTGTTCCAGCCAGGCCAGCACGCGGCGTGACTGTCTCATCGCGCGCACCCCGTCCGATATCTGACGTTGTCGGGCCCCAATATCCGCCGTAGAACTGACGCGATGAATGGCCGGTGGACTGACGTATTCTTTTTGCCGGCGCTATTTTGCTGCGTGGTGGGCGTTGCCCTGCCCGTTCTCATGCTATTTTACCCGGATGCGATCAGTCCGGTACTTGGCCCAGCGATGATCGCGTTCTCACCCTTGTGTGTAGTCATGTTCGTCAGCGTTGTTTTCGACAAGTCCGTGCGAGAAGCGAATAACCGCTTCAACGCTACCACCGCAAAAGAGCTGGAGAAACTGGGGTTTTTCCGCTCGCTGTTTTCGACAGCATATGGTGACTGGAGATTCCTTGTCCTTAACCGCCTTGCATGGCTTGAAGGCGTGGTCGCGGTATTTATAGAACGGAAAGATTTAGCATTTCTGGCCTTAATGTGCTTCATGATTTCCACCATGATGACGATGCTTGCTTTCAAGCGGCCGGACTCGTCATTGGCGAGCGGCGAATGAAATCTGCAGCAAATGATTTCAGCTGTTGCTTCAGCCCGTCAATAACTTCGTTGTGATGAAACCGCAAAGCGCTCGTCCGTTGCGTGAGGCCTGACGTCCTTCCTGTCCGAAGGCGTTTAACATGGCGACGCTATACGCTGTCGGCAGCAGCATTCCATCGCACTATCTCGACATCGCACGCCAACTCGACCAGTGCCCATATGTCGGAAGCGCGTTCACGCATTTGAGCCAAGTCCGAAACCTCTTCCTTGGTGCTTGGACTGAACTCTGCAATTGCGTCAAGCAGATCGCGGTGATGCAGGTGAAATCGTTCTCGCAATGCGACGGGTGAATCGACACCGTGAAAGCGCGCTTGGTCCGCGTAGACACAAGCGCAGCCGCCATATTCCTTGATGGAGTAGATGGGCCCGGCGATCATGTCTTCGACTATCAACAGCTCAAGCGAATGGCGCTTGCCCCGCGGGGTAACCAGCTGATGATGAAGCCCCGAGAATATCACATCGTAGCATTGGCGCAGGTCCAGGATTTGCGGCGTTGTCACGGCGTCAGGCTATTTCGTGTGAACACCCGTTTCAACCGGCTACGAACAAGTGCCCGGTCTAGCATTAGCTAGCCATCCCAATAAATGTGAGCACGACCAAGATGCCCGCAGCGATGATGAGCCAGAGCTGGGGGTTGTTGGTCTCACGTAGGGGGGCGGCGACGGTTGCATCCTCTGTAGCCGACGCCGCCGGCTCGGCAGAAGCTGACGGCTCAGTCACCGGTTCCTTAGATGCTTGAGGCACATCCACACCGCAGAAACGACACTTGAGGGCAGCGCGCTTGATGGTCTCGGCGCAAACAGCGCATTGCGTTTCGTCGGAAAGTTTCAAAACGGCCAACCCAGTCCCCTTCATCGACTTCCAGGATGTCAGAGAGACGCCGCTGTCATAGCGCACGTTGATAATGGCATTCGCGCCGAGCTTACTGGCCATGGCCCTCAACTTGCCGTTCATCTCATCAACTGTCGGAGCCGGCGAGAAAGCCATGGTTGCCTCGCACTTGGCTTCAAGTCTCCGAATCGGCGTGTACTCGAAATCGGCTTCGCCGACGTGAATCTCAATGTCCTCAATTCGCATACTACCCCCCAATATCAATCCTGACTTACAATCTGGACAAATCCTCGTTCATCGTCTCGATCGCAAGTTCTTCGTCTCGTAGGCACTGGCGCATGGTGTACAAAAGGTTTTCGTGGGTATCTGCTTCGGTCTCGCCGATAAAGAACGGCCTCGAACGCTTTCGTCCATCCTCGACAGCGGCGATGCGAGCGAGCAATTCTTCGCGGCGGGCGACCGCCGCGTCGCGTCGATTTTCAAGCATCATTCTTCGGTGATCCGTCATCTGATCAGCCTGCGAGCCTTACCCACAATCAGTGAGCGATGGAGATAGCAGGTGCCAAGCCTCTCGATAGGGGTCGAGCCAACCTGCGCCGTACTTGCTGATCTCAAGGTGACTATAGTCCGGCAGGAAGCGCCGCATGTCGCCATCCTTGTGCTGCTGCCCCTTCTTTCCGGGCTGATGCAACCACGCCTGATGGCAAACGGCCAGGGATCCCGCGACGACTGACGCCGGTACGACATGAGTGAAAGGTCCGCAGTCCTTCCCCATCGCGAAGTCCACGAAGCAATAGAAGAGGGACGGTGACGTCAGGCTCTCATGCTTCTTGCCCATGTGCCAGCCCCCATCCTGACCGGTGCTGTTGCGGGTTTTGACCTGGATGGCGCAAAGCCGGTCTCCGATATCGTTCGTGACGACGATGTCGCAGTTCGGGACGCCCGCCGGTGCGAGAGCCGCAATGAATCCACGGCGTAGCAATTCGCTCATGACGAAATGTTCGCCGGCAGCACCGGTCAGGCTGGTCGCTGATACCATGTTTCCCCGTTGCCTGTCACTTTGGACTTCACCGCAAGTTCGCGGCCAAACCAGACTACCGGCTGTTATCCGCGCTTATGTGATCGAGAAGCTCGTCGAGCGTATCGAACGCCACCGTCTCAACCTCATCCCGCTTATCGACCGCAATGTCCTCCACTTCATAGTCCTCCGCCAGTTGGGCGCGGATCCAGCTGTCGGGGAACTGGCGGTCGGCGGCGAACGACAGGAGAGTGACCTCGGCAAAGATGACGACCGAGCGGATGTCGAGGTCGTCGCGCAGGTCGGTCTTCTCGATCACCTCGACGTCGCCGACCGCTTCCTCCACCTCCCGAGCGATCGCGTCGATGATCGCGCGCCAGGCTGCGGCGTCCATCGCGAGGAAGCGGGCCGCGGATGCCATGAGGGTCGCGGGATCGGTAAAGCCGTCCTCGTCCTCCGGATCGAGATTGAGGGTGAATTCGTCGCCGGTCGCCGGCAGGCGTGAGCGGCCGTATACGATACCGTCGCCGATCTGTGGGTCGGAGACAAGGCCGCTTGCGGTGGCGAGGTCGCGGAGATGTTCGAGTTGTGCCGGTTCCATGTTTGGAGCGCTCCTCTGTCAGTGTCGCCGCCTGGTTACCCGCGGTCGAGGTTGCATTTCATGCACGCCCGGGCCGGCCGTCTCAGGATCGTGACGGGGTGCCTGAACGGTTGGCTGTCGGGATCGAAAAAGAACGGTGTCCGGCAGCGGCCGCAGTTCGTCAGGTACGGCACCCAGAAGATCAGGAGAAAAATGCCGATGGACAGGCCGAGCAAGAGGGGCGGCCTCCCTTGATCGAGCAGGCCGAGCAGGAAAGCGGGGGCCACGACGAACATCATCGTGTACCAGTAGCCCAGGGAGCGGATCAGCTTACGACGTTCGCGTCGGATGTCGTAATTATTGTTGAGGGCACCCCTTCTCATACGAGCATCTAGCGGCACTTCCGCCGGCTTTACCACCGGGATCTTGCACCATCGGGTCGTGAGCACTGACCTTATGGCGTGGGTGCCCCTAACTCCCGTAGCTGGGCTCCGGCCTTCGCCGGAGCACGCGCCAGGCGGCGGTGTTGGCGAACGCGCTCCCCCGCCCCACTCAGTTGCGGTTCATCGCGCATCCGCATAGGCACGTCCCCATGCCAACCCCTTCAAAAGGCCCAAACATGCGCTTTCTGGCCTCTGCCCTTGTCCTGGCGACGCTGTCGCTGCCCGCGGTTGCCCAGGTGGCGCAGCCGGCGCCGATCCTGACCACGCCCGAGGCGAAGGACGTGTGGACGCGGGCGCGGCCCGAGGTGGCGCGGGTGACGCATGTCGACCTGGACCTGACCGCCGATTTCGCGGCCAAGGCGATGCGCGGCACCGCGACGCTGGACATATTGGCCGCGAAGGGCGCGCGGGAGATCGTGCTGGATACCGACGACCTGGCGATCACTTCGGTCACCGACGGGCGCGGGCGGGCGCTGAAATATATGGTCGGGGCGGACGATGCCGAGCTTGGCGCGCCGCTGACCATCCAGCTGAACGGGGCGAAGCGGATCGTCATCCGCTATGCCACCGCTCCGGGGGCGAGCGCGCTGCAGTGGCTGAGCCCCGAGCAGACGCTGGGCAAGCGCAAGCCGTATCTGTTCAGCCAGGGGCAGCCGATCAACAATCGCAGCTGGATCCCGACGCAGGACAGCCCCGGCATCCGCCAGACCTGGTCCGCGAAGATCACCGTGCCCGAGGGGCTGGTGGCGGTGATGAGCGCCGAGCACCTGACGAAGCTTCCTGGCGAGGCGGGGCCGAAGGGCATGCGGACGTTCCGCTTTCGCATGACCAAGCCGGTGCCGCCGTATCTGATCGCGCTGGCGGTGGGGGATTTGAAGTATCGCGAACTGGGGCCGCGCACGGGCGTGTGGACCGAGGCCGAGATGCTGGACGCGGCGGCGCGCGAGTTCGTCGATATCGAGAAGATGATCGACGCGGCCGAGGCGCTGTACGGTCCCTATCGCTGGGGCCGGTACGAGATGCTCGTCCTGCCGCCGTCCTTTCCCTATGGCGGCATGGAAAATCCGATGCTGACCTTCCTGACGCCGACGATCGTGACGGGCGACCGGTCGAACACCGATGTGGTGGCGCACGAGCTGGCGCATAGCTGGTCGGGCAATCTGGTGACGAATGCGACCTGGTCGGACAGCTGGCTGAACGAGGGGTTCACGACCTATTTCGAGAATCGGATCATGGAGGCGCTGTACGGCGCGGAGCGGGCGGCGATGTATTCCGACCTGGATTGGGACGGGTTGCAGCGCGACATCGGGCTGGCCGGGGGCAAGGATGCGCCGGCAACGCGGCTGCACGGCGAGCCGGGGGCGACCTATGGCCAGCTCGATTATTTCAAAGGATCGGTGTTCCTGCGCACGATCGAGCGGACGGTGGGGCGGGCGCGGTTCGACGCGTATCTGAAGTCCTATTTCGACCGGCATGCGTTCCAGCCGCAGACGACCGCGGGGTTCCTGGCGGATATCCGGGCGAACCTGATCAAGGGCGATGCGGCGCTGGAGGCGAAGCTTCAGCTGGATCGCTGGGCCTATGGCGCGGGGCTGCCCGAGAATGCGGTGCATGTGACGAGCGCGACGCTGGCCGCGGTGGACGCGAAGCTGGCGGCGTTCAAGGCGGGCGGACCGGCGAGCGCGGTGCGGCCGGACGGGTGGAGCACGCAGGAATGGCAGCGGTTCCTGAACGGGCTGCCGCGGCAGATGAGCGCGGCGCGGCTGAAGGAACTGGACGAGACGCTGGGGCTGTCGGCGTCGGGCAATGCCTATGTGCGCTCGGCCTGGCTCGATCTGGCGATCGGCAACCGGTACGAGCCGGCGCTGCCGTCGCTGAGGCAGTTCGTGACGAGCGTGGGGCGCGGGCTTCTGATCCGGCCGCTGTACACGCGGTTGATGGAACAGGGCGAGTGGGGGCGGCCCAAGGCGCGCGCGCTGTTCGCCGAGGCGCGGGCGGGGTACCACCCGTCGACCGCGGCGGGAATCGAGAAGATCGTGGCGGGGGAGTAAGGGGGGCGTTACCCACTCCCTGGAAGGGGGAAGCGCGTTACTGCAGGCAATAGCCGAACAGGTGGGCGATGACGTCCGTGGCCATGGCCGCGGGGAGGACGACGAGCCACAGGCCGACCGTCGCGAGCATGCGGTGGAGCGGGGCGCGGTAAAAGACCAGCGCCGCGACGAACGGCGGAAGGGCCCAGAGCAGCGGTATGTGCGGGCCGCGCACCTGATACAGGACTGCGCCAAGATTGATCAGCATCACGCCGATGCTGGTCACTGCGGCGGCGGCGAAACTGCGGCCGACGATGTCGAGCTGATCGATCGTGAGCCTGCTCATTCCGCCCTACCCCGCAGCGCGTGGAACGCGAGCGCCAGCCAGCCGAGGATCAGCAGCACGCCGCCGATGGGCGTGACCGCGCCGAGCCAGCGCGGGAGACCGAGCGCCATGAGGTAGAGGCTGAGGCCGAACACCGCGCCGCCCGCCACGAACAGCCCGGCGGGCAGCCGCGCGCCCATGCGCAGCGCGACGAGCGCGGCGACGGCGTGGATCATCTGATAGTGCGCGCCGGTGCGCAGCCATTCGGCGGCGACGCCGGTTGCGCTATGGGCCCCGAACGCGCCGGCGGCGACTGCGAGCGCGCCGGAGAGAGCGGCGAGGATCGTGAGAGGGGTCATCGGTTCTTCCCCGGCCTCGGGCTCAACTTACAGCGCGCGCAGCCGCGGCGCACAGCCGCTGCGCTCGGCGATGGCGTGCATCGTCGCGATGTCTTCCGCGCGGAACTGCCAGACGACATCGTTGATCACCACGGGGACCCTGGTCCGTCTCGAATCCACCCTGCCTGGGATATGCGCCACCAGCCCCGCGCCGGGCTTGCCGACCTCCACCCGGAAGATCGGGCCCAGCGGAGAACGCGCCCTGCGCCGCTCGACCTCCTGTTCATACTCTTCCTGATCCCGGGGCTGCTCGGCCCGGGCGAGGCTTGCTCGCATGGCGGCGGCATCGGCCGATTTGAGACGGCAGGTCGGCGTGTCGAACCGGAACGGCTTGCCGGGATTGATCTCGAACCCACTGATGGTGCTGTAACGGACGGTCACCGGATCGCCCCGCTCGGCGTGCGGCGCACACGCGCCCGCCATGGCCGTCAGCGCCAGGATCGCAACTTTGGTTCTCACCACCCTGTCTCCTCGCCGATTGCCGTGACATTCAATCATATCGCTTGGCGCTACAAGATGCAGGGCGTTGCTTGGTTTCGGTGAAGATTTTGTGCGCGCGGAGGCGCGGAGGCGCTGAGGGGTTTCGTTCGGGTGGGCGGGTGCGTTTCAGTTGCTTCGATCTGGCAGCGCCCGGGTCGATCGCGCGCGTCCTCTCTGCGTCTCCGCGTCTCTGCGCGAACCAGCCCAAGACCGCAGATCAGCCGGTCAACTCGAGGTCGTTATCCATCGCCACCGGCTTCGACTGTTGCGTCAGGATGGTGTCGCGGGCGGCGCGGATGTCGCCGGATTCGCGCTGGATGTCGAGGCGAGCCTTGTCGCGGCGGCGATACTCGGCCTCGCTGCGGTCGATCTCGGTCTGGTCGACGCCGACCGCCTCCATCGCGCGGCGGGCCATGAAGACGGCGCTTTCCAGCACCTCGCGCACGATGCCGGCGACGGGGGCGCCGTTCATCTTGATGACGCTGCGGCGGTCGAAGGCGCGCACCAGGATGCTGGCCTTGGGGAAGCTGTGGTGGATCATCTCGAGCGCCTCGGTATCGAGCGCGTCGCCGTCCTGGCAGAACAGGATCAGCTCGGCATCGGCGGCGCCGGCCTGGCGCAGCACGTCGAGGCGGGTGCCGTCGCCATAATAGACCTTGGCGCCGAAGCCGCCCGCGGTCTCGATCATCTCGACATCGGTGTCGATCAGGGTGACCGGGATGTTCTGCGCCAGCAGCATCTGCGCCACCGTCTGGCCGAAGCGGCCATAGCCGACGACGATCGCGTTGCTGCCGTCATGCTGCGGCGTATCGAGATGGTCGCCGGTCGGCTCGGGCTCGGCGCGCAGGCGCTTGGTCAGCATCATGAGGAACGGCGTGGTCGCCATCGACAGGGTGATGATCGCGCCGAAGACGCTGGCGGCCTGGTTCTCGACCAGAAGCGCCTGCTGCGCCTGGGCGAAGAGGACGAAGCCGAACTCGCCGCCCTGGCTGAGCAGGATGCCGAGCGCGAAGGCGGAGCGGGGCCTGGCGCCGAACAGCATCGCCAGCGCCATGATGACGCCGGTCTTCACCGCGATCAGCGCCAGCGCCATGCCGGCGACGAAGAACGGGCGGTCGGCGATCGCCTCGAGATTGAGCGTCATGCCGACCGCCAGGAAGAACAGGCCGAGCAGGATGGTACGGAACGGCTCGACATCGGCCTCGAGCTCGTGGCGATAGGGCGAGTCGGCCAGCATCACCCCGGCGATGAACGCGCCGAGCGCCGCCGACAGCCCCAGCGCCTCCATGATCGCGGCAGAGGCGATCACGGTGAACAGGCCGGCGAAGACGAACATCTCGCGCTCGCCCAGATTGCCGATCAGGCGGAACAGCGGGCGCAATATGTAGCGGCCGGCGAGGATCAGGCCGAGGATCGCGCCGAGCGTGTAGAGGCCGAGCAGCCAGCCGGGCGGGCCGTTCAGGTCGGCGGGGTTGCGGCTCATCGCCGCGACGATCGTGATCAGAGGGACGATCGAGAGGTCCTGGAACAGCAGGATCGCGAAGGCGCGCTCGCCAAAGGGGGTGCGCAGGCGGCCGGCCGACTGGAGCATCGGCAGGACCTGTGCGGTCGAGGACAGCGCCAGCGGCAGGCCGAGCGCGAGCGCCGCCGCCCACGAAAAGGGGGTGAAGGCGAGGACGACGCCGGTGACGGCAAGGCCGCACAGCACGACCTGGGCCAGGCCGAGCCCGAAGATGTCGCGGCGCATCCGCCACAGCCGCCCGGGGCTGAGCTCGAGCCCGACGAGGAACAGCAGGAGCGCGATGCCGAGCTCGGCGATGCCCATCTTGCTCTCGGCACCGGCGACGAGCCCCAGCACATGCGGCCCGACGATCGCGCCGGCGACGAGGAAGCCGAGCGTGGCGCCCAGGCCGAGGCGCCGGAACAGCAGGACGAAGACCAGCGCGAAGCCGAGCAGCGGCACCCCGTCGTGCAGCAGCGACATCCCCCCATGATCCTCCATCAGCCTGCCCTTTCGCGCGCGGCCTGGTCGGCCGCCTCGGCGATCGCCTCGAACGCCAGGCGGATCGAGGGATGGCGCGCGCGGTGCGGCAGCGCCGGTTCGAACAGGTGGAGGCCAGGCCAGTCGGGCGGGGTGTCGCGCTCACCCGCCAGCCACTCGGTGAGTTCATCGCGGACCGCCGCCAGCTCGGCCGGCGACTTGCCCGCCGCCTCGGCCGACATCAGCGCCGCCGAAGCCTGGCCGAGCGCACAGGCGCGCACCAGCAGCCCGATCGCAGCCACCCTGCCCGCTTCGTCCAGGTCGAGATCGACCGTCACCCGGCTGCCGCAGACCGGCGAGCGCTTCTCGACGCTGGCCATCGGCGCCTCGATCCGCGACTGATAGGGGATCGACGCCGCAAGGCGCAGGATCTCGGCATTGTAGAGCGGCGCGTTCATGTTCCGCCCGATGTAGGCGATGGCGCGCGCGAGGGGGAGATGGCGCGGGAAACTAAATTGGGCTTCTGGAGTCCGCCCCCTGGTTGACGGACGGAAGGTACCCGACAGTGTAGGCCATCGTCGCGGTCGCGCCGCCCAAATTGCCTAGCCCCCTTTCATCGACCAATCGACGCCAATCACCTCCGCAGAAGAGCGATTGTTTCGGGCCAGAACTAGCAATCGCCCCGACGATCCGTGCAGGTCCGGAAAAAAGGCAACGGACTTGAGGTCAGCAGAGGTCACGATAAGGGGAATGACGTCCTGCGCGGGTCCGCCATCGATGACCCTGAACGTGCCGACGAGCGATTTCCCCTGTCGCTTCCACAGCGCGACGTATCGGATCGCGCTATGCCCATCGAGCGCACGCCGTTGCGCTTCATCGGCCATGATGAGCCGCGCGCCGATCAGTTCGTGCGGCGACGCCACGACAGGACCCGAATATGAGTTCCTCAGTGCGGCGCCGCGCACCCGTTGCAAGGCGCCGTCACTCCCGTCCAGTTTGAAGCCGATGTCGTACGGGAAGTGCAGGACCCCTTTTGAATAGGCGACGGCCGCGCCAGCGCAGGGCCCAGTGATCGACGTAACGCTCCACAGTTTGAGCATGTCCGCCTGAGGACCTATGAACTGCAATGATCGCGCAGCGCCCTGGGTCGTCGCGTTCGCTGCGGTGATTTCAGCGAGCGCAATGCCATGTCGATCGCATCGCGGTGCCTCGGCTTCGAGCGCGTACACCGTAGCTTGGGGCTCGCCCAGCAACAGGGAACCACAGAGCGCGCCAATTACCCATAGCCTCATGATGGACATGATTTCCCATCGGGCGCGCAGGCGTCAATGTCGAAAAATGGCCGATCGAAGGTCACCACCAGTTGCGCCGAATCCCGGCACTGTGGCCCGGTGAAGGGTAGATTGGGCGCGATCACGTACTCCCTCGCCGCACAGGCTATTTATTGGATTCGGTCACCCAGACGGTTGCGTTGCCCTTGTCGTCGCGGGCGATGACCAGGGCGGAGGTGCGGGCGGCGTCGCGTTCGACTTCGTCGCCTTCGAAGCCGTCGGGGAACTTGTCCGGCCACCAGGCGAAGCCGGGGCCTTCGTTGCCGCCGCCGGATTCGGGCATCGGGTCATAGCCCTTGCGCGGGCGGGCGTGGAACCGGGCGGCGAAGCTGCGGGCGTCGGCGTCGGGGACGGTGAAGCGCAGCCAGTAGGTGCAGTCGACCGAGCATTCCTCATGATAATAGACGTCGCGCGCGCTGCCGGGCAGGCGTTCGCCGTCGAACAGGCGGATCTTCTCGAGCTCGGCGGTCGCCACCGGGTTGCGCGGCGACGAGGCGAGGCAGGTCCGGCACGCCTCGCCGCATCCGCCCAGGCCCAGAAGCGCGGCTATCAACAGAATTCGCAAACTCAATCCTCGCGGCTGGTATTTGTAGAGCGTTCGGAACCGTCCTCGCCGAACACCGGCTCGCCCTTGCGGCGGCGATCGACGAAATCCGCCACGAACGCGCTGGTTGCGTCGAGCAGCGGATAGGATTTGGAGTCGCGGATCCAGTCGGGCCGTCGCGACGGGCCGCCGCTGACGGTATCGACGACCAGCACGACGAGCAGGAAGGCGATGCTGACCAGCACCAGCCCCTTGAGCGCGCCGAAGCCGAAGCCCAGTGCGCGGTCGATCGGCCCCAGAAAACTCTGGCGCGTGCGCGACCCGACCAGATTGGCGACGATCCGTCCGCCGAAATAGGTGACGCCGGCCAGGATGGCGAACGACAGCACCGCCGCGCCCTGTGCGGTGCCGACGATACCGGCCAGGATCGCGGCCAGCGGGGTGTGGAGCAGCTTGATCGCCAGCACCAGCACCAGCCAGACGGCCAGCGCCAGGATCTCGGTCGTGAAGCCGCGGATGAAGCCGAGCACGGCCGCGCCGCCGATCACGATCAGCACGATGATGTCGAGTCCGGTCAGCGCCATGTCGAAAAGTCCTCCGGTCCGCACCTGCTCCGGTGCGGATGTACCCCGGGTGACTCGCTATCCGCGCCCGAGCAGATGGTCAACGAAGGCGCCGAGACTCTTGAACCCGGAGAGCCGCAATCCGGCGTGATCCTTCATCGATGCCGGCGCCAGCGCCTTTTCGAAGCCCAGCTTCGCCGCCTCGCGGCAGCGCAGATTGCCGTGCGCGACCGGGCGGATCTCGCCCGACAGCGCGATCTCGCCAAAGGTGACGCAGTCGCTGGCAATCGGCCGTTCGGTCAGTGCCGAGATCAGCGCGGCGGCGACCGCGAGATCGGCGGCGGGATCCTGGACGCGGTAGCCGCCGGCAATGTTGAGATAGACCTCGCAGGCCGAGAAGCTGAGCCCGCAGCGCGCCTCGAGCACCGCGAGGATCATCGACAGGCGCGCCGAATCCCAGCCGACCACCGCGCGCCGCGGCGTGGCGCCGCTGGCCAGCCGGACGGTGAGCGCCTGGACCTCGACCAGCACCGGGCGGGTGCCCTCCAGCGCGGGGAAGACGACCGTGCCCGTCACGCTCTCGTCGCGCGAGGTGAGGAACAGCGAGGACGGGTTGGCGACCTCGTTCAGCCCCTCCGCCTCCATCGAGAACACGCCGATCTCGTCGGTGCCGCCGAAGCGGTTCTTCACCGCGCGCAGGATGCGATATTGATGGCTGCGCTCCCCCTCGAACGCCAGCACGGTATCGACCATATGTTCGAGCACGCGCGGACCGGCCAGGCTGCCGTCCTTCGTCACATGGCCGACCAGCACGACGGCGGTGCCGCGTTCCTTGGCGAAGCGGATCAGTTCACCCGACGAGGCGCGGACCTGGCTGACGGTGCCGGGCGCGCCCTCGATCAGGTCCGAATGCATGGTCTGGATCGAATCGATGATCAGCAGCGCGGGCGCCGGCCCCTCGCCCAAAGTCGTCAGGATGTCGCGCACCGAGGTGGCCGAGGCGAGCAGCACCGGCGCCGAGCCCAGCCCCAGCCGGCGTGCGCGCAGCCGGACCTGATCGGCCGCCTCCTCGCCCGAGACATAGGCGACCTTGAGCCCGCGCATCGCGATCCGTGCCGCGGCCTGGAGCAGCAGGGTCGACTTGCCGATGCCGGGATCGCCGCCGATCAGCGTCGCCGACGCCTCGACGAAGCCGCCGCCCAGCGCGCGATCGAGCTCGGCAATGCCCGACTGCATCCGTTCGGGCAGCGCGACGTCGCTGTCGAGCCCGGACATCAGGATGGTGCGGCCGCCGCCCTGGAGATTGTGCTTGGCCTGGAACGGGGTGGACGCGGCGACGGCGACGGCATCCTCGACCAGCGTGTTCCATTCCCCGCAATCGGCACATTGCCCCGCCCATTGCGAGGTGACCGACCCGCAGGCCTGACAGACATATCGTTTGCGCAGCTTCGCCATGGCCGGGAGGTAGCGCAGGTGGAACAGGAAGGGAACATCAAAAGCTGCCGGTGTGGAGCCGGCGTGGTCGCCTCTTTCGCGGCGGGCGAGGTTCGGACGGTTGCCCGGTAAGGGCCCCCAGTATCGAGGCGCTGGGAACGCCGTAAGGGGTGCGCCTTGCCCTTCTCGTCATGCCGGCCGGAGTGCCGGCATCCACCGGGCGGCACATCCCGGAGTGGGGTTATAGCGCGACGATTGAGTCCACCGATGCAGATCGCCGGGTCCATCGCAATCGGGCTGGAATGCGACCTTCGTAGCTTTGTGTTCTCGTGCAAGTTTCAGCTTGGCCAGCATGGGCGCGCGGAAGAGAATGCTCGCATACAGACGCCAAGGCACAAAGCAGGGTGCGTTGCCTGAACTTCAGCGCCTTCCACTGCGCTCTTCGTGCCTTCGTGTCTTCGTGTCTTCGTGTGATTCTCAGCCCAGGTACTGCGCGCGACCCGGTAAAAAAAGGTGCTCACACGAAGCCACGAAGGCACGAAGCAACCTGGCGGAACTGAAGACGGGTTCGTAGTCGAGCCAGGGGACGTCGTGGCTGCCTCCAGTCCGGGATGGAGGATGGGTGGCCCCCGGCATTTCATCCGGGGTGACGGGTGTTTCGGGCGGTCGGCACCCCTTCTCGTCATGCCGGCCGGAGTGCCGGCATCCACCAGGCGGCACATCCCGGAGTGGCGCTCTGGTGAACCGGTTGCGTGCAGCAGCATGGATCGCAGGCGCTGCCGCGATCGGGATGGAAGGCGACCCTTCGGGCCTCCTGCCTTCGTGCGAGCAATCTTCCGCCGGATCGAAACGCGAGCTGCGCCTCGCATCAGTCCGGGAACTCTCCTTGTTTCAGTAGCATGCCACCCGCCCGGCCCCGCCGGGCGGACGATTTGCCCAAGGCCCGCAAACTCGACACCCTGCCCGCCGGGCGCTATGCGCGCGGGCCAGATGAAGAACGATGAACTCCGGGTCGCGCTGTTCAGCGGGAACTATAATTATGTCCGCGACGGCGCCAATCAGGCGCTGAACCTGCTGGTCGGCTATCTGCTGTCTCAGGGAGTGAAGGTGCGCGTCTATTCGCCGACCATCGACAATCCCCCGTTCGAGCCGACCGGCGACCTGGTGAGCGTGCCGTCGCTGCCGATGCCGGGCGGGCGCAGCGAATATCATCTGGCCACGGGCATCAGGAAGGTGCTGCCCGACCTGGAGGCGTTCAACCCGAACCTGGTCCATGTGTCGGCGCCCGACATTCTTGGACACCGGGCGATCACCTGGGCGCGCAAGCGCCGCCTGCCTTCGGTCGCGTCGCTGCACACGCGGTTCGAGACCTATCCGCAATATTACGGCATCGGCTTCCTGACACCGCTGATGATCCGGGCGCTGACGCGGTTCTACAACCGGCCCGACACGGTCCTGACCACCGGGCCGATGATGACCGAGCTGCTGCGCAGCTGGGGCGTGACGACGCCGGTCAGCATCTGGTCGCGCGGAATCAATCACAAGCGGTTCAACCCCGGCATGCGCAGCCTGGAGTGGCGCCGGTCGCTGGGCATCGCCGACGACGAGGTGGCGATCGGCTTTCTCGGCCGGCTGGTGCTGGAAAAGGGACTCGGCGTGTTCGCCGACGTCGTCAGGCGGCTGGAGGCGCGCGGGGTGAAGCATCGCGTGCTGGTGATCGGCGAAGGCCCGGCGCGCGACTGGTTCGCCGAGCGCGTGCCCGATGCGGTATTCACCGGGTTCCAGTCGGGCCAGGATCTGGGCCGCGCGGTCGCGTCGATGGACGTGTTCTTCAACCCATCGATCACCGAAAGCTTCGGCAATGTCACGCTGGAGGCGATGGCATCGGGCGTGGCGGTGGTCGCCGCCTATGCCACCGGCCCGGTCGGGATCGTCGAGCCGGGCGTCAGCGGATTGCTGTGCGATCCCAACGACCTCGATTCCTATGCCGATGCGCTGGAGAAGTTCGCGACCGACCATGACTATCGCAAGGCGACCGGCGCGGCCGGGCACCGGCGCGGGCTGGATTACCAGTGGGACCGGATCAACCAGGCGGCGCTGGACGGCTATCACGATACGATCGCGCGCAAGGGGTGACGGGCCGCCCGGTCGGCCGGCCGGACCGATCGTGCCCGATCACGGTCATCTTGCTGCAGCGTCGGCCTTCTCCATCCGCTCGCGTGCAGCCGCCGCGCTGTCCAGCGACGCCCGCGAGAACGCCTGGCTGCGTTGAAGCAATGCGCGGTGGCGCTCCTGCTGAAGTCTCAATGCTTCGCCGGCGCGGGGATAGGGCATCCCGCGCTTGTCCCGGTCCGCAATGTCGTCGCTCATGCGCCGGCTTTCGCTCGCGACGATATCGCTGACGCAGAGCGAAGCGCGGGTCGAGGCTGCGGAAGCCTTCAGGCTGTTTCGACTGGCGGAGTTGCTGAGGCTGGCCATGTTGCGCGCAGTTCGGTTGGCTTCGCGCACCTGCGCCATCGTGCGATCATAGTCCGCCTGGTTCGCGACGTTGACGAAGCTGCCGCCGCCGGCGTCCGCCACCGCCTTCAATGCTGCCGCTTCGCCGGACGGCAGGCCGAAGCCGATGACGTTGACGATGGCGCGGCTCTTGCCCGTGTTGATCCGGCGCGCGACGGCGACGGGATCGCCGCCACAGGTTTCTTCGCCATCGGAGACGACATAGATGATCTGCTCCCCCGCGACCGACGAGGCCTGAAGCAGCGCCTCCGCGCGTTCGAGCGCCAGCGCGAGCGGGGTCCAGCCGACCGCCTTCAATTTGCCTACGCCGTCGACCAACCGCGCGCGATCGGTCGACATCGGCGCGAGCATGTCGACGCCGGCGCAGGACCGCGCCTTGCCCGCCTCGCTGTTGCTGCCCTGCTGGCCGAAGACGAGCAGCGAGGTCTGGACAGTGTCAGGCAGCCCGTCGACGAACGCCAGAGCGGCGCGGCGGGCCAGGTCGAGCTTGGTCTGCCCGCCGAGCCGCCCGGCCATCGATCCGGAACCGTCGACCGCGACGACCACGCGGACCGGCGCGGCGCGAGAGCCGGACGGAGCGCCCTTGGCCTCCAGGACCGGCTGTTCCATCTGCTCGCTCCTGAAGCACGCCTCGACGTCTTCGGTGATGAAGCTGGTGACATAGGCGCGCGGGTCGACGCCCGTGACCGCCGTTTTCACGCCGGAGCCATTCTGTTCGGTTCCGCCGCCGCAGCCCGCCAGAACGAGGGCGGTCAGGACGGCAGCGTGCCTGAAGAGCATCGGCGACAGGATCGCACCTCTCCATCTTACCAGCGAAGCTGGTTCAGCGGCGAGTGGCCACGAAAGTTCCATCGGATCGGTGTCCGGAGACCTGTGCCTCCCGGCTTTTCCCGGGTCTCGGGCGAAGCCGGGAGCCCCGGGCACGGTCAGTCTCGGCTTTCCTGCGTCTCGCCCGCCCCCGCCGAAATCCGCGCGATCGCCTTGATCTCGAAATCATAGCCGAAGAGCCAGGTCACGCCGACGGCGGTCCAGTTCGGATAGGGCGGCGCGCCGATTTCCTCGTCGCGGATCGCCATGATGGTCTCGAATTGCTTCTCCGGATCGGTGTGGAAGGTCGTGACGTCGACGACATCGTCGAAGCTGCACCCCGCGGCGGCGAGCACTGCCTTCAGGTTCGCGAAGGCGCGGCGGACCTGGGCGGCGAACTCCGGCTCAGGCGTGCCGTCGTCGCGGCTGCCGACCTGGCCGGAGATGAACAGCAGGTCACCCGAGCGGATCGCGGCGGAATAGCGGTTCTGGTCGTACAGCGCCTGGCGGCCCGGCGGGAAAATCGCATCGCGTGCTGACATGAAGTGTCCTTTCGATTTGCAAGCGGTCGTCGCGGCATTACATACGCCGCGTATGTCGACCATATCGAAACATACGCCGCGTATGTCAACCGCACGGGCGAGTGGCGGTGGCGGAGAAACGAGGACGGCCGGCGCCGCCGCCAATCGCGCTCGCCTGATCACCGCCGCGCGCGCCGCGTTCGCCGAGCAGGGCTATGTCGCCGCATCCATGGACGAATTGACCGCTTCGGTCGGGCTGACGCGCGGCGCGCTCTATCATGGCTTTGGCGACAAGAAGGGCCTGCTGGCGGCGGTGATCGACCAGATCGACGGCGAGATGTCCGCGAAGCTGGCGCGTGCGCGGGAGGCGGCGCCCGATCCCTGGGCGGGACTGATCGAGGAAGGCGTCGCCTATATCCGCATGGCACTCGACCCCGAGGTGCAACGGATCATGCTGCTCGACGGGCCGGCGGTGCTGGGCGATCCATCGACCTGGCCGGGGGAGCAGGCGTGCCTGGACCTCACGATCCAGAGCCTGGCGCGGTTGCGCGACGACGGCGTGATCCGGCCGGTCGACATCGAGGCGGCGGCGCGGCTGTTCAACGGCGCGGCGCTGAACGCCGCCCTGTGGGTCGCGGCGGCGCAGGATCCTGGCGCGGTGCTGCACCGGGCAATCGAGGCGTTCCGGACGCTGGCCGAGGGGCTGCTGGTGTCGCGATGAGCGGCGGGATACGCAAGCGGGGCGCTGGATGATCGCGACTCCTTCGCCGATCGCGTTCTCAATCGACCGCGACACCGGCGGCTTCAGGTTCGACGGCGCCCTCGTGATCGAACCCGGCGCGTGCAGCATCGAGGTCGAGCCGCGCGTCCAGGCGTTGATCATGCGCGCGCGCGACCATGGGAATGGCTATCGCTGGCTGGACCTTGCCGGGCTGAGCTTCGGCGGGCGTCCCGCCTGGCTGTCGCTCGGGTTTCATGACGGGGCACTGGTACGGGCCAGCTGGAATGTCCGCCTGGACGAGGTGGAACTCCAGGACGGCTGGCCGACGCGCGAGGCGATCGACGCCGAGATCGCCTTTGTCCGCCGCATTCTGACGGAGGAAATGGGCATCGTCCCGGGTGCGCAGCCATGGGGCGAAGTCTGGAGCCACTTCGATGCCAAGGGGTTTCTGGCGGCGAACGGGATTCGCTACCGTTAGCTGAGCCGACTGAGATCGGGCGCGCTCCGGGGTTGCAACCCTTGTCCCGTTCGCCGACCGCGCCTGCACCTGCTCGCGCCCCCTCGGGACGGCGAGGGCCCGCGCATCGATCCGGCAGCGTCGCCGGACGAACTGGGTAGAGGATAGCCCCCATGTCGAAGACCCTTCGTCTAGGCTTGGGAGCCGTCGGGCACGATCGGTCGGTCGACTTCGAATACATTGCCCCATGGATCGGAGAAGACGGCGAAGCGCCGATTGCAGGCCTCGAAATCCATCGGTTCGGACAGGATGGTCACCCCGCGTGCCTTGAGCATCCTGACGGTCTCGTCCACGTCATCCACGCG
The DNA here is from genome assembly GCF_039652585.1 of Sphingomonas rustica. Lineage (NCBI taxonomy): Bacteria > Pseudomonadati > Pseudomonadota > Alphaproteobacteria > Sphingomonadales > Sphingomonadaceae > Sphingomonas > Sphingomonas rustica. The sequence continues at coordinate 255,641 of NZ_JBDIZK010000002.1, read as the reverse complement.
AAAGCCCACATGGTGAAATCCATGCAGCGACAAACTGTCGTTCAGATCCGCATAGCGCGGCTTGGGCTTGGCGCCAGGACCACCCATGAGCTCGAGACGAACACGATTGTCGGTGGCGGGCGACAAATATCCGAACGTGATGCCGCCTTCATAGGGCCAGCTATGCACCAACCGAAAGTCCAGTGTGTCGGAATACCACCGCACACCCGCGCTGAAATCAGGCACTCGGACGGCGACGTGATTGAGCCACCAGGACGCGAAGGGGCTGGATCCATTCTCATAGTCCGGAGCGGCGGGCATCGGCATCTTGACCTCCATTATGTCTCTCGGAAACCCTGTCGTGCCTTGATCGTATGTAGAATCGACAAGCATTGGAATTCGCGTTTCATGAGCTTCCTTTCCAAGCCCGCAATCGTCCGGAAACTGCCGGTTCAAGCCCGCTCGATGGCGACGATCGCGGTGCTGCACACCGCAGTGATTCACGTTTTGACGAGGGAGGGACTCGGCCACTGCACCACCACCCGCATCGCGCGGCGCGCGGGCGTGTCCGTGGGTACGATCTATCAATATTATCCCAATCGCGACGTGCTGCTCGCCGCCGTGCTGGAACGGCACCTGGATGCGTTCTCGGCTTCGGTGATCGGCGCATGCAAGGAGGCTGCGGGCAAGCCGATTGCCGAGATGACCAGGCATCTGGTGGAGGTGCTGCTGCGCCTCAAAATGAGCGATCCGCAGGAAGCGGCCGTGCTCTACGCGGTCGCGGCAGAGAAGACCGGGAAAAACATCGCACTGACGATCCACAACATGATGCTCCCGGCGATCGCCGAGACGCTGCGATCGGCGCCGGACGCCCAATTCGAGCATTTGAGCGTGACCGCCGAGGTGTTCCTCAGCATCTTCCTGGGGCTGCCGCGAACCATGCTCGAAGGCTATGGTTCAGCCGAATTCACGGCGTGCCTGTCGACGCAACTGGAGACGGCGTTGCTGGCCTATCTGAATGCAGTCTCGACCAAATAGCGGCAGATCATTTTCCTCTGCCCAGATCCCGCTGCGCGAAGCTGTCCGGCTTCAGGAGCAATCCAAGCCTCTGCGATGCCCCTATCGCCGCGCCTTGATCCATGCGTCTACCTTCTCTTCCAGCATCGTCATCGGCAGCTGGCCCTGCATCAGGATCAGGTCGTGGAAGGCGCGGATGTCGAAGCGGTCGCCGAGCGCGGTTTCGGCGCGGCGGCGCAGGTCGATGATCTTCAGTTCGCCGACCTTGTAGGCGACGGCGCCGCCGGGGGCGCCGATGTAGCGGGCGAGTTCGGTGTCGATGTTGATGTCGGCCAGTGCGGTATTCTCGGTGAAGCAAGCGCGGGCCTGGTCGTAGGTCCAGCCAAGGACATGGATGCCAGTGTCGACGACCATGCGGCAGGCGCGCCACATCTCGGTCGAGAGGCTGCCGAACTTCTCATAGGGGTCGCGGTACACGCCCATCTCGTGGCCCAGCCGTTCCGCATAGAGCGCCCAGCCTTCGCGGAAGGCGAGCAGGTCGCGGTGGCGGCGGAAGGCGGGGAGCTCGGGATGTTCCTGGGCGATGGCGGCATGGGTGTGATGGCCCGGCGCCGCCTCGTGCAGCGCCAGCGCGGTCACTTCGTAAAGCGGGCGCTGGTCGAGGTGCGAGGTGTTGACGATGAAGCGGCCGGGGAAGCCGCGCGAATAGTCGCCGCCGCCCGATCGCGCGGTGGTATAGCCTTCCTCCAGGTCGCGCGGCACCGGCTCGACGGTGAAGGGCTGGCGCGGCAGCACGCCGAACCAGCGCGGCAGCACGCCGTCGATCCGCTTGGCGGCGGCGCTGTATTTCTCGATCAATTCCTCGCGGCTGCGCGCGTAGAAGCGCGGATCGGTGCGCAGGAAGGCCAACCATTCGGCGAAGCTGCCCTTGAAGCCGCTCTCGGCGATGACCCGGTCCATCTCGCCGCGGATGCGCTTCACCTCGGACAGGCCGAGCGCGTGGATCTGCTCGGCGGTCAGGTCGGTGGTGGTGTAATAGCGCAGCAGGAAATCATAATAGGCCCGCCCATTCGGGATCGCCGAGATGCCGAGCGCCTTGCGTGCCTTTGCGCGGTACGGTCCGTCGATATAGGCGAGCGCGGCGCGCTGCGCCGGGCGGATCTCGCGCTCGATCACCGCGCTTGCCTCGGCGATCAGCGCCGGGCGGCCCTTGAGCGGTTCGAGCAGCGGGTCCTCGGCCACCGGCCGGGCGATCTGGTTGCGCAGCACCGCGGCGGCAACGTCGACCACCCTGCCCGGCTGGGTCCAGCCGGTGGCGATGCCGCGCTGGAGATTGGCGCGCTGCCGGTCGAAATAGGCGGGCACGCCGCGCAGCCGCGCGATCCAGGCGCGGCCATCGGCGTCGCTGCGCACCTCGACCCCGCGCGCGGTATAATAGGGCGTATTGTAGAAGCCTTCATGCGCGACGAAGGCGAAGCGGCGTTCGTCGAAGTCGATCCCTTCGACCCGCCATTCGATGATCCGACGCAGGAAGTCACGATTGACCCGCGCTTCGCCGGCGGCAAGCGTATCGCCCGGCAGCGCCTTCAGCGCGGCGTCGATGCGCAGGAGTTCGGCCCTGCGCGCCGCCATCCCGGCCGGGGTCTCGTCCGGCCAGCCCTGGCGCGACAGCGACGGATCGGACCGTCCTGCCTCCATCGGGAAGTCTTCGGTGAATCGTTCGTAGCGCGCGATCTGCGCGTCGAGATCGGACGCGGCGGGCACCGACTGCGCCATGATCAGCATCGCACCCAGAGGCAGCAGGAGAATCGTGGCGACGCGGCGGCGCGCCGTGGCGGATCGGATCATGGCTGGACTCCGGAAAGCAACGGATGGGGCAATCGACAGCCGTCGAGGCTCGTGCGAAAGCGAGATGCAGGATGAGGAAGGGATCGGACATGGACGCGTTTCGCTCGGGCAATCCCGGCACCCCCGACTTCCGGGTGAAGCGCTATCCCTTCTATCTGCTCAATCGGCTGGTCAGCCGGTACAATCTGATCATCGAGGGCCGGCTGCGAACCATGGGGCTCGATATCCCCAGCTGGCGCGTGCTGATGATCCTGGGCGAGCGGTCGCCCCGCCCGGCGCGCGAGATCGCCGAGGCGGCGGTAATCAACCTGTCGACGCTGACCCGCATTCTCCAGCGCATGACCGCACTGGAGCTGGTGACCACCGCCCCCAGCCCCGAGGACGGGCGGGTGACGCTGGTCGAGTTGACCCGCGAGGGGGAAGAGGGCCTGCGCGATGCGCGGCTGATCGCGTCGCCGGTCTATGAGCATGTCACGCGCGGCCTGTCGCCCGAGGAGTTCGAGCAACTGATCTCGCTGCTCGACCGGCTGCACGACAATCTCGAGCCGCTGGTACCCTGATCGTCCTGCGGGTGCCGGCCGGTCATCGTCAGTTCGACAGATAGGCCATCGACATCAGCATCTTCGGCAGCAGCGAGGCGCCGCCGTGGAGCCGGATCGGATGCGGCGCGCGCGGCTGGACCGACAGGGCATCGCGATTGTTGGCCGCGATCGCGGCCGCGACCTCGATCCCGAGCTGGGTGTTGATGCCGATGCCGCGACCGTTGCAGGCCTGGATCGCCAGCGCGCCGTCGCCCAGATCGTAGAGTTCGGGGAGGAAGGACGGGTTCACCCAGGCCAGCCCCTCCCAGATATAGTCGATCTGCGGCTGGGGCATTGCCGCGAAATGCTGCGCCAGGCGCCGCTTCGCCTCGCGCACATGCGCCTTTGCGCCGCGCACCATGAACGACACCGGGAATGCCGAAACCAGATGGCCATGGGCATCGAGCCTGGCGGTGAACAGATAGGGCATCTTGTCGGTGAAGGCGCCGCCCTCCGGCAGGATCGACCGCCGCTGATCGGGATCGAGCGGCGCGCTGGCGAACTGGACGACATGCAGCGGCAGCGCGGTGCGGCGCATCGCCGGATGCAGGGTCGCATTGGCGCCATTGGCGGCCAGGACCACCCGGCGGGCCGAGACGGTGCCGCCGGGCGTACGGGCGACCCAGCGATCGCCGACCCGGTCGAGCGTTTCCACCGGACTTTGCGCGAACAGCCGGGCGCCCGCGGCAAGCGCGGCACCGGCGATGCCGCGGACATAGGCGAGCGGGTTGATGCTGCCGCCCTCGCCGAAGCGCAGCGCCCCGCAATAGCGCTCGACCCCGAAGCGGCGACGCGCCTCGGCCCCTTCGACGAACGAAACGTCGAAGCCGCGCGCGCTCCACTGGGCGGCATAGCTGCGCTGGTTCTGCGACAGACTCTCGCTGTGCGCGGGGGTGAAGAAGCCGTCCTGCCGCGCTTCGCAGGCGATCCCGTGGCGCTCGATGAGGTCGAACACCGCCCGGGCGGAATTGCCGATCATGCGGCTGAGCCGCTCGCCGCGCTCGCGACCCAGCACCGAGCCGATCGTCTCGGGCGTGTGGCGGATATAGTCGGGGGCCACCAGCCCGCCGCTCCACCCCGTGGCGCGGTCGCCGGGCTGCCCCGCCTCGAGCAGCACCGTATCGACCCCGGCCTCGGCCAGGTGCAGCGCGGTCGTCATGCCGGCGATGCCGCCGCCGATGACGAGGACATCGGCCTCGACGTCGGCCGCCAGCGTCGGAAGCTGCGGGCCGGCCGGCGCCGTCGCTACCCAGAGCGGGGTCGTGGCGGGCCCGTCGCCGTCGCGGCGCGGGATGGGCTGATGCCGCATCACCACACGCTCACGTGCGGAAGGCGGGGGATCGGCGCGGGAAACGACGGCGTTCCCGCGACGTCCTCGGGTCGGGACAATCTCATGTGCGTACGAACTTTCTCATTCACCCGGGCGTCCGGGCGCCAATTCCACAGGTCTCAGGCGGCGGCCGGCACGGCGGCGCCCCCGCCCCCGCGTTCGGTCCGGCGGGCGATGGTGACGAACAGCAGCACGAAGCAGAGCGCGACCGGCGTGTTCATGATCATCGGCAGCGACATCTCGTTATTGCCGACGATGCTGACCGCGATGAAGATCGCGGTCCCCTCCTGTCGCATCAGATGCTCGATCCCGATCGCGATATTCTCGCGCCGGGTGAAGCCGGCGAAGCGGACGATCGTCATGACGACGCAGACCATGATCAGGTTCAGCGCCACGGTGATCCAGAACAGCGCGCCCAGATTCTCGCGCAGCACCGGCACCTGATCGAACAGGATCACGCCGAAGGCGCTGAACAGCACGATCGTGGCGATGTTCTTGAGATATTTCTTGAACGCCAGCGCGAAGCCAGGGCGCAGCGCGCGGATGGTGAAGCCGACCGCGGCGGGCAGCACGGTGATCGAGAAGATGTCCCAGAAGAAGGACGCCAGCGGCACCTTCACGTCCGCCTCCAGCCCCATGAAGTGGAGCAAGGCGAAATGCGCGTAGAAGGGGATGACCAGGATGTAGATCATGCTGAGGAGCAGGGTCATCGACATCGACAGCGCCAGATCGCCCTTCGCCATGTCGGTGAACAGGTTGGACAGCATGCCCCCCGGCGTCGTCGCCAGCAGGACGAAGCCGACCGCAAGCGCCGGCGTCGGCGCGACGGTCAGCGCCAGGGTGATGCCGATCAGCGGCGGCACGATCAGCATCGAGCAGACGCCGAAGATCAGCGCACGCTTGTTGCGGAACACCTGACGGAAATCATCGGCGGTCAGCGACAGGCCCATCGAGGCCATGATCGCGACCAGCGATCCGGGAAGCACCCAGTTGCCCAGGAAGGACATCAGGTCGGCATAGGTCATATCCGTGTCCCCTCAGGCCGGTTCGACGGTGATGGTGCAGGCGCCGTTGCGACGGATCGTGCGGCAGTCGGCGACCGCCTTCGCCAGATCCTCGTCGACGATGCGGGCGCAGACATTGGCCTGGATCCAGCCGAACGGCATCAGCAGGCGCCCGCCGCCGGCATAGAAGATTCCGATGTCGTAGAAGGGGCCGGGCGGCAGCCCCTTGGTGCTGCCTGCCGCCAGATAGGCGAGCACGATGTCGCCCGTGTCGGGATAGGAGGTCGCGTTCTCGAACGGGATCGCCGGCTGGTCCATCCCCTGGGGCAGCGCCGCCGACGGCATCGGCACCGAGATTTCGGGCCCGGTCCAGATCGCATGCGCCGCCTCGAACGCGGCGCCCCGCGAGGCGAGGTCGCGCAGGAAGTCGCACGATTGCGGCGCGGCATCCTGAAGCAGCCGGCAGCGGACGGACAGTCCCGACCTCGGCTCGGTAAAGCGAACCAGTTCCATCGACGCCATCCCCCTACTTGCCCGTCGCCATCGACAGATATTCTTCTTTCTGGAGCGCGATCGGCACATTGCCGTTCTGCCAGAGATAATCGTGGAAGCGCAGCAGATCGAAATCCTTGCCCTGGCGCACCCGCGCCTCGGCGAGGAATTCGAGCGTCTGCATCTTGCCGATCTGATAGCTGATCGCCTGGCCCGGGGCGGCGGCGAAGAACACCGCTTCCTCCTCCGCCGTGGCGCGGTCCATCGGGACCATCGATTCGAGATAGTCCGCGGCCTGTGCAATGGTGAACTCGCCCAGCGCCAGCCGGACATCGACCTCGACCCGCAGCGCGCGCAGCCGGCCGAAATTATAGATCATCTCGCGCGTCTTGGGCGCGTCGGCCCACAGCCCGGCCTGGAGCATCATCTCCTCGGCATAATAGCCGGTGCCTTCGTTCGCCCCGCTGTCATAATAGTGGCGGCGCAGCACATTGGGATGCTTCCACCCCAGCGTCAGCTGGAAGAAATGCCCCGGCACGCCTTCATGGACGATGATCGGGCGCGGATCGCGGGTGATCGACAGGTTGAAATAGCCGAGCTTCGGCGACGGCTCGGGCAGATAGACGGTCGCATTCTGTCCCACCCGCGCCTGGCTGGTGAGATCGAAAGTGCGGCCCAGCCAGCCGATCGGCGCAAGATAGGCGGGGAACGCCTGCGCATTATAATGGCCGGCCCAGTCGGGCACGGTCAGAAGGCGATGCTCCTTCAGGAACTGGCGGACCTTCAGCTCCTCGGCATCGAGGCGTGCGGTGACCGCGCCGATCGAGGCGCCGATCGGCAGTTCGGCCACGCCCTGGTTGCGGTTGCGCTCCAGCGTCTCGAACGCGACCGCGCGCGCCCATTCCTGCCGCCCCATGACCAGAAGTTCCTCTGGGGTATAGGGGTAGAGCGCGACCTGGCCGAGGAAGAAGCGATAGCCGTCGCGGCCGACCGCCGTCGCCTCGGGCAGGCCGGCACGGCGCGACTTCAGGAACTCGGCATAGGCGGTGAAGGCGGTGACGGCCCGGTCGACCGACGCCTTGAGCCGGCGGCGCTGGCCGGCATCGGCGAAGGGATCGAGCCCCGCCGCCATGCCGCGCAGGCTGGCCGGCACGTCGGCGACCTGATGCAGCGCGACGTCCACGAAAGGTCCGCGCATGTCGGTCAGGTTGGTTCGCCCGGCGACCAGGATCGCGGGGGCGTTGTCGAGCAGGCGGATGACGTCCTCGACCCGGTCGCGCTGGACCGGCGGCGGGGGCAGCAGCACCTCGAAGATCGGGTTGAGCGCCTGGGCGACGTAGAAATGCGGCTGGCGGCGCCAGGCGGCGACGTGATCGAGTTCCCAGCGGACGCGCGCGAGCGCCGAGCCCACGAGGCGATAATCGACCTTCTCGGTCACCGTCCGGGGGGCGGCGGCAAGCGCCTTCCACCGCGTCTCGAACGCGGCCAGCCGCGTTTCCTGCGTGCGGACCGCGGCGGGCGACCAGTCGGGCGTCCAGCCTTTCGGGCGGACGATGCGGGGGATGTCGTCGCTGGTCGCCGGCTGGGTCGCGGCGCGCCATGCCCAGAAGTCGGCGCCCAGCGCCTGCACCTCGGGCTGCGCCTGCGCCGCATGCGCCGCCAGCATCGCCCCGCATCCCATGAGTGCCGCCATGCCCCGCCGCATCATCGATCAGTCCCGGTTCTTGACGTTGCGGTCGAAGAAGTCCGCCATCTTCCTGAAGGCGAAGCGCGCCTGGGGCAGCGTATCGCTTGCCCAGGCGTGGTTGGCGCCGGGCAGCGTCACCAGCTCGAACATCTGCTCGCGCTGAATCATCCCCTCGATCAGCGCCATCGTGTCCGAATAGAGCACGACGGGATCGCGGGTGCCGTGGATGATCATCAGCGGATCCTTGATCCCCTTGGCCTGGAACAGTGCCGACTGATCCTCATAGCGCTTGGGCATGTCGGGACCGGTGGGCGGGCCCATGATCCACATCTGGCCCGGATAGGCGTGCCACACATTGGTGGCGGGGGCGCCGGCGATGCCCGCAGCATAGACGCCCGGCTTCTTCGACAGCGACATGATCGTCATCAGGCCGCCATAGCTGGAGCCCCAGATGCCGACCCGCTTCGGATCGACATAGCCCTTCGACACCAGGAAGCGGACGCCGCTTTCCAGGTCGTTGATGTCGGTCTCGCCATAGCTGTGATACTGGGTCTGGTTGTGATCGCGCCCCTGCCCCCAGGAGCCGCGGACGTTGACGTTGAGGACGATATAGCCCTGCGCGACGAAATACTGGTCGAGGCCCCAGGTCGGGTGGGCGCGACGGCCGCCCCACTGGTTGCGCACCGCATCGGAATAGACCGAGCCGACGATCAGCGGATAGCGTTTCGACGGGTCGTAATTGGCCGGCAGGCTGACCCGGCCGAGCAGATTGACGCCGTCAACATGGCTCGGGAATTCGAAATAGCCGATATTCGCCCAGGTCTGGGTATAGAAGTCGGGCTGGGGCGACTTGGTCACCTGGACGGGCTTCGCCGCGGGCTTCGCGGTGTCGACCAGATAGAGTTCGGGCGGCGTGGTGTCGTTGCTGTACCAGTCGGCGATCCGGCGGAAGTCGGGCGAATAGACCGGCTCGTGCGTGCCGGGCGCCGGACCGCTGATCTGCTGGATCGTCCCGCCCGCCACCGGAACGCGGTAGAGCTGGCGATCGGACAGATAGGATTTGTTGGCGACGAAATAGAGCTGGCGCTTCGCACGATCGACCTCGAAAGACGCGATCTCCCATTTGCCGCTGGTGATCTGGCGCGGCGTCTCGCCTGCCTTTTTCTGGTGATAGAGCTGCAGCCAGCCGTCGCGGTCGGTCAGGATGATCAGGCCGTCGTCGCCGGGCGCCCAGGCGACCTGCCAGTCGGGCCGCAGATGCTTGGGTTCGCGCAGCTGGTAGAAGGTCTCCCGCGTGCCGGTGGCGACGTCGTAGAGATAGATGCTGTGCTCCTTGGCCTCCATGTCGGAGCCGCTGACGAACAGCCGCTTGCCGTCGCCGGACAGGCCGTAGCTCCAGACATGATGCTTCGCATCCGGACGCTCGAACATGCGGGTGTTGCCCGAGGCGAGATCGACCACGCCGACCGTCGCCTTGGTCGTCTCGTCGCCCGGGAAGGCGCGGATCACGCGATTATTCTGCAGGCCGCCCTTGGCATAATAGAAGATGTCGCGTTCGGGCATGGCGCGGTCGTCGGCCTGCTGGAAGGCGATCGCCTTGCCGTCGTCGGACCAGTGGAAATCGTCGATATAGCGTTTCGGATCGTCGTCGCCGACGGTGCGGCGGGCCAGATTGCCCTCGCCGGCCGACGCATCGCGGACCCACAGGATGCCGCCCAGCGTCACGCGGTTGCGCGCATCGACCTGGGTGCCGGAGACGAAGGCCAGCTTCGATCCATCGGGCGACACGGCGAGCTTGCGGATCGCCTGCTTGTCCCCTTCGACCTTGATCACGCGGCCATCGGCCTCGCGGATGTGGAGCGCGCCGTTCAGCGTGAAGGCGACCCGGCCCCTGTCGAGGAACACCGCCTGGGCGACGCCCTTCTGCTCGGCCTCGGGCTTGGCATCGCGGCCGAGGAAGGTCAGGCGGGTCTTCTTGCCGGTGCGGACCGAATAGGACCAGATATCGCGAAAGGCATAGCCCTCCTCGTTCCACAGGAACAGGACGGTACCCCCGTCGCGCGACCAGCTATAGCCCTCCGGCGGGATGCCGACGAGGCTGCGATAGCGATAGAGTTCGTCGATCGAGAGCGACGTGCCGGGCACCTGGGCGGTACCCTGAGCCGGGGCGTGCGACTGGGCCGCCGGCTGCGCCTGGGCCAGCGCGATGCCCGGAAGCGAGAGCGAGGCGATCAGCAGCAACGCTGCGGCGGAACGCCCGGAGGCACGGAATCTCGACATCATCACCTCGACTGTTTTTCTGACCGACCGCCCTGCCCTCGACGGACATCGGGCGATCGATACCGGCGGCGACGCGACCCTGTCGCCGCCGGTATCATTCCATCTCAGAACTTCTTGCGGAAGCCGATCGTGAACCGGCGACCGATCGCGTCGTAGGTTTCACGCTCGTAGAGCTGGAAGGGCGGATTGTGATCGAGCATGTTGTCGATCGTACCGAACAGGGTGAACCCGCCCTCGAAATTATAGTTCGCGCTCAGGTCGAAATAGCTCATGTCGCCGGTCTCCGGCACCGCCAGCAGCGGAGCCGCAGCGCCCGATGCCTTTGCCGCCGCGATGCGACCGTCGCGGGCCGAACCGATGAAGCGATGGCGCAGCGAGAGCTGGAAGCCGCCATTTTCCCAGGTGATGCGCTGGGTCAGGCGCCAGTGCGGGTTGGCGCTGCCGCAGGTGCCGCCACCGATATAGCCGGCGCAGTCGACCTCGGCCACGACCGGGCTGGGCTTGGTCGTGTTCTTCAGCAGATAGGTGCCCGCCAGGAAGTAGCTGAGGCTGCCCATCGACCCGATGCTGTGGCGATAGTCGAGGCGGTAGTCGATGCCCGACGCCTTGATGCTGGCGATGTTGGCGTTGAGCAGCGGCACGTCGAACAGCTGGCCGTCGGGCGTGCGGTTGCCCAGCACCGCGCAGAACGGGTTGCTGGTCGACAGGTTGGCGCGGCAGGCCGTGATGGTCGGCTGGAGCCCGCCGCCAAACACCGCGATCGCACCGTCGATGGTGATGTTGTAATAGTCGACGGTAACCTGCAGGTTCGGGATCATGGTCGGGCGAAGCACGGCGCCGACCGACCAGGTGTCCGAGGTTTCCTCCTGCAGGTTCGGATTGCCGCCGGTGATCGAGCGGATCTGGGTATTCTCCTGCTGGAACACGTCGATCAGCGAGGCGGGCACGCCCAGCGAGGTGACGCAGAAGGCGCGCTCCGCCGCGGTGCGGGACGAGGTGGCGTTGCAGAAGTCGGTCGCCAGCGTGGCGTTGTTGGTCGCGCCCGAGAACAGCTCGACCACGTTCGGTGCACGCACCGCCCGCTGGTACAGGCCGCGGAACTTCAGGCCACGGAACGGCGTGTACTCGCCGCCCGCCTTGTACGACACGACCGAGCCGGCGGTCGAATAGTCGGAGAAGCGGACGCCGCCCTCGAACGCCAGCAGCTCGATGCCGGGCATGCCGCCCAGGATCGGGACGTAGAGCTCGCCATAGGCTTCCTTGACGTCGAACCCGCCCGCGGTGGGCTGGAGGCCCGCCGAGCGCGACAGCGCCTTGCCCTGGACATAGAGCTGGTCGGGATCGAAGCGCGAGCTTTCCTCGCGATATTCGGCGCCCACCGAGATGCCGACATCGCCGGCCGGCAGCGTGAACAGCGTGCCGGTGATGCTGGCGCCGACCTGCTTCTGCTTCAGCACGGTGATGTTGGTCAGCTCGGTCGAGATATAGTCGATCATCGGCTGGGTCAGCGAGTTCAGCCCGAACGGGTTGATCGTGACGCAGCGCGGATCGGCGACCAGGCAGTCATAGGGATCGGCCGGGTTGGTGCGGAAGCTGTTGGCGAAATTGTCGATCAGCACGCCGCCGCCCTGGCGGTCGGTGATGGTGACGTCGCCCTGGTTGTAATAGGCTTCCCACTTCAGTCGGCTCGACAGGTCGCCGCGCAGGCCGACGACGAAGCGCGAGAATTCGCGGGTCTGGTCGCTGGTGCGCGACCCGAAGTCGAGCAGGCGGCGGTTGATGTTGAGCGTGACGAGATTGTCGCCGTCCGCATCCAGGTTCGTGCTGAGGAACGACCGCAGCGACGGCGCGAGATAGGGATTGCGCAGGTCTAGCTGGAAGCCGGGGATGAAGCCCGAGCTGCTCATCGGCACCGCGCCCAGCACCGAGTTGATCTCGTTGCGGACATAGGAACCTTCGAAGAAGGCGGTGACGCCGCCGGTCAGCTCGTAATGGGCGTTCACCGAGCCCTGCCAGCGCTTCATCGGCATCTGGAGGTTGGTGAAGGGACGGTCGTTGAAGCCGTCGCTGGTGCGATAGGCGCGCCAACCCTCGGGCGCGAAGAAGATGCCGGCGGTGCCGATCGTGTTGCCGAACTGATCCTTCTCGCCGACCAGTGCCGGCGCGAAGATCGTGCCCTGCGGCGTGACGCCGTTGCCACCCGGGACCAGGACGCCCTGGCCGTTCTGGACCGCGTCGACATAGAAGAGGCTGGCATGATCGCGGGCAGCACCGGTGACCTGCTTGCGGTCATAATAGCTGCCGTGGAACACGATGTTACCGCGGCCATCGGCGAAATTGCCGCCGACGGTCAGGTCGATATTGTAGCGCTGCGCATCGCCGCGATCGCTGAGGCCGTAGGAGGCACCAAGTTCGAGGCCCTCGAAATCGTCCTTCATCACGAAGTTGACGACGCCGGCCATCGCGTCCGAGCCGTACACCGCGGACGCGCCACCGGTGACGACCTCGACCCGCTTCACCAGCGAGGGCGGGATCATGTTGAGATCGACCACGCCGTCCTGGCTGGCGCCGACGATACGGCGGCCGTTCTGCAGCACCAGCGTGCGCACGGTGCCCAGGTTGCGCAGGTTGACGGTGGCGGATCCGTTGCCGTTGTTCGACTGCGCGCCGGCGCCCGACACCGCCTGGGGCAGCGCGTTCAGCAGCTGGTCGGTCTCGTTCGTGGCGGTGAGACGAATCTCTTCCTCGCCGATGACGTTGACCGGGCTGTTCGACACGACGTCGGGGCGCGGAATGCGCGAGCCCGTCACGACGATCGATTCGGATTCCTCTGCCACGACCGGCTCTTCGGTCTGTGCCATCGCCGTACCCATTACGAGCATGGATGCGAGCAGTGCAGAACCGCTCCTCAACCCCGCCCGCATCACTGCAACCCGCTTCTTGGACATGTTCGTCTCCCCGATTGATACGCTCGCCTGCAGCCTCGTTCCGCCTCAGACGTCGATCGCGCCCTCTTTCCGTGAACAAGTGCGTGATTTTGAGCATATTAAAAACAGCTGGTCAATTCGGCCTGACGAAAAAATGTGAAAAGTGTCGCTTTCAGGTAACAAAGCTGTCCCAACCGAGCCGGTCGCGCACGATTTTTCTCGACGCCTGGATCGCCCGCCCCTCTTACGCTCGCCATAATGAGTAGCGAACTCGCGGCGGACCGATCGAAATATCGCTTTGTTTCCAACGCCAAACCCGCCGATGATCCGCCCTGGCGCCAGTTCGACATTGCGAGATCGAACCGATTCGGTGTGGCTTGACCAACGCCAAATCTCAACGCATCGTGTTACAAATCACATGTTGTTGGTTTTATCTAGAAACCGAAGCGGCGGGACCTCATCCATGCCGCGGGGAACCGGGAGGGTCGACATGCGCAAAACGACAAGCTTGATGATCGCGACGCTGATGACGGGCTGCGCGATGCTCGCACCGGCGGCGATCGCGCCGGCGGCGGCACAGCAGGCAACCACGCCGGTCGCGGGCCCGCCCGACGGTCAGGGCAGCTATGCCGATCTGACCACGCTGTTCCTCGCCTTCGACGACTGGCGCAGTCCCAAGGCGGTGAACGGCGTCGTCGACTACAGCCCCGCGACGGTCGAGAAGCGCCGCGCCGAGCTGCGCGACTTCCAGGCGAAGCTGCCCGGTTTCTCGGTCGCGCGCTGGGACCGGCACCAGCAGGTCGACTATCTCGCGGTCCGCGCGCAGATGGACCTGCAGGACTTCACGCTGAACATCCTCAAGCCCTGGGCCCGCGACCCCGGCATGTATGTCGACGAGCTTCAGAAGCTCGCTTATGCCGAGCTGCCGCTGAAGGGCGAGGCGCTGACCGCCTATCGCGGCCGGTTGAAGGCGATCCCCGCCTATCTGGACCAGGCGCGGATCAACCTCGATTCGGTCGCGTCGGATTATGCCGACCTCGCGATCCACAGCCTGTCCAACGGCGACGGCGTCGGCCACGGCATGCCCTATCGCGCGGTCGAGCCCGAGGGCCTGATCGGCTGGTTTGCCGACCTGCGCGGCCGGGCGGAGAAACAGCAGCCCGCGCTGGTCGGCGATATCAAGGCGGCCGAGAAGGCGATCCTGGCCTATCGCGACTGGCTGGTGGCGCAGCGTCCGTCGATGACCGCGCGCGCCGGCGTCGGCAAGCCGGCCTATGACTGGTTCCTGACCAATGTCCGGCTGATGCCCTACACCTCCGACCAGATCGTGACGCTGGGCGAACGCGAGCTCGAGCGGTTCTGGGCCAACTACACCACCGAACGCCATCGCAACCGCAAGCTGCCCGAACTCGAGTTGCCCAAGTCGGGCGAGGAATATGAGGCGCAGCTGGCCGGCACCGATGCCAAGATCCGCAAATGGCTGAAGGACGAGGAGATCATCACGATCCCCGACTATATCCCCGGCACCTATCAGGAGGTCGGCTTCAACGCCCCGTGGATCGTCCGTCCGACCGGACCGATGTTCTGGGAGCAGATCCAGTTCCGCGACGCGTCACCCGATCATCTCCACGCCACCTTCCCCGGCCACCGCTTCGACGGAATGACCGGCAAGCGGGTGACGCATCCGATCCGCAGCCGGATCAGCGACAGCGGCCGTACCGAAGGCTGGGGCTTCTATCTGGAAGAGGCGGCGCTCCAGCTCGGCCTGTTCGACGACCGTCCGCGCACCCGCGAGCTGATCTACATCTTCGGCCTGTTCCGTTCGGCGCGGACGATCGGCGACGTGAAGATGCAGCGCAACGAGATGACCGTCGGCGAGACGATGACCTTCTGGAAGAAGTGGACGCCCTATCTCGACGACAATGTCGCACGGGTCGATGCCGGCATCTATATCCGTCGCCCGCCGGGCTATGGCATGACCTATACGATCGGCAGCATGCAGTTGCAGAAGCTGATGGTCGATCGCCGCCGCCAGCTGGGCGACGCCTTCTCGATCAAGGACTATCACGATTACCTGATGAACACCGGCCGCCTGCCGGTGTCGCTGCTGCGCTATGACCTTACCGGCTATGACGATGAGGTGAAGGCGTTCTGGAAGCACGTGCCGCTGTCCGCCGTCCAGCGCTGACCCCGAGGTTCGTTGCCGGCGGCGGCTCGTGAGGATGCCCCTTCGCGCCGCCGCCGGCAGCGGCATCTGCCCCATCCGGCCTTGCACCCGCGGACCGTTCGACTACAAGTGTAGTCGACAGCGTTTTATGGTGGGAGGATCGGATGCGCGGCGTTTTTCTGGCACTGGCAACGTCGATCGCGGTCGTGGCGCCGGCAGCAGCGCAGCCGGCACTGAACGGCCAGTGGATCGTGGCGACCGATCGATGGGGCAATCTGGAATATTCGATCCTCAACCTGGCGCGGTCGGGGCCGCGGGTGTCCGGCGACTGGGACGGCGATCCGGTCAGCGGAACCATCGCCGGCGACCGCATCACCTTGACCGTCAACGGTGCTCGCAATGTTCGCTACGCATTCACTGGGCGGCTGGCGAAGGGCGTACTGACCGGCGAGGCGGACTTTCCCGACAGCAACGACCCGGCACGCCGCGCGCGCCATTCCTTCACCGCACGACGAGTGCCGGACCGGCCGGCCGGCGGCTCCCGCACCCATGACTTCGCGCCCACCGTCTACGCCAACGCCTTCTCGCCCGATCGCCCCCCGGTCCTGACGATCTGGCCGGGCGACCGGGTGCGAACGACGACCCTCGATTCGGGAGGGATGGATGCGAAGGGCGTCACCCGCGCGCTGTTCGGCAATCCGCAGACCGGCCCCTTCTTCGTCGCCGGCGCCGCGCCCGGCGACACGATCGTGATCCATATCGAAACGCTGCGCCTGAACCGCGACTGGGCCGACAGCCTGGATGCGATCGTGGGCAGAGCACTAGGGCGGGCGCTGGTGGCGCAGGCGGGAGACCTGGGGAAGCCGGTGCGCTGGAAGCTGGATCGTGTCGGGGGCTTCGCGACGCCCGAGGGGGCGACCGGCGCGTTGAGGGCGTTGCGCGTGCCGCTGCGGCCGATGCTGGGGGGACTGGCGCTGGCGAGCGGCCCGGGCGCCGCGCCGCTGTCGACCGGCGACACCGGCCGCGCCGGCGGCAATATGGACTTTCCCGAAGTGATCGAGGGCAACAGCGTATCGCTGCCCGTGCTGCAACCTGGCGGGCTGATCTATCTCGGCGACGGACACGCGCTGCAGGGCGACGGCGAGACGTCGCAATTCGCGCTGGAGACGTCGCTGGACGTCGAGTTCCGCGTCGAACTGATCAAGGGGCGTTCGGTGTCGATGCCGCGGATCGAATCGCCGACCGAGCTGATGGTGCTGGGTCAGGCCGGGTCGCTGGACGAGGCGCTGAAATTCGCGACGACGGGCATGATCCAGTGGCTGCAGCAGGATTACGGGCTGACCCTGTCCGAGGCGGCGCAGGTGATGGGGAGCTCGCTGCGACTGTCGATCCCGAACCTGGCAGGACGGAACGTCGGCGTGGCGGCGAAGCTGGACAAGAGGGTGTTGCCGGCGCGGAAGTGAGTGCGTCTTCATTCCTCCCCGAGCTTGTCTCGGGGAGGGGACCGCGCTCGCAGGGCGGGGTGGAGGGGAATTGCGGTGGTGGAGCGGCGATCGGCTCGCCGGAGGCGGCCGGGTCGGCCCCTCCACCATGCTTCGCATGGTTCCCCTCCCCGAGCGAGCTCGGGGAGGATTTCAGGCGCGGCGGTGGCATTGCTCAGATCCTCCCCGAGCTCGTCTCGGGGAGGGGAACCGCGCCCGCAGGGCGTGGTGGAGGGGAATTGCGGTGGTGGAGCCGCGATCGGTTCGCCGGGGGCGGCCGGGTTGGCCCCTCCACCATGCTTCGCATGGTTCCCCTCCCCGAGCGAGCTCGGGGAGGAATTTAGGTGCAGCGCTCGCAACCGCGCTCGGTCAGCGGGGTCTGGCAGGCGGGGCACAGGCGGCGTTCGCCGGGTTCCACGCCGTGCTTCACCGTCACCCGCTGGTCGAACACGAAACACTCGCCTTCCCAGCGGCTGTCGGCTGCCGGCACCTGCTCGAGATAGGCGAGGATGCCGCCCTTGAGGTGATAGACGTCGTCCAGCCCCTCGGCCTTCAGGAAGGCGGTCGACTTTTCGCAGCGGATGCCGCCGGTGCAGAACATCGCGACCCGGGGCATCGGCCCATCGGCCTCGCGCGCCTTGCGGAACGCGCGGAACCAGTCGGGGAATTCGCGAAAGCTTCGCGTGTGCGGATCGATCGCGCCCTGGAAGCTGCCGAGGGCGACTTCATAGGCGTTGCGCGTGTCGATTACGATCGTGTCGGGCGCCTCGATCAGCGCATTCCAGTCGGCGGGATCGACATAATGGCCGACATCGGTCAGCGGATCGATATCGGGCTGGCCCATGGTCACGATCTCGCGCTTCAGCCGCACCTTCATCCGGTCGAACGGCATTGCCGGCGCGCGCGACAGCTTCACGTCCAGATCGGCACAGCCCGGCAGCGCGCGAAGATGGGCAAGGATCGCGGCGATCGCGGCATCGTCGCCGGCGATGGTGCCGTTCAGTCCTTCCGGAGCGATCAGCAACGTTCCCCTGAGCCCCAGGTCATCGCAGAGCGGCTGAAGCTGCGCACGCAGCGCGGACGGATCCTCGACCGGCGTGAACTGATACAGCGCGGCGACCTGGATCGGCATGGGGGACGTCACTTCGGAACCTGCAAGATCATTGGGAATGCGAGCCGGCTCTCCTAGTCGATCCTGCGCCCTGCGTCGCGGCGGAATTGCGGTCGCCGACGTGGAACCGACGCGCCAGTCCCGCGCTGTTCGCGCATGCAGCAGGATGATGACGACAAGAGGTCGCGGCACCGGGCGGTGCCCAGCGGCAGGATCGCGCGGCTGGGCGCCTTCGGGCGACTGGCCGGCGGGGTTGCCGGGGGCATGCTGGCCGAAGGCGCCAGGCGCCTTGCCGCCGGCGAGCGGCCGAAGATGGGCGACCTGGTCCTGACCCCCGCCAATGCCGCACGCGTCGCCGACCGGCTGTCACACCTGCGCGGCGCGGCGATGAAGCTGGGCCAGATGATCTCGATGGATGCGGGCGACGTCCTGCCGCCCGAATTGTCGGCGATCCTCGCGCGGTTGCGCAACCAGGCCTATCGCATGCCGCCGGCGCAACTCGACCGGGTGCTGCGCCAGGAATGGGGCGCGGACTGGCGGCGGCGCTTCCGCCATTTCGAGGCGTCGCCGATGGCCGCGGCGTCGATCGGCCAGGTCCACCGCGCCACCCTGCCCGACGGGCGGTTGCTCGCGATCAAGGTCCAGTATCCGGGCATTGCCGAGAGCATCGATTCGGATGTCGACAATGTCGCCACCCTGCTCAGGGTATCGGGAGTGCTTCCCCCCACGATCGACCTGAAGCCGTTGCTGGCCGAGGCCAAGCGGCAACTGGCAGAGGAAGCCGATTATGTCCGCGAGGGCGAGCAGATGCGCGCCTATGGCGCGAGGCTGGACGGCGACGCCCGCTATGTCGTGCCGGTGCTGGAAGCGGCGCTGACGACGCCCAAGGTGCTGGCGATGAGCTATGTCGAGGGCCGCCCGATCGAGACGCTGGCGGACGCAGGCCAGGACGAGCGCGACCGGGCAACGACCGCCCTGGTGTCGCTGGTGCTACGCGAACTCTTCGAATTCGGGGTGATGCAGACCGATCCCAATTTCGCCAATTATCGCTGGCAGCCCGAACGCGGTGCGCTGGTCCTGCTCGACTTCGGTGCGACGCGCGCGGTGCCTGCGGCAACGTCGGACGCCTATCGCCGGCTGATCGCAGCCGGCCTGTCGCGCGACCTGGACGCCGTGCGCGACGTGGCGATCGAAACCGGTTTCGTCGGCGCCGCGGCGGCGGATGCGCACCGGCCGGCGATCGACCGGATGATCGCGGCGATCGATACCGCGCTCAACCGGCCCGGCCCGTTCGACTTCGGCGATCGCGCCTTCGTGCCCGTCGTCCGCGAGGAAGCCCGGGCGATGATCGCCGACAAGGCGACCTGGCACGTCCCCGATGTCGAGACGCTGTTCGTCCAGCGCAAGGTGAGCGGCACCGCGCTGCTCGCCGCCCGGTTGAAGGCGCGGGTCGATATCCGCGGGCTGGCGGCGGCGCTCTCGCACGCCTGAGACGCTGGACATCAGGGCGCGATCGGCGATCCGTCCCAGGCGAAGATGCCGCCGCTGTCTGCGGGCTGCAGGCCGTCGAGAACCGCGAGCAGATGTCCCGCCGCGACGGCCGGCGAAAAGAGCCGGTCCGGCGGCACCCGGCCGCGAAACGGCGCGCTCAACCCGGTTTCGACCGTGCCGGGATGGATCGCCACGCACACCGCCCGAGCGCGGGTCCGGGCGATATCGATCGCCGCGGTCCGAACCATCTGGTTCAGCGCCGCCTTGGACGCGCGATAGCCGTACCAGCCGCCGAGCCGGTTGTCGGAAATGCTGCCGACCCGCGCCGACAGGCAGGCGATGACGCTGCGCCGGTCCCTGGCGAGCTTCGGCACGAAATGCTTCAGCGCGAGCGCCGGACCGATCGCATTGACCTGATACTGGCGCAGCAGCCAGTCGGGATCGAGCGCGCCCAGGCTGCGCTCGGGTCCGCGCCCGCCTTCGTGCAACAGGCCGGTGGCGACGATCACGAGGTCGACATCGCCGGCAAACGCCTCCGCCGCGGCGGCGATGCTGGCGGGATCGGCGATATCGATCGACCCCGAACGGACCCCTGCCAAGGAATCCGGGTCGGGCGCGCGCGACAGGGCATGGACGAGCCCGTACCGTCGCGAGCGGACGAGATGATCGACACAGGCGCGACCGATCCCGCCCCCTGCCCCGATAACGATCGCCTGCTGCATTGACCCTCCGAGGGAACTTGCGCCGGGGGTTCCGGCATTTGCTGACATGGACAGTGAACTTCGCGCCGCGACCCGGCCAGAACGCATGACGGCCGCCGCGGATCAACACGGGCGCGGCGGTCGGTCATGACGATCCTGATCCCGGTGCTGGGCGACCAGCTGTCGCCGGGGCTCGCCAGCCTGCGCGATGTAGAGCGCGGCGATGCGATCGTGCTGATGATGGAGGTGTGGGACGAGGCGACCTATGTCCGCCATCACAAGAAGAAGATCGCGCTGATCTTCTCGGCCATGCGGCATTTCGCCGAGGCGCTGCGCGCGGACGGCTGGACGGTCGATTATGTGCCGCTGGACGCCGCCGACAACAGCCAGAGCTTCACCGGCGAGGTCGTTCGCGCGGCGCAGCGGCACAAGGCGAGTGCGATCCGCGTGGTCGAGGGCGCCGAATATCGGGTGCGGCAGTTCCAGGACGAATGGGCGGATCGCACCGGGTTGCCGGTCGATGTCCTGAGCGACGACCGCTTCGTCTGCCCGCTGCTCGATTTCTACGCCTGGGCGCAGGGGCGGCGCGAATATCGCATGGAATATTTCTATCGCGAGATGCGCCGCCGCACCGGACTGCTGATGACCGACGAAGGCAAGCCCGAAGGCGGGATCTGGAATCTGGACAAGGAAAATCGTGCTACACCGCCGCGCGGGCTCAACTATCCCCCGCCCGAGCGGTTCGAACCCGACGCCATCACCCGCGACGTAATGGCGCTCATCGCGGCGCGCTTCGGCGGTCATTTCGGCGATCTCGAGCCGTTCGGCCTGCCGGTCACGCGCGCGCAGGCACTGAAGGCGCTGAAGCATTTCATCACAGCCGCCCTGCCCGACTTCGGCCAGTATCAGGATGCGATGGTCGCCGGGCAGGACTATCTCTATCACAGCAGCCTGTCGCTGTGCCTGAACCTGGGCCTGCTCGATCCGATCGAGGTCTGCCGCGCGGCGGAGGACGCCTATCGCGCCGGCACGGCACCGCTCAATTCGGTCGAGGGCTTCATCCGCCAGATCATCGGCTGGCGCGAATATATCCGCGGCATGTATTGGTGGGACATGCCGAAATTCGCGGAGCGCAACGCGCTGAAGGCGACGCGGCCGCTGCCCGAATTCTACTGGACGGGCGACACCGAGATGCGGTGCCTGAAGGAAAGCATCGGCCAGACGAGGCGCGAAGCCTATGCCCATCATATCCAGCGGCTGACGGTGCTGGGCAATTTCGCGCTGCTGACCGGGGTCGATCCCCGGGCGATCTCGGACTGGTTCCTGGTCGTCTATTTCGACGCCTATGAATGGGTCGAACTGCCCAATGTCATCGGCATGAGCCAGTTTGCCGATGGCGGCATGATCGCGTCCAAGCCCTATGTATCCAGTGGCGCCTATATCGACCGGATGTCGGACTATTGCGGGCGGTGCCGCTACAGCGTGAAGCTGAAGACGGGTCCCGATGCCTGTCCGTTCAACGCGCTCTACTGGCATTTCCTGGCGCGGCACGAAAAGCGGGTCTCCGGCAATCCGCGCATGTCCAACATGTACGCCACCTGGCGGCGGATGAGCCCGGAGAAGCAGGCCGAGTATCTGGACAGCGCGGAAGCCTTTCTCCGGACGCTGGAGCCTGCGGGCGACGGCTGGGCGCGACAATCGACGTGAAATTCGCCACCGGCCATCTTGCCCCTCCGGCGAATTCGGCTACATCCGGGGCTCCTTCCCCAGGAACCAGACCAGACCTTGCCCAAGGAGTCTCCTGTGGACCGTGCCCGTTTGACCATCGACGACCGTATCGCCGCCTTCATCGACCAGGAGGCGCTGCCCGGGACGGGCGTGGATCGCGAGGCATTCTGGAACGGCTTCGCCGACCTGCTCGCCGATCTCGCCCCGCGCAATGCCGAGCTGCTGGCAAAGCGCGATACGATGCAGGCGCAGATCGACGGCTGGTATCGCGACCGCGCCGGCCAGCCGTTCGATGTCGCCGCGCATGAGGCGTTCCTGCGCGAGATCGGCTATCTGGTGCCCGAGCCGGCACCGTTCGCGATCGAGACCTCGCGCGTCGACGCCGAGCTCTCGATCGTCGCCGGGCCGCAGCTGGTCGTTCCCGTCACCAATGCCCGCTATGCGCTGAACGCTGCCAATGCACGCTGGGGCAGCCTGTACGACGCGCTGTACGGCACCGACGCGCTGGGCGACCTGCCCCAGGGCAAGTGCTATGATCCGGCGCGCGGCGCGCGGGTGATCGCGCGGGCCAAGGCGCTGCTCGACCAGGCCGCGCCGCTGGCCGAGGGCAGCCATAGCGACGTCACGGGCTATTCGGTCGAGATGGGAGAGCTAGCCCCGGCGCTGGCGGATCGCAGGACGTTCGCCGGCTATCGCGGCGACCCCGCCCACCCCTCGGCGATCCTGCTGCGCCATCACGGACTGTATCTCGAGATCCAGATCGACCCCGACCATGCGATCGGCGCCAGCGATCCGGCCGGCATGTCCGACCTGCTGATCGAGGCGGCGGTGTCGACGATCATCGACTGCGAGGATTCGGTCGCCGCGGTCGATGCCGAGGACAAGCTGCTCGCCTGGCGCAACTGGCTGGGGCTGATGCAGGGCAGCCTGAGCGCCGCCGTCGCCAAGGGCGGCGTGAGCGGAGAACGCACACTGGAGCCGGATCGCCACTATACCCGCCCCGACGGCGAGGGATCGGTGGTGCTGCCCGGCCGGTCCGTGCTGCTGGTCCGCAATGTCGGGCATCATATGCTGAGCGACATCGCGACGCTGGATGGCGAGGCCGTGCCCGAAACCATTCTGGACGCGGTCGTCACCACGTTGTGTGCGCTGCACGACGGCAAGGGCGCGGTCCGCAACAGCCGCAAGGGATCGATCTATA
The DNA here is from genome assembly GCF_039652585.1 of Sphingomonas rustica. Taxonomy (NCBI): domain Bacteria; kingdom Pseudomonadati; phylum Pseudomonadota; class Alphaproteobacteria; order Sphingomonadales; family Sphingomonadaceae; genus Sphingomonas; species Sphingomonas rustica. The sequence goes on along the minus strand of NZ_JBDIZK010000002.1, from coordinate 232,616 downwards.
TCGTCAAGCCGAAGCTGCACGGGCCGGAGGAAGTCGCGTTCGCCTGCGAGCTGTTCGCGCGGGTCGAGGGGCTGCTGGGGCTGGCGCCGAACACAGTCAAGATCGGGATCATGGACGAGGAGCGCCGCACCTCGGTCAATCTGGCCGCGTGCATCCACGCGGCGCGCGAGCGGGTGGTGTTCGTCAACACCGGCTTCCTCGACCGGACCGGCGACGAGATCCACACGGCGATGGAAGGCGGCCCGATCGTCCGCAAGGAGGCGGTTCGCAACACCGGCTGGATCAAGGCGTACGAGGCGCGCAATGTCGGCATCGGGCTGGCCTGCGGGCTGAAGGGCAAGGCGCAGATCGGCAAGGGCATGTGGGCGGCGCCCGACCGGATGGCCGACATGCTGGCGCAGAAGATCGGCCATCCCAGGAGCGGCGCGACGACCGCCTGGGTTCCTTCGCCCACTGCGGCGACGCTGCACGCGATGCACTATCACGAGGTCGACGTGTTCGCGGTGCAGGACGAGATGGCGAAGGCACCCGTGACCGGGGCGCTCGACACGCTGCTGACCCCGCCGCTGGCGACCGGCACCAATTTCTCGCCGGCCGAGATCGCCGAGGAACTGGACAATAATTGCCAGGGCATTCTCGGCTATGTCGTGCGCTGGGTCGATCAGGGGGTCGGATGCTCGAAGGTGCCCGACATCCATGACGTCGGGCTGATGGAGGATCGGGCAACGCTACGCATCTCGTCCCAGCATATCGCCAACTGGCTGCGCCACGGCGTCGTCACGGAGGATCAGGTCGACGAGACGTTGCAGCGGATGGCGGCGGTCGTGGATCGCCAGAATGAAGGCGATCCGCTCTATCGGCCGATGGCCCCGGGCTTCGACGGACCGGCCTATCGCGCGGCGCGGGCGCTGGTCTTCGAAGGTCGGGCGGCGGCCAATGGCTATACCGAGTTCGCGCTGACCGAGTGGCGCCGACGGGCCAAGGCCTGACGCGTCCGGCTTGTCGGTTCAGCAGGTTAGCGGTACCATTTCCCATGGGCAGGCGGGGCGCATTGGCTGTGCCCCATCGGGAGAGTGTCGCTGGTCACGAGACGCAAGATGCTGGGCGGACTGGGTGCCGCGCTGGCCGGATCGACGGTTGGCGCGGGCGCCCGGGCGGCGCTGCCGGCGAACTGGTCGGCGATCGCTGCCGCATGGCAGGTGCCGGACTGGTACCGCGACGCCAAGTTCGGCATCTGGGCGCATTGGGGGCCGCAATGCGTGCCCGAACATGGCGACTGGTACGGCCGGCAGATGTACCAGCAGGGCAACCCCTTCTACGATCATCACCTCGAGACCTATGGCCATCCGGCCGATACCGGCTTCATCGACATCATCGGCCGGTGGAAGGGCGAGAAATGGGACCCCGCCTATCTCGCGCGGCGCTATCGCAAGGCTGGCGCGCGCTACATCATGGCGATGGCGAGCCACCACGATAATCTCGACCTGTTCGACAGCAGCCATCACCCGTGGAACTCCGTCCGCGTCGGGCCGAGGAAGGACATTATCGGCACCTGGGAAAAGATCGTCCGGGCCGAGGGGCTGCGCTTCGGCGTGTCGAACCATTCGAGCCATGCCTGGCACTGGTGGCAGACCGGCTATGGCTATGATCCCGAGGGCCCGCGCGCCGGCGAGCGCTATGACGCGTTCCGGCTGAGCGCGGCGGACGGCAAGGGCAGATGGTGGGACGGGCTGGACCCGCAACATCTGTATGGCGGCCGGGCGATGGCACCGCCGGAGGGCATCGGCTCGATCCCGGCGATGAACGATTTTCACGAGACGCATAGCGGCCGCTGGATGGAGTTCATCCCCGATGCGAACCCGCATTTCGTCGCGCGCTGGCTGATGCGCCAGAAGGAGCTGGTCGAGAAATACCGGCCCGACCTGATCTATTTCGACGATTACGGCATGCCGTTCGACAGCGTCGGGGTCGAGGCGCTGGCGCATTATTACGGCCAGGGCCTGAATCGCGACGGCAAGGTCGATGTCGTCGCGACGGCCAAGCGGCTGAGCCCCGAACTGCGCCGCGCGATGGTCGACGATGTCGAGCGCGGCTTCGTCGAGGATATCCGCCCCCTGCCCTGGCAGACCTGCACCTGCATCGGCGACTGGCACTATAATCGCTGGCGGTACGAGGCGAAGGCCTATGTCCCGGCCGTGGAAGTGATCCAGCGGCTGTGCGACATCGTGTCGAAGAACGGCAACCTGCTGCTGTCGATCCCGGTGCGCGGCGACGGGTCGATCGACGGCGAGGAGGAGAAGATCCTCGACGATCTGGCGCGGTGGATGGCGCGCAACGGCGATGCGGCAATCTTCGGATCGCGGCCGTGGCGCCGGTTCGGCGAGGGCCCGACCCGGCCGGGCGGCGGCATGCACAGCGAGGGTAACGTCAAGTTCGCCGCGGGTGATGTGCGCTACATGGTCAATCGCGGCGCGCTGTATGCCGCGGTGCTCGTCTGGCCGGAAGCCCCGCTGACGCTGACCGCGCTCGGCCGGCATGCCCTGCCCGATGCCGTGATCGAGCGGGTGTCGCTGGTGGGCGGCGGCACCGTCAGGACCGAGCGGAGCGATGCGGGCCTGACGCTGACCCTGCCCGGGGCGAAGGCCGACGAGACGATCCCGGTCCTTCGCATCGACGGGCGCGGGATCGCCTGATTCCGGTCTGCGCCGACGCGCTACCGGATGCGGCGGCGCACCCGGTAGCGTTCACCGGTCACTTGCGGCGGATCGTCACTTCCTTGCCGTCATAGGTCACGAGCGTCGCGCCATTCTCGGCAAAGTCCGGAGCGACCGCCTTGTCCGGGCCATGGAAGCGGACCGACACGGCGCGCTTCGCGGCCATGCCCGGAAAGCTGCCCTGGCGTGCGCCGAGCGTCAGCGTGCCGTTGGCCTGGTTCCAGGTGATCGGGACGCGGGCGAAGGCGCCCTTCTTGTAGCCGGGGCTCAGTCCGTCATCCTCGTACAGCGAGAAGCTGCCGTCCTTGCCAGTGAAGACATGGAGGACGATCGGACCATCGGGCTGCTCGCCGGTCCATTGCAGCGCGGGGCCGGTCGGCACGATCGATCCGGCACGCACGAACAGCGGCATCCGCTCGCGCGGGGCATCGGCCTTCACGACCTGCCCGCCCTTCAGGAAGGCGCCGGTGGCGAAATCATACCAGTCGGCACCCGCCGGCAGATAGACGTCGCGGCTGCGCGCGCGGAACTCGGTGACCGGCGCCACCAGGAAGGCGGGACCGAACATATATTCGTCGTCGATGCCCCAGCCGCGCTTGTCCGCCGGGAAGTCCATGACGAGGCCGCGCATCATCGTCCCGTCCTTGTGCCAGGTGTCGGCGGCGACGGTGTAGATATAGGGCAGCAGGCGGTAGCGCAGCCGCGAATAGTCGACCATCGCGTCGTACATCGCCTGGTCGCCCTTCGCGATCTCGTACACTTCGCGCTTCGGCGTCTCGCCATGGCTGCGGAACAGCGGGCTGAACGCACCGAACTGATACCAGCGCAGATTGAGCTCGCGCCATTCGGCAAGGTGCGCAGGCTCCTCGTTGGTGTAGCGATCCTCGACCGCAAAGCCGCCGATATCGTGCGTCCAGTTCGGCACGCCGGACATGGACAGGTTGGTCCCTGCCGAGATCTGGTCGCGCAGATCGTCCCAGCGCGCCGCGATGTCGCCCGACCACAGCGCCGAACTCGTCCGCTGGGTACCGCCGAACCCCGAGCGGGTCAGGATGAACGGCCGCTTGTCGGGCTGCGCCACGCGCAGGCCGTCGGCGACGCCCTCGCCGTGCACCAGCGGATAGCTGTTGAAGAAGGCGGCGCCCGGTCCCTTGGCGGTCGGGCCCATCCGCTCGGCACGCTGCTCGATCGACAGGTTCGAATGGATGTCTGGCTCGGTCGCGTCCATCCACCAGGCGTCGAAGCCCTTGTCGACCAGCTGCTCCTTCATCTGGCGGAAATAGATCTGGCGCGCCTCGGGGGCGTAGGGATCATAGTCGGTGTTGAGATAGCCCGGGCCGACCCAGTCCTTTTCCTTGGCCTCGAGATTGCCCTGGTAGAGATAGCCCTTGGCGGCGAGCTCCTGCGCATTCTTGGTGTTGGGATAGAATTTCGGCCAGACCGAGATCATGATCCGCGCATTCTGGGCATGGACCTCGTTCACCATGCCGACGGGATCGGGGAAGCGCTTCTTGTCGAACTCGTGGCTGCCCCACTGGTCCTCGGGCCAGTAGAACCAGTCCTGGACGATGTTGTCGAGCGGGATGCGGCGCTTGCGATATTCGCGCACCACGCCCAGCAGCTGCTCCTGCGTGTCGTAGCGCTGGCGGCTCTGCCAGAAGCCATAGGCCCAGAGCGGCATCATCTCGGCCTTGCCGGTCAGGTGGCGATAGCCGCCGATGACGCCGTCCATGTCGGCGCCGGTCACGACGTAATAGTCGAGCCCCTTGGCAACCTCGGACGACATCCACAGCGAGTGGCGGTCGGGCGCGGCCAGCGGATCCGAGTGGAACAGCGCCAGATAACCGGCATTCGGTTCCCACTCGATGCGGATCTCGACCGGCTTGCCCTTGGTCATCGGCAGGTCGAAATTGCGGAACCAGGGATTCCAGTTCTGGCGCCAGGCGTTCACGACTTCCTTACCGTCGGCGAACACCTTGATGTAGCTCGACGCATAGAGGCGGAACTTGTGCGTGCCGGTCACGTCGGGCCTGACGGTGCCGGTCCACACGACCTGCTGCTTGCCGACGACGACACCGGCGGTGTTCTGGCCGCTCTGCGGGCTGGCGACGGTCTGCGCCTTGGCCGCTTCCGGCCAGTTCTTCTGGTCCTTGATGAACTGATAGTCGATGAACGGCTCCTGCCGCGTCACCGCCAGCGTGTCGCCGAGATAATAGTCGGCCTTCCAGCCCGGCTTGCCGCCACTGCTGACGCGCAGCCCCTGGCCGACATGGGCATAGGGCGTCGGATTGCCGAAGCGGGTGATCGAGTTGTTGTCCCAGAGCAGGCCATAGCCCTTGGTCGAGACGACGAAGGGAACGGCGATGTCCATATTGTGCTGGGCGAGTTCGACGTCCTCGCCATTATAGTTCATCTGCCGGTTCTGGTGCTGGCCCAGGCCGTAAAAGCCCTCGTCGGTGGCGCGGTTGAACTGCTGGCGGATCGTCAGATAGCCCGGCGTCGCCGACTGGCCGAAGGTGCCGCGCGGCGATTCCGCCAGCACGATCCTGCCCGCCGCGTCGCGGAAGCGGACATTGCCGTCGGACAGGCGAATCTCGGCGGTCGCGCGCGGCAGCTTCAGCGTGACGATGCCCCTGGCGGTGCTGACCGCCGGCTGGCCCTCCGGCCTGGCGGTGACCATCAGGCTGTCGGGCACCTCGACGGTCTCGACCGGGACCGCGGTGACGCGAAAGGCGGCATCGCCATAGGCGAGCACGCGGACGCGCTTGGCGGGACCCGAATCGGGCGTCACGACGACGCCGTGCGGCACCTGCACCACATCCGAGGCCAGCGCCGTTCCGCTCCAAAGCGCCATCGTGAGCGCCGCCAGTCCCGTCAAACCCTTGATCACGTGCTTCTCCCCTCCATGGCCGTTCGCCAGACCTGATCGAGCAGCTTCGGCTCGATGGTAACGCTAACGGCATATCCTGTTCGATCGGCATCGAACAGGCGGAGAAGTAGAAATATCTGCTTTATGCGATAAAATGCCGGGGCTAGACTACGCAGGAGCGCCGACATCGATCGCACCATCCGGGTCGCCAGATCATGGCTTGCCCGATACGAAGATCGGCATGATCGCTCCCCCTGCCCTGCTGCACGCGACCGCCCACGGACCCATATCCCAGCCATGACCCATCCCGCCCTGTTCCAGATCGATCCGCGCGACAGCGTCGCCACCGCCCTTCGCGACGTGGAGGCCGGCGAGACCGCGCTCGGCGTCACCGTCTCCGCTGCCGTGCCCAAGGGGCACAAGGTCGCGGTGAAGCCGGTAGCCATGGGCGCGCCGGTGCTGAAGTTCGGCTTCCCGATCGGCACTGCCAGCCGCGACATCGTGCCGGGCGAGCATGTCCACACGCACAATGTGACGACGGCGCTCAAGGGAAGCGGCGACTATGCCTATCGCCCGGTGTCGCCGCCGCAAAGGCATGCCGACGGCCACAGCTTTCTGGGCTATCGGCGAGCGGACGGGCGGGTGGGTACCCGCAACGAGATCTGGGTGATCCCGACCGTCGGCTGCGTCGGGCGGACGGCGCAGAAGATCGCCAAGCGCGCTGCCGCGAAATTCGGAGGGCGGGTCGACGGCGTCCATGCCTTCCCGCACCCCTTTGGCTGTTCGCAGCTGGGCGACGACCTGCGCGGCACCCGCGATATCCTGGCGGCGCTGGCCAACCATCCCAATGCCGGCGGCGTGCTCGTTGTCGGGCTGGGGTGCGAGAACAACCAGACCAGCAAGATGATCGAGGGGATCGACCACCCCAACCTGCGCACGATCGGTGCACAGGCGTCGAGCGACGAGATCGAGGAAGGCCTGGCGCTGGTCGCCGAGCTGGTCGAGGTCGCCGCACAGGCGACGCGCGAGCCGGCGCCGTTGTCGGAGCTGGTGCTGGGCGTCAAATGCGGCGGGTCGGACGGGTTTTCGGGCCTGACCGCCAACCCGCTGGTCGGCCGCATGAGCGATGTTGTGACCGCCGCAGGCGGCAGCGCGATCCTGACCGAGATCCCCGAGATCTTCGGCGCCGAGCAATTGCTGATGGCGCGCGCCGCGAGCGAGCAGGTGTTCGACGAGATCGTCGAGCTGGTGAGCGACTTCAAGGCGTATTTCGTCCGCCATGGCGAGCCGGTGTCGGAAAACCCCTCCCCCGGCAACATCGCGGGCGGCATCACCACGCTGGAGGAAAAGTCGCTGGGCGCGGTGCAGAAGGCCGGACACGCGACCGTGACCGATGTGCGCCATTATGGCGAGCGCGTCCGCACCCGGGGACTGACGCTGCTCGAGGCGCCGGGCAATGATGCGGTATCGTCGACCGCGCTGGCCGCCGCCGGCGCCACGGCGATCCTGTTCACCACCGGGCGCGGCACGCCGCTCGGCTTTCCGGTGCCGACGATCAAGATCGCATCGAACAGCGATCTGGCCGCGCGCAAGCCGGGCTGGATCGACTTCGACGCCGGACTGGCGCTGACCGATGGGATGGCCCCGGCGGCAGATGCGCTGCTCGACACGATCTGCGCGGTCGCCTCGGGCAGGGAAACCGCCGCCGAACGCAATGGCGAGCGCGAGATCGCGATCTGGAAGCGCGGCGTCACCTTATGACGGAGGCAGAACGGGTCCGGCCTGCGGACCGCGCCGGAGTCCGCTAAGTAGTTCTACGTAAATCCGATCCTGGACGGTTCCGCACGCCGCGGCGAACAAGATGAACCGACCCTATCGAAGCGACGGGGTGTTCGATGCGGCATTGAAACCGCCCCCGCTGAACCGGTAAGCGACTCCCGGCTATTACCGGGTGGGTGAGATGACCGAGTTCTTTCTGTTCATGTACGCGATGACCGCGCTGTTCGTCCTCACATCGATGCGCCGCAACCAGCAGGAACGGCGTTCCTCGTCGCCGGCGCTGGTCCTGGCAGGCTGGGGCCTGTTTTCGCTGTCCTCGACGCTCGCATTGCTGATGGCGGGGGTGGCCGTTGCGATCGCGATGGGCATGCAGGTTCCCCTGGCGACGTTCGAGGCGCTGTTCTAATTCGCGCGCCCGTCCGATAGGAGGGGTGGATGCCGCTTTACGAAATCGGGGGCCAGCGCCCCGTCATCGCCGAGACCGCCTGGGTCGCGCCCAGTGCGGACCTGATCGGTGACGTCCATCTGGCCGAGGAGTCATCCGTCTGGTTCGGCGCGGTGATCCGTGCCGACAATACGCGGATCGCGATCGGCAAGGGCAGCAACATCCAGGATGGGGCGATGCTCCATTCGGATCCCGGACAGCCCTGCACCGTCGGCGACGACGTGACCGTCGGCCATCATGCCGTGCTGCATGGCTGCACCGTGGGCGACCGCACGCTGATCGGGATGGGCGCGACGATCCTCAACCGCGCCGTCATCGGCGAGGATTGCGTGGTCGGCGCCGGCGCGCTGGTGACCGAGGGGAAGACATTCCCTCCCGGCCACCTGATCGTCGGCAGCCCCGCCAAGGCGATCCGTCCGCTCGACGACGCGACCCTGGCGTTCCTCAAGGTCTCGGCCGCGACCTATGTCCACAAGCAACGCGACTATGCCGAACGCCTGACCCGAGTCGGCTGACCGCGGTCGCACCCGTCCGGATCGTCACGTCAGGCTGCCGTAGCGTCCGCCGGCCCGCTCTCGACAGCCATTCCGGTTGCGCTATGAAACCTGCATGGCCCTGCCCCCGATCTTCAACCGCCTGCGGCTTCCCGTCATCGGATCGCCGCTCTTCATCATCTCGGTGCCCGATCTGGTCATCGCCCAGTGCAAGGCGGGCATTGTCGGCTCGTTCCCCGCGCTGAACGCGCGGCCGCAAAGCCAGCTGGACGAGTGGCTGCAGCAGATTACCGAGGAACTGGCGGCCTGGGATCGCGACAATCCCGACACGCCCGCGGCGCCGTTCGCGGTCAACCAGATCGTCCACCGCTCCAATGCGCGGCTGGAAGAGGATCTCGCGACCTGCGCCAAGTGGAAGGTGCCGATCGTCATCACCTCGCTGGGCGCCAGGCCGGAACTGAACGACGCGGTCCATGGCTGGGGCGGCATCACCCTGCACGACGTGATCGACGACCGTTTCGCGCACAAGGCGATCGAGAAGGGCGCCGACGGCCTGATCCTGGTCGCGACCGGGGCGGGCGGCCATGCCGGCCGGCTGAACCCCTTCCCGCTGGTGCAGGAAGTGCGCGAGTGGTTCGACGGACCGGTCATCCTGTCCGGCGCGATCTCGACCGGCAGATCGATCCTCGCGGCACAGGTGCTCGGCGCCGACCTCGCCTATATCGGCTCCCCCTTCATCGCGACGGCGGAGGCCAATGCGGTCGATGCGTACAAGCAGGGCATCGTCGACGGCCGCGCGTCGGACATTGTCTATTCGAACCTCTTCACCGGGGTTCACGGCAATTACCTGCGCGCGTCGATCGTCGCGGCGGGCCTCGATCCCGACGATCTGCCGGCAAGCGATCCCAGCCAGATGAATTTCGGCGCCGCAAAGGCATGGAAGGACATCTGGGGGTCGGGTCAGGGGATCGGCGCGGTCCATGCGGTGGAGCCGGCCGCGACGCTGATCGAGCGGCTGAAGGCCGAATATGCCGCGGCCAAGGCTGCCCTGCCCCGCTGACGTCGAAGACCTTGCCGGTTTCGCTCAGAATGCGGCGGACAGGCGATCGATCATCGACCGGGCCGGGCTGGCGCCGGCCGGGACCGGATCGTCCAGTGCGGTGTCCAGCCGCGCGACCCGACGGTACAGGTCGATGCTGCTGCGCATGATCGCCTCGGCCTGGCCCGGCATCGCCGCCAGGACCGCATCGTCGCTGTCCGGCGCGAGCCCCAGGCGGCGTGCCGGGGAACGTGCATCCTGCTCGACGATCTCGCCCGTATCCACCGCCCGCCGGGTCAGCAGCCAGGCGATGATGTGCATCAGCCGCGTCGTGACCTTCAGCGACTCGCACGAAAAGGCGACCCGGCTTGCCGCCTCGAGCGCGTCGCGTTCGTTGCGGCCGAATTCGTCGAAATAGGCGCGCGCCTCGTCGGCCAGCACCATCGCCTCGACATGGAGCGAGTCGGCCAGCCGGCGATGAATCAGCGAGGTGCCCATTGCGCCGGTCATGACCCCGATTCTGCCACAGCGCAGCCGGGAACAGAATGCATAATATCCCGCATGTCGGCGTTCGCGATCAGGCGATGATGTCGGGGATCAACTGATCCTCGAGCTGGGCGATCTCGTCCTTGAGCAGCAGCTTGCGCTTCTTGAGCCGCGCGATCTGCAGCTGGTCCCCGCCCATCGCCAGCAGCGCGCCGATCGCCGAGTCGAGATCCCGGTGCTCGGACCGCAGCTGTTCGATACGGTGAAGAATCTCGCGTTCGTCCATGCCGCCCCTCCTGCACGAACAGCGCGGCAGCGCGCAACGGGCCATCGCGGCTTTTCGCCATTTCGCCGAAAGCCTCTGAAACCACCCGCGACAAGCGCGCGTAAAGATGGTCTACTCACTCTCCGGCCTTGAACATCGAAGGAGGAAACATCCATGAACACCGCACATTTCTCGGCGCTCAACGCCAAGCATGAAGTGCTCGATCAGCGGATCGCGGCCGAGTCGCAGCGGCCCCGCCCGGATGATATCCTGATTGCCGACCTGAAGCGCCAGAAGCTGCGCGTCAAAGAGGAAATGGAACGCTAAGGCCCAACCGGCGCATCAGTCGCCACGTCATCGCCCCCGGCATCAACGCCGGGGGACAATGCCACTCAACCCGACAGGATCAACGCGGATCGCGTCGCAAAACCGTCCCCGGCTCAGCGGCGAAGCAGCACGGGCTTTGCATAGACGGGAGTGGACGCGCCCCTGCCCACGGGCTTGCGGGCAGCCATCGGATCGATCGCCCGATCGAACGCGACCCCGATGCGCCCCTCGGCAACCCAGGCGACCGCGCCGCCGACCCAGCCGATCCCGCGAACCTCGATCTCGAGCGCTGTTCCGCGATGCACAAGCTCGGCATATTCCGCCATCAGGCCGCCGGCCGACAGGTTGCGGATCCGGACCGTCACGTCGCTCCGGCCGGCGATGCGCAGGGTCGCCGACAGCATCAGGCTGTCCCGCGCGCCGCTGCGCTGACCGGAAGGGTCATCGCTTCCCGACGCCGCCGGGGGATCAAACGAAAGCTGGTCCATTCAGACTGTCCGAACGCGAAGTGTCACCGCGCGGAATAGACCAGAAACCGGTATCGAAACCGTTAACCCGAACCCGGCCGGAGACCGATCCCCGGCGCCCGTTCGACGATCCGTCTATTCCTCGCGCGAGACTTTCTCGTTGCGCTCGTGGCGCTCCTGCGCCTCGACCGTCATCGTCGCGATCGGACGCGCCTCGAGCCGGCCCAGCGAGATCGGCTCGCCGGTGACTTCGCAATAGCCATATTCGCCATCCTCGATCCGGCGCAGCGCCGCATCGATCTTGGAGATCAGCTTGCGCTGGCGGTCGCGCGTGCGCAGCTCGATCGACCAGTCCGTTTCGCTCGACGCGCGATCGGTCAGATCCGCCTCGCGCAGCGACTCGTTCTGCAAGTGCGACAGCGTACCGGCAGATTCGCGATGGATCGCGTCCTTCCACGCCAGAAGCTTGTCGCGGAAATATTCCTGCTGCCGGGGATTCATGAACGGCTCGTCGGCGCTGGGACGATACCCATCGTTCGCCACGCTCGGCGGAGCCTGCTCAGGATCTTCGACTCGTCCCAAAACCGAAGCCATATCCCACTCTCTCCAACGCGGTCTCGCGCTCGCACGCCGTCGGAGACCGCCTTTGCCCGCAGCGCCTATAGGCGTGCGTGAAACCGTAAACAAGCGGGCGAATCACGTAAAAGACCGCCGACAAATGTCCTTTAAGGCAGGGGAAATTAGCTGCGACTGAACGGATGGCCGACAAGAGACGATAGTTGTGGTCCAGTAACGTCATCGCGTCGACCAGGCAGCTCGACCATAACTGTGCCGAACGTGGACATTAACCATGTCACCTGCGGGCCAAACCCGATTTCGGCGCCAAGTATATGGTTAATGACCGTTAATTGCGTTGCGCTTAATGGTTTGTTTTGCACTTTCCACTCACTCGGTTTGGGCAATCCGCTGGACATGCCGTCGCGCATCGCGAGCCAGCAACGGGAAGAGTGGGACAATCATGTCGGTTCGCATGGCTTTGGCGAAACTTTGCGCGTGCGCTTGCGGCGGCGCGCTTGTCGGGGGCGGCGCGGTGCACGTCGTCGAAAGCAAGCCCAAGCCACGGGCGCAGGTCGCGAAGAAAGTGGTGACCAAGAAACGCGTCGTCCGGCGCACGGTCGCCCGGACCGCGCCCAGGCGGGTGGTACGCCGCACGGTGACCACCACCCAGGCCCAGTGCGCGCCCGCGGTGGTGACGGTGACCAGCCAGGGCGCCCCCGTTCCCCTGCCCCCGCCGATCGGCGAAATTGCAACGGGAAGTTCGGGCGGCGGATCGTCGGGCGTGATCGGCGGATCCACCGGCGGTGGTTTCGTCGGCGGGTTCTTCGCAGGCGGTTTCTTCGGCAGCTCGGGCAGCGGCAGCTCGTCGGGCAGCAGCGGGATCAATATCGAGATCAGTTCGACATCCTCGACCGGCGGATCGTCCAGCTCGACCTCGTCAGGCGCGACCTCGTCCTCGACATCGACCTCATCGGGGATCTCGACGAGTTCGTCGACCTCCTCCTCGAACAGCTCCTCAACCTCTTCGTCCACATCGTCGTCGTCGAGTTCATCGACCTCCAGCTCGTCCTACGGATCGAGCTCCAAGGGTTCGTCGAGCTGGGGCCATTCCTCGGGCTGGCACGGGTCGAGCGGCTGGCATGGGTCGTCCAGCCATGGCGGATCGTCGCATGGCGGATCCTCGGGACCGTCGCCGGTCCCCGCCCCGCCGATGATCCTGCTGTTCGGTGGCGCGGCGGCGGCCCTGGTCGCCCGAAAGCGCCTGGCAAAGAAGAAAGCCGAGACGGCGTGACGACACGGGCGGCCGATCGCCGCCCGTGTCGCGCCGGATTTCGGCCTATTCCGCAGCGGAGATCAGTGCCTCGATCTCCGACACGGGATGCTTGGTCAGGTCCTTGTCGATCTCGCCGGCGAGGCGGTCCGACACTTCCTTGTGATAATGTTTGCGCAGTTCGCCGAGCGTCCGCGGCGGAGCGACGATGATCAGCGATTCGAACTCGCCGCGCAGCGCACGTTCCTTCAGCAACTGGGCCGTTTCCGCCGCGAACCGGTCCTCTTCCTGCTGATGGAAGTCGGTCTCCTCGACATTGCTGCCCGACGACCAGTTGGCCCCGCCGGTGCGTGTCGAAGACGCCCGGCCGGCCTGGTCGGTCGACTGGTCGAGATCGGACGGGTTCTGGTCGACCCGCTTCTTTTCGATCTGAAGATTGAGGTGCTCGGCATCGCCCTCGTTGCGGAAGAACATCATCTTCCTGCCATCGGCGACGACGACAAAGGCGTTGTGGGACACACGCATGGGGATCTCCTCTGGTTGTTGTCAGGGTAACCCGCCCGCGCGGTGCGGGTTGCGGTCGCCGGCCCCGGAACGTGCCGACATGCGCCGACCAGCCCCAAAGCCGGGTTGCGCACGCCGCCGCCCCCGCTAAATGCCGAGCCCATGCATGACATTCGCTCCATCAGGGATAATCCGGCCGCGTTCGACGCGGGCCTGGGCCGCCGAGGCCTCCAGCCCGCCGCCGCCGGGATCGTTGCGCTCGACGAACGCCGCCGCGCGCTGCTGACCGAGATCCAGGCGGGACTGGCCCGCCGCAACGAAGCCTCGAAGGCGATCGGCGCCGCCAAGGCCCGGAAGGACGAGGCGACGGCCCAGGCGCTGATGGCGGAGGTATCCGCGCTGAAGGAACGGCTCCCGGCCATCGAGGCGGAGGAAAAGGGCATCGCCGACGAGCTGGGCGGCCGGCTGGCGTCGCTGCCCAACCTGCCGCTGGGCGACGTGCCCGCGGGAGCGGACGAGAATGACAATGCGCTGGTGCATGAGCGCGGCTCTCGTCCCGACTTCGCCTTCGCGGTGAAGGAGCATGACGCGATCGGACCCGCGCTTGGCCTGGACTTCGAAACCGGCGCGATGCTTGCCGGTTCGCGCTTCACCTTCGTCCGTGGATCCGCGGCCCGGCTGCACCGCGCGCTCGGGCAGTTCATGCTCGACACGCTGACCGCCGACCATGGCTATGAGGAAACCGTCGTCCCGCTGATGGTGCGCGACGAGGTCATGTTCGGCACGGGCCAGCTGCCCAAGTTCGCCGAGGACAGTTTCCAGACCACCGACGGGCGCTGGCTGATCCCGACCTCGGAAGTCAGTCTGACCAACACCGTGCGCGAGCAGATCCTGAGCGAGGAGGCCCTGCCGCTGCGCTTCACCGCGCTCAGCCCGTGCTTCCGTTCGGAGGCGGGCGCCGCCGGACGCGACACGCGCGGCTATATCCGCCAGCACCAGTTCGAGAAGGTCGAGATGGTGTCGATCGTGACGCCGGAGACGTCCGACGACGAGCATGAGCGCATGACGGCCTGTGCCGAGGACATCCTGACGAAGCTGGGCCTGGCGTTCCGCCGGATGAAGCTGTGCACCGGCGACATGGGCTTTTCTGCCGCGCGCACCTATGACCTCGAGGTCTGGCTCCCGGGCCAGGGACGCTATCGCGAGATCAGTTCCTGCTCGACCTGCACCGACTTCCAGGCGCGCCGGATGAACGCGCGCTATCGCCCCGAGGGCGAGAAGGCCACGCGCTTCGTCCACACGCTCAACGGGTCCGGCCTGGCGGTCGGCCGCACCGTCGTCGCCGTGGTCGAGAATTATCAGCAGGAGGATGGCTCGGTCGCCGTGCCCGAGGTGCTGCAGCCCTATCTGCGCGGCCTGAACCGGTTGGAGCGCATCTCGGCTTCCTGAACCGGACCGGCTTGCGCTATAGTCGGGGCTTCCGGGGGGAACAGAGATATGTGGATTAGGGGAGCTGCGCTGATCGCGCTCGCGCTGACGACCGGTTGCACGATGGTACCGCCGATGGCCCAGCGCGCATCGGCGGAGCCCCCTTCTGCCCCATATCGGGACACATGGTCTCCCCCGGCGTCGGCGCACGTCGCTCCGCCGACGGCATGGCAGGCCCGCCCGGTACTGGCGGATGCGATCGAGGTCGCGGCCACCACCTATATCGTGCGACAGGGCGATACCTTGCGGCTGATCGCCGAACGGACGGGCGCAGGCAGCGAAGCGATCGCCCGCCCCAACAATCTCGTCCCGCCCTATGCGGTGCGCCCGGGCCAGCGGCTCTTCATCCCGGGGGGCCGCTATCATACCGTCCACGAAGGCGAGACCGGGATCGCGATCGCCCGCGCCTATGCCGTGCGCTGGAGCCGGATCATCGCCGCCAACGCGTTGAGCGAACCCTATGTGCTGCGAACCGGCCTGAGGCTGCTGATCCCCGCGGTCGACGACAGGTCGGAGGCGCGAGGCGATCGGGTCCAGGTCGATCTCGACGACATCGTGACGGGCACCCGGCCCGCCCTTGCCCTCGCGGACCGCGCCGAACCGGCAGCGGCACCGCACCGATCCGGGACCCTGCCCGGCGAGATGCCTTCGTCGCTGCGACCGCCGGCGTCGCTGCAATGGCCGCTGAAGGGAATGGTCGTGACCCGCTTCGGCCCCGGCCGCAGCGGCGAGCGCAGTACGGGGATCAAGATCGCCACCCCGATCGGCACCCCGGTGATGGCGGCGGCCGACGGCGTGGTGGCCTATGTCGGCCGGGACGTGCCGTCGCTGGGCGGACTCGTCATCCTGCGTCACGGCGGGACATGGACCAGCGTCTATGGCCATGCCGGGCAGTTGCTGGTGCGCCCCGGCCAGACGGTGCGGCAGGGCGAGATGATCGCGCTTTCGGGGAATTCCGGGCGCGCGGATCGGCCCGAGCTGCATTTCGAGCTTCGCGACGGGCGCAGCCCGGTCGACCCGCTGACCCGCCTGCCCCAACGCTGATGCTTCCGCCCGCCACGCTCAAGCGCAAGTCGAGCCTCCCGATCTGGGTGTCGATCGGCTGGCGCGTGCTGGCGGTGGTGGCGCTGCTTGCGCTTGCGATCGGAGTCCACTGGATCGAGCGCGACGGGCTGCGCGACAATGCCGACGGACATGTCAGCTTCCTCGACATCATCTATTTCACGTCGATCTCGATCACGACGACCGGCTATGGCGATATCGTGCCGGTCAGCGACGCGGCGCGGATGTTCGATGCGTTGATCGTCACGCCGATCCGCGTGTTCGTGGTGCTGCTGTTCCTCGGCACCGCCTATAATTTCGTTCTCAAGCGTACCTGGGAGAGATGGCGGATGGCGATGATCCAGCGAAACCTGACGGGCCACATCATCATTGCCGGCTATGGCAAGACCGGCTCCGAAGCGGTGGACGAGCTGGTGGCGCGCGGCGACCGGCCCGACCGGTTCGTGGTGATCGACACCGATGCGGAGGCGCTAACGGCGGCCAAGTCGTGCGGCTGCATCGTCATGCAGGCCGACGGCACGCGGGACGAGGTGCTGAACCAGGCGCGCATCGGCCAGGCCCAGTCGATGATCATTGCCGCCGGCCGCGACGACACGTCGATCCTGATCACGCTGACCGCGCGCCACCTGGCGCCCGAACTGCCGATCAGCGTCATCGTGCGCAACGAGGACAACGAGCTGCCGGCGCGCGCCGCGGGTGCGACGACGGTGGTCAATCCGGTCAGCTTCGCCGGCCTGCTGCTCGCCAGTTCGTGCAACGGGCCGCATATCGCCGACTATCTGACCGACCTCGCCTCCTTCCACGGCCAGGTCCAGCTGACCGAGCGCGCCGTCACCGGCGACGAGGTCGGCAGGCCGCTGAGCGCGATCCAGACCGGCATCGGCCTGCGCCTCTATCGCGGCGGCGTCGGCCATGACCGCAAGGCGCCCGAGGCCGCGGCGCTGGAGGCAGGCGACATGATCGTCGAGATCATCAGCTGATCCCCGCTTGACGCGGCGCGCAACGGGGTGATGGTGCGGACATGTTCACGCCGCTCACCGCCCGCATCCTGCCGATCGTCATGCTCGCCCTGTCGAACGTCTTCATGACCTTCGCCTGGTACGGCCATCTCAAGCACAAGCAGGCGCCCCTGCTCGGGGTGATCCTGATCAGCTGGCTGATCGCGCTGCCCGAATATCTGCTGGCGGTGCCGGCCAACCGCTGGGGCAGCGACGTCTATTCCGCAGCCCAGCTCAAGGCGATCCAGGAGGTGATCACGCTGAGCGTGTTCGCCATCTTCTCGATCCTGTGGCTGGGCCAGAAATTCACGATCAACCACCTGATCGGCTTCGTCCTGATCGGCACGGGCGCCTTCTTCATCTTCCGCGCGCCGGTGTGACGGATCGCCCGCGGAACAGCCCCAGCTAGCATTTCGCGCGAAAATCCCTATGTCGCCGGCCAATCATGGCAACCAAACTTCCTGAAGCGCCGCGCGTCGGCATGGTCTCCTTGGGCTGTCCCAAGAACCTGGTCGACAGCGAACGCATCCTCACCAAGCTTCGCTCGGACGGCTATGCGATGTCCGCCGACTATTCCGGCGCGGACGTCGTGCTGGTGAATACCTGCGGCTTTCTCGACAGCGCGAAGGAGGAAAGCCTGGAGGCGATCGGCGAGGCGATCGCGGAGAATGGCCGCGTCATCGTCACCGGCTGCATGGGCCAGGAAGCAGAGACGATCCGGGCGCGCTTCCCCAATGTGCTCGCGGTCACCGGCGCGCATCAGTACGAGCAGGTGGTCGATGCGGTGCGCGAGCATTCGCCGATGCCGGCCAACGCCTTCCTGAACCTGGTGCCGGAAAGCGGGCTGAAGCTGACTCCGCGCCACTACAGCTATCTGAAGATCTCCGAGGGCTGCAACCACCGCTGCGCGTTCTGCATCATCCCGTCGATCCGCGGCGACCTGGCCAGCCGCCGGCCCGATGCGATCCTGCGCGAGGCTGAGAAGCTGGTCGAGGCGGGCACGAAGGAGCTGCTGGTCATCAGCCAGGACACCTCGGCTTACGGCGTCGACATCCGCAAGGAGCCGCGCATGTGGAAGGGGCAGGAGGTGATCCCGCACATGACCGACCTGGCGCGCGAGCTGGGCCGGATCGCGCCCTGGGTGCGGCTCCACTATGTCTATCCCTATCCCCATGTCGACCAGGTCATCCCGCTGATGGCCGAGGGGCTGGTCCTCCCCTATCTCGACATCCCGTTCCAGCATGCCAGCCCGCGCGTGCTGCGCACGATGCGCCGCCCGGCCAACGAAGCGAAGGTGCTCGAGCGGCTGAAGACCTGGCGCGCCATCTGTCCCGATATCGCGATCCGCAGCTCGTTCGTCGTCGGCTTCCCCGGCGAGACCGAGGAGGATTTCCAGTACCTGCTCGACTGGCTGGACGAGGCTCAGCTCGACCGCGTCGGCGCCTTCCGCTTCGAGCCGGTCGAGGGTGCCGCTGCGAACGCCCTGCCCGATCCGGTGCCGGAGGAAGTGAAGGAAGAGCGCTATGCCCGCGTGATGGAGCGGACTGCGGCAATTTCCGCCGCAAAGCTCCAGGCGAAGATCGGGCGCACGCTCGAGGTGATCATCGATGAGGTCGGCGACGAGGGCGCCACCGGACGCTCGCAGGCGGATGCGCCCGAGATCGACGGCGAGGTCCATCTGCGCGATGCCGGGCATCTCAGCCAGGGCGACATCGTCCAGGTCGAGATCGAGGATGCCGACGACCACGACCTGTTCGGCGTTCCCCTCGCCTGAGGCCGGTCGGCGCCGCAACGTCGGGCGCCGCACCATATCCGCGACGAACAGGGTCATGCCCGCTGGGAATTAGTCCTGCGGCCTCGCTGTGCCTATGATGGCCTGAAAAGCCAACGGAGGTCGCATGATCCGTCGCGCGCTGCTTGCAGCCCTGTGCCTTAGCCTGTCCGCTGCGGCGTCGCCCGATATGGCGCCCGGCGCCACGCGCATCACCCGCGTCGATCCGCTCCGCATCGACGACGATGATTTCGCCCGCCACCGCGATCCCGCCGAATGGCGCGGACTGAAGGTTGAGAAGATCGAGTTCCGCGAGGAACGCGCGAAGTGGCGGTTGTGGCGGATCACCAGCCAGACGAAGCCGCGCGGCCCGCTCTGGTTCGTCCCCCACGACAACGAGAATGGCGGGTTCGAGGCAGCTCTCGTCTCGATCCGCAACTATGGCGGCACCATCGTCGCGGTCGACGCCGGGATTGCCCCGGATCATGACGGGCAGCGGTTCAACTATGCGGTCGATTACGGCAAGCCGGTCGATCCCAACCGCAATTTCGACAGCGCCCTGCCCGGCTATGCCCGGCGCATTCTCCAGACCCACCGCCCTTCCGACGGGCCGATCATCGCGCTGCACAGCAACCAGAAGGGCTTCGATACCCGCGAGTCCAGATGCAACAAGTCGGATCCGCCCGGCAACGGCATCATCTCGATCCGCTATTGCGACGATTTCTACACGCCGCATCCCTCGCAGACGCGCAGCTTTCCGTTCGATGACGACGACACCGTCGCCTTCGTCACCCACCCGACCGGACGGGACCCCGCCCGGTCCTTCTGCTGGAAGCTGACGCAGAACGACTTCAACGTCGTCCAGGAACGCGTGGTCGTCACCGACGGATCGGCATCCAACTATGCCGTGCTGCACGGGCTGGACTATCTCAACTTCGAAACGCTCGACAGCGGCAACGAGCCCGCGGCGCTTGCCGATCAGCGCGACCGGCTGGTGGCGATGATCGACCGTGCACTCGCCCTTTGCGCCCCGCAGGTGACCCGCGCCCGCTGACCCGTCGCGCGGGGCGCCGCCTCACTTCTTCTGCGCGGCGGCGCGGACGGCGAGCGAACGGCGGAAGGCGGCGGCCATGCCCGGATCGCCCATCACCTGCACGTCGAACACGCATTCGGCAAAGGCCGCCTTGTTGTTCGCCAGTGGCCGACACAACCGTTGCGCGGCCTCGTCCTCGATCGGGCGGATCGGCGGGCGGCCTCTCGCGGGGATCGAGGGCACCTTCGGCACCGCGCTGCAGCTGCTGCCCTGCTTGGGCGGCCAGCCGGGATCGGCGAAGGTGGCGGGCGACGTGCCTGCGGCATAGTCGAACAGGCTG
The DNA here is from genome assembly GCF_039652585.1 of Sphingomonas rustica. Lineage (NCBI taxonomy): Bacteria > Pseudomonadati > Pseudomonadota > Alphaproteobacteria > Sphingomonadales > Sphingomonadaceae > Sphingomonas > Sphingomonas rustica. Next base: position 212,707 of record NZ_JBDIZK010000002.1, on the reverse strand, counting down.
TTGGCGGGCGTGACCCGCCACGCGTTGGCGAACTTCTGGTTCAGCAGCATGTCGCGCGCACCGAGCGCGGCGGGCATCGGGCCGAAGCGGAACCCGTCGGGCGCCATCGGCAGCCATTGTCCGACCGGGATCAGCCCGAACGTGCCCTCGCGCGCCGGCGTGTCGAGCACCTCGATGTTGAGATACCAATAGCCTTGCGACGACCAGTAGTTGGAGGTGATCAGAACGCGGGTTCCGTCGGGCGCGATCACGTCGATGCCATCGCCGATCGATACCGGCGAGATGCTGCCGCCGCCCAGCGTCAGCCGCCGCCGGAGCGCGCCGACCGCTCGACCGTCGACGCGCAGCGCCATCCGCTCGCCTTCCTGTTGATAGGTCACGCGCCGCGTCCCGATCCGCAGCGCGGCCGCGGTGTAGAGGCTGACGCAGCTCGAAAGACCGGTATAGGGGTTCGCGCCGGGCACGAAGCTGGTGGTCACCGGCGTCTGCCGCGCCTGAAGCTCGAACCCGTTGCTGGAGTTGCGCAGCGCGACGAACTCGCCCGCCGACTGGAAGTCGTAATTGATGCCGTTCACGGTCGTCAGGTGCGGGTCGCCGCGACCGGACGGATCGGCGCTCGGGTCGGTGTTGCACATCGCTCGGAAAACATTGACCGCCTCGACACCGACCGCACTGCCTTCGTCGAACTGCGGCATCGTGGGCGGCACTGAAGGCACGCCACCCAGCCCTTCCACCGCACCGCGCAGGATCGTGTTGCAATAGCCGGGGATCTCGTTTGACAGATGCGGGAAGCGGCCTGCGCTGGCCTGGACATGGCAGCCCGAGCATTCCCCGGGTACGAAGGTCGGCGAATGCGACAGCGCGTTTTGCGGCCAGGAGGCGAGAACGATCGGGTCGTAGCGGTTGGGCGCGACCATCGGCAGATCGTTCCGCAGCTGTCGCATCTTGTACCCCGGCCGCAGTTCGACCTCGGGATGGATGATATAGGGATTTTCGCCGGCATGGCAGTCGGTACACATGCCCGCGTCCGGATCGGTCAGCTCGGCGCCGCCGCCCTGATAGCGCAACGCCGGATCGATCGCGCCATTGGGCAGCCCGATCGGGATTCGCTGGCCTGAGGGAAAGGAGAAGGTCAGGCCGCCCTTCTGATTGTCCCAGAAACAGGTCTTCGACGTGGTCTTGCTCAGGCAGATGACTCCATCCAGCGCAACCTCGGTCATCGTGTCGTCGCTATAGCGCGGCAGCGCGATGCACATGCCGGTCGGCGTCTCGAACGTGCGGACCTCGGCGGGTGTCCGGACGATGAACTGGCGATTCTTCGGAATGAAGCCCTGCGACTTCCATCCCGCGGTGCCGTTCGGGTCCATCTGGTTGATCGTCGGCGGGATCGGCACGCCGGCGGCGGCACATTCGTTGATATAGGCCTGCCCCTGGTTGACCGTCGACAGGAAGACCACGCCGCCCTTGGAAATCGCGAAGTCGCGCAGCTTCAGCTTGCGCTCGATCTCGGGCGGAAGCTGGAACTTGCCGCCGCTCCAGATCGTCTCGCCCCGCTTTTTGCGCTCGGCGCCGCCCAACGGAAGGTTCCAGGTCAGCTGGTAGCGCAGCGCGCCCAGCTTGCTGCCCAGCCGCTCGTCCTCGATCGTCCGTTCACCGCCGCGCTTGCGACTGCGCGCCAGCAGCCAGTCGAGCCCACGCTGGCGCAGCACCAGCGCCGCCTGGCCGCGTTCCTCGACGCCCGCCATCAGCCGCTTATCGAACGCGCGATAGGCCGAGCGGTCCGCGTCATCGACCTTGCGCAGCAGCACTGCGCGATACCAGTCCTGGGCACGGGAGACCCATTCGAGCGTCGGCACAACCTCCTCGCCACGCGCGTCGAACATCGCGCCGTGGCCGACATAGGCGATCGGCTCTTCGCCCTGCTCCTGCGCAATGGAGGGTTCGGGAATCGCGGAAAATTCCAGGACCGCGGCGAAGCCGACCGATGCGCCCGCCAAAGGCAGATAAGGCAATAGTTTCGAGATCGGCAAGAACATGGGACAAACTCCAGCCAGAGCGCAACCTCGACTCGATTTACCCGTTTCTAATGGTTACAGTCTATGATCGACAGTCATCGGCGGTCAAACCGGTACCTCAACTTACGACTCCGATCTGATTACATCTTCGGTAATGACTGGTGTAAGCTCAACCCTCACCACGACTTTAGGTCGCGTCCTCACGCGCGCGCCGCATTCCGAAATCTGGTTTCCGCACTAGTCGTCCGGCGCGCGGGTGCCTAAATCATCGCCATGCCTGACCCAAACACGCTCGTTCAGCCCGATCGCGGCCAAGCCGCTCGCGCCATCCACCTCGTCGATGCCAAGGGCTTTGATGCCTGGCTGACCGCGCAACCGCCGCGCCACCGCGCCGCGGTCGCCGCGCAAAAGCTGGCGGCCACGCCGCATGCCAGCGCGATCCTGCCGAGCGACAATCCGGAAGACTGGTCGGTGGTCGCGATCGTCGCGAACAAGGACAAGCTGACGCCCTGGTGCCTCGCCCGCCTGGCGGAAACGCTGCCCGAGGGCAGTTACCGCGTCGAGGGCGCCGAGCCCGGCAAGGCGATCTATGGCTGGCTGACGGCCCAGTACAAGTTCGATCGCTACAAGAAGAAGGACGACAAGGCGCAGGGCCCGCGCGTCCTGCTGACCGGCGATCCCGCGCGCATGGACGAGGCGGTCCGCCTTGCCGCGGTGACGCTCAAGCTGCGCGACTGGATCAACACCGGCGCCAATGATTTCGGCCCGGCCGATGTCGAGGCTGCCGCCGCGGACATCGCCAAGGCGCACGGCGCGACGCTGACGGTCACCAAGGGCCCCGAGATCGAAAAGGGCTATGGCATGATCTGGGCCGTCGGCAAGGCGGCCGGCAAGGGCCGCGAGCCGCGCCTGATCGAGATCGAATGGGGCAATCCCGATCATCCCCGCGTCGCGATCGTCGGCAAGGGCGTGTGCTTCGATTCGGGCGGCCTCGACATCAAGCCGGCGGCCGGCATGCGGCTGATGAAGAAGGACATGGGCGGCGCGGCGCATGCGCTGGCGATCGCCGAACTGGTGATGGGCGCACGCCTGCCGATCCGCCTTCACATGCTGGTCCCGGCCGTCGAGAATTCGATCTCGGGCGAGGCCACCCGCCCCGGCGACGTGATGCAGTCGCGCAAGGGCGTCACGGTCGAGAACAGCAATACCGACGCCGAGGGTCGCCTGATCCTGGGCGACGCGCTGACCAAGGCGGCCGAAGCCAATCCCGAACTGGTGATCGACTTCGCGACGCTGACCGGCGCGGCCCGGGTCGCGCTGGGCACCGATCTGCAGGCGCTGTTCGCCAATGACGACACGCTGGCCAGCGACCTGATCGCCGCCGGCGAGGCAGAGGCCGACCCGATCTGGCGGCTGCCTCTCTATGACCCGTACAAGGATCTGCTGAAGTCGGACGTCGCCGACATGCTGAACGCGGCCGAAACGCCTTGGGGCGGCGCATTGACGGCAGCGCTGTTCCTCAAGGAATTCGTTCCTGAAAAAGCGCAGTGGGCGCATCTCGACATCTTCTGCTGGCAGGGCTCGCCCAAGCCGGGCCGCCCCAAGGGCGCCGACGCGGCGGGCCTGCGCGCGGTGTGGAAGCTGCTGAAGGACCGGTACGCCGGCTAGGATCGAAGGCCCCTTCCCGCACGGGAAGGGGCCCGGTCATCGCCAGGCGAGGTGACGCGCAAAGAAGGGCAGCATCTCGGTCGCGACGCGGCCGTCCGCACCCCAGATCCGGTCGCCCCAGCCGCCCCGATATTCCTCGGCCTCGTACGGCACGCCGAAAGCGTCGAGCGTCCGGGCAAAGGCCTGGATCGACACGATATGATCGTAATTGGGGTCGTTGCGGCCCCAGTCGAACATGAACCCCTTCAACCGCTTCAGATTGTCCGCAGTCGCGGCGACCTGCCGGTCGAGGAAGAAGGCAGCGTTCAGTCGCTCCGCGACCGCGGCATCGACCTCGATCCGCCCGTCTTTCAGCCTCGCAGGCGGTACGAAGTGAAGCGGCGCGCGCGTCCGGTCGGGCAGGAACGCCTGGAAGATCGAGGTGAAGATCAGCGAGAAGCCGTTGTCGCGCAGGTCGTCGATCGATCGGGCGCGCTGCATCAGGCTCCAGTCCGGCCGGGAAAACATCGTCTGCAGCCCCGGCCCCATGCCGATCGGGTGAAGCGCATAGACCGACGAGAAAACCTCCGGATGGGTCATGCCGAACCGGATCGCGCCATGCCCTCCCATCCGGTCGCCCGCCACGCCGCGCCCGTCGCGCGATGCGATCGTCCGGTAGCGCGCATCCACCCAGGGGATCAGGTCGCGGACCATGAAATCCTGCCAGTTCCCGGTCACGGCCGAATTGACGTACCAGCTTCCGCCGGCGGGCGTCGTGAAGTCCGCCGTCACGATGATGACGCCGGGGATCGCGCGACGCGCGATCGCGGCGTCGACGACCGCCGCCGCGTCGCTATTGGCCCAGATCGCCCGATCGTCCTCGAAAAAGCCCGTCAGATAATAGATGACCGGAAATCGCCGACCGGGTTCAGCATAGTCGTCCGGCAGATAGACGGTCACGCCGCGCTGGAGCGGCAGGCCGAGCACGTTGCCACTCAGGCTGGGCGCGCCGATCCGGTGGTGTTCGATCGCGCCCGCCGTCGCGGCACTTGCCGTCAGGACCAGCGCGAACCAGCACAGCATGCGAAGGATCATTTCGCCCTCCCTTCCCGATCGTGCAGACATATCCCGATCCGATTGCCTCGCCAATGGTGAAGGTTCGGCTGGCCTGCATCGGGGAGATGGTTCAGAACCGCACGCGTGACCTCGACTTCCGCCGAACCGGCCGTCCGAACGCCGCCCCGGGGCGCGTACCGCCCAGGGCTGACGCTCGTGGCGTGCATCCTCGCGTCAAGCCTCGCCTTCATCGACGGGTCTGTCACCAATGTCGCGCTTCCCGCGATCGGCGCGGACCTCCACGCCAGCCCGGCCGAGCTGCAATGGACCGTCAACGCCTATCTCCTGCCGCTGTCGGCGCTCCTGTTGCTGGGCGGCGCGGCGGGCGACCATTATGGCCGGCGCCGGCTGCTGATCCTCGGCATCGCGCTGTTCACCATCGCGTCGGTCGGCTGCGCGGTCGCGAGGGATCTGAACCTGCTGCTGACCGCGCGGGCGGTGCAGGGCATCGGCGCCGCGATCCTGCTGCCCAACAGCCTCGCCGCGCTCAGCCACGCCTTCACCGGCGAGGCACGGGGCAAGGCGATCGGCACCTGGGCAGCGGTCGCCGCCATTGCCGGGGCGGTCGGGCCGCCGCTCGGCGGCTGGCTGGTCGATACGATCGGCTGGCGCTCGATCTTCTTCATCAACCTGCCGATCGCGCTGGTCGCGATCGCGATCGCCTGGCGCTTCGTCGAGGAAAGCCGCGCCGGCGAGCAGCCGCTCGACTGGCCGGGCGCCGTCAGCGCGACGCTGGCGCTCGGCGCACTGACCTGGGGCCTTACCCTCTGGTCGAGCCGCGGTGCGATCGATGCCGAAGTCGTCGGCGCCCTGGCTGCGGGCATCGTCCTTGCCGGGGCGTTCGTGTGGATCGAACGGCATCGCGGGGCACGGGCGATGATGCCGCTCGACCTGTTCGCCTCACGCGCCTTTGCCGGGCTGACGATCCTGACCTTCTGCCTCTATGGCGCACTTGGCGGCGTGCTGCTGCTCCTGCCCTATGTGCTGATCGAGGCGAGCGGCTACTCCGCGCTCCAGGCCGGGATGGCGCTGCTGCCGCTGCCGCTGGGGGTCGGCCTGGCGTCTCCGCTGATGGGACGGTTGACCACCCGCCTCGGCCCTCGCCTGCCACTCACCTTCGGCCCGATCGTCGTGGCGACCGGCTTCGCGCTCATGCTGCTGGTACAGGAAGGGGGCGACTATTGGACGCAGGTGCTGCCCGGCGCGACGCTGATAGCGCTCGGCATGTCCTGCGTCGCCGCGCCGCTGACCACGGCGGTGCTGGCCAGCGTCGACGACCGTTACACCGGCACGGCCTCGGGCTTCAACAGCGCCGTCGCGCGGGCCGGCGGCCTGATCGCGACCGCGATCGCGGGCGCGGTGATCGCATCGGCTGGCGCCGCGCTGGTCTCCAGCTTTCACGCCGCATCGCTGGTCGGCGCCGCCACCGCCCTGTTCTCGGGCGTGGCGGCCTATCTGACGCTCAGCCCAGGGCAGCCGCAGCCTCGATGATCGGCACGAACTTCTCCGCCGTCAGGCTCGCGCCACCCACCAGCGCCCCGTCGACATCGTCCACCGCCAGGATCGCGCCGGCGTTCGCGCCGGTCACCGATCCGCCGTACAGGATGCGGATGCCGCGCGCCGCATCGCCCACCATCATCCGCAGCTTGGCGCGGGCGATCGCATGGATCGACGCGATCTCGTCCAGCGTCGGCGTGCGCCCCGTCCCGATCGCCCAGCGCGGTTCATAGGCAAGCGTCAGCCACTCGGGCGCGGCTCCGTCGGGCAGCGATTTCTCGATCTGCGACTGGACGATCCGCTCGGCCCTTCCCGCGTCACGCTCGGCCTCGGTCTCGCCGCAGCACAGGATCACCCGAAGCCCGTGACGGCGCGCCGCCGCCGCCTTGGCCCAGGCGTCGTGGCTCGTCTCATGCTGGTCGGCGCGGCGTTCGGAATGGCCGACGATCGTCAGCGTCGCGCCCAGATCGACCAGCATCGGCGCCGAGATACAGCCGGTATGCGCACCCTTGTCGGCGTCGTGCACGTCCTGAGCGCCGATCGGCATGCCCCCGGCAACGGCGATGGCGGGCTCGATCAGGGTGAAGGGCGGGCACAGCGCGACATCGACTCCGGGATTCGCCCGCGCTGCCGCTGCGATCGCGGCAATCTCGGGCAGGTCGCCTTTCAGGCCGTGCATCTTCCAATTGCCGGCCACCAGCTTGCGGCGCATATCCATCTCCCTGTCCTGAAATCGCTTTCGAAGCCGATAGAGGGCGGATCGCCATCCGCGCAAGCTTGATGGCCGGCGGTGCTCGCCCTAAAGCAGCCTCGACGCTTCCTCGAACGAACGGTCCCTGATGCTCGGTTTCTTTCGCAGTTTCGCCAAATCGCGTGGCGGTCTCATCGTGGTGTTCCTGCTGCTCGGCCTGATCGCCGTGGCCTTCGCGCTGGGCGACGTCACCGGCCTGAGCAACCCCGCGGGGCCGAAGGGCGCCGTGGTCGCCACCGTGGGCAAGCAGAAGATCACCGACACCCAGGTGCGCGAGGTCATCGACCGTTTCATCACCCAGGCGCGTCGCAACGGCCAGAACATCACGATGGAGCAGTTCCTGGCCCAAGGCGGGCTGGATCTCGCGGTCAACGAGCTGATCAAGTCCGCCGCGCTCGAGGAGTTCGGCAACGACACCGGCATCCGCGTCGACAATTCGGTGGTCGATGCCCAGATCGCGAACACCCCGGCGTTCCAGGGCGTGGACGGCAAGTTCAACCAGGACCAGTTCAACCGCGTGATCGCCGATGCGCGCATCTCCGCCTCGGCGCTGCGCGACGATTTCGCCCGCGAACGGCTCGAGACCTGGCTGCTCGACTCGCCGGCGTCCGGCAATTTCATGCCCGCCAAGTTCGTCGCCCCCTATGCCGCGCTTCCGCTGCAGCGCCGCACCGGCGAATTCACGATGCTGCGCTGGCAGGACGCCGCCTTCCCCGGTGAGCCCGACGACAAGACGCTGGCGGCCTATTACAACGCCAACCGCGCGGCCTACATGATCCCGCAGCGGCGCGTGATCCGCTATGCGATGGTTCCCAAGGACTATTTCGCCACACGCGCGGCACCGACCGAAGCCGAAATCGCTGATGCCTATCGCAAGTCCGCGGACCGTTTCGCCGCGACCGAGAAGCGCACGATCCGCCAGCTCGTCATCCTCGATCAGGCGGGCGCCAACAGCGCGGCCGCCGAGGCCAAGGCCGGAAAGTCGATCACCGACATCGCCAAGGCTCGCGGGCTCGAGCCGCGCGTATTCGATGCGGTCGACAAGGCGACGCTGACCAAGGCGAGCTCGGCCGAGGTCGCCAACGCCGCCTTCGCGGCAGCGCAGGGCGGCGTGGTCGGCCCGGTCCGCGCGCAGGGCGGATACGCCGTGCTGCAGGTCGAGACGGTCGAGAAGATCCCGGCAAAGACGCTCGACCAGGCGCGTGCCGAGCTGACGAGCGAGCTGACCACCGCCAAGACCATCCAGTCGCTGGCCGCACTGCGCCAGTCGATCGAGGACGGCATCGGCAACGGCCAGACCTTCGACCAGCTGATGCAGGCCGCCAAGCTGACTCCGCAACAGACCGCGGCCATCACGGCCGCCGGCATCAACCCCGACGACCCCAACAGCAAGCCAGATCCGGCACTCGCGCCGGTCGTCCAGGGCGCGTTCGGCATCGATCCCGACTCGCAGGATCCGGTCATCGTCCCGATCGACCAGGAAGGCGGCTTCGCCGTCGCCGCGATCTCGCGCGTCGTTCAGCCGGCCGCTCGACCGATGGCGAGCATCCGCAAGCAGGTTCGCGACGACTATCTCAAGTCGGAAGCGATGAAGGTTGTGCGCGCCAATGCCGAAAAGCTGGTTGGCGAGATGAAGAAGGGCACGCCCATGGCGCAGGCGATGGCGAAGCTCGGCATCCGCGGCGTGCCGCCCAAGGCGTTCGACGTGAAGTTCGGCGACCTGACGCCGCAGGCGGGTCCGCAGGCTCAGCTGGCGTTCAGCATGCCGGCCAAGAGCGCGAAATGGGTGCAGTCGCCAGACCGCCAGGGCTATTTCGTCGTCTATGTCGCCACCATCCAGGAAGGCGATGCCCGCGGCAATGCCCAGCTGATGGCGGGCGCCACCACCGCATTGTCGCGCACCACCGCCGCCGAGCGTCGCGAAAGCTTCCTCGAGGCGATCAAGCGTCATGTCGGCGTGACCCGCAACGAAGCGGCGATCGGCACCCTGCGCGCCAATCTGCTCCAGACCGGCATCGCGACCCGCTGAGGCAATCATGATCGAAGGCATCGACGCCGCCAGGACCGCGCTCGCCGACGGGCGCCCCGCGCTCCTCTGGCGGCGTCAGGTCGCCGACACGGACACCCCGGTCGCCGCTGCGCTCAAGCTGATCGAGCCGGGCCGGGGCGACTTCCTGCTGGAATCGGTCGAGGGCGGCTCGATCCGCGGCCGGCACAGCCTGATCGGCCTCGCGCCCGACCTCGTCTTTCGCGCCACCGGCAATGAAGCGGAGATCAACAGCGCCTGGCTGACCGACCGGGAGGCGTTCGCACCCTGCGATGCGCCGACGCTCGATGCGCTCCGCACGCTGGTGGCGGAGTGCCGGATGGATGTGCCCGCCGAACTGCCGCGGGCACTTGCCTGCCTGGTCGGCTATTTCAGCTACGAGACGATCGGCCTGGTCGAGCGACTGCCGCGCCCGGCGGAAAATCCGATCGGCGTCCCCGACATGATCTTCGTGCGGCCGACGGTCGTGCTGGTGTTCGATCGCCTCGCCGACAGCCTGTTCCTCGTCGCCCCCGTCTGGCCCGGACAGGATCCGGAGCTTGCCGCCGAACGGATCGACGCGACCGCCGCACGGCTGGCCGGCGCCACGCTGCCCGCTCCGGTTCGCTGCGATCCCGCACCGATCGCGCTCACCCCGAACCTCGCGCCCGGCCGCTATGGCGAGATGGTCGCCCGGGCGAAGGACTATATCGCCGCCGGGGACATCTTCCAGGTGGTGCTGGCACAGCGGTTCACCACCCCCTTCACCCTGCCGCCCTTCGAGCTCTATCGCTCGCTGCGGCGGATCAACCCGTCACCCTTCCTCTATCATCTCGACCTGCCCGGCTTCTCGCTGACGGGCTCGAGTCCCGAGATCCTGGTTCGCGCACGCGACGGCGAGGTCACGATCCGTCCGATCGCGGGGACGCGCCCGCGCGGCAAGACCGCGGCGGAGGACGAGGACAACCGCACCAGCCTGCTGGCGGATGCCAAGGAATGTGCCGAGCATCTCATGCTGCTCGATCTGGGCCGCAACGATGTCGGGCGCGTCGCCGAGGCGGGCAGCGTCCGGGTGACCGACAGCTATACCGTCGAATTCTACAGCCACGTCATGCACATCGTCTCGAACGTGGTCGGCCGGCTGGCGCCCGACAAGGATGCGCTCGACGCGCTGTTCGCGGGCTTTCCCGCGGGCACGGTCAGCGGCGCGCCGAAGGTCCGCGCATGCCAGGTCATCGCCGAACTGGAGCCGGAGACCCGCGGCCCCTATGCCGGCGGCGTCGGCTATTTCTCGCCCGACGGATCGATGGACAGCTGCATCGTCCTGCGGACCGCGCTGGTGAAGGATGGGGTGATGCACGTCCAGGCCGGCGCCGGCATCGTCGCCGACAGCGATCCCGCCTATGAACAGCGCGAGTGCGAGGCCAAGGCAGGCGCATTGTTCGCCGCCGCGCGCGAGGCGGTCGCCAGGGCGGAAGAGGCCGGGTTCGGGCAATAGGCCCGACCCGGCACCGTCCTCACTTGTCGTCGTTGTCGGGCGCCTGTTCGCGGGCCTGCCGCGCCTTCGCGTCCAGCCGTTCCTGATACCATTGGCGGATCATCTGACGATTGCATCCGGTCTGCCCGCCCGTTCCGATCGGCGAGCAGCTGTTCGGGATGCCCGCGCGATTGACTTCCTCGACCGTCTCGAACCGGTTTGACCAGGCCTGGGCCGAAGGCCCCTCGGCCGGCTTGTCGCGAAAACGCTTGGGGATACGATAGGGCGAATCGCCGCCATCGGCGCACACGACGATCTCGTCCGGATCGGTCGACTTCGGGCATTGCTCGCTGCCGAACAGGATCACGCTGCGCACGCGCTTGGGCGGATCCTGCGGCGGGCTCGCATCCTGTGCCATCGCCGGGAACGCCAGAAGCATCAACGGCGCAGCCAGCGCCAACTTCACGATCATGAAACCTCCACTCAACGCCCCGTTAAACGCCCGTGCGCCGTGCACAGTTGCCCGGCATTGTGACCTGAATGCGGCTTGTTTCAGCGGATTTGCCGATTAAGTCGGCGCGATGACGACGATCGCCCGGCTGCTGACCACGGCTGCCCTCCTGACGCTTTCGGCCTGCGGCGCCCCCGATAGCCGCAACGGCATCGATGCCGCATGCTCGGTGACGCAGTTCGAGGGGAACGAGTTCACCCTGTGCCGTGCCCAGCCGGGCAAGCATGACCTGATGCTGGTGAACAAGGGCGACGCCGGCGCGCCGATGCGCGGCTTCGACACGCTCGACCGGCGGCTGGGCGACCGCTTTGCCCGCCTGGCCTTTGCGATGAATGCGGGGATGTTCGACGGCAAGGGTCTGCCCATCGGCTATTATGTCGAGGATGGCGCGGTGCAGGCGCCGCTCAACCGCCGCTCCGGGCCCGGCAATTTCCACCTCAAGCCCAATGGCGTCTTCTACGGCGATGCGCGCGGCTGGCACGTCGTCACCACCGAACAGTTCGCCGCCGGCAAGCCCGACCATGTCCGCTTCGCCACCCAGTCGGGTCCGATGCTGGTGATCGGCGGCAAGCTTCATCCGCAATTCGCCGACAACGGCGTCTCGCTCCAGATGCGCAACGGGGTCGGCGTCTCGCCGGACGGATCGGCATGGTTCGCGATCAGCAACGAGCCGGTGTCGTTCGGGCGCTTCGCCCGCCTGTTCCGCGACCGGGTGAAGGCGCCCGATGCCCTGTATCTCGACGGCTCGGTGTCCCGCCTCTGGGACCCGGTCAGCGGCCGCAAGGATTCGGGCGCGGAGATCGGGCCGATCATCGTGGCACTCCAGCGCAAGTGAGCCCGCCCCTTCCCTTGCCGGCGGAAATCGGGGAGCATGGCCGCATGCTCAGGACCCTCTATCCGTCGATCGAACCCTATGAGATCGGCATGCTCGACGTCGGCGACGGACACCGCATCTATTATGAACGGTGCGGCACCCCCGGCGCCAAGCCGGCCGTCTTCCTGCACGGCGGCCCGGGCGGCGGCATTTCCCCGGCGCATCGCCGCCTGTTCGATCCCGCGCGGTACGACGTGCTGCTGTTCGACCAGCGCGGCTGCGGCAGGTCGACGCCCCATGCCGCGCTCGAGGCGAACACCACCTGGCACCTGGTCGCCGACATCGAACGGCTGCGCGAGCGTGTCGGGGTCGAGCAATGGCTCGTCTTCGGCGGATCCTGGGGCTCGACGCTCGCCCTCGCCTATTCGCAAAAGCATCCGGAGCGGGTCAGCGAGATCGTCCTGCGCGGCATCTACCTGTGCACCCGGCCCGAGCTCGACTGGTTCTACCAGTTCGGCGTGTCGGAACTCTTCCCCGACAAATATGAGCGGTTCGCGGCGCCGATTCCCGTGGAGGAGCGCGGCGACATGCTGGCCGCCTATCACCGCCGCCTGACCACCGGCACGCGCGAGGACCAGATCGCGGCAGCGCGGGCGTGGAGCCTGTTCGAGGGGGAGGTCGTCACCCTTCTTCCCGATCCCGGCCTGTCGGCCCAGCATGACGAAGGCGACTTCGCCCTCGCCTTCGCGCGGATCGAATCGCATTATTTCGTCCATGGCTGCTGGCTGGAACCCGACCAGCTGCTGACGGGTGCGGCGACGCTGCGCGGCATTCCCGGCACGATCGTCCATGGCCGCTACGACATGCCCTGCCCGGTTCGCTATGCCTGGGCGCTGCACCAGGCATGGCCGGAGGCGGACTTCCACCTGATCGAGGGTGCCGGCCATGCCTTTTCCGAACCGGGCATCCTCGACCAGCTGATCCGCGCCACCGATCGCTACGCCGGAAAGGAGGCGGACCAGGGTCGCGATCCAGGGACCGGGACCCTGTAACCCCCGAGTGCATTTGACACTCGCTGCCCCCATCCCTATATCGCAGCCAGCACCGGATCCGGGAAATGACGCGCCGTCGCGCAGCGTGTCGATCGAATAGGACTGGAGCACCTACAGGACGCCGAAGCTGCCGAATTCCATACGGGAAGTCGCGCGGCTTTTTCGCGTCCTGTCGCACGTCCCGGCCCCGGGCAGGGGCACCGAAATTACGGCTGACGAGGCAAAAACACCCATGGCAACCAAGGCAATCGAGGGCGGCACCGTTAAGCGCCGCATCCGCAAGGTGTTCGGCGACATCCACGAAGTGGTGCAGATGCCGAACCTGATCGAGGTTCAGCGCGAATCCTACGAACAGTTCCTGCGCTCCGACCCCTCGATCGGCTATGTGTCGGGCCTGGAAAAGACCCTGCGCTCGGTCTTCCCGATCCGCGACTTCGCCGGCACCGCCGAGCTCGATTTCGTGACCTACGAGCTGGAGCAGCCGAAGTTCGACGTCGAGGAATGCCGTCAGCGCGGCATCACCTATGCGGCGCCGATGCGCGTTACCCTGCGCCTGATCGTGTTCGAGGTGGATCCCGATACGGAAGCCCGCTCGGTGCTCGATATCAAGGAGCAGGACGTCTACATGGGCGACATGCCGCTCATGACCGAGAACGGCACCTTCTTCATCAACGGCACCGAACGCGTCATCGTCAGCCAGATGCACCGCTCGCCGGGCGTGCTGTTCGACCATGACCGCGGCAAGACCCATGCCTCGGGCAAGTATCTGTTCGCGGCGCGCGTGATCCCGTATCGCGGCTCGTGGCTCGACTTCGAGTTCGACGCCAAGGACATCGTCAACGTCCGTATCGACCGCAAGCGCAAGCTGCCGGTCACCACGCTGCTGTACGCGCTGGGCCTGAACGGCGAGGACATCCTCAACTATTTCTACAACCGCGTGACCTTCCTGCGCGGTCCGGGCGGCTGGCAGATTCCGTTCCAGCCCGAGAACTGGCGCAGCGCGAAGCCGGCATTCGACATCGTCGATGCCAAGTCGGGCGAAGTCGTGTTCGCGGCTGGCCAGAAAATCAGCCCGCGCGCAGCCAACAAGGCTGCCAAGGATGGTCTCGAGACGCTGCTGATCCCGACTGAGGAGATCTTCAACCGCTACAGCGCCTATGACCTGATCAACGAGACCACCGGCGAGATCTATATCGAGGCGGGCGACGAAGTGTCGGCCGAGAATCTCGAAAAGCTCGATAAGGCCGGGATCGATCGCATCGAACTGCTCGACATCGATCACATCGCCACCGGTCCGTGGATCCGCAACACGCTTGCGGTCGACAAAGCCGAGGAGCGCGAGCAGGCGCTGTCCGACATCTACCGCGTCATGCGCCCCGGCGAGCCGCCGACGCTCGAGACCGCGGAGTCGCTGTTCGCCGGCCTGTTCTTCGATCCGGAGCGCTACGACCTCTCGGCCGTGGGCCGCGTGAAGCTGAACATGCGCCTCGAACTCGACGCGCCCGACACGGTCACCACGCTGCGCAGCGAGGACATCCTGGCCGTCGTCAAGACGCTGGTCGACCTCAAGGACGGCAAGGGCGATGTCGACGACATCGACAACCTCGGCAACCGCCGCGTCCGTTCGGTGGGCGAGCTGCTGGAGAACCAGTACCGCGTCGGCCTGCTGCGCATGGAGCGTGCGGTCAAGGAGCGCATGTCGTCGGTCGACGTGTCGACCGTCATGCCGAACGACCTGATCAACGCGAAGCCCGCGGTCGCCGCGGTGCGCGAGTTCTTCGGTTCGTCGCAGCTGTCGCAGTTCATGGATCAGACCAACCCGCTCTCCGAAGTGACTCACAAGCGTCGCGTCTCGGCGCTCGGGCCGGGCGGTCTCACCCGCGAGCGCGCGGGCTTCGAGGTCCGCGACGTCCATCCGACCCATTATGGCCGCATCTGCCCGATCGAGACGCCGGAAGGTCCGAACATCGGTCTGATCAACTCGCTGGCGACCTTCAGCCGCGTCAACAAGTACGGCTTCATCGAGACGCCGTACCGCAAGATCGTCGACGGCAAGGTGACCAACGAGGTCGTCTACCTGTCGGCGATGGAAGAGGCCAAGCACACCATCGCGCAGGCGAACGCCGAGCTCGATGCCGAAGGCCGCTTCCAGGAGGAGCTGGTTTCGGCTCGTCAGGCAGGCGAGTTCCTGATGGCGATCCCCGACACCATCACCCTGATGGACGTGTCGCCGAAGCAGCTCGTCTCGGTCGCAGCCTCGCTGATCCCGTTCCTGGAGAACGATGACGCGAACCGCGCACTGATGGGCTCGAACATGCAGCGTCAGGCCGTGCCGCTGGTGAAGGCGGAAGCGCCCTTCGTCGGCACCGGCATGGAAGAGACGGTTGCACGCGACTCCGGCGCCGCGATCGGCGCACGTCGCGCCGGCATCGTCGACCAGGTCGACGCGTCGCGCATCGTGATCCGCGCCACCGGCGACGTCGAAGCCACCGAGAGCGGCGTCGACATCTACTCGCTGATGAAGTTCCAGCGTTCGAACCAGTCGACCTGCATCAACCAGCGCCCGCTGGTGAAGGTGGGCGAAGTCGTGAACGCCGGCGACATCATCGCCGACGGTCCGTCGACCGAGTTCGGCGAGCTGGCGCTGGGCCGCAACGCGCTCGTCGCGTTCATGCCCTGGAACGGCTACAACTACGAGGACTCGATCCTGATCTCCGAGCGGATCGTGAAGGACGACGTGTTCACGTCGATCCACATCGACGAGTTCGAGGTCATGGCCCGCGATACGAAGCTCGGGCCCGAGGACATCACCCGCGACATCCCGAACGTCGGCGAGGAAGCGCTGCGCAACCTCGACGAGGCGGGCATCGTCTATATCGGCGCCGAAGTGGAGCCGGGCGACATCCTGGTCGGCAAGATCACCCCCAAGGGTGAATCGCCGATGACGCCGGAAGAGAAGCTGCTTCGCGCGATCTTCGGCGAAAAGGCCTCGGACGTGCGCGACACCTCGCTGCGCCTGCCCCCGGGCGTTGCCGGCACGATCGTCGACGTCCGCGTCTTCAATCGCCACGGCATCGACAAGGACGAGCGCGCGATGGCGATCGAGCGCGAGGAGATCGAGCGCCTGAAGAAGGACTCGGACGACGAGCGCAACATCCTGAACCGTGCGACCTGGTCGCGCCTTCGCGAGATGCTGATCGGTCAGGTGGCCACGGCGACGCCGAAGGGCCTGAAGAAGGGGTCGGAGATCGACCAGGACCTGCTCGACTCGGTCGACCGCCACGAGTGGTGGAAGTTCGCCGTGCAGGACGACAAGGCCCAGAGCGATCTGGAAGCGGTCAAGGTCCAGTATGACGAGGCGGTGAAGCGGATCACGGACAAGTTCCAGGATCGTCGCGAGAAGCTGGAGCGGGGCGACGAGCTGCCGCCGGGCGTGCTCAAGATGGTCAAGGTCTTCGTCGCGGTGAAGCGCAAGCTGCAGCCGGGCGACAAGATGGCCGGCCGTCACGGGAACAAGGGTGTCATCTCGCGGATCCTGCCGCAGGAAGACATGCCGTTCCTTGCCGACGGTACGCCGGTCGATCTCGTGCTGAACCCGCTGGGCGTGCCGTCGCGCATGAACGTCGGTCAGATCTTCGAGACGCATCTCGGCTGGGCTGCCCGCAACCTCGGCATGCAGATCGCCCAGGCGCTGGAGGACTGGCGTGACGCCAATCCCAATGCGCAGCCGGGCGAGATGCCGGACGCGGTCAAGTCGCGCCTGATCGAGGTCTATGGCGATCACTACGCCGCCGACATCGAATCACGTGACGGTTCGCAGCTCGCCGAGCTGGTCCAGAACGTGCGTACCGGCATTCCGATGGGCACCCCGGTGTTCGACGGCGCGCGGGAATCGGACGTGTCCGACATGCTGACGCTGGCCGGTCTCGATACGTCGGGCCAGTCGACGCTGTATGACGGCCGCACCGGCGACGCGTTCGACCGCAAGGTGACCGTGGGGATCATCTACATGCTCAAGCTCCACCACCTGGTCGACGACAAGATCCACGCGCGTTCGATCGGGCCGTACAGCCTGGTCACCCAGCAGCCGCTGGGCGGCAAGGCGCAGTTCGGCGGTCAGCGCTTCGGCGAAATGGAGGTGTGGGCGCTTCAGGCGTACGGCGCCGCCTACACGCTGCAGGAAATGCTGACGGTGAAGTCGGACGACGTGGTCGGTCGTACCAAGGTGTACGAGGCGATCGTCAAGGGCGACGACACGTTCGAGGCGGGCATTCCGGAGAGCTTCAACGTTCTCGTCAAGGAAATGCGCTCGCTGGGCCTGAACGTGGAGCTCAAGGCGCTCGAGGAAGCCACGGACGACGGCGGCGATCTGGCCGAGGCAGCGGAATAAAGGGACGGGCGCCGCCTCCGGGTGGCGCCCACCCTCCCCTGCCCGCCCAAGGAATTTGACCCTCCAGAGGGACGAAAGAAATGAACGAACTTACCAATTTCGCGAACCCGGTCGCAAAGCCGGAAACCTTCGACCAGATCCAGATCGGCATCGCGTCGCCGGACCGCATTCGCAGCTGGTCCTTCGGCGAGATCAAGAAGCCCGAGACGATCAACTATCGCACGTTCAAGCCCGAGCGTGACGGCCTGTTCTGCGCGCGCATCTTCGGTCCGATCAAGGACTATGAGTGCCTGTGCGGCAAGTACAAGCGCATGAAGTACAAGGGCATCGTCTGCGAGAAGTGCGGCGTCGAGGTCACCGTCTCGAAGGTCCGCCGCGAGCGCATGGGCCATATCGAGCTGGCCGCACCGGTCGCGCACATCTGGTTCCTGAAGTCGCTGCCGTCGCGCATCGGCCTGCTGCTCGACATGCAGCTTAAGCAGCTCGAGCGCGTCCTGTACTTCGAGAGCTACATCGTCACCGAGCCGGGCCTGACCCCGCTCGAGAAGTTCCAGCTCCTCACCGAGGACGAGCTGCTCGACGCGCAGGACCAGTATGGCGAGGACGCCTTCTCGGCCGGCATCGGCGCCGAGGCGGTCAAGATCATGCTCATGGACCTCGACCTCGAGGGTGAGCGCAAGGACCTGCTCGAAGAGCTGGCGACGACCAAGTCGGAGCTGAAGCCCAAGAAGATCATCAAGCGGCTGAAGGTAGTCGAGAGCTTCATCGACTCGGGCAACCGCCCGGAGTGGATGATCCTCGACGTCGTTCCGGTCATCCCGCCCGAGCTGCGCCCGCTGGTGCCGCTGGACGGCGGCCGCTTCGCGACCTCGGATCTGAACGATCTGTATCGCCGCGTGATCAACCGCAACAACCGCCTGAAGCGGCTGATGGAACTGCGCGCGCCGGACATCATCGTCCGCAACGAAAAGCGCATGCTTCAGGAAGCGGTCGACGCACTGTTCGACAATGGCCGCCGCGGCCGGACCATCACGGGTGCGAACAAGCGTCCGCTCAAGTCGCTGTCCGACATGCTCAAGGGCAAGCAGGGCCGCTTCCGTCAGAACCTTCTCGGCAAGCGCGTCGACTATTCGGGCCGCTCGGTCATCGTGACCGGTCCGGAGCTCAAGCTGCACCAGTGCGGCCTGCCCAAGAAGATGGCGCTCGAGCTGTTCAAGCCGTTCATCTACGCCCGTCTGGACGCTAAGGGTCTCTCGATGACCCTGAAGCAGGCCAAGAAGTGGGTCGAGAAGGAGCGCAAGGAAGTCTGGGACATCCTGGACGAGGTGATCCGCGAGCACCCGGTTCTGCTGAACCGCGCGCCGACGCTTCACCGTCTGGGCATCCAGGCGTTCGAGCCCGTCCTGATCGAGGGCAAGGCGATCCAGCTTCACCCGCTGGTCTGCTCGGCCTTCAACGCCGACTTCGACGGCGACCAGATGGCCGTCCACGTCCCGCTGAGCCTCGAGGCACAGCTGGAAGCGCGCGTGCTGATGATGTCGACCAACAACATCCTCTCGCCCGCGAACGGCAAGCCGATCATCGTTCCGTCGCAGGACATGGTCCTGGGTCTCTATTATCTGTCGATGGAGAAGACCAACGAGCCGGGCGAAGGCATGCTGCTGGGCGACATGGCCGAAGTGCACCAGGCGCTCGACGTCGGTGCGGTGACGCTGCACTCGAAGATCGTCAGCCGCGTTCCGCAGACCGACGAGGACGGAAACCAGTACCTCAAGCGCTACGAGACCACCCCGGGCCGCATGCTGCTCGGCGAGTGCCTGCCGAAGTCGCACAAGGTGCCGTTCGAGACCGTCAACCGCCTCCTCACCAAGAAGGACGTGGGCGACGTGATCGACGAGGTCTATCGCCACACCGGCCAGAAGGAGACCGTGCTGTTCGCCGACGCGATCATGTCGCTGGGCTTCCGTCACGCGTTCAAGGCAGGCATCTCGTTCGGCAAGGACGACATGCTCATTCCGGCCGAGAAGGTGAAGCTGGTCGACGACACGCGCGATCAGGTGAAGGACTATGAGCAGCAGTATCAGGACGGCCTGATCACGCAGCAGGAGAAGTACAACAAGGTCATCGACGCCTGGAGCCGTTGCGGCGATCAGGTGGCGTCGGCCATGATGGACGAGATCAAGGCGGTTCGTCGCGACGAGGCGACCGGTCGCGAGCTGCCGATCAACTCGATCTACATGATGGCGCACTCCGGTGCGCGTGGCTCGCAGGCCCAGATCAAGCAGCTTGCCGGTATGCGCGGCCTGATGGCCAAGCCGTCGGGCGAGATCATCGAGACGCCGATCATCTCGAACTTCAAGGAAGGCCTGACCGTCCTCGAGTACTTCAACTCGACCCACGGCGCCCGCAAGGGCCTGGCCGACACCGCGCTCAAGACGGCGAACTCGGGTTACCTGACCCGCCGTCTGGTCGACGTGTCGCAGGACTGCGTCGTCATGGAAGAGGATTGCGGTACCGAGCGTGCGCTCGAGATGAAGGCGATCGTCCAGGGCGGTTCGACCATCGCCTCGCTCGGCGAGCGCATCCTGGGCCGCACCACGGCCGAGGACGTGGTCGATGCCAAGAGCGGCGAGATCGTGATCCCGTCGGGCACGCTGCTCGACGAGGCTGCGGTCGCGCGGATCGAGGCGATCGGCGTGCAGGGGATGAAGATCCGCTCGCCGCTGGTCTGCGAGGCGCAGTTCGGCGTGTGCGGCAAGTGCTACGGGCGCGACCTCGCCCGCGGTACGCCGGTGAACATCGGCGAAGCGGTGGGCGTGATTGCCGCCCAGTCGATCGGCGAGCCGGGCACGCAGCTGACCATGCGGACCTTCCACATCGGCGGCGCGGCGCAGCTCAACGAGCAGTCGAACCTCGAAGCCACGTCGGACGGCACGATCGAATATCGTGACCTGCGCATCATCGAGGACCAGCGCGGTCGTCGCGTCGTGCTCAGCCGCTCGGGCGAACTGGCGATCGTCGACATGGACGGCCGCGAGCTTGCGGTGCACCGCATCCCCTATGGTGCGCACGTGCTGTATGACGATGGCCATATCGTCAGCCAGGGCGACCGCATGGCGGAGTGGGATCCGTTCACCATGCCGGTGATCACCGAGACGGGCGGTACCGCCAAGTACCAGGACCTGGTCGACGGCAAGACGCTGACCGAGCAGGTCGACGAGGCGACGGGCATCACCCAGCGCGTCGTCACCGAGAACCGCATCACCGCCAAGAAGGAGGATCTGCGTCCGCGGATCACCCTGCTCGACGGCAATTCGGGCGAAGCCGCGCGCTACATGCTCGCAGCCGGTGCAGTGCTGTCGGTCGAGGACGGTGCGGAAGTCCGCGCCGGCGACGTGGTCGCCCGTGTCGCTCGCGAGTCCGCCAAGACCCGCGACATCACCGGCGGTCTGCCGCGCGTCGCGGAGCTGTTCGAAGCACGCAAGCCCAAGGAAAACGCGATCATCGCGAAGGTCTCGGGCCGCGTCGTGTTCGGCAAGGACTACAAGGCCAAGCGCAAGATCGGCATCCAGCCCGAGGACGGCGGCGAGGTCGTGGAGTATCTGGTTCCGAAGTCGAAGGTGATCGACGTCCAGGAAGGCGACTACGTCAAGCGTGGCGACAACCTGATCGGCGGTTCGCCGGATCCGCACGACATTCTCGAGGTGCTCGGCATCGAGCCGCTCGCGGAATATCTCGTGTCGGAAATCCAGGAAGTCTATCGACTCCAGGGCGTGAAGATCAACGACAAGCACATCGAGGTGATCGTTCGCCAGATGCTGCAGAAGGTCGAGATCACCGACGGCGGCGACACCACGCTGCTGGCCGGCGAACAGGTCGATCGCGAGGAGATGGACTCGATCAACGCGAAGCTGCCGGCCAACCAGCAGCCCGCGCAGGGCAAGCCCATCCTGCTCGGCATCACCAAGGCGTCGCTGCAGACCCGCAGCTTCATCTCAGCGGCGTCGTTCCAGGAAACCACCCGCGTCCTCACCGAGGCTGCGGTCCAGGGCAAGCAGGACACGCTGAACGGTCTCAAGGAGAACGTGATCGTGGGTCGCCTGATCCCGGCGGGTACCGGTGCGGGCATGAACCGCCTGCGCGTGGCGGCCACGTCGCGCGATGCGGCGCTCCGCGTCCAGCAGCGCGCGCTGCAGAACGCACTGATCGCGCCGGACAGCGCGGCTCAGGAGCATGCGGCCGAACTCGCTCGCGACGTCCGCGACTCGGGCGGCACCGGCAGCGATCCGCTGGCCAGCGTCGTTCCCTCGGGCACCGGCACCGACGCCGATGCCGGCGAGTATCTGAACGAAGGCGAGTGATCGCCCCGTCCAGCGCCTCGCGTCGCTGAATGAAAAGAGCCGCCGCCCGGGACCGGGCGGCGGCTTCTTTTTTGTCGGCAAAGCGTCCGGGACGTGTGAGCCGCCCGGCGCGAGCGGGATTGTCTCGACGGCCAAAAGGGATGACGGTTCTGCTTCCCGCTCAGCGCTCCAGCGGTAAGCGAGGTCTGAAGGCCGTCTTGCGGGCGGGACGATCGACAGGCTGGCAGAGGCTGATTGAGCGGGGCCGTGATGTCGGACGAAATCGAGTCAGCGGACGACGATCGTCGACGCCGCATAGGCAGTATCGCAGTTCGCCTCAGCGGACGTTCAATCCAGTGCGGCTCTGGTGCGGAGGAAGGAAAGGTATCGTTGATCTTCGGCGGCAAACAAATCCGCCCCAGCGCCCATATATGCCCGCATTAGTTCGTCGGCAGCACGATCATGCTCACCCGTATCGAATAGCACCTGACCTAACCGAAGATGAAGAAACGGGTTGCCCACCGCGTCAGGACAAATCATCGCATATTCCAGCGCCTCTCTCGCCGAGGTCTTATAGTTGGCGAGAAACGCAGCGTCGCCTATTGCCGCCAGGATCCAAGTAGATGCATTCCACTGAACCTTTGGTTCGGGGACGATTTCCCACGCTCGATTATATTCGCCGATAGCTTCTTCGTATCTGCCAGCAGAGGCGAGTGCGTCACCGTTGGCGCAAAAATGCTGGATTGCGTCGTGGATGGTCGATGGTATTTCTAGCCCCCCCATAACGACGGAGTTAGCCGCATGCGGCCCGTAACTCAATGGCGGTTCCACGACTTATCGCCGCTTCGCGGTCTTCACACCACGCTTAAGAATGGTCTGCCGCGGGCTGGATTGTTCGAGGGTTGCCTGCGCTCAGCGGTCAAGTCGAGAGCGAGCGCACTCATTACGGGCGCAGCGTTCTAATGCGAATAGTTTGCATTAGCTAACATGGCCTGCTAGCCGCGCCGCCATGTCGCTTCATTCCCTGCCGCTCGTGGCGCTCGCACTGCTCGTTCCGACCCTTGCCCAGGCGCAGACCCAGGATCCGATCGCCAGTCCCGCGTCCGGCGAGCAGACGCTGGAAGACCGTGACGACGAGATCGTCGTCACCGCCGCGCGCACCGTCCTGCCGCCCTCTGCCCTGCCGCTGACGATCGACATCATCGACAAGCAGACGCTCGACCAGCAGATGGCGATCGCCGGTTCGACCACCGATGCGGTCGCCCTGCTCACCCCGTCCTTTTCACCCACCCGCCAGAAGTTGTCTGGATCGGGCGAGACGCTGCGCGGCCGCTCGCCGCTCTATGCGATCAACGGTATTCCGCAGACCACGCCAATGCGCGACGGCAGCCGCGACGGCTTCACGATCGACGGCTTCTTCGTCGATCGGGTCGAGCTGATCTATGGCTCGAATGCGCTCCAGGGCGTCGGCGGCACCGGCGGCATCGTCAATCAGGTGACCGTCGGCGCACCGCGCAAGGAAGGCCTGTCGGGCCGCGTGCTCGTTCAGGGAACCGCCGACACCGGCTTCCACGACGACGGGCTGGGCGGCAAGCTGGGCGGCCTGCTCCAGTATCGCGCCGGGCGGTTCGATGCGACGATCGGCGGCGTCTATGAAAGGCGCGGCGCCTATTATGACGGCGACGGCCGCCGCATCGGGATCAATCTGACCCAGGGCGAGACCCAGGATTCGCAGACGACCAACGGGTTCGCGCGGCTCGGCTACGCCGTCTCAGACACCGCCCGGCTCGACCTGATCGCCAGCCGCTACGAGATGAAGGGCGATGGCGACTATATCGCGCTTGCCGGCAATCGCCTGACCGGCATTCCCACCTCGGCGATCCGGGGAGACGCCCCGGGCAAGCCGGCCGCCAGCCGTACCGAGAGCGTCGCGCTGACGTTCACCGACACCGACCTGGCCGGCGGCAATCTGATCGCCCAGATCTTCTTCAACCGCACGCACGACACGTTCGGGGGCGAGATCGCTCCGATCGCCACCTTCCAGGACCCGGCGCTCGATCCCAGCGGCAAGCTGTTCGACCAGTCGGAGAACCGCTCGCGCAAGCTGGGCGCCAAGTTCAGCTACGAACGTGCCCTGCCCGGCTTCGAGGACCTGACCGCGACGATCGGCGTCGACGCGCTGACCGACAAGACCGAACAGCGCCTGATCGCGACCAATCGCGTCTGGGTCCCGCCCAGCAGCTTCCGCAGCCTCGCGCCCTTCGCCCAGGCCAATCTCAAGCTGTTCGACGGCATGCTGCGCCTGGCCGGCGGCGCGCGCTACGAGAATGTCGAGATCCGCATCGACGATTATCGCACGCTTGCTTCGACCACGTTCGTGAACGCGGACCCGTCCACCTATGGCGGCGTCGCGGTCTCGGGCGGGCGTCCCAGCTTCTCCGACCTGCTGCTCAACGGCGGCGTCATCGTCGAGCCGGTGAAGGGCATCCGCGCCTATGCCAGCTATGCCGAAGGCTTCACCGTCCCCGACATCGGCCGCATCACCAGGTCGATCAATCGGCCGGGGGTCGACCTCGACAATTTCCTCGATATCAGCCCGATCATCTCGAACAACCGCGAGATCGGCTTCGAGGTGAAGCGCGGCCCGCTCGATGCCAGCGCCACCTATTTCTGGTCGTCGAGCGACAAGGGCCAGTTGCTGATCGCCCGGCCCGACCGCATCGTCGAAGTCCAGCGCCAGCGCGTCGAGATCGAGGGGCTGGAGCTCAGCCTGCGCGTCGCGCTCCCGGTCGAGGGGCTTCGCGTCGGCGTCGGCTATGCCCATCTCAAAGGCCGCTATGACGGCGACAGCGCCAATCCAGACGGGATCGTCGATACCGATCTTGACGGCGTCAATATCTCGCCCGATCGGCTGAACCTGTCCGCCAGCTATGCCCGCGGACGGCTCGCGGCGCTGGTCCAGACCAATTTCTACCTGGCCCGCAGCTTCCACGGAAAGGCCAATCCGGACCCGCGCAACAATTTCGGCGGCTACACGCTGACCGACGCCAGCATCCGCTACGATATCGGCTTCGGCGCCCTGTCGCTCAGCGCGCTCAATCTCTTCGACACATTCTATATCGACTATAGCAGCGACACCCGGCTCCCGACCGACAATCTCTCCTTCTTCGCCGGCCGCGGCCGCACGCTCACCCTGGGCTGGGACTATCGGTTCTGACCATGCGCCTGCTCGATCTTCTCCATCGCTGGACCGGCGGGCTGCTCGGGCTGGTCCTCGCTATGCTCGGCCTGACCGGCGCGATCCTGGTCCATCGCTTCACCTGGATCCGCCTGCCCCATGCCCAGGATCCGCTGGCCGGCGATGTCGAGACGATTGCCGCGGCGACGCGAAAGCTGATGGCCGAGGGTGGCGGGAAGGTCGACGGCATCATCTATGCGAACCCCGATTTCGGCCTGCACCTCCTGCGTACCGGCGAGGGCAGCGGCGCCTATGCGGATCAGGCGGGCACTCTGGTGGCCAGCTGGCACAGCCAGTGGGAACGGCCCGAACTCTGGATCTTCGACCTCCACCATCACCTCCTCGCCGGCGATACGGGCGAGACGGTGATCGGCATCGCCGGCCTGGCGGCGATCTTCTTCGTCGTCTCCGGCGCGATCCTGTGGTGGCGCACGCGCCGGACGTTCAAGTTCAGGCTGTGGCCCGCACGGATGAGCCGTCCCGCAATCGTGATGCACCACCGCGATCTCGGCATCGTCATGGCGCCGTTGCTGTTCCTGTCCGCGCTGACCGGCACGATGATGATCTTCAAGCCCGTCGCCAACCTCGTGACCGCGCCCTTTTCCTCGGCGGCCGAGGTCAGGCAGGCGATGGCGCCGCCCAGGGTGACGAGCGGCCCGCGAAACCCGGACCTCGACCTGACCGCCCTGCTGCGCACCGCCGCCCGGCGCTTCCCGGGCGCGGAATTTCGCATCCTGTCGCTGCCGTCGAAGCCCGGCGCGCCGATCACGCTGCGGATGCGCCAGCAGGCCGAATGGCTGCCCAATGGCCGCACCACCCTCTGGTTCGACGCCTCCACCGGGCAATTGCTCGCCGCGCGCGACGCACTGGCGATGCCGATGGGGGCGCAGGTCTTCAACACCGCCTATCCGCTCCACGCCGCCAAGGTCGGCGGCCTGCCCTATCGGCTCGTCATGACGCTGTCCGGCCTGGCCATGGCCTTGCTGGGCAGCTTCGCGGTCTGGACCTTCTGGTTCAAACGCCCGAAGAAGCGCGCGGCCAGGCGGAACACCCCGCCGCCGCAGCAAAAAGCCGCCGCCGGATAGTCCGGCGACGGCCTTGAGGTGTGATCCTGGAAGTCCGGGATTACTTGGCGTCGGCGTCGTCGCCACCTTCCTTCTTCACCCACTGCTTCATGCCCTTTGCCTTCTTTGCGAAAGCATCACGGTCGGACGGGGACACCTGCGCGCGTCCGGACATGAACCCCATTCCGATCGAGCAGCGGACGAAGTAGGTTTCTCCCGCTTCGAGTTCCATCGTCATGCGATCCGTGGCTTCGCCGGTGGTCCAGAAGACATGCTTGCCGGGCTCGGCGAAGAGAACCGCATATTTGCCCGCGCCAAGGCGCGCGACCTGGACCTCCTGCGCGCCCTCGCCCTCGCGGACGGTGCAGCCCATCGCGCCGCCGATCAGCGTGCCGGGACGCCAGAACACGACCTGCGCCTTGTCCGCCGGTGCGGCCGCGATCGTGCCCGACTTGGTCTTGATCGGCGCGAAATCGCCGGCGGGTGCTGCGATCGTCGTGGTGGTCGCGGCGTCCTGCGCGAGCGCCGGAGCGGCAATCGCAACGGTAGCGGCAATCGCCGCGAAACGGAGTGCAGTCTTCACGATATAGTCCCCCTTCAGTTTGGTATTTGTTGGTCGGTGGTCGGTACAGGCTGCGCCTGAGGCGGCGTGACAAGCGTGTCGGCGGCAACGATCGCGTTCGCGCGCGTGCCGATGGCGATCTCCTTTTCCCCGCCATTCATCAGGAACCCGGCCAGCGGGACCATGGCGGCGACCGCAACGGCCTCGCTGGCCCGATCGGTTCCTGTCCCGACGCCGCCCATGCGGAAGCGACGCAGCGGGATATGCACCCCGGCGATGTCGATATAGCGCGCAGCGACGATCAGCTCGCCGGCCTTGCCGCCCCAGCCGGAACGGGCAGCATGGACGACCTGACCCTGCCCCATCGTACCCGCCGGAATCATCAGCGCACCGTTCCAGCGAACGTCCTGCGTGATGCGGATCGGGAAGAACTGGTCGTTCTTCGCGCTCTTGGAGGAAATGGGATCGACGAATTCGAATTCGATCGGCAAATTTGCTGGAATCCGCAGTGATGCCGCGGGTGCCGGTTCGATGGAAGCTGCCGGCTCGACACCCGATACGGACGGGACCACCGACACAGTGTCCTGAGCGAACACCGGCGAGGCTGTGAGCAAGCTCACACCCAGTGCGCACCACAAGACGCGTGCCGACGATAGCATGACGATTCCCCCCTGATCGCGCATGTACTTGGCGCGCAAGGACTCGCCAAGTCGTCGATTGCCCGGAATGAATTATTTATTTGCCAGGACGGCCCGCCACGCTTTTTCCCCCAACAGTGCCGCCACCATCGTCAGTCCCGTCAGCGGCAGTGCGATCGCCAGGACCAGCATCGCCGCAGCCAGCCCGCGCTCGCGTCGCGGATCGCCGCGGGGCGGTTCGGTCAGCCGGCCGTCGCGGCGGCGCTTCCACCACATCACCGTGCCGGTGAGGCCCAGCACCCAGATGGCGATGCAGCCGAACAGCATCAGCAGCCGGTTGGGCTCGCCATATTCCTGGCCCTGATGGACGGCGATGCCCCATTCGATCGTCTTCGCGCCCAGGCCGAAATCGGCCTGGCGCGCATCCTGGATCACCGCGCCGGTCGCGGCGTCGAGATAGACGGCATGCGCGTCCTCGGCGCGCGTCGCCAGATGTGAGACCAGATAGGGTGCGCCGGCGCGCGCAGGCAGCGTCATCGTCCAGGGCGTGGTCATGCCCGACCATTCGGCCCGTGCGGCGATCAGGTCGGGCGTCACCGCAACCGGTCCGGAGGATTGCGGCACCGGCGCCGACTGCATCGACCAGGGGAGCGTCACCTTTCCGCCATGCCCCTCATGGCCTTCATGCTCGTCATGCATCGCCGCCTTCGGCCCCGGCCGTTCGGGCCGACCCAGGCCCTGGGCCGCGACCCACTGGTTGAGCCTGGCCCCCGCGAACACCGTCCAGGGCATGCCGGTCACGGCCAGGAACAGGATGACCGCCGCGGCGACCACCCCGATCGAGGCGTGGAGGTCGCGCCAGAACACCCGCGCGCGGGGCCGCCCGCGCACTCCGATTGCCGGCGACCCGCCGCGCGGCCACCACAGGATCAGCCCGGTGACTACCAGCACGATCGCCCAGCCCGCGACGATCTCGACCAGCGCATTGCCGACCGGGCCGGTGATCGCCAGGCTGTGCAGTTCCTTGATCGTCGCCATGATCCCGCCGCCGCTGGCGGCGCCGAGCAGCGTCGCGCGATAGGGATCGACGAACCCCAGACGTTTCGACCCGTCCGGCATCTGCAGCGTCACGCGCCAGCTTTCGTCGGGCGCCGAGGGGCGCGTCACCTGCGTGACGCGCCCGCCCGACCCCTGCTCCGCCGCACCGATCAGCGCCGCGACCGGCCGGATCGCGCCCGAAGGCTCGACCTGGCTCCAGCTGCGATAGACCTGCCTCTCGATCTCCGGCTTGTAGAGGTAGAGGCCGCCGGTCACCGCCAGCCACAGCATGACCGGCAGCACGATCAGCCCGGCATAGAAATGCCAGCGCCACGCGGTGCGATAGAGCATGGCCATGTTCAGAACCTCGCGCGCAGGCCGCCATAGATGGCGCGGCGTTCAACGGGATAGAAGGCGACGGTGTCCGGGGTTGCCTTCACGACGGCGGAAATATCGCCGATGGCGCGCTTGCCGGTCAGGTTGCGCGCATCGAGGAACAGCGAGACCCTGCCCAGCTCGGCTTCGGCGCCAAGCCCGAGCAACGCATAGCCCGGCGCTCGCACCGTGTTGCGATAATCCGCCCAGGCACCGTCGGGCATCCATTCGACGCGCGGACTGACCGCGAAGCGCTTTCCGCCCAGCCTCAGTTCGCCGCGCCACAGATGCTCGGGCACCACCGGCAGTCGGTTGTCGCCATAGTCGGCATCGCCTCGAAACCGGAAGTCGCTGTAGAGATAGACCTGCCGCAGCCTTGCCCATGGCGTCAGCGCCAGGTCCAGGCTCGCCTCCACGCCCTGGTGCCGGGTATGATCGGCATTGAAGGTCGCCGCCGGGATTGTCGGCGCGGTCGTGAATTGCAGCATCTCGCCGCGAAGGTCGGCGCGGTAGACGCTCACGTCCCAGCGCGCGATCCCGCTGCCGCCACGCGTGCCGGCCTCGATCGTCCATGCCCGCTGCGGATCGAGCGGAACGAATTGCAGGACCCCGCTCTGGACCAGTTCGCCAAATCCGGGAAATTCCACCGAGCGATTATAGTTGGCGTAGAATTCGACGTCCGTCGAAGGACGCCATGACAGACCGATCTTGGGAGAGAAGGCGTCGTAGCTGCGCGCGTCATTCTTCGCCGGATCGCGCAGATTGTCGATACGCCTCCAGCCATTGGCGTGGACACCGCCCACGACCACCGTCACGCCCGAAACGGCGGTCACGCGCAGTTCGGCAAAGCTGTTGACGGTCCGGGCATATTGCAACGCGTCACCGACCAACGCACCGCGCTTGCCGCCAATGTTGACGAACTGACGAGCCGCGACATCCCCGAACCGCGCCTGGGTGCCAACCACGATCTGGGTCGGCATGCCCGCGACCTGCCCGGACCAGTCATAGCTGGCGAACACGCCGCGATCGTTCGATTTCTGGTCGATCACCTGGAAGACCGGATGATACAGTTCCTTGGCGTTCCAATAGCCGCCGACCGTCAGCAGGCCATCGCCCGCATCGATCGTCGTGCGGTTCTGCAGCCGGACCGAATCGATGTCGCGCGCCTGGTCGTTGGCGACGTTCGCCGGCAGCGACTGCGACGGGTCGGTCAGCGCCTGGCGCAGCGTCAGCGATCCGGGCAGATCCTGCCGGATATGGTTGATCGAGGCGTAGAAGCGCGTCTCCACCCCCTCGCCCAGCTGCAGGCCGGCATTGCCGTTGAACCGCAGCGCGAACCGCTGCGCATGGTCGCGGTCGCCGTCCGACCGGTCGAGCGTCACCGCCGCAAATGCGTCGCCGGCGCCCTGCGCGACGCCATAGGCAAGCTTGCCGCGCACCGTATCGAAACTGCCGCCGTCCAGCCGGACCTCCAGCCCCCTGGCGCTGCGTCCCGTCGGCGTCACCGCGTTGATCGCCCCGCCCAGCGTCGATCCGCCGAAGCGCAACGCATTGCCGCCGCGATAGACCTCGATCCGCTCGAACACCTGCGGGTCGAGTTCCTGGAAGTCGCCATTGTCGTCGGCCATGTTGATCGGGATGCCGTCCTGCAACAGCGTGAGGCCGCGCATGTGGAAGCCGCGGCTGATGCCCGATCCGCGGATCGCGATGCGAACCTCCTGCCCGAACCGCGGCTGGGCATAGATGCCGGGCGAGAAGGCCAGCGCATCGCGCAGCGACACCGCCACCGTGTTCTCGAATTCTTCGGCGGGGACGATATCGGATCCGCCGGGCGGAAGGTCGATCGGCACCCGTTGGCCAAGCACGATGATGTTGGGATCCGCCTGCACCTGGGCTCGGGCAAGCGAGGGAATGCCGCAGGCCAGGCCCGCGAGCAGAAACGCACGAAGTTTCATGAAGTACCACCTCTGATGCGCGCCGGCGCAGCGCCGGTCACGCAGGATCACGGCCCGGACGACTGCCCGGGCATCGGAGTCAGAGGATCGCGGGCGGTCCGGTAGAGGGCGGCGGCGGAGCGGCCAGGCCCTTTCCGATGGAGACGGCCGACAGGCGCGACCGGGTTTCGGCAATTGCCGTCGCGACGGGCAGCGCGACCGCGGGCACGTCGCCGCCCAGCATCGCCTGCGCCATGCCGGCAAAGGCGCAATGCTCGGTCGAGTTCGACTCGCCGGGCTTTTCCTTGTGGATCCTGCCCTCGCCATCGACCCAGGCGGTGGAAACCATGCCGCCGGTGCACAGGGTGACGGCGAACCCGCCGCTGGCGGCGGGCATCCAGCCGGCCGGGATCATCGCGCGTACCGCCAGCGCCAGCGCGATCAGGGTGATCGCGATCGGGGTGCGAAGAAAGGCGCGCGTGCCGGTCACGCCGCCCCGCTAGGCGCTCCGCCGCGCGCTGTCCACCTCTCGACTTGCGGTGCCCGGGATCCTATTTCCGGACCATGGCTACCGAACTCTATGATCTGACGATCCCGGTCTTTCTTCGCGGCTTCGACGCGATGTCCACCCTCCTGGAAAAGGGGCGAGCCCATGCCGATGACTGCGGCATCCCGCACGAGCGATTGCTGGAGGCACGGCTCTATGAGGACATGGGGCCCCTGACGTCGCAGGTCCAGCGCGCCAGCGATGCCGCGAAGTTCGCCGCCGTCCGGCTGGGTCAGATCGAGAATGTGGCCATGCCCGACGAGGAGAAGAGCTTCGACGAGCTCCAGGCGCGCATCGCCCGCACCGTCGAGTTCCTGAAATCGGTCGAGCCCGCCGCGATGAACGGGCGCGAGGATGCCGATGTCGAGCTGAAGACCCCCAAGAAGAGCTTCACGTTCAAGGGCCGAGCCTATGCGCTTCAGTTCGCGCTGCCCAATTTCTATTTTCATCTGACGACGGCCTACGCCATCCTGCGCATGAAGGGCGTGCCGGTCGGCAAGATGGATTATCTCGGCGGAATCTGACAGCTCGCATCGAGATCGACGGTCGCCTGAAGAAAATTTCTCGCGCCTGTCGAATCCGCCGGCCCTCGTTCGTCGTCACTTCAGGAGCGCGACAGTCGTGCTTCCGGAAAGAGGAGATCGAAGATGCGTGTCATGGTGTTCGTGAAGGCGACCGAGGACAGCGAAGCCGGCCGGATGCCGACGACCGAGCTGTTCGAGGCGATGACGACCTTCAACGAGGAACTGGTCAAGGCCGGCATCATGCTGGGCGGCGACGGCCTCAAGCCCTCGTCCTTCGGCAAGCGCGTGGCGTTCGACGGTCCCGGCCGTACCGTGATCGACGGCCCCTTCGCCGAGACCCGCGAACTCGTCGCCGGATACTGGCTGTGGGAAGTCAAGGACATGGACGAGGCGGTCGCATGGGTGAAGCGATGCCCCAACCCGATGTTCGGCCCCAGCGAGATCGAGATCCGCCCTTTCTATGAAATGGCGGATTTCGCCGAGGTGCTGACGCCCGAGATCGTCGAGCGCGAAGCGAAGCTGCGCGACGAGGCCGGCGGCAACTGAGCCCGCGCGTCGCTGCCGCCCGCCGCTTGCCCTTGCGCGACGCAGGGGACAGACAGGCGGCGTGGCGGCAGGCGACACCCATCTTGCGATCGAGGCGGTCTTCCGCATCGAACGGCCGCGGCTCATCGCCGGGCTGGCGCGGATGCTGCGCGATGTCGGGCGTGCCGAGGAGCTTGCCCAGGACGCCCTGGTCCTCGCGCTTGCCGAGTGGCCCCGCACGGGCGTTCCGGCCAATCCCGCCGCCTGGCTGACCGCGGCCGCGAAGCGCCGCGCGATCGACGACCTGCGCCGCGCGAAGATGATCGAGCGCAACCATGCCGAGATCGAGCGGGATCAGGCGGACGGACTGGACACCGGCATCGAGGCGCTGGAGGCCGCGATGGATGATGATATCGGCGACGAGCTCCTGGGGCTGATCTTCACCGCCTGTCACCCGATCCTGTCGACCGACGCGCGTGCCGCGCTCACGCTGCGGCTGATCGGCGGCCTGACCACGCAGGAGATCGCCCGCGCCTTCCTGACCAGCGAACCGACCATCGCCCAGCGCATCGTCCGCGCGAAGAAGACGATCGGCGCGGCAGGGCTGACGTTCGAGGTGCCGCGCGGGGACGAACGCGTCGCGCGCCTCGCCTCGGTGCTGGAGGTCGTCTATCTGATCTTCAACGAAGGCTATGCGGCGACCGCGGGCGAGGACCTGATCCGTCCCGCCCTGTGCGCCGAGGCGCAGCGGCTCGGCCGGATCCTGGCCGGC
This sequence comes from Sphingomonas rustica, assembly GCF_039652585.1. NCBI lineage: Bacteria > Pseudomonadati > Pseudomonadota > Alphaproteobacteria > Sphingomonadales > Sphingomonadaceae > Sphingomonas > Sphingomonas rustica. Next base: position 179,854 of record NZ_JBDIZK010000002.1, on the reverse strand, counting down.
CTCGCGCCCGACGAGCCCGAAGTCCACGGCCTGCTCGCGCTGATGGAGATCCAGGCGTCGCGCCTCGCCGCCAGGACCGGGCCGGACGGCGGCTTCGTGCCGATCACCGAACAAAATCGCGGCCGCTGGGATCGCGTCCTGATCCGTCGCGGCCTGTCCGCGCTTGCCCGCGCCGAGGCGCTGGGCGGTGCCGACGGTCCCTATACGCTCCAGGCTGCGCTCGCCGCGTGCCATGCCCGCGCGCGCAGCGCCGGCGAAACCGACTGGCACCATATCGCCGCGCTCTACGACCGGCTGCGTCAGGTCATGCCCTCACCGATCGTGGACCTGAACCGGGCAGTGGCGCACAGCATGGCATTCGGGCCCGATGCCGGGCTGGCGCTGGTGGACGCGCTGGCCGAGACCGCGGCGCTGCGCAACTACGCTCCCTTGCCCGCTGCGCGCGGGGACTTTCTCTTCCGCGCCGGCCGCCTCGCCGAAGCCTGTGAGGCTTTCACCGCCGCGGCCGGGCTGACCGGCAATGCCCGCGAACGCGCCTATCTCCTCGCCCGCGCCGAAGCGTGCGGCTGACGCTCAGCCCATCTCGACGATGCGGTTGCCGAGCCGCTCGGCCTCGGCGCGGTCGTGCGTGACCATCAGGATCGGCAGCTTCACCTCGTCGCGCAGCCGCTCGATCACCGTCATGATCTCCTCGCGCCGCGCCCGGTCGAGCGACGACAGCGGCTCGTCGAGCAGCAGGAAGGCCGGATCCGACAGCAGCGCCCGTCCGATCGCCACCCGCCGCGCCTCGCCGCCCGACAGGCTGCGCGGCCAGCGATCGATCAGCTGCGCGATGCCGAGGAACGCGATCACCTCGTCCACGCCCAGCCCGCCAGCGCCCTCGCGCCGGCCGTAGAGAAGATTTGCTCGCACGCGCAGATGCGGGAAGAGCCGGGCCTCCTGAAAGACATAGCCCGCCCTGCGTGCAGCCACCGGAACATCGATTGTACGATCGTACAATATCTGCCCGCCGACGCGGACATGGCCGGCATCGGGCTCGATCAGTCCGGCGACCATGTTGAGAATACTGGTCTTTCCCGCGCCCGAGGGACCGAACAATATCGTCAGCGCCTCGCCCGGTTCGATGCGGCACGCGATGTCGCTGTCGCCCAGCCGCTTGGTCAGGTCGAGGTCAAAGGACATGCATCCGCCTCCCCGCCCGCCGCGCGATCAGTTCGGAGGCGATCAGCGCGGCCAGCGAGAGCAGCACCGAGATGATCGACAAGCGCAGCACCATCGCCTCGCCATCGGGCATCTGCAGCGCCGAGTAGATCGCCAGCGGCAGCGTCTCGGTTTCGCCGGGCACGTTCGAGACGAAGGTGATCGTGGCGCCGAACTCCCCCAGCGCGCGCGCGAAGCCCAGCACGATGCCGGCAATGATGCCGGGCAGGCTGAGCGGCAGCGTGATCGTGCGGAACACCCGCCAGGGCGACGCCCCCAGCGTCCGCGCCGCACTTTCCAGGCGGCGGTCGACCGCCTCGATCGACAGCCGCATCGCCCGGACCATCAGCGGCAGCGCCATCACGCCCGCGGCGATCGCGGCGCCGGTCCAGCGGAACAGCACGGTCACGCCGAACAGCCGATCGAGCAGGCCCCCGATCGGGCCCTCCGGCGCGAAGGCTAGGAGCAGCAGCCAGCCGGTCACCACCGGGGGCACCACGAGCGGCAGATGGACGATCCCGTCGAGCAGGATTCGCCCCGGAAAACTTGCACGTGCAAGTAACCAGGCCATTCCGAACGCGATCGGAAGCGTGAACAGCACTGCGGCGAAGCCCACCTGAAGCGACAGGAGGACGATGCCCCATTCGGCCGGAGTCAGCATGTCAGCCGGTCGCGAAACCGTGACGCGCGAAGATTGCCCTGCCCTCGCGCGAGATCAGGAAGCGGCGAAACCCCTCGGCCCCGGCGTTGGTCGAGCGTTTCAGCCGGGCGATGGGGTAGCGGATCGGCGGATGGCTGTTGGCGGGGAAGACTCCCGCGACCCGCACCCGGCGCGAGGCGCGAGCGTCGGTCGCATAGACCACGCCGTAGCGGGCGGCGCCGCGCTCGACCAGCGCGAGCGCCGCACGGACATTCTCGGCGCGGACCACGCGCGGCGCCACGCGGGGCCACAGCCCGAGGCGCTCGAACGCCGCCTTGCCATAGCGGCCGGCGGGGACCGAGGCCGGATCGGCCATCGCCAGGCGGCCGGTACCGAGCATCGCCGGCAGCGGCGAACCGCGCTGGAGCGGGACAGTCCGGCGATCGCCGGCGGCGGCGACCAGCACCAGCCGGTTGCCGAGAAAATCGACGCGGCTGCCCGCGGCGAGCAGCCCGCGGCGCTGGAGATCGTCCATCCAGGCTTCGTCGGCGGATACGAACAGGTCGGCCGGAGCGCCTGCGGCCGCCTGACGAGCGAGCGCCGAGGAGGCCGCGAAGGAAATGACCGGCCGGGCATGGCCCTTGCGCGCCCAGGCATCCGCCGCCTCGCTCATCGACTCCTGCAGGCTGGCCGCGGCGAGGACGATCGGCGCCGGGCCGCCCTTTCCCTGGGCCAATAGTGGCGTAGCCGCGGGAACGAGCATCACGACGCCCAGCGTCAGGACGAGCAGCAGGCGCAGGAGGATGCGTGGCATACGCCGGGTTTAGCGGATCGGGGCCGGCTGTCGAGCAGCAGCGCGCTGACCGCCGCTTGCCTTCGCGGCGCGCATGGCGCAGCCTCCGCGCCACAACGATGTTGAGGAGGGGAACTCATGCATCACTCGAACAGTGCCGCGATCCTGGCGCCGGTGGTCGTGCTTGTCGGCTGGACGCTGATCATGCTGGTGTGGACGCTGGCGATCCGGCTGCCCGCGCTGAAAAAGGCCGGGATCGACATGTCGAAGGTCTACGGCACGCGGCCCAACCAACTCGACGGTGTGCTGCCCGATCGCGCGCAATGGCCGGTCCACAACTATATGCACCTGGTCGAGCAGCCCACCCTGTTCTACGCGATCGCGATCACGTTGTCCGTCGCCCATGCCGGCGGCGGCTGGAACCCCTGGCTCGCCTGGGCCTATGTCGGCCTGCGCATCGTGCACAGCCTCGTGCAGGCGACGGTCAACCGGGTCGCGATCCGCTTCCTGCTGTTCCTGCTGTCGACCCTGGTGCTGATGGCGCTGACGGTGAAGGCGGGGATCGCGATCTGGTGGCTGGGGGGATGGTGAGCCCTCCCCCCGTTCCGCCAGCTTACTTGCGGCGATAGAAGCCGGTGAAGCTGACGTTCAGGCCGCCGCATTTGTTGTTGTCGCGCGCGAGCAGATAGGGACCGCGGCGGACCATGCGGATGCTGCAGGCATCTTCATCCCCGGCGTTATAAGGAAGCGTCTTGTCGTCCCCCTCGGTGAAGGCGACCACCCCGCCTGCCGGACGGACGGTGCCCTTGACCTGGCCGATATGAACCGCGCCATTTTCGCGCCGCCACTTGTCGCCCATGCCCCAAGTCGCGTCGCCCGAGACATGCAGCATGCCGCCCGCCGCCGCCTTGATTGCGATGTCCTGTTCGGGCGCCGACCAATGGCCGACCCAGTCGCTCGGCTCCCGTTCCGAGGCGGGCAACGGGGCGAGGGCCGCGGCGGGAAACCAGCCGATCGTGGTGCTGCCGCGCGTGTTTACGAAGCCGGCGCAAACGAACGCGCCCTCGCGTTTGCCGGTCACGACCACGTCGCCGGGAACCAGATAGGTCTTGCCCTGGCAGATTGGGCCCGCGGCTGGGCATTGCGCCTTGAAGATCCGGTCGATCACGAAATACACGCGCGGTTTGCCCGCGGCGACCTTCGCGACCTGGACGTCGTCACCATTCACATCGAGCCAGCCGCACCCCGCGGAGGCAACCGACGGCCATGCACTACACAGGGCCATCGCGGCACCCAGTCCAGCCTTGGTACGCGGATCGAGACGCTTCATTCTGTGGTCCTCATTTTCGTGAGCGATAGGCGCCCAGACGGATCGGCTTTCGGGGGTCGGCGCGGCGCACCGTCCTCCCGTCGGAGACCAGCGCCTCTGCATCGGGCGCGTTGCTTTCGTTGAGCCGCCAGCTCTCGTAGATCTCGCTGCGCCAGAGAAAGGCGCGCCGGGCTGGATCGAAACGGAAGGTGATGAAATCGGTCCAGTGCTGGCCGCAGGCGACGCCGTTCTCGACCGTGAAGGACCGGCCGCTCACGGCGATGCTTCCCTGTTCGTCGTCGAACGGGTCGCATTGCCCTCCCTCGTCCGCGCGCAGCACGACATCGTCGTTGCGATCGATCAGCACCGCCTTGCCCGCCGCCAGCCGATAGACGAGCAGCGGCCGCGCGGGCGCCGGCCTTAGGCCAGCCTCGTTGCGACGAACCGCGGCGACGATGCAGATGCGGCTCGGCGGATCGAAGCCGTCGCTGCACGCGGCAGCCCGCACGACATGGCCGGCAGGAAGCGCGGCGATCACGCTTTGCGGAACGGTCTTGGCGGACTGCGCCGACGCATGGGATGCGGCGAAGATCGCGAGCAGCGCCGAGCCCGATATCGCCGATCGCTTCACCTGTAGCTCCCCTGCTCGCCTCGAAGATACAGAACCCGCAACGCGCCACCGGGTTGCAGTCGATCAGGCGGGCGCGGGCTTCACCTGCCAATAGGTCGCGTAGCGTTCGTGCGCGATCCGGTGATAGGGAACCAGCCGGACGGGTGTCCCGTCGGCCGAGGCGAGGGTGAATTCCAGCGGCCGGCCGCTCGGTCGAATGCCCTGCGCCAATGCGCGCGGATCCCCGGCGAGCGTCGGCACGGCGAAGGGCGCGTCGTTATATTTGCCATAGTTGCGCTCGTTGACGACGATGTCCGATCCGGGGGCCAGCCCGTCGCGCCCGAACGCGCCCGCCAGCACCAGCGGGCCGTAGGTGAAGGCGGCGATGTCGGGGGCGGCCGGGATCGTCTCCACCCCCGGCTGCATCTCGAGGCGCAGCTCGACCCAGTCGCCGTCCTGCCAGGTCCGGTCGATCTCGAGATAGCGTCCGGCAGCCGTCGAGCGCTGCGCCTCGGCGCCATTGACCAGCACGGTCGCAGTCGGGCTCCAGCCGGGATGCCGCAGCTTGAGCGTCATCCGCGTCGGGCGCCGCAGCGTCCAGCGCAACTCTGTCGCGGGACGATCGGGGAACGAGGTGGCCTGGCTCAGCACCGCGCCCTTGTCCGCCCAGGTTACCGAAGACGGGATGAACAGGTTCACATACAGCGCCGACTCGTCGTGAAAGTAGATCGAGTCGCGATATTTGACATGGTTCTCCATGCCGGTGCCGGTGCAGCACCAGAAGCTGTCCTCGGGCGTGTGGTACAGCTTCATGTAACCCGGCCGCGCGCCCTGGAAATAGGTCGCCATGCCGCTGTCCGGATCCTGCGACGCGAGGATGCCATTGTAGAGCGTGCGCTCGTAATAGTCGGCGTAGCCGGGCTGCGGATCGTGCAGGAACAAGGCCCGGGTCAGCTTGAGCATATTGTGCTGGCAGCAGGTCTCGGACCCCTTGGGCGAGAACACGTGATCGCCAAAATCGGCCATCGCGAAGAAATGCTCGTTGTCGCCGTGCCCGCCGGTGGCGAACGACCGGGTATGCGCGACCGTGCGCCAGAAAAAGGCGGCAGCGTCGCGATAGGCGGCATCGCCGGTCGCCTCGTAGACGCGCTGGAACCCGACGATCTTCGGCACCTGGGTATTGGCGTGCATCCCGTCGAGATGATCGCGCCCGCGCGCCAGCGGCTGGAGGATCGCCTGATGCGAGAATCGCTTCGCCAGCGTGCGATAGTCCGCGGTGCCGGTCATGAAGTACAGGTCGGCATAGATCTCGTTCATGCCGCCATGTTCGGTGTCGAGCATCGTCTCGAACTCGGCATCGGACAGCGGTCGCGTCGCCACCACGCCCCAGTCGGCCAGCCGCAGCAGCACCGCGCGCGAGAGCGCGCTGTCGGCCAGCAGCACCGCGTCGCGCAGCCCCGCATAGAGTTTGTGCAGCGTGTACCAGGGAACGCCGGTGATCTTCTCGCCGCGCAGATGCGCCGTGACCAGCGCCGCCCCCTTGGGAAAGGCGCAGACCAGCCCGCTGTTCGCCGCCTTCTGGCACTCGGCGAGTTCGGCGGCGATATAGTCGATCCGCCGGCGATAGCGCGCATCGCGCGTCGATGCCCAGGCAAGCGCGCAGGCGGACAGGTAGTGACCGAGCGTATGGCCATGGCAGTTGATGTCGGCCCAGGTCTCGACCGACTCCCAGCCGCCATAGACCGGCGCCTTCGGCTTCAGCCCGGCATTGACCCGGAAATTATGGAGCATCCGGTCGGGATCGAGCCGCATCAGATAGGCCTCGGTCATGCGCTGGGCATGAAGGAACGGTCCCTCCGCCAGCGTCACATCGGCCATGTCGAACGGCTGGAGCCTGGCGGCGGGTCGCGCCGCGTCCTGCGGGACCGCCGTCGCCCCGGCCCGCATCGGCAGGGCCGCGCTGCATCCGGTGGCCAGCGCCCCCGTCGCCGCGGCGGACAGGAAGTCGCGGCGCGAATGGCCCCTGATGCTGCATACACTCATCGCCATCCCCTCCGCATCCACGCCTATTTGTCGGACTATAGCGTGGCGGATCGATGAGGCAAATCGACCCGACGCGCGTTGTCGCGTGATGGCGCACCGCAAACCGAACCTGCCGACTAAATTGTGCGCCGCGTGCCAGCGCCCCTTCGCCTGGCGGAAGAAATGGCAGCGCGACTGGGACGCGGTGAAGTACTGTTCGGACCGGTGCCGGTCGTCGAGATCGGACTCCACGCTCGCGCACAAGGATACAGGCATTGGATAAGCTGGAAGAGGCGATCGCCAGGATCAGGGATCGCTCGTCGCTTCTATGGTGCTTCTACGATCCCGCCGAGGCGGCCGAAACCAAGACGGTCGAGGTCCGCCTGAATGGCTGTCCGGAGCAAGCCGCGACGTTCGACCCTCCCGCGGGATGGACCCTGCACCGTGTGCAATGGGGCGATACCTTCTTTATCCGCCGTCGACAGCCCATGAGCGAAGCCACGGTCGAGGGCATGCTGTGTGATATGCTCGAGTTCGCACATGAGCATCGGATGCAGGTTCAGTCCTGGCAGACGGGGCCCGGTCTTGCGGAGGATGGTTTCCACCCCTGACGAGCGCTGCCCATGAGTTGGAGCTTTTCGCCGCATGAGTCAGGGACCTGCACCGGGCCTGCGGCTCAGCGAAACAGGTTCAGCGCGGCATAATAGAGCAGCATGATCGTCTTGCCGTCGCGGATCTCGCCGGACCGGATCATCGCCAGAGCGTCGTCGATCGTGACTTCGAGGACGGCGATGTCCTCGCCCTCGTCCTCGTTGCCGCCGCCTGCCGAGGTCCGGTCACCGGGTGCATATTCGCCGACGAAGAAATGCAGCCGTTCGGTGACCGATCCCGGGCTCATGAAGGCGTCGAAGACCTGTCGCACGTCGCGGACGCGGAAGCCGGTTTCCTCCTCGGTCTCCGCACGGATGCGCGCTTCGGGCCCGGCATTGTCGAGCAGGCCCGCCGGTGTCTCGATCAGCAGGTCGTCATGCCCGTTGACGAACGCCGGATAACGAAACTGGCGCGTGAGGATCACGGTGCGTCGATCGGGATCGTAGAGCAGGATCGTGGCGCCATTGCCGCGGTCATAGGTTTCGCGCGACTGGCGCTGCCAGCTCCCGTCGCTCCGCTGGAACGAGAAGGTCGTCTTGCGAAGGACGTACCAGTCGTCGGACAGCAGGGTCACGTCTTCGACGCGGACACGGTTGGCGATGCTCATCAGGATTCCCGGCAAGTGAAAGCGCAGCGACCTGCCGCGCCTGCCCTTCCCATTTTGTGCAACTTCGTGCAGAGTCAAGCAACATACCGCATCGAAAGGCCCATTTGTGCTGACGTCCGAGCGAAAGGCGCTGATCCGGCGGGTGCTGGAAGAGGAGGGACGGCTGGTGGCGAAGCCGTTCAGCCAGCGGCTGGGCGTGTCCGAGGATACGATCCGCCGCGATCTGCGCGAGCTTGCGCGCGACGGCGTGCTGCAGCGGGTGCATGGCGGTGCCCTGCCCGCGTCCCCGGCCCTGGCCGACTTTCCCACGCGGGCGCGGGCGGGATCGGCGGCGAAGCGCGCGCTCGGCCGTGCGGCGGCGCGGCTGATCAAGCCCGGGCAGATCGTCTTCATCGATGGCGGGACGACGAATGTTCAGCTTGCACGCCACCTTCCGCGTGAACTGAAGGCGCGCATCGTTACCCACAGCCCCACGATCGCGGTCGAACTGGCCGGCCATTCGGGAATCGAGGTGCAGCTGATCGGCGGCCGCCTGTTCAGTCACTCGGTCGTTGCCGTGGGTGCGGAGGCGGCTGAGGCGATCTCGCGCATTCGCGTCGACAGCTTTTTCCTGGGCGCGACCGGCCTGCACGTCGAACTGGGCGTGACGACGGGCGACGCCGAGGAGGCGGCGATCAAGCGCCTGATCGCGCGGCAGGCGGCAGAGACGATCCTTCTGGCGACGCGCGACAAGATCGGTGCAGCCTCGCCCTATGCGATCCTGCCGCTGGGCGAGATCGCGACGCTGGTGACCGAAGCGGGGGTGCCCGACGACATGCTCGGCCCGTTTCGCGCCGCCGGAGTGACCATCCTCACGTCCTGAACCCTGGCCTCAGAACAGCCGCCGCAGCGACAGCGTCACCGTGCGCCCGACCGGTTCGAGATAATCGCGCTGGAAGCGGTTGGGGGTCAGGCCGTTGCCGTCGGTCACACGCTGACGCGCGTCGGTCGCATTGTCGATATCGAGGCCCAGGCGCAGCTTGCGCGCCCATTTCCGGTCCTTCAGCACCTGGCCCAGACCGACATAGGCGCCCAGGTTCAGCTTGAAGAGCGACGAGAAGCGCAGGTTGCCGGCAGGATCGTCGCTGAGGATCCGGTTGGGCGCCTGGTACCAGGCGTTGAAGGTCAGCCCCATGCCGCGATGGTTGATCCCGCCATAGGCATAGCCGTAGAAGCGCGGCATCCCCCAGCCGCGCACCGTGTCGCCGGCCAGCAGGTCGAGCTCGGGCGTGTCCGGGCGCAGTTTCAGCCGGTCGCTGAACTTCAGGCTGGGGCCGATGCCGCCATAATAGGTCGAGGACCGGGGCGGCTGGCCCGCCGCCGCCGGCGCCTTTGCGAACTGGCCGGTGGCGTTGACCGTCAGGTTCAGCGTCCGCACCTCCTCGACGTCGAAATTGATCGGCTGATAGACGACCGAGGTCAGCCGCCCGCCGGCGTCGCGGACGAACAGGTCGGGCAGGATCGCCTCGGTCCGGGGCGTGATCGCCTGGACGGTGCCGGTCTGGTCGCGGATCGTCGTCGCCTCGTAGGTCGCGTTGATCCGCCATTCGCGCTTGGCGAAGGGCTTCAGCGACAGGGTGAACGAGCGGACGAGGCGGCGCTCCGCCAGCAGATCGGGATTGCCGCCAGTGATCAGGGTCGTGATCTCGGTGCGGCCCGTTCCGAAATCGAAGACCGGGACGTTTGGCACCCGGGTGATCGGCGTCGATTGCTGGGCCATGTCGGGCGCGGTGGCGCTTCGGCGCAGCGCCGCGATGACCTGGACACCCGTGACCGGTCCCCACGACAGCCCGAAAACGCTGTCGTCGAGGCTGCCGAAACCGCCGACATGGCGGACGTTGAGCGAGGCATTGACCGACAGGTCGCCGATGAAGGACAGTATATTCTCGCGCCGCGAGGTAAGCGGCACGTCGATCGCCAGCCCGCCCTCGACCCGGGTCCGCGCCAGCGCGAGGTCGGACGGGAACTGGCCGCGCAGCGACGAGACCGCGCTGTCGCGCGAGACCTCCGCCGTGGCGGTGACGGTTACCTTGCCCGCAGGCAGCCGGATCGGAGCATTGGTGGCGACTGCCTTCGCGCCGGTGGTCCGCGTCCGCTGGACGATGCGGTCGACCAGCAGCGGCGCCAGTTCGGGCGTCAGCGGGGCGAAAGGGTCGGCACCCGCCGCGATCGCCGCATTGGCCGCGGTCACGTCGACGCCGCGCTCGACGACGCCGGCGGTCCGCTTCTGATCGAAATTCGCGGTCACGTCCCAGCGCCAGCCGGCGATCGCGCCGCGCAGCAGCGCCCCCGCGTTGAGATCGGTGACGGTCTGCCGCTGATCGAGCGCCCCCGCCTCGATCAGATAGCGGTTGAGCACCACCGGTCCGCCGAACGGCGAATAGGGATTGGTCGCCGGGATCAGCAGCCGCACCCCGGCCGGGCCGCCGAGCGAACGGTCGCGGCTGTGCCCGGCGGACAGGCTGATCGATCCGGACAGGGTTTCGCCGATGCGATCGGCAATGACCATATCGGCCTTGATCGCCTCGGTACCCGGCGCCAGCGTGCGATAGGGACCAGGGTCGAACAGCCGCGGACGATTGCCCGACGCGGCATAGGCGAGCAGCGAGTCGCGATCGGCGGGCGCGACGGGCACCGGCGCGATGGTCACCGCCTGCCCGGCCGCTGCCGACAGCGCCGGATCGATTTCGCCGCCGCCGACGCCGGTGATGTTGCCGATCGCATCGAACGGGACATCGGGATCGGGCAGGATCGTGCGATCGGACTGAAGCAGTGCATCGACCCGGCGCAGTTCCAGCCCCAGCGTCAGGCGCGCGCCTTGGTTCAGCCGGGTCAGCCCGATATTGGCCTTTTGCATCGTCGTCCCGCCGCGGGTGGCGGTGCCGGCGCTCGCCTTCACCTCGACCTGGCGGAAGCGCGCCTTCGTGATGAAATTGACGAGGCGCCGGGTCGGCGGGAAGCCGAATTTCAGCGCCGCCTGCTCGGGCATGACCTCGACCTTCTCGATCGCCTCGGGCGGCAGCGAGGCGATCTCCGAATAGCCGGACACGCGCTGGGCGTTCAGCAGAAGGATGGGTTCGGCGCCGTCCGCGCCCTGGGTCGAGCCGCGGATCGCCTGGAGCAGTTCGGGAACGGTCGTCGCGCCGGTCGCGGCGACGGCAGCCGCGTCGAACTCGGCCAGCGGCGGCAGGTCGGTCACCGCCGATCCGCGCTGGCCGATCACGACGATGTCGGAATGAGGCTGTCCGTCGCCCGACGGGTCGGGCGCAACCGGATCGGGACCAGGCGCCTGCTGCGCGGCCGCCGGAGCGGCCAGACAGACCAGCAGGCAGACCGCCGAAGCGCTCATCGCCAATCCAGCGCGTCCTCGCCTTCGCAGGAGCCGCAACACCATCCCCCCAACGTGACGCGTCGCCCTTGGGATAGACGGCGCGGCGCGTTTTGACGAGACGCGATCGATCCGTTTCGCAACCGAAGGCCTCGCCGGGGGTTGAACCCGCATGGCAACCGTTCAGGATCGTTCCCAGCCCGTATCGGCGCTGAGCCGTGCCGCCCCGTTGCTGTGCGCGATCGTCCAGATCCTGATCCCGCTCCTGCCGCTGGCCGGGATCGGCCAGCCGATCGGCGACCAGTCCGACGGCGCGCGTACGCTGATCACGCCGGCGGGTTGGGCTTTCTCGATCTGGGGCGCGCTCTACACGGGGACGCTGGTCTTCGCGGTCTATCAGGCGCTGCCGGCGCGGCGCGACGATGCCCTGCTGAAATGGGTCCGATGGCCGGCGGCCGGCGCGTTCCTCGGCAACGGGCTGTGGGCGCTTTATACCCAGAGCCTGGGACTGGGCTCGGCGTCGGTGGCGATCATCCTGTTCACGCTGCTGTGCCTGCTCCACTGTTTCCGGGTGTTCGCGAACTGGGCGGTGCCATTCACCGGCGGAGAACGATGGTGCGTGGTCCTGCCGCTCAGCGCGCTGGCGAGCTGGCTGACGGTCGCGTCGATCGTCAACATCGCCGCGACGCTGCGCTATTACGGGATCGAAGGCGACGGCGCCGCGCCGCTGATTGCCGCGGCGGTGCTGGTCGTGGCGGGAATCATCGTGGCGGCGGCGCTGATATCCGCGCGCGGCAACCCGCCCTATGCGATCGTCTTCCTCTGGGCGCTGGCGGCAATTTATGCCGCGAGCGGACGGGCGGAGCCGATGGTGGCGGGCGGCGCGGGGATCGCGGCGATCCTGGCGATCGGCGCAACGCTGATCGGCCTGCAGCGCGGTGGCGGGCGGCACTGGTTCGGAACTGCGCGTTAGGGGGCCGCCGCAGTCGCGTTTGCTGGCGACTGTCGCCGCCGCCCGTCGTGGCGTTCAGAACCTTGCTTCCGCGAGCTGCCGACCGGCAGACACCCGCAGACGGGGCTTCCTACAGACCGAAGCGGAAGCCGTAGCCGATGCCCAGCGTGAACTGCGTCGCCTGGCCGCGCTCGCGGATCAGCAGGGAGTCGGCGGCGGGGCCGGCGAGCCGTTCCAGGCTGGTGAACAGCGTGATCGCGCTGCGGCGGTCCAGCGGGCGGACGACCGTTCCGCCGACACCCCAGGACAGCAGGCCGCCATCGGCATCGTAGCGATCGAGCCCGGTGCGCGCGGACTGGCCGGCGTCGATGCCGAAATAGGTCTGCATGAAGTCGCCGGTCGCCGCGGTCGCGCGCGGGCCGGCGGACAGGATCGCGCGTCCGACACGGGCGCGATAGGTCGCCGACACATCGGCGATCGCGCCCCTATGCCCGCCAAAGCCCTGGCGCAGTTCGGCCCTCAGTCGGATCCGGTCGCGCGGGCCGAAGGTTTTCTCGGCGAAGCCGCCCGCCTCTCCTGCCGCCTTGACATTGCCCATGCCGAGCAGCGCGTCGCTGCCCCCCGTGATGAGAAAGGGCGAGCCGCCATTGCGCTCGTTGCGACCGAAGCGGAGCTTGACCAGCGGACCGACCCGCCAGCCATCGGCGCGGATGGCGTTCCAGCCGATCCCCTCCGGAACCGATGCGAAGAGGACATCGCGATAGGCGATGCGCAGGTCAGGGAAGATCGACAGCGAGACCTGCTTCGACCCCTGCCATGCCGGAGTCAGGACCGGCGCCGCGCCGATCGTGACGCTCCAGCCGTCGCCCCCTGCCGGCCGGGCGCGTTCGGGCGGCGGCTCGAGCGGCGGATCCTGGGCATAGGCTGGCGCCGCCATCAGCATCGTCATCGCCGCAATCCGCATCATGCTCTCCCTTGCCGTCGATCAGTGCCGTGGCCGGGGCCCGATGGCAATCGAGGATGGGTCAACCATCGACCGCGGCGATCGCTTCCACGACGGGGTCAGGAGTCCAATGGTTGACGGGCACTGCATTCGACCGGTCGCTCAGGGGCGGGGGCTGCATTTGCCTTGGGCGACCAGCTTCGCGCGATACTGGCGTCCGGTCCGCTCACGCCAGGCATCGGCTACCGCCCGGCCGTCCGCCTTCAGCCGCCGGGCATATTCGGCCTCCATCGCGCGACGCTCCGGGCCAGGCCCGGAATCGGCGAGGCACCGGCGGGAGATCGATCGCGATCGCGTCTCTCCGCGCGCAATGTCGCCCGACAGCTTGTTCGCGGTCACGCCGGTGGCGGTCTGGCCCATCGGCGTCGTATCGACCGGGGCGTATTGGGCGGCAGCCGGGACGCTGAACAGCGCGAGCGCCAGGCCGGCCGATCCCGGCAGAAATAATGATCTCATCGGCAGTCCTCTCGTTGCCCGGGCACCCGGATTCGGCCGGGCTCCAGGATGCCAACGGCGGCGGGCCGCCAAGGGTTCAATCCCGGCGAGTCCTTTCAGACTGTGTCGGCGGGGACCGCGACCTGGACCGCACCTGCGGCAACCCTTGCGCGGATGGGTGTCTGCGCAAGCACCTCGCCGTCGATCGAGACGCGCTGGTTCGGCCGCGTCTTCAGGGTGAAGTCGCGGCCGCGGAACTCGCGGGTCCGCGCATCGCGGTCGCGCAGGCGGAAGAATTTGGCGTACCAGTCGAGCCCGAGCTTCACCCGGCTCTTCCCGGTGACGACCTGGATCAGCAGTTCTCCGCTGTCGATCGCGGCGTCGCCCGACAGCTCGACGCCGCCATGATGGGTGCCGTTGAGAATGCGGACCTCGGTCGCCCAGAGTTTCTCGCTTTCCTCGCCGCATTCCAGGGTCAGGCGGAACGGACGGAAATTCGCCGAGCTCTTTACCGCCCATAGCAGATAGCCCGCCCTGCCCAGCCAGCGCTTCAGCCCGGCCGGGATGGTGTCGCCGATGATCGGGGACAGGCCCAGCGAGGCACCGTTCACGAAATAATCGTCATCGATCATGCCGAGATCGACCCGGCGACGCACCCCATTGGCGATGGCGTCGATCGCGCCGTCCAGTTCGAGCGGCAGGCCCAGGGTCCGGGCGAAGCTGTTCGCGGTGCCGAGCGGCAGGACGCCGAAGACGCAGTCGGTCCCGACCAGCGCGTCGACGGTGCTGGCCAGCGAGCCATCGCCGCCGCCGACGATCACCATCGGCGCACCGCTGCGCACCGCACCGCGCACCGTGTCCTCCATCCGGTCGGGATCCTCGACCGGATGTGCGGCGATCAGCGTGACCCCGGCCTGTTTCAGTTTACGCTCGGCATCGGCGAACAGCGCCTCGCCCTTGCGCGAATGCGCGTTGACCACGAGGACGGCTTCGCGCGGGAGCGGTTGAGCTGGCATGCGCCCATAACTCGCCACGAAGACAGTGGCTCCGCGACCGTTACGGATTCGTTTCGGCCGGTCGCGCCGCTACCGGTCGGCGACCTTGACGGGGTTCGGCCGCAGTGTGCCGGTCATTCCGGCTCGCCGTCCTTCTCGCGGGGTTCGACGCGACGAAAGTCCATGCTGCCCTCGGGACGGTGCAGGATCAGCTTGCCCGCCTGAAACTCGACTTCGGCGCCGGTGAAATCCGCCACGCCGAAGTCGTTGGGGGTCAGCGAGAAGATGGCGGTCGTGCCCGGCTTGGGGTCGAGCGGGAGGCGTTCCGACCGGAGGCGATAGGATGGCATGCTGAACGTCACGAAGCGGGGGCTGCGGTTTTCGTCCGCCGGAACGGTCCAGGGGACGCCCGGGGTGTAGGTGTCGAGCGGATCGCCGCTGTCGAACTCGACCAGCATGTCGACGCCGGGCATGTCGACGCCCCTCGGGGTGAGCACCCGGATCGAGAAGGGCTTGCCGGGATCGGCGTCGATCCGCGTCGCCGTGATCGTGGGCGGCACCGGTCGCGGATCGCTGGTCAGGCGGATGCGGTTGCCCTCAGCCTGCCACCGTCCCTTTGCGCTCTCGTCGAGCGAGCCGACCGTCAGGGCATATTCGAAGCTGCCATCGGGATTGAGGCGCAAGCCGGCGATCATCTCGCGCTCCGAATGGACATAGTCGCCCGCAGGCGAGACGGCCGTCCCCGCCCCAGGCGTCGCTTCCTGCGCCTGGGCAGCGACGGACAGCAGGGCGAACAGCGGCGCGAGCAGGGGTTTCATCATGGTTTTCATCCAAACAGGCGCGCCAGGCTGCGCTCGAGCATCAGCAACTGCCACAGGGTGCGGCCATGATCGGCCCGGCCGGCGCGATGATCGGCGGCCAGGGTAGCGATGACCGGCATGTCGAACCAGCCGGTACCGCCCAGCACCCGCGATCGGGCAAGCCGCGCCGCCTCGTCCGCCAGCGCGGTGCGGAACCAGGCGCTGACCGGAGTCACGAAGCCCATCTTGGGCCGGTAGAGAATGTCACGGGGCAGCCAGGGCGCCATCGCCTTTTTGAGCAGCCATTTGCCCTGCCCGCCCCGGATGCGCAGCGACGACGGCAGCGTGGCGGCGAACTGGACGAGGCGGTGGTCGAGCAGGGGCTCGCGCGCCTCGAGGCCCACCGCCATGCTGGTGCGGTCGACCTTGGTCAGGATGTCGCCGGGCAGATAATGCTTGATGTCGGCATATTGCGCGCGGTCGAGCCCGTCGCGCGCGGGTGCGGTGCGCATTGTGTCGGTATAGCGCTGCTCGGCATTATGCCCCGCCAGCGCCTTGACCGCGCCGCGGCTGTAGAGGCGGTTCCGCAACTCCGGGCCGGTGACGCCCACCGCCTTGGGATAGGCATATTCGCCGCCTTCGGCCAGCGCGAGCAGCGTCGTCCTGGCGCGGAACGGGCGCGGCGCCCAGTCGGCCTTGGGGTAGTGACGGCCAAGCGTGCCGAAGATCCCGGCGCGCAGCCGTTCGGGGAGCAGGCCGCGCATCCGCTCCTCGGCGGCGAAGAAGCGGAAGCGGCGATAGCCGGCGAAGGCCTCGTCGGCGCCGTCGCCCGACAACGCCACGGTCACCGTCTCGCGCGCCAGC
The DNA here is from genome assembly GCF_039652585.1 of Sphingomonas rustica. Lineage (NCBI taxonomy): Bacteria > Pseudomonadati > Pseudomonadota > Alphaproteobacteria > Sphingomonadales > Sphingomonadaceae > Sphingomonas > Sphingomonas rustica. The sequence goes on along the minus strand of NZ_JBDIZK010000002.1, from coordinate 163,606 downwards.
TCGCACACCCGGTAGGTGGCGAGCGCCGAGGCATCGGCAAAGGGTTCGTCGAACGCGTCGACCAGCGTGTCGATCAGCGCGAAATCGTCGGCTGCGACCGTCCGGCTGCGATGCTGGGTGGCGAAGCGGTCCGCGATCGCGCGGGCATGGGCGGTCTCGTCATGGTCGGCGACGTCGAACCCGATGGTGCAGGTCTTGACCGCGGCGCGGCTGGCCTCCGCCATCAGCGCCACGACCGCCGAACTGTCCACCCCGCCCGACAGGAACGCGCCGAGCGGCACGTCGGCGATCATGCGCGAGCGCACTGCCTCGCGCAGGCGATCGACCAGCTCGGCCTCCAGGTCCCGGGGCTTGGCGGTCGCGCGCTGCGAGAAGTCGATGTCCCACCATTGCACCGGACGCGGCATGGGCTTGCCGCGCTCGACGAGCAGGAAATGGCCCGCAGGAAGCTTGGAGACGCCCGCCAGGATCGAGCTGTCGTCGGGGATATAGCCGAGGCCGAGATAATCCTCGACCGCGCGGACGTCGGCGGTGCGGCGGAACGAGGGATGCGCGAGCAGCCCCTTGAGTTCGGAGGCGAAGGCGATCGCACCGTCGGACAGCTGGGTATAATGGAGCGGCTTCACCCCGAACCGGTCGCGGGCGAGGAACAGGCTGCGCGTCGCGGCATCGTAGAGCGCGAAGGCGAACATGCCGTTCAGCCGCCCCAGCAGGTCCGGGCCCCAGGCGCGCCAGCCATGGAGCAGGATCTCGGTATCGCTGTTGGTCAGGAACCGAGCGCCGAGCGCCTGGAGCTCGACCCGGATCTCCTGGAAATTATAGATCTCGCCATTGTAGCTGACGACGATCTCGCCATCCTGACTGGCCATCGGCTGGGCACCGCCGCCCAGGTCGATGATCGAGAGGCGGCGATGGCCGAGGCCGATGCCCGGGCCGGTCCACACGCCCGATCCGTCGGGGCCGCGATGGGCCATGGCATCGGCCATCTGGACGATGCGCGCGGGGTCCACCGGCTTGGGCGTTTTCGGGTAGAAAAGGCCCGCGATCCCGCACATCAGTGCGCTCTCCTCATGCGATCAGGATTGACGGCGCCCCGCGCGCCGCGCTCCGAATATCGGGAGAAGCGCTCGCGCGCTACCTCGCCGCGCGGCGAAATTCGCACCGGTCAGCGCGTGCCGGCGATGCGATCGGCCAGCCGGTCGATCGGACCGGCGGCGCGGACGAAGTCGGCGATCGCCCCGCGGGCGTCGCGGTCGGGGCCTGCCGGGGCGGAGACGAGCAGCCCCACGGCGCGCGGATTGCCACCGAACAGGCGGGTGCGCAGCGTCTCCAGCTTCACCCGGCCGGGACTGGCGGTGACGCGGCCACCGACACGGTACCAGGTGACGACCTGACGCTCGACCGGGCCGGGCGCGGTCATCCTCAGCGATGCGCCGCCGGCCAGGTCGGGCAGATCCTCGATCCGCACCCAGCGGTCGTTCTGGCGGATCGCACCGATGCCGAAGCCGACAAGTTCCCTGCCCTCCTGCTGACGGTCATACACCGCGACCGCAAGATCGACCGTGCGGCCGGACTCGTCGACATAACGGCCGGTGAGCAACTGGTCGGCACCGGGATAGTTCGGGGTCCAGGCGGCGGGGCCGGTGTCCAGCGGGGCGCGGTGCCAGCCGGGGATGTCGGGCAGGCTGACAGGGGCGGATGGCAGTACAGTGCGTCCCGCGATCGCGCCCGACCAGGCGAGGAAGGCCGCGGCCATGGCAAGCGCCAGAAGTGCGGCGACGGGCGCGTCGATCCGGCGGCGCGGGGCGGCCTGTACCATGGCGGGGTCGAACCAGCGCGCATCGGGGTCGCGATCGAACCAGCGCCAGCCGATCGCAAGCACCGCCACCATCACCAGTCCGAAGAACACCCAGCCATAGACGATATGGTCATAACCGGTGGCCTGTTCGACCGAGGTCCACCAAGCAGCGTAGATGGTGCCGAAGGCGCGGACGCCGTTGGCGATCACCGGCACCACCAGCGCCATCGCCAGGAAGGCCGCGCGGCGCCACCACGAGACATAGCAGACATTGGCGACCAGCACGCCATAGGCGATCATCGCAATGAGGAACTTGGCGCCCGAACAGGCCTCGGCAACCTCGAAATAGCCGTTGGAGGTGGTGATCAGCACCCCGTCAACGCTGGCGGGCACCCCGAACAGGTGGAGCAGCGGCATCACCATCGCGACGGTCAGCCGCTGGAGCGGTTCCTCGAACATGTCGCCGAACGGCACCAGGAAAGCGAGATAGGCGAGCGGGAACAGCAGCGCGCGCGTGACATTGGGGCCAAGCACCGCGACCACCGCGCCCTGCAGCATCAGCACCAGCCCGCCATGGCGGAACAGCGCGACCCCGGCGGCGTCGCCGACGACCCAGCCGAGCCCGCCCGCGGCTACCAGCGCCAGTCCGGGCCACCAGCCCTGCGGCGCGACCCGGGCCAGCCCCTGACGCCGCTGCCACACCAGCCAGGCGACGACGGGCGCGATGAACAGGCAGTGGCCGTAGGTGGTGTTGGTCCAGTAGATCTCCGCCAGGTCGCGGGCATCGCCGCGGAACATCAGCAACAGCGCGAACCAGGTGGCCGCAAGCAGTGCCGCGTGCAGCCGCCAGCGGGCGTCGAATATCGGCGCTACGGGGCGCGCAGCGAGCGGAGCGGCGAGCGTGCTCATGCCGCGGCCCGCGGCGCGTTAGGCGCGATACCGAGGATCGCGTCGAGATCGGCCAGTCGCGCAGGCCAGGCATAGCGCGCCTGCACCTGTCGCCGCGCAGCCGCACCCAGTTCGGCCGCGCGCGCGGGATCGGCGAGCAGCGAAGCCGCGGCCTCCGCCAGCGCCGCTTCGGACTCGCCCACTGCGATCGTGCCGCCATGGTCGATCCCCTGCGCCGCCGCGACCGAGGCGACCACCGGACGCGCCATCGCCATGCCCTCGAGCACCTTGTTCTGGATCCCGCGCGCCAGCCTGAGCGGCGCGACGACCACCGACGCGGCGGCCAGCCAGCCGCGGACATCGGGCACCTCCCCGGTCACGAGCACGCCGGGGCGTTTCGCCAGCGCACGGACCGCGTCGCCGGGGTTGCGGCCGACGATCGCGAAGCGGGCGCCGGGATGCGCATGGCGAATGCGCGGCAGGATCGCCTCGGCGAACCAGGCAACGCCCTCGGCGTTCGGGCGATAGTCCATCTGGCCGGTGAAGACGATCAGCGGGCCGTCACGATCGACCGGTGCGAACCGCGCCGCGGGATCATAATGGTCGGTGTCGATGCCGTTCTCGATCACGCATACGCGATCGGCGCCGGTCCGGGCGCGGAACAGCGCGGCCTCGTCCCGGCTGACGAACAGGCTGGCATCGGCGCGCCGGGCCACCGCGCCTTCGAACCGCTGGAGCAGGCGCGCCTCGCGGCGCAGCATCCAGCGCATCGGTCCCCGGGCGGCATCGGCATAGGCGGCGAACTTGGCCGAATCCATGTCGACGAAATCCATGACCAGCTTCGCCCGGATGTCCGCCGGCAGATACTGCGCCATCTGGCTGGAAAAGACGTAGATCGTGTCGATCGGGTTGCGCGACAGTGCGGCGGAAACGGCATCGCGCATCCGCCGGTCGTCGAACGCGGCGAGCGAGACCGGGCGGCGCGTCAGCAGCGCGCGCGCGGCGGCACGCGCCTGCGTGCCCGAGCGCCACAGCACCGTCCGGCTGGCGCTGTGGTGCGACAGCGCCTCGTCATGCGCCAGGTCGCCCTCGACATCGGCGAAGGCGAGCAGATGCACCCGCGCCCTGGCCGACAGGTGCCGCAGCAGGTGGAACCCGCGGATCTTGTCACCCCGGTCGGGCGGATAGGGAATGCGGTGCGCCAGGAACAGGATGTCGCCCATCAGCCGAGCCCGCGCGCGATGACCGGCCCGGCCAGATTGGCCGCCCAGAGCGGCAGCTTCTTCCACAGCGCGATCTTAAGCCGATATTTCGGGTTGAGCGGGCTGGCGTCGCGGACCGCCGCCCCATCGGCCACCCGGTCGTAATAGGTCAGCGGCTGCGGCTCGAACCCCCAGCTGCGCTTGTACGCCGCCGGGCCGGTTCCGGTCTTCGACCGGCCGAAATCGAAGCCGGTGCAGCCGCGCGCACGGGCATGGCGCATCAGCTCGAAATAGAGCCGGTCGTTCGCGCGCAAGCCCCGTGCCGCCCCGGTGCCGCCGCCCCAATAGGGATAGACCCTGCCCTTCCAGTAGAGGCTGAGCACGCTCGACACCGGCACGCCGCGATGCCGCACCGTCAGGATGTCCGCATCGGTTCCGAACAGGTCCAGTACGCTGTCGAACAGCCGGCGGGGAAAGACGGGCGTGCCCAGGTTGCGGACCATCTCCGAATAGACGCGGTAATGCGCCGCCGCCGCCGCGCGGTCGCGGCCGACCTGGATCTCGAAATCGCCGGCCAGCGCCTTGCGCACTTCGGCCCGCTGCTTGCGCGGGATGGCGGCAAGCTCGGCGGCGTCGTCGGGCGCCAGCGGCTTCACGAATCCCTGGTAGCGGCAATCCTCGATCGTCCAGTCGGCGCCGGGATGCGCGCCCCCGCGAAGCTCGACGCCGGGGCAGCCCAGCCGCTGCGCCAGCGACCAGCACGCCTCGGCAAGCGCCGTCACCGCCGCCGGACGATCGGCGAGGATCCCGCCGCCGACGCCGAAGCCGGCCGAGGCAAGGACCTTGCCGAACAATGGCGAGCTGCATTCGGTGAGCGGCAGCACGCCGGCCAGCGTGCCGTCACCCTGCCCCGCGACCAGATAATGGCTGGTCTGTCCGCAACCGCGGGCGACCGCCATGCTCCAGGCCGGAAGGTGGAACGGCGTCCCGGCCTCGTGCGCCAGAACATAGGCCTCGATACGCGACCGTTCGTCCGGGTCGGACAGGTTGGCGACCCGCACGCCCACAAGTTGCGGGGACGGCGCGGCGTTCACGACAGGCGCGCCGCTTCGCAGGCGACGATCGCGTCCATCCGGCCCCAGTCATGGCGCGCGATCAGCCGTTCGAGCTTGCCCGCCATCGCGTCCAGCCGGGCATAATGGCGCAGTCGCGACTTGAGCGGCGCAGCGGCGACGCGAGGCTGATCGGGATCGATTTCCCAGGGATGGAAATAGAAGACGGCCGGCCGCGCCCGGGCATTGGCGCGCTCGATCGCGCCGCGGGTCACGGACGCGGGAAGCAACCGGAAGAAACCGCCGCCGGTCGTCACCTGCCGGCCGAACACCGAGGTGATGGTGATCGGCAGCTCGACCAGGTCCGATCCCGCAACCGGGCGAAACGCCGTGCGCGGGGCGTCGGCCCAGCCATAATGGTCGTGGCGGATCGGCGCGACGCTGGAGGAATAGGCATAGCCCTGCTCCGCCAGCACGACATGTGCCCAGGGGGTCCGCCGGTCGATCGAGAAGCTGGGCGCGCGATACCCGGTGACGGCCGCGCCGCCGGCATCCTCGATCGCCGCGCGGGCGCGGGCGAGGTCGTCGCGAAACGCCTCTGGCGTCATGGTAAAGACGCGGCGATGGTCCCAGCCGTGACTGGCGATCTCGTGCCCGCGCGCGACGATGCGCCGGATCAGTGCAGGATAGCGCTGCGCCACCCAGCCCAGGGTGAAGAAGGTCGCCTTGACCCCGCCCCGCTCGAACAGGTCGAGCACACGGTCGCTGTTCGCCTCGACGCGATGCTCGAGTCCGTCCCAGTCGCGCCGGTCGATCACCGTTTCGAAGGCGCCGACCTGGAACCAGTCCTCGACATCGACCGAGAGCGCGTTGACCACCATCGGATCGTCAGCCGACCGCGTCGTGCAGCGCGGAGAGATCGGGACGCGACCCCGGGCGATCGTCATTCTCGACCCAGTCGACCAGCAGCGACAGGACGCGGCGCAAGGCTGCTTCCTGCTGCTTCACCTGCGCCTCGAGCGCGGCAATGCGCACCATCGGATCGTCCGAAAGCACCACGTGCAGCGGCTCGACCGGATCGGCAACGGGCGCCGGCGAAGGCGCAGGCTCGGGCTCGGGCTCGGGCTGGGGCTCGGGCTGGGGCTCGGGCTGGGGCACAGGAACCGCCGCCTTCGGCATCGCGGTGTCGCGCAGGATCGAACGCCGCGCCTCGACCACCGCCGAGATTTCCGCCGCCAGCGGCGCAAGTTCGATCAGGTCATAGGGTTCGTCATCCACCACGGCCGGCGCGACGGACGCGACTGGTGCGACGGACGCTACCGGTGCGGCAGACGCGACCGGCGCGGCAGACACCACCGGTGCGGCGGGCTGCGGCGCGACCGGCGGGGCCGGACGATAGCTGGGACGCGGCGTGTCCTGATCCAGATCGGCGATCACCGCCGCCAGCGCATCCGCGCCGAACGTCTCGATCCGCTCGACCGCGCCGTACAGCAGCACGCGACCGGCAAGCTGGTTGATCCGCCGCGGATTGCCGCCCGACCAGAGATGCATCGCCGCCAGCGCGTCGCCGGTGAAGCGCGGCGTGCCGGTCCACCCGACACAGGACAGGCGATGCAGCATGTACGGCTCGACCTCGTCTGCCGCCATCGGGTCGAGCTGATGCATGGCGATGACCCGCTGGCGCAGCTGTTCGAGCCGCGCATCCTGCAGCGTGTCGCGAAATTCGGGCTGACCCAGCAGGAAGATCTGAAGCAGCGCATAGCCACCCGCCTGGAAATTGGAGAGCATGCGAAGCTCCTCCAGCGTCTCGAACGCGAGCGCCTGCGCTTCGTCGATGATCAGCAGCGTGCGCTTGCCGTCACGCGCCACGCCGTGCAGGCCGCGCTCGATCGACGACAACAGGCTTGCCTTGTCCAGCCCGCCCGCATCGACGCCCAGCCCCGACGCGACCATCCGCAGCAGGTCGTCGGGACGCAACTGGCTCGACACGATCTTGATCGCATTCATCCGCTCGCGGTCGATCTGGCCCAGCAGATGCCCCATCAGCGTCGTCTTGCCCGCGCCCGGATCGCCGGTGATGACCACGAAGCCCTCGCCCTGGCTCAGCCCATAGCCGAGATAGGCCATCGCCTTGCGATGCGTGGCGGTGTCGAACCAGAACAGCGGATCCGGAGTCAGCTGGAACGGCCGGCCGCTCAATCCATAATGGTCGTCATACATATGCTTGTCTGCCTCGACCCTTAGAAACCGTATCTCAGACCGATCAGCGCCTGCGCCGACAGCGCATCCTGACCCGCCTGACCCTGGAACCCGGAAATGCCCGCCGCCAGCGTGCCCGTCAGGCGGCCGAAGCGATGCGTGTAGACCGCGTTCGCCCCCCAGCCGAGGATCGGGTCGACTGCGACGTCGCTCTCGACATAATTGACATAGGCATTGCCGCCCAGCGAGCCGTTGGGACCGACCTGCTGCGATGCGAACAGCTGCGCGAAATAGGTCTCGTCAGCGGTCCCGCTGAGGCTGATCCCGTTGCCGAGGCCCGCGCCGGGCGTGAGATAGCTGCGTCGGGCATAGCCGGCACCGAGCCCGTAGGTCGTGCCGCCACGGCCGAGCACCAGGACGCCGGTGACGCCGCGCGCCCGGTAATTGCCGGTCGTGGCCGAACTCAGCGCGCCCGTCAGGCAGCTTCCCGCCGCATTGCCCGCCGACCCGAAGACGCAGCTGCTGGTCTGGTTGCCGAACGGGTCATTGCCGGTGACGAAGCCGTTCGGCAGCGTCGCCAGCCCGCCATTGAGCTGCCGCCCATAGCTTTCGATCGCGTCATAGATGCCGATCTGGATGCCGCTGGACGGTCCGATCTGGTAGCTAAGCGAGCCGATGACGCTCATCGAGCCATAGCGCCGGCCGACCCGCGCCTCCAGCGTGGTGCGGCTGCTGGGCCGCCAGAGGACGCCCGCGTCCCAGAAGATCCCGTCGAAATCATAGGCGATGCGGCGCGGCGATGCCGGGTCGGTCACCTGGCGCCCGGCGCCGTCGACCACGGGCACCGGATCGGGCCCGGGCGTCAGCAGCGGGTCGCGCTGGCTGATCTCGATCTTTTCATAGCCGACGCCGGCAGTCAGCGCGAGGCCGCGCGCGACCGGCAGGACCACGTCACCGCGGCCGAACTTGCCCTCGAACCGCTGGTCCAGCTGACCGGCATCCTCGCGCGTATAGCTGCCGCTGACGGTCACGCCGATCGGGAGCACGGTGCCCGCCTTCACGCCGGTGCTGAGCGTCGCGACATGAACCCGGGAATCATCGTACAGGTCCAGCGGCGGCGTCCCACCCGGCAGGCCGACGCCATCGGTCGGCGCCTCGACCTTGGTATAGCCGAAGCGATAGGCACCGTTGACGAACAATGGCCCGACATGGGTGGCCAGCGACGGGCCGACATAGGCCGAATAGACCTGGCTGATGTTGCGGGTGTTGTAGACCGGATTGACCGCCACCTCGCCGCGCACGTCGCTGCGCGCGCGGGTCGCCAGCGCCCCGGCCTCCATCGTCAGGCCCGGCGCAACCACTACTCGCGCATTGGCGAGGCCGGTGTGGATCGAGTCGTCGCCGACCCGCTTGTCATAGGAAAATCGATGTTCGTAGCGATAGCTGGCCTGCACCTGCACCCGGCGGGTCTGGACCGTCGCGTCGATACCCGCCGCGACGGTGCTGTAGGTCAGCACCTCCCCGCCATCGCCCAGATCGGCGGTCACGACCTGACCCACCTCGATATAGGGATCGACGGTCGTGCGCTGGGCCATGGCCGGTTGCGCCGCGCCGGCGCCGACCAGGACGACCGCCGCACAGAGTCCCGATCGGGTCACTTGCCCGCCTCCCCATAATAGCTTCCGAACCGGCGACCGCCGGGCTGGAAGGAAACCGAATTGAGCACCAGCTGGATGTGATCGCAGCCGTCGAGCATCGCGACCGCTTCGCGCAGGTCGGATTCGCTGGTCTTGTCCGCGCGCACCACCAGCATCACCTGACCGGCGTGCGTCGCCAGCACGCCGGCAGGCGACGCCGCCAACGCGGGCGGGGAATCGAGGATCACGATCCGCCGCGGATCGGCCGCCGCCAGCGCCTCGAGGACATGGCGGGCCCGGTCCGAGGCGATCAGTTCGGTGTCGCCATGCGTCTTCGTGCCCGCCGGCAGGACGGAAAGCTGCGGAATGTCGGTGTCGACGATGCAGCGCTCGACATCGTCGATCGCGCCCGCGAGCGCGTCGAGCAGGCCCGGCCCCTGGGGAATCCCCAGCCGGTCGAGAATGTCCGGCTTGGCGAAATCGGCATCGACCAGCAGGATCTCGACATCGCGCTCGGCCGCCATCGAAAGCGCCAGGTTGATCGCACAGAAGGTCTTGCCGTCATTGGCCTGGGCCGAGCAGACCAGGATCATCCGCGCCCGCCGGCCATCGCCGCCCGCCACCGCACGCGCCGTCAGCAGCAGCTGGCGCTTCACCAGGCGAAACTCCTCCGCCAGCGCGGTCACCGGGCCACCGGGTACCAGCATGCCGCCCGCCGCCAGCAGATCCCGATCGACCGCCGCGAAACGACGCGCCGATACGCCGGCGGGCAGCGGCGCGACGCGCTCGGTCGGCGGAACGGGCACTGCCACGGGCGCGACCACCGGCACCGGTTCAGGCGCGCGCGCTACGCTCGACGCCGCAACCTCCTCGACCGCCGGCACTCGCAGAGTGGGTGCCGCGCCGAAGGCGAATTGTTCGGCCGCGCGTTCCAGCAGGGATCCGCGCAGGCGGTCGGGCGTGTGATCGTTCATCGCTCAGGCCCCCATGCCGCGCTGGATCATCTCGGCGCCCAGCAGTCCGACCCAGGCAACGCCGAGCGCGGCCAAGCCGCCGGCGAACAGCTTCAGCCTGCGCCGGCGCAGCGCGACCTGGACCTCGTCCAGCACCTCGCCGATCGACCCGATCACCGGCATGCCGCTGGCACGTTCCAGCCGGCCCGCCGTCGAATAGGTGGTGTTCAGCTGGCCCAGCGCGAATGCGGCTGCCACCCCTGCACCCAGGCCGGCGATGAGCACGCCGGTCAGCAACAGGGTGCGGTTCGGCGCCGTCGGGGCACGCGGCTGGGTCGGCGGGTCGATGACGCTGAACTTGACCGCATCGGTCTCGTTCTGGACCGAGCTGCGGATGCGCACCTGCTCGCGGTCGCTCAGCAGCTTGTCATACTGGTCCTTGAGCACCTGATAGTCGCGTTCGATCTGCGACTGCTCGGCGGCGGCGGCGGGATTGTCGGTCATCGCCGACTGGAGCTTGGCCAGGTCGCCCTGGATCGCCGACTTGCGCTGCGACAGCGCCGCGACCTGGGTCATCTTGTCGGCGCGCATCGCCTGCAGGCTCATATAGAGCGGATTGCCCGCGGCCGCGGCAGCCGCGCCGCCGACCATCGGCTCGCCGCGCGCGGCGGACTGCGCCGCGGCAAGCTGGCTGCGCAGCGCGATCACGTCGGGGTGATTTTCGGTATAGCCCTTGGCACGGGCATCGCTCAGCTGTCCCTGCACCGCCGCCAATCGCGCGCGGGCCGGACCATAGGAGGCGACAGCCCCGCCGCCGCCGCCCGGGGCACTGGCCGGGGTGCCCGCCATCTGGGCGTTGATCGTGGTCAGCGCGCTCTGTGCCGCCGCCAGGTCGCCATCGACCTGGGCCAGTTGCTGGCGCGCCTGGCCGACCCGGTCGTTGATCGATCCCGTGCCGGGCAGCGTGCCGAGATAGCGCGCCTGGAAGTCGTTCCGCTTGGCATCGGCGTCCTGCAACGCCTTTTGCCGCGCATCGATCTGCTGGTCGAGGAAGCGCAGCGACTGGCTGGTCTGGTCGCGCGAGCCGGCGAGATTGTCCTCGACGAACAGGTCGATCAGCTTCTGCGCGATCTGGCGTGCCAGCTTGCCGCTGGCGGCGGTGATGCTGATCTCGAACAGATTGTCCTGCTGGGCGGTGATCTTGATCATCAGCTGAAGCGCCGCGATCCGATCGGCAAGGTCGCGGTCGGTCTGGACGGTGGCCGCCAGATCGGTGCCGCGCACCACCTTTTCCAGATTGACCGCGGAGGTCAGCGTCTGGCGAACCCGGTCGATGTCGCGCTGTTGCTCGGCCTGGGTCGCGGCATTCTCGGTCGGCAGGATCTGGCGCAGCTGGACGAACACGCGCGCGCGGCTCTCATAGCTGCTGGGCATCTGCGAGACGACCAGCCAGCCCGCCAGGCAGGCCACCCAGGCGACCGCGAGCGCGATCCAGCGCCGCATCCAGACCGCGTGGATCGCGGCACGGATTTCCTCGAAGATGCTGCCCACCGTTCAGCGCTCAGAAGATGCTCTGCGGGATGATGATGACGTCACCCGGCTCGAGCTTCACATTTGCCGAGGTGTCGCCATTCTTCAGCAGGTCGGACAGGCGGACGCCATATTCGACCTGGCGCCCGCCCTTGCGGTCGACCCGCACCAGCCGCGACCGGTTGCCCGCGGCGAACTCGTTGAGCCCACCGACCGCGATCATCGCATCGAGGATCGTCATGTTGGCGCGATAGGGAATCGAGGCTGGCTTCTCGGTGGCGCCGACGACGCGGATTTGCTGGCTGTAGGTGCCCGAGAAATTCTCGACGATGACCGAGACGATCGGGTCCTTGATATATTCGCCCAGCGCATAGCGCATGTCGTCGGCCAGCATCGCCGGGGTCTTGCCGACCGCCGGCATGTCGCTGATCAGAGGGGTGGTGATACGGCCGTCGGGGCGCACCTGGACCTTGGCCGACAGGTCGGGATTGCGCCAGACGAAGATCTGGAGCTGGTCCATCGGGCCGATGACATAGTCCTCGCTCGGCGCCTCGCGCCCGGCGACGAACGACGCGGCGGGCAGCTGCGGACGCCCTCCGCCCGAACAGCCGGCCAGGAGGACCGCCGCCAGAGCCGGCGCCGCGATGAACGATTTCGAACGAAACACACGCATGATCGAGCTCCCTTCCGGCCGGGGACTCGCATGATCGACGTCTCGACCATCTCCCCACCGGATTGGAGCGACCTATGGAAGCAGAGAGGTAAATTTTGCGTTAGGGAGAATTGGCGGGTTACCGCGATTGTCCACGGTTCTCTCGTAAAGATCGCCCACTTTGTGGCAACCCGTCGCTGACGCAGAGCAGGTTGCCCAGTTCGACAGCATTGGTGAGAGACTCCAGATCCCGTATGGCATGGCTCGTCATCAGTCGTGCTCGTCTCAAATATCCACGCCTAATTTAATCGAGCCGTCTCGCAGATGACTGAAATTGATAACTTTTGAGCTACGCTTGCCAGCCGCTAGATACAGGTCCAGATCTGCCGAAAGCAGCACTCCATCTGTAGCCAGCATAGCTAGTATCACACTGTCAGTAACACCAAGTCTATCAAATTCAGGATAATTCACGCATTGAATTACCGGAATATGCAATTCAACAATTTGGTCAAGCATCGCACCCAATCGCGCCGTCAAACGGGATTTCAAAGGTTCCGGCGCCAGCCTTAGCAAGCTACTAGATTCCGCAAGTATCTGAGGACACACTACTATCCGATCGAACCGAGAGATAAGATCGATCAAAAGAGAGTACGCCTCATCGTCGTAAGCCTGTAGCCGTTTATGATTTGGAACCCTTCCACCGCCTTCCGCCCCGGCAACTAGAAGGCAGAGCAAATTGGTGTCGAGGATCGCTGTTCTCAATTGAGTCGATCATCCCTGAATGATGCGGTTTTTTATACCAATCGCTAAGCCAGATCCATTATCGATGGAGACTGTCTTGAAGGTTCTAGGTGCCGCCCGATCCCCGAGTAATCCTCCGATCACAGGGCGATCCCAATCGCGAGAGAATCCAACAGTCACCATCCAGAGATTGCCATCTGCAATATACTCAATTTCTTCGAGACCAATATTATGGATTCCCTCCTCAGAGAAAACATCTGCAACATATTCTTTGGCTACGCGAATTGCTTCTCTGGCGATCATCCGATTCTCCCACTGCAAGATATGCATCAGTCGCTATCGAGATCAAGCGCTGCCAACTCAAGGCACTCACAATAAAGAAACTGGCTGAAATTTTCGTACGCGCGTTGCGGGAATGCCACCCCACACCTCCAACTGTCACCACGCCCCTCGCCTCGCAGGCCCCTCCCTCTTTCTTGATTAGAACAACCGCTTCCTTATCCTCGTCTCGGTCTCGCCACTTCCGCGCGCTGTCAGGTCGGATGACGATGGCCTTGCCCAGCGCGCCCAAACGCGCTCAAAGAAGTGAAGACGGTAAGCGCGAACTCGTAGCCGGATGCCTAGTCGAGCGGACAGAACGCGGCGAGGCCGGAGGGGTTGATCCGCGCGATAGCACTGCGAGGGCTGTTGGTTGCTCACGCCATGGGCGCGCTTCGGCGGTTAATTCACTGACCCATTTACCTGCTTTCAGCTGAATGGCGCGAGCGGTCGATGTGGCTACCTATGCGTCGATGAAAATCGAAAACGTCAACGTTTTGGCCATAACTGCTATGGTTGCCGTCAGCGTGTTCCTCACTCGGGAACTGCTAGAAGCATATCGGCGATTTATGGAAGTTGCCGAAGCTTCGGGCTATGCGCGAAATGCTTGCCAATGGATGTGTGATAAATCACTTTACGAATTTGCGCATTCAGCCCCGGTTAGAATCGATTAGAAATTTATTAGAGAATGATTGCATCATAAAGATCGAGATACCTACATTTGGGATGAGGAGGTTAGCAACGATCGGAGAACCGTTAAAGAAAACGCGAATTAGATAAGTTAAAGCTGTGCGTCCAGATTAGGCTACGTACCGTTGGACATCGATTGGCAAGCAGCCATATCAGAGCGTCGTCCTATCCGATAACTTACCACCGACATAGTTCTGAGCGCATCGGCGACCTCGCTGGAGCAGGGTAAAATCTGCCACCTCAGATGAGTATTGCGTTAGCACTGTGCCCGAGCAACGGGTCATCATGACCCGATCAGCAGCTCGCGTGCCGGAGCATGGCCGAGAAAGGCCGAGGGGCTGGCGGTCGGGCCATAGGCGCCCGAGGCGAAGATCGCGATGACGTCACCCACCTGCGCAGTCGGCAGCGCGACCTTGTCGGCCAGCCGGTCGAGCGGGGTACACAGCGGGCCGACGATCGTCGCGACCTCGTCCACCGGCGCATCCCTCCGGCTCGCCACCGCAACGGGATAGTTGCGGCGCACCACCGTGCCGAAATTGCCCGAGGCGGCGAGATGGTGGTTGAGGCCGCCGTCCACGATCAGGAAGGTCTCGCCACCGCTTTCCTTGCGATCGATCACGCGCGTCAGATAGACGCCCGCCTCGCCCACCAGCCAGCGGCCGAGCTCGATCGCGAAGCGGCTGCCAGCGAGGGCAGCGTCGCGCCGGTCGAGTTGTTCTCCCAGAGCCTGGCCGATCGCCTCGACATCCACCGGCGTATCGCCGGCGAAATAGGGAATGCCGAAGCCGCCGCCCAGATTGACGAGGGGCGGACCGGCGCCGATCGCCTCCGCCAGCCGGGCGGCCAGGCCAAGCGTCTGCGCCTGGGTCTCCGCGATCGCGGCGGTATCGAGCGACTGCGAGCCAGCGAAGATGTGGAAGCCGCGCCAGTCGGCCCCCGCCGCGATCAGCTGCTTCACCAGGGCGGGCACCCGAGCCGCATCGATGCCGAACGGCGAAGCGCGCCCGCCCATCCTCATGCCCGATCCGCGCAGTTCGAAGTCGGGATTGACCCGCACCGCCAGCCGGGGGCGGATCGCCAGGCGATCGGCGATGGCCAGCGCCCGCGCGGCCTCCCCCTCCGACTCGAGGTTCAGCGTCACGCCCGCGCGGATCGCCGCATCCAGTTCCTCGTCGCGCTTGCCCGGGCCGGCGAAGCTGATCCGGTCCGGCGCCATGACGCCGAGCGCCCTGCCCAGCTCGCCGACCGAGGCGATGTCGAACCCATCGACCAGTGGCGCCGCCGCCGCCAGCAGATCGGGCAGCGGATTGGCCTTGATCGCGTAGTGAAGATCGACCCCGGCGGGCAAGGCAGCGCGCAGCCGGGCGATGCGCGCCGCGACGATCGCAAGGTCATAGACGAACAGCGGCGTTCCCCCCGCCCGCTCGATCCAGGCTTCGACCGGTAGCTGTTGCGCGAATTCGGGGGGGATGGGCCCACTGGGCTTGGCCGTCGTCATGATCCGTGTCCTTGGCCGATCTCCGCCTTCAGCGCGCTGCGGTCCAGCTTGCCATTGGCGTTGCGCGGCAGGGCGTCGCGCCAGTCATAATGCGACGGTTGCATGAAGCCGGGCAGCTCCCGGCGCAGCCGCTCGCGCAGCGCGGCCTCGGTCGCCACGGCATCGGCATCGGCCGCGCGGGCGACGACCAGGATCGACTGGCCGAGCCGGTCGTCCGGAATTCCGAATGCAGCCGCCTCCGATACCTCCCCGCCGGAGAGCACCGCCTCCTCGATCTCGGTCGGGCTGATGCGGTTGCCCGCCGACTTGATCATCTCGTCGTCGCGGCCGACGAAGCGCAGCAGCCCGTCCGGCGCGACGACGACCGTATCGCCCGACCAGACCGCCATTCCGCCGCTCTCGGCAAAGCCGGGCGCGGGGCGAAAGCGCTGCGCGGTACGCTCGGGGTCCTGCCAATAGCCCTGCGCGACCAGCGGCCCGGCATGGACCAGTTCGCCGGGCTCGTCCGGCGCTGCCCGGCTGCCGTCGGGGCGGACGACCATGATCTCGGCAAAGGGGATCGCCCGCCCGATCGAGTCGGGATGGTCGTCGACCAGCTCGGGATCGAGATAGGTCGACCGGAACGCCTCGGTCAGCCCGTACATCGGGTAGAGGCGCGCCCGGGGAAAGCGCTCGCGCAGTGCGCGGACCAGGCGGGGGGTCAGCGCGCCGCCCGAATTGGTCAGGCGTCGGAGGCGGTTCGCACCCACGCCCCAGTCGGCGTCGAGCAGCTGCACCCAGAGCGGCGGCACCCCGGCCAAGGTCGTCGCCTCGAACCGGTCGACCGCCTTCACCACGTCGCGCGCGGTCAGATAGTCGAGCGGGATCACGCACCCGCCGGCATGCCAGGTC
Source organism: Sphingomonas rustica (assembly GCF_039652585.1). Taxonomy (NCBI): domain Bacteria; kingdom Pseudomonadati; phylum Pseudomonadota; class Alphaproteobacteria; order Sphingomonadales; family Sphingomonadaceae; genus Sphingomonas; species Sphingomonas rustica. The sequence continues at coordinate 147,557 of NZ_JBDIZK010000002.1, read as the reverse complement.
GAGAACAGCTGATTCTGGCCATAGTCGAAGCTGAGCGGCAGGACGGCGAGAACCCGATCTTCAGGTCCGATCCGGAGATAATGGGACACGCTGACAGCGCCGAGCCACAAATTGGCATGGCTCAGCATCACGCCCTTGGGCCGGCCGGTCGATCCAGACGTGTACAGGATAGCGGCCAGATCGTCGGGATCGGCAGAGGACGGAGCGAGCGCTTCGTCCGACCGCGCCGCTGCCTCCTCATGAACCTGCGTCGTCGCGGGCACGTCGCCCGGCTCGAGTGCTGCGATCCGGCCGGCCTGGGTGAGCAGCAGCCGGGCGCCGGAATCGGCGAGGATATGCGCGACCTGCTGGCGCTTGAGCACGGGGTTGATCGGGACATGCACCAGCCCGGCGCGCGGGGCGGCCAGTGGCATCAGGCAGGCGGTGCGCGTCTTGGGCAGCCAGCTGGCGACGCGGTCGCCGGGGTTCAGCCCCTGCGCCTTCAGCCAACAGGCCAGCCGACCGACCTCCATCTCCAGCTCGGTGAAGCTCAGCGTGCCCGCCCGGTCCCGAAGCGCGATCGCGGCCGGATCGCCGCACAGCGGGAGCCTGTCGATCGGCCGGGGCGTCGGGTCGGGTCGGGTCATGCGCGCGACCATAGTCTTGGCATCCCCGCCGCCAACCCTTAACGGGGGCAAAAAACGCATCAGGGGGTAGACCGTGCAACCCGACGGGATCGCAGAAGTCGAGAATACCGTGCGCGCCGTATTGCGCGACGTGCTGGGGATCAGTGCCGAGCGGGTGGCCGCGTTCACCGAGGCGACGCCGCTGTTCGGCGCGCTGCCCGAACTCGATTCGATGGCGGTCGCCGGCGTGCTGACCGAACTCGAAGATCGGCTGGCCATCCTGATCGAGGATGACGAGGTCGATGGCGAGATGCTGGAGAGCTTCGGTTCGCTCACCCGGTTCGCGGCGGCAAAAGCGCTCAAATGATCGCGAGCTACGACTGGGCCGGCGGACGGGAGGCGATGCTTCGCTTCGGTCCGGCGGAGGGCCCGGTCGTGGTTGCGGCGCTTCCCCTGTTCGAGGAAGCAAACCGGACGCGGGCGTTCGTCGTGGCGATCCTGCGCGCACTTGCCGGTCGCGGCATCGCCGGCGCCCTGCCCGACCTGCCCGGCACCGGCGAGAGCCTGGTCGAGACGCGCGACATGACGCTGCCCGCCCTGCGCGAGGCGTTTGCGGCGGCGGTGACGCGAGTCCGCGACGAGCGGCGCGCGCCCTGGGTCATCGCCGTGCGCAGCGGGGCATTGGTGGAGACGCTGGCAGATGCGGCCGGGCGCTGGCATCTGGCGCCGCAGACCGGCGAGGAGCTGCTGCGCGAGCTGACGCGGATCCGCCAGGCCGCCGCCCGGGAGGCGGGCGTGATGGCGCCTGAAGACGCGTTCGTCGGGATCGCCGGGAACCTGGTGTCGAGGACGCTGCTCGACGACTTGGCATCGGCGCATCCGCAGCCAGGCGCGCGCGCGGTGCGGCTGGACGGGGATCCGCGCGAGGCCGATCTTCGGCTGCCGGGCAGCCCCTTGTGGCGGCGGGCCGAACCCGGCACCGATCCAGCGCTGGCCGCGCGGCTGGCCGACGACATCGCATCCTGGATCCGGCGATGCGACGGCTGATCGGCTTTCCCTGCGGGAACGAAACCCTGGTCGGGACGATCGACGAGGCGGCGGGCAGCACCGGGCTGCTGATCGTCTCGGGCGGCAACGAGATCCGCAGCGGCGCGCATCGCGGCATGGCGCTGCTGGCGGCGCGCGTCGCCGCCGAGCTTGGCGCGCCGGTGCTGCGCTACGACCGGCGCGGCGTGGGCGATTCGACCGGGCTGAATTCGGGATATGAGGGCAGCGGGCCGGACATTGCCGCTGCTGCGGCGACGTTTCGGACGGAAGTCCCACAGCTGACCCGCATCCTGGCCTTCGGCAATTGCGATGCCGCGACGGCGCTGGCACTGTTTCATGAGCACGCGGGGATCGACGCGCTGTTGCTAGCCAACCCCTGGGTAACGGAGGAACACGACGCGCTTCCTCCTGCCGCGGCGATCCGGGCACGCTATGCCGAGCGGGTGAAGGACCCGCGGCAATGGGCTCGGCTGTTTCGCGGAGAGGTAGATTTCAGCAAGCTATTTCGAGGCTTGTCCAAGATCACGGAGACGCGATCTCAACACGGCACCGATGTCTCGGAGCGGTTGGCGACCGCGATGGCGGACGCCGAAATCCCGGTGACCATCCTGACCGCGGCGCGGGACAACACGGCCGTCGCGTTTCGCGAGGCCTGGGAAACGCCGACCTTTGCCCCCGCGCGTGAGCGGGCGAAGATCACCGCACGAGACACGGCCAGCCACAGCTTTGCCGGGGAGGAGGACAAAGCGTGGCTGTTCGCGAAGATCGACCAGGCGCTAAGCGACCTGAACAGGCGCTAGTCGGCTCGCAAGATCAGGATAATAGCCTGATTTCATTTATTTACTCAGCAGCTTGAGCAACCTGTTCGAAGTCGACTTCGGCCAGGAAGCGCTCGGCGTCGAGCGCGGCCATGCAGCCGGTGCCGGCGGCGGTGACGGCCTGGCGATAGATCTTGTCCATCACGTCGCCACACGCGAACACGCCCGGGATGTTGGTACGGGTGCTGCCCGGCTCGACCTTGATATAATGATCCTCGTCGAGCTCGACATGGCCGCGGAACAGCTCGGTCGCCGGATGGTGGCCGATCGCGACGAAGCCGCCCTCGACATCGACTCGCGACAGGTCGCCCGTGACGGTGTCCTTCAGCTCGATCGCGACCAGCCCATGCGGCTCGCCCTCGCCGACGAAGCGCGACACTTCCTTGTTCCACAGGACCTTGATCCGCTCGTTGGCGAACAGCCGCTCCTGAAGGATCTTTTCCGCACGCAGGCTGTCGCGGCGGTGGATCAGGGTGACGTCATGGCTGTGGTTGGTCAGGTACAGCGCCTCTTCGACCGCGGTGTTGCCGCCGCCGATCACCGCGACCTTCTTGCCGCGGTAGAAGAAGCCGTCGCAGGTCGCGCAGGCGCTGACGCCCTTGCCCTTTAGGCTTTCCTCGCTGTCCATGCCCAGCCACTTGGCCTGGGCGCCGGTGGCGATCACCAGTACGTCACCCAGATAGACGGTACCGCCGTCGCCGATCAGGCGGAACGGGCGCTGGCTCAGGTCGACCTCGACAATGGTGTCCCACATCATCTTGGCGCCGACATGCTCGGCCTGGGCCTGCATCTCCTCCATCAGCCACGGGCCCTGGATGACTTCGCGGAAGCCGGGATAATTCTCGACATCGGTGGTGGTGGTCAGCTGGCCGCCGGGCTGGATGCCCTGGACGACGATCGGCGCGAGCCCGGCGCGCGCGCCATAGATGGCGGCGGAAAGGCCGGCAGGGCCCGAACCGAGGATCAGCATGCGCGTGGAATGGGTGGCGGTCATCGAGTCTTCCGAAATGATCTGTGCCGCCATCTAGGGTGCGGGCGGGTTCGGAAGCAACATGGGTTCGGGCGACGCCGCTGCAAAGCCGCACGCGGCGTCGAAAAGCTGTGGAGGAACCAAGCCGAGCTTGGCCGATCAGTCGATCAGTCGATCAGAGGACCACCCAGGCGAGCAGGCCCCAGAACGCGACGGAAATCCCAAAAGCGATCAGCAACCCGCCGCCGGGAGGCATCCGGTCTTCGTCGATATCGACGAATTTCCGCGGCGCGGTCGTCCATGTCTTCATCACATCTCTCTCCTAGATTAGCGGCCCTTTTTGTTCGCCTGGCCTCTTCCTATAAGAAGCGAGATAAGATTTCGTTCCCGTAATTGTCCGATACGGATCGATACGGAGGACGACGTCGATTATGGCATCTCGCGGGAGAACGACATGATGCGGTGGCTGGTGTTGACGATGATGGCCCTGGCCTGCGCGCTGCCCGCGGCCGCCCAGACCGGAACGGCCGCTGCCGGCAAGCCGGCAACCGTCCGGGTGGCGATGGAAACCAGCGAAGGGCGATTCGTGCTGGAACTGGAGCGCGAGAAGGCGCCGATCACCGTAGGAAATTTCCTACGCTATGTGGACCAGAAGCGGCTGGACGGCACGGTCTTCTACCGCACCGTCCGGGTCGCGCCGAATTTCGGCTTCGTCCAGTTCGGCGTGCAGAACGCGCCGAAGCGGGTGCTGCCGCCGATCAGGCATGAGCCGACGACGCAAACGGGGATCAAGCATCTCGACGGCACGATCTCGACCGCTAGGCTGGCGCCGGGGAGCGCGCGCGGCGATTTCACGATCATGCTGGGCGACCAGCCGTCGATGGATGCCGACCCGACCAAGCCGGGCGACAATCTGGGCTACGCCGCCTTCGGTCGGGTGGTCGAGGGGATGGACGTGATCCGCAAGATCAACGAGGCGCCCACCGCGCCGGGCGGCACGTTCAAGGGCGAGATGCTGGCCAAGCCGGTGCGCATCGTGACCGCGCGCCGCCTGCCCTGAGAGACCGTTTTGAAATGCGCCTGTTGGCGCATTGCGGTGCCGGCCCGTGCCGCCTTGAAAATCGCTCTTTCGCGATTTTCCAAACAGTCTCTGACACCTCGCCTCAGCCGAACACCGACGCGCGGTGCACTGCAGTGCCCGCGGTCACCCCGTCGGCCACGGCCCAGCTGACGCTGTGCGGGGCGCGGGCGATGTCGCCCGCCGCATAGACGCCCGGCACATCGGTCTGCCTGTCGGCATCGGTAACGAGCATCTCCCCCGCCGGCCCGTCCTCGACCGTGCAGCCGAGCCCGCGCGCGATCGGGCTGGCCAGACGGGACTGCGGCGCGACGTAGAGTGCCTCGAGCGGGAGCCGAGATCCGTCGTCCAGCTCGATCGAGTCGAGCGCGCAGCGTTCGCCGTGCAGCGCCCGCACCGGATCCGGCACCACCTGCACCCCGCGCGCGGCGAGCTTCGCCAGCGTCTCGTCGTCGAGCCGCGGCGCGCCGTTCATGTAGAGCGTCGTCGGCCCCCAGTCGGCGACGAGCATCGCCTGATGCGCGGACATCGGGACGCGGTAGAGCACGCCCAGCGGCCGATCGGCGAATTCATAGCCATGGCAATAGGGACAGTGGATCGCGCTCTTGCCCCAGCGATCGCGCAGACCGGGTAGACCGGGCAGGTCGTCGTGCAGCCCGAAGGCGAGGATCAGCCGACGCGCCGAGAGCGGCGACCCCGAATCCCCGCCGAGCCGCACGAGGAAGCCGTCGCCGTCGCGTCCGGCATCGACTGCCTCGCCCGCGACGAACGAGACGGTCGGATAGGCCGCCAGCTGGTCGCGCGCGGCCTGCAGGATGCGTGCGGGATCACTGCCGTCATGGCCCAGAAAGCCGTGCGACGCATCGGCGAAGCGGTTGCGGGGCCGGCCGCTGTCGATCACGCAGACGCGCTGCCGCGCCCGTGCCAGATAGGTCGCGGCGGCCAGGCCCGCGAAGCTGCCTCCGATGATCGCTACGTCATGCTGCATGGTCGATGCTCCAGCCTCTAATTCGCATCATTTAATGTTACATGATATCGTGCGTGTCAACCGGTGGCGCGACCGGGCAGATGCCGGGCCGGGCGCGAGCTGGCGGAAACGCAAAGGAAAACCCCCGGAAAACCGAAGTCTTCCGGGGGTTTGAACTGGTAGCGAGGGAGGGACTTGAACCCCCGACACGCGGATTATGATTCCGCTGCTCTAACCAACTGAGCTACCCCGCCTCACGAGATCGCCTGAGCGAGGGCGCCTCATAGTCAGGGCGCCGGGGCGGGTCAAGCGAACATGTGACGCGAATGCGCCTCCCACGGACCTCCGCGATAATGCCAGCTGGCGAGCCCGGCGATCTCGACCTCGCGCGGCACGAAATCGCGCGACAGCGCCTTGAGAACGGCACCGGCGAGCACGGGCGCGACCTTGTTCTGCACGGTGACATGCGGCCGCCAGCGTCCGGCGTCCTGCGGCATCAGCATGCCGGCAAAGGCATCGACCAGCCGCTCGCGAATCGCCGACAGTTCGGGCGCCTCGATCCGGTAGGCGACGCCGCGGCCGAGCGACATGAGCCCGGTGACCTTCGCGCGCGGCGCACGGATGCCGCGGGTCTCCTCGCTCAGCCGGTGCTTGAGTTCGTCGGCAACCGAGGGGGGCAGATGATGGAACAGGGTGAGGTGCGCGCCGACGACCAGCCGATCGGGCGGGAAATGCTCGCGGCGCAGCGCATCGAACCAGGCCTGGTCCTGCCGCCCGAACAGCACGGTGACGATCAGCGGGGCAGGCCTGACCCCTGCCCCGCCTGCCGCCGAACCGGTCGATGCCGGGTCGCTCAAATCTCGACCTGGCTGCCCAGCTCGACCACCCGGTTGGTCGGCAGGCGGAAGAACTCCATCGCGCTTTCGGCGTTGCGCAGCATCCAGGCGAACAGCTTCTCGCGCCAGATCATCATCCCCGGCCGCGCCGAGGGCAGCAGCGTCTGTCGCGCCAGGAAGAAGCTGGTCTCCATCATCTTGAACTCGGCGCCGCAGGTATCGACCTGCTTCAGCGCCGCGGGCACGTCCGCCTCCTGCATGAAGCCGAACTTCAGCACCATGCGGTGGAAGCCCTTGCCCAGGTCCTCGAGATAGATGCGGTTCTCGTCCGGGACATAGGGCGAGTCGGCGATCTTCACGGTCAACAGGATCACCCGCTCGTGCAACACCTTGTTGTGCTTGAGGTTGTGGAGCAGCGCATGCGGCACGCCTTCGGGCGTCGAGGTCATGAAGACCGCAGTGCCGGGGACGCGGGTGGCGGAATTGGCGGCGCTTTCGATGAAGATGCTGATCGGCATCGCACTTTCGCGCAGCCGCTGCATCATCAGCATCCGCCCCTTGGACCAGGTGGTCAGCAGGGTGAAGATCAGGAAGCCGACCAGCAGCGGGAACCAGCCGCCATCGGGCACCTTGGTCATGTTCGCGGCGAAATAGGCCAGATCGACCGTGAAGAAGAGCGCCAGCAGCGGGATCGCATAGCGCTTGCGCCAGCCCCACAGCGTCAGCAGCAGCACCGCGAGCAGGCAATTGTCGATCAGCATCGCACCGGTGACGGCGATGCCATAGGCCGCGGTGAGGTTCGACGAGGTCTGGAAGCTGAGCACCAGCAGGATGACCATCACCATCAGCGCCCAGTTGACGAGCGGGATGTAGATCTGGCCCGCGGTCGAGGCGCTGGTATGCTCGATCCGCAGCCGGGGCATGAAGCCGAGCTGGATCGCCTGCTGCGTGACCGAGAAGGCGCCCGAGATCACCGCCTGCGACGCGATGATCGCGGCGAGCGTGGCGACGCCGACGAGCGGAAGCTGGAGCGCCTCGGGCGCGAGATTGTAGAAGGGGCTGTTGATCGCGCCCTGGTCGCGCATCAGCAGCGCGCCCTGCCCCATATAGTTGCACATCAGCGCCGGCAGCACGAACCACAGCCACGAGACGCGGATCGGATTGCGCCCGAAATGCCCCATATCGGCATAGAGCGCCTCCGCCCCGGTGACCGCCAGGACGACCGATCCCAGCGCCAGGAACGCCTGGCCCGGGGTATCGACGAAGAAGCGGACGGCGTACCAGGGATTGAGCGCCCAGAGGATGTCCGGCGTCTGGATGAAACTGAGAATGCCGAGCGTCGCGATCGCCGCGAAATAGATCAGCATGATCGGGCCGAAGAACATCCCGACCCGGGCCGTTCCCGTGCTCTGGATCGAGAACAGACCGACCATGATCGCAACCGAGATCGGCACGATCAGCCCGCTGAACCCGGGCGCGGCAATGGCCAGCCCCTCGACCGCGGACAGTACCGATACCGCCGGGGTGATCATCGAGTCGCCATAGAAGAGCGCGGTCGCGAAGACCCCCAGCAGGACGATGCCCGCGGTCCATTTCTTCTGCCCGCTCTTGCGGTTGATCAGCGCGAGCAGCGCCAGGCTGCCGCCCTCGCCCTTGTTGTCGGCGCGCATGATGATGGTGACGTATTTCAGCGTCACTACCGCCATCATCGACCAGAACATCAGGCTGATCACGCCCATGATGTGCGCGGCGTCGAGCGCCATCTTGTGGTGGCCGTCGAACGTCTCGCGAAAGGCGTAGAGCGGACTGGTGCCGATATCGCCGAAGACGATGCCGATCGCCCCGATGGCAAGCTTGATCAGCCCGTCATGCGAATGGTCGTGCGCCGGGAGATGCTCCTCCTGGCCCACAACGGGTTCAGCGCTTTCGGGGGTGCTCACGGGCGGAAACGACTGGCCGGTGAGAAGGGAACGGAGATGGCCATACGACCTGTGTTCTCGCCTTCTGCAAAGTGGCGCGCCGTTAGCACGTGCAACATGCACCCGCAACGGCGTTTCGGATGCGGAACCGCCGGATCATCCGCCGGTTCCACATTCCTCGCGGCCCGCGAAAGATCGCGCGGCGGACACGACAGTCGCGGGGAAACGAGCATGGCCGAGATGGACAACGAAACCTGGCTGCTGGAGACAGGTCATGAGGTCATCGTGCGGAAGACCGAGCACGGGGAGTCCGCACTGACCCCGTTCGAACGCCTGATCTATTGCCTGTGGGCGGCGGATTACGGGATTCGCAACGCCGGAGACCTGCAGGCGGCGGCCGATGTCCATCCGCAGTTCCAAGAGGATGGCCGGAACGCCGCGCGCGACCTGGCCCTGCCGGCGGCGCTCGCCCTGTTCTCGCTCGACCCGGCCGGGATGGAGCAGGCATATCTGGACCGGTTCGACAGCGTCGTCGACGAACTCAGGACCGCATGACCCCGGCGGAGCCCGTCCCGAACAGGGCATCGGCCTCGCTGCGGGTGGGCACGGATCGCAGCACGAAGCTGGAGTTGATCGTCACCACGCCGGGCAGGCGGCCGAGATGTTCGCGGTGGAGGCGCTCGTAATCGTCAAGATCGCGGGCCAGGATCTTGAGCCGGTAGTCCTGCCCGCCGGAGACCAGCGCGCATTCGACGATGCCGTCGATCCCCGAAACCGCGCGCTCGAAGGCGGCAAGATCCTCTTCCTTCTGCGTTCCCAGGGTGATGTCGACCAGCGCGGTCACGCGGAAGCCGAGTTCGCGGTGGCCGAGTCGCGCGCCATAGCCCTGGATATGGCCCGACGCCTCGAGCGCCTGGATGCGGCGGGTACAGGCGGATTGCGACAGTCCGACATCGGCGGCGATGCCGCTGACCGGCGCGCGCGCATCGGCGGCGAGCAATTTGAGGATCGCGGTGAAGATGCGGTCCATATGCATGAATTCCCGGTTGAGCTGGCCATGTTAGCAGTTTCATGTGTCATCGCCAGCTTTGACGCACAAGTTTGCAGGGATTCGCACCGGTAACCTGAGATACCATCCCTCATCGGAAGTTTCAGGAGAGCTGCCATGCGCATCGGTGTCCCCAAGGAAATCAAGAACCACGAATATCGCGTCGGCCTGACCCCGGCGTCGGTCGCCGAGCTGGTCGCCGCCGGTCACGAGGTGATCGTCGAGGCGAACGCCGGCATGGGAATCGATTTCGAGGACGAGGCCTATACCAGGGTCGGCGCGACGATCGCCCCGCACGCCAGGAGCGTGTTCGCCCGGTCCGACATGATCGTGAAGGTCAAGGAGCCGCAGGCGCAGGAAATCGCGATGCTCGAGCCGCGCCACCTGCTGTTCACCTATCTCCACCTCGCCGCCGACAAGCCGCAGGCCGAGGGCCTGATGAAGTCGGGCGCGACCTGCATCGCCTATGAGACGGTGACGTCGAATTCGGGCGCGCTGCCGCTGCTGAAGCCGATGTCGGAAGTTGCCGGCCGCATGTCGATCCAGGTCGGCGCGCATTATCTGGAAAAGGAACAGGGCGGCCGCGGCGAACTGCTGGGCGGCGTTCCCGGCGTCGCGCCGTGCAAGGTCGCGATCCTGGGCGGCGGCGTCTCTGGCATCAATGCGGCGCAGATGGCGGTCGGCCAGCGCGCCGACGTGACGATCTACGACATCAACAACGAGCGCCTGGCCGAGCTGGACATGCATTTCGGCAGCCAGATCAAGACCGCCTATGCCAGCAAGGCGGCGATCGCCGAGGCGATCAGCCGGTCGCAGCTGATCATCGGCGCGGTCCTGGTCCCCGGCGCCGCCGCGCCGAAGCTGGTCACGCGCGACATGCTGAAGACGATGATGCGCGGATCGGTGCTGGTCGACATCGCGATCGACCAGGGCGGCTGCTTCGAGACCAGCCATGCCACCACGCATGACGATCCGGTCTACGAGATCGACGGCGTGATCCACTACTGCGTCGCCAACATGCCGGGCGCGGTCGCCCGCACCTCGGCCTTCGCGCTGAACAATGCGACGCTGCCGTTCGTGCTGAAGCTGGCCAACAAGGGCGCCGAGGCGGCGATGCAGTCCGACCGCCACCTGGCCAACGGCCTGAACGTGTCGGACGGCAAGATCCGCCACGCCGCAGTCGCCGAGGCGCTGGACCTGCCGTTCGAGGCATGGGGCGAGTAAGCTCCGCCGGCCGGATCGAAACGAGGAGCCCCGGGTCGGAAGGTCCGGGGCTTTTCTTTTGGCGATCGAGCCATGGTCATCGCTTCTGGCGGAGTTGTAGCCAGGTGGCTTGCCTGGCTAGATAGACGTCACCGCCTGCCCTGACCCCGACTGGAGCGCCGATGTCCACGATCCTTGCCGAGCAGGCCCATAGGCAGCGCCTCCGCCTGATGGCGACGATCGCGATCGTATCCATCCTGCTGTGGCAGACCGAGATCGGCAGCCTCATCCTCTACCCCTTCACGATCCTGGCCACCTGGTTTCACGAGATGGGCCATGGCATCGCCGCGATGCTCCTCGGCTGGCATTTCGAACGCCTGCTGATCTATCCCGACGGCTCGGGGGTCGCCCAGTCGTTCGGGCCGGTCCATGCCTCCCCGCTGCCGGATGCACTGGTCGCGGCGAGCGGCCCCCTGGGACCTGCGATCGCGGGAGCGCTCCTGATCATCGCCTCGCGAACCAGCAAGGCGACGCATGCCGCGCTGGCGATCATGGGCGGGGTGTTGATCCTCTCCACGGTAATCTGGGTGCGGACGATGACCGGCTGGCTGATCCTGCCGGCACTGGGCATCGCCATCCTGCTGCTTGCCTGGCGGGGCACGGCGGAGCAGCAGCGCTTCGGCATCCAGTTGCTGGGCGTCGAGGCCTGTATCAGCGTGTGGCACCAGTTCGGCTATCTGTTCACCGCCGGCGGCGTCATCGACGGCCAGCTGCACCGATCGGATACCGGCGCGATCGCCGATGCGCTGCTGCTCCCCTATTGGTTCTGGGGCGCGGCGATCAGTGTGGTGATCCTGCTGCTGTTGTGGCGAAGCTTTGCCATCGCGTTTCGGCGGTGACGTGGAGCTTGACCCGATGTTGATCACGCAGGCTAGGCCACCTCGCTCGATCACGATAATTACCAAGTAAATTGGATGCAATTCCAAGGTATTGCACTTCTACAATGTGTTACAATACCGCGATATGACTGCGACTAACTAGGGCGCCGTTTTTATCTGGGACGATGCATCAGGAGGAAATTTGGAAAACTGGGTGGCAGCGTTTTACTGGAGCCCAAGAACGAAATGGCCAACCGCATGACTTTTGGATGGTATCGGATGCCGATTAGACGCGCTTATGCCGCGATATTATGCGGATTTGCATTCTCGCTCGCGAGCTGCGGCAACATTTCCCGAAGTGATAGGGACGCTTTGCAAATAGTTAAGAGTGGCGCTGCCAAGCGACTCATTCAGCAGCGCTTCGACACTCATCCTCAATGCGCTCAAGTGTTGGTTACCGATTCCAATGGCCTGATGCGCGCCGCACCTGACACCCCTGCTGCGCGCGCTTTACTGGCTGCCAAGTTGATAATTATGGATCCGCGGCCAGGCCCTGCAAACAGCAACGACAAATTTTTCATGCCCGCCCCCGCGGCTCGACGATGGTTCTCACTGACCTCGGCCGAGCGAACGGCGCTCCCTATGCATTTGTTATGCTTCGCTAGGCGCGAAGTGACCTCAGTCTGGATCGATGCGAGCGGTTCGCTTCCCATATATCGTTACGGGTTTCGATTGGTTGATCCGGCCCCATGGCTCGTCGACCCCGCAATCCGCAAGGCTTTTCCAGCAGTGCGAGCTTCCTTCGGCGTCGAATTCCTCGGCGATGAATATTTACACGTACGCGATGGCCATCTTGATATAAAAATGCTTAAGCCGACCAATTTTCATTCTGCAATTATTGCATATCAAGTTAGCTTTACCGATTTCGTTATAGATTAGTCATTTGGTCATGAAAGGTAACCTCTCATGTCGGATATAGATGATAAGATCACACGCGCCACCAATTGGTGGATTAGTCTTGTTGTTTCTCCGTACGTTGAAGCTTACAATACTGCTTATGTTAATTTTGAAAATGTTCTACAGGAACAAAAGGATCGAAACAAAGCACAAGCCGAGATGTTCGTCGCAATCGCCTCGATAATGTTAACATCTGCTGTGATGGCTATGTTTGCAAATTATCCTTTATCTAGACTTTCCACAAGATTCGCGCTTAGAACTTTAGGATTAGCAAACACAAGAGCAGTTATCTCCCTGTATCGTCAAGGCGCTGCAGATCCTATTACAGCTTTTTCTTTTGGAAAAGCTTATGATTTGGTAAAGGGGTACGCTGGCGATAAGGTTAAATCGACAGCAAGAAAACTAGTCGAGATGACAGTGAACGGCACATCACCCGCCCTCCCTCTCAACCGAGACAAATATCTCACCCGGCAAGTTACGATTCAAGGCCTAGTTATGCAGGAGTTCTGCGAAGCAGTAGGCTCTGATCACTCTATCAATAGCAAATTGAAAGAGCAGTGCATAATTTCCGTTCTAGATTCGCCGTTTATGCAAACACCCGATAGACAGCTCGACCCTAACAAGCTCGCTCCAAAGATTGAGCTAAGTTTTTATATGGATATGATACTAAGCAGCGATTACATTATGTATCACTCTCCACCGGACATGCGCACGCCGCCGTCTCGCGCCGGCGGTATTGATGTTCTACCTTCTGATATGAAATACCCAAAATCCGAGAGCTTTGCTAGAACACGAGGGTATTATAGAACGGTAGAGATTGACCGCCCTGGAAGTTATATACAATCTAGAATCGATCTATTGCATTCTCAGATATTTCATAAACCATTTTACGCCGGCCTTTCGCTACCTGGCGGGATTCGGGTTGGTGGCGACAAAGCGGGAGAACTCCGCAAGGCAGAGTCGGTTGCGAGAATTCTCTCGAAGCTGACGCGGCCCGCCACTGTCAGATCGGTGATGGTTTAGCCCACGCATCCGGCTGAAGCATTATATCCTAATAAGTATGTAATCCTTCCATAGCTTTAGATGACCATGCGTAAGTAAAAAAACTTCTATCACACACCCTGATCTGACGGACTATATTTTTAAATGAACAATCGTTTGTATAACGCCCGAGTAGAATAATAGCTCGGCGTTCCGCAGTCAGTGACGGTGATCGAAACGAATTCTGCGATAGGCCTTTTCGGGTTCCCTCGTCGTCGGCGCTTCTCGCTCTTTCCACGCCCTTATGATCTTCAAAGAGCTTGTGCCGAGAAATCCCATGAATTGACCGAGGTGCTTAACGAGGAAACCCTTTGATCGCCTGTCATGCGCTACGCCAGTTTATGAACCATATCCGATGTCCGGGGCCGACCGACATGCATCCGCTGATCGGTACCTACGAGGTCGGGCGCCGCAGCGGGCGTCACATGATCGCGATGGCGTCCGACTACCAATGGTAGAACATGATCATCGAACGGAGCCGCTGACGGGCACTCGCTACCGCGGCGGCTGGCTCGCCTGTTCGGTCTGACGGGCGATGATCTGGTCGAGCTGGCGCAATTGTGCGTCGATGACGGGGCGGTAGCTCGCGTCCGCATGCGTGCGCTCCAGCGCGAGCGCGAGCCATTTGCGGCATTCGGCGAGATCGCCCGACCGGAAATAAGCCATGGCGAGGAAATAGGCGCCGCCGCCATGCTTGGGCGTGAGGGCGATCGACCGATCGAAGGCGAAGCGGGCCGCAGGGGAGACGCCGCGATCATGTTCGGACAGGGCGATGCCGAGGCCGGTCCAGGCGGCGGGATCGCGCGGCCCCTGCTTCACCGCGCCCTCCATCACGATCACCGCGCGGCGGGCGTCGCCGATGCGCAGCAGGGCCTCGGCCGGCTTGAACGCATACCAGGAGGCGTTGAAGCGGCCGTACATGGCATCGCGCATCTCGACCATCAGCGGGTCGAGATCGCCGGTCTTTTTTGCCGTCGCGGCGTTGTAGCCGGGGACGCCGGGGCTGCCCTGCCAGGCATAGCCGGTCGCGCCCAGCGTCAGCGCGGTTGCGGCGACCATCCACATGCGTTTGGGAAAGCCGATCGCCCAGAGCAGGACACCGGTCAGCGCCGCGAGGAGCGCCAGCATGATCCAGCCGCTCATGTGTCCTCCCCCTGCCCGCTTTCGCCGGGCCGGCGCGAGAAGCTGCGCCGGGCGATCAGGATGCCGATCAGCAGCAGCGCGATCGGGGTCAGCCACAAAGGCACGGTCAGCCAGCTCATCGGCGGATCATAGGTGACGTAATCGCCATAGCGTTCGACCAGCCACTGCCGCACCTGGCCGGGGCTTTCGCCCGCCTGGATGCGCTGGCGCACCAGCGCGCGCATGTCGCCCGCCATCTGGGCGTCGCTGTCGGCGATCGACTGGCCCTGGCAGACGAGGCAGCGCAGCGTGTCCATCAGCGCCTTGGCCTGCGCCTCCTGCGACGGGTTCTTCAGCTGGGTATAGGACAGCTCGGTGGCAGGGATATCGCCCTCGGCCAAGGCGGGTGCGGCGACGAGCAGCGCGACGAGCAGGACGAGCGCGCGCCTCATTTCGCGCGCTCCAGCGCATCGATCAGCTTGGGCACGTCGTCGGGGCTGACATAGCCGACATGCTGCAGCACCACCTTGCCCTTGCCGTCGATCACGAACGTCTCGGGCACGCCGGCCGACCCGAAGGCGAACTGAACCTTGCGGTGGCGATCGTCGCCGATCGCGGCGAAGGGATCGCCGTTGCGGGTGAGGAAGCCGAGCATCGCTTCCGACGTATCGGCGGTGGCGATGCCGACGATCTCGACCCCGCGCTGCTTGAGCGCCATCAGCTGCGGCGCCTCGGCAATGCAGGGGCTGCACCAGCTGGCGAAGATGTTGACGAGGCGCGGCTTGCCGTCGGCAAAGTCCTTGCTTAGGATGCCGGGCTTGTTCGGCATCAGCGGCGGCAGGTCGAACACCGGCGCGGGTTGGCCGATCAGCGCCGACTTGACGGTGCGGTCGGCGGGCGAGAGCAGCCCGCTGGCGACCAGGCCGAAGATGATCGCGAACAGCGCCAGCGGCGCCCAGATCAGCAGCCGCCTCATCGCAGTTCCTCCTCGGACGCGCTGCGACGCTCACGACGAATGCGACCGATCAGCGCGAGCAGGCCACCGAATGCGATCAGGCCGCCGCCGAACCAGATGAAGGTCACCCACGGCTTCCACCACAGGCGAAGCTGCCAGCGGGCATCGGGGCCGGAGCCCTCGCCCGCGCCGAGCACGGTGTAGAGCTGGCCATCGGTGGTGGTGCGGATCGCCGCCTCGCTGGTGGTGGTCACCGGCTGGTTGAAATAGCGCTGCTGCGGGTTGAGCTGGAAGGGCTTGCCGTCGCCGCGTCGGGCGATCAGCACCGCCTCCATCGCCGACCAGTTATCGCCGATGACCGGGCGGATCTCGTGAAGCTTCACCTCGAACGGGCCGACCGAGGTGACCTCCCCGACGCGCAGCGCCGCGAGCCGTTCCTGCTTGAAGGCGCTGTCGCTGGCCATGCCAGCGATGCTGACGGCGACGCCGAGATGCGCGATCACCATGCCCCAGATGTGGAGCGGGGTGCGGCGCAGGTTGCGGCGCCACAGCGGCACGATGCTGGCGACGCCGAGCGCGGCGGCGCTGATGAGGCCGAGCAGCGGGAACAGGCCGATGCCGGGCAGCAGAAGCAGCATCATCAGCGCGATGGTCACCGCCGCCGCCGCGGGAAGCAGCATCTTGCGGGCGAGTTCGCTCCATTTGTCGCGGCGCCATTTGAGCATCGGCCCGGCCATGGTGACGACCATCAGCGCGATCATCACCGGGATCGCCGCCTTGTTGAAGAAGGGCGGGCCGATCGACAGCTGTTGCCCCATCGCGTCGGCCACAAGCGGATAGAGCGTGCCGATGAAGACGATGCCCAGGATGACGGTGAGCAGCAGGTTGTTGATGACCAGCGCGCCCTCGCGGCTGACCAGTTCGAAGGTCGAACCCTGTTTCACCGTGCCGACGCGCGCACCGAACAAGGCAAGCGCCCCACCGATATAGAGGCCGAGCAACGCGAGGATGAAGGTCCCGCGGGTCGGGTCGACGGCAAAGGCATGGACCGACACGAGAATGCCCGAGCGCACCAGGAAGGTGCCGAGCATCGACATCGAGAAGGCGACGACCGCGAGCATCAGCGTCCAGGCGCGCAGCCCGTCGCGGGTCGCCAGCACGGTAACGGAATGGAGCAGCGCGGTCGCGGCGAGCCACGGCATCAGCGACGCATTCTCGACCGGGTCCCAGAACCACCAGCCGCCCCAGCCCAGCTCGTAATAGGCCCAGTAGCTGCCGGCGGCGATGCCGATCGTGAGGAAGATCCAGGCGCCGAGCACCCAGGGCCGCATCGCCCGGGCAAAGGCGGGCCCGACATCGCGCATCACCAGCGCGCCGACCGCGAAGCTGAATGCGACCGACAGGCCGACATAGCCGAGATAGAGGGTGGGCGGATGGAAGGCGAGCCCGGGATCCTGCAGCAGCGGGTTGAGCCCCTGCCCGTCCGGTGCCGGCGGGGTCAGCCTGAGGAAAGGGTTCGAGGCGAAGGCGAGAAAGGCGTAGAAGCCGAGCGCGATCGCGGCCTGCGCGCCGAGCGTCGCCGCCAGCGTCCTGCCCGCCAGCTGCCGCTCGAACAGCGCGACACCCGCGCCGGCCACCGCCAGGATCGTGACCCACAGCAGCATCGAGCCTTCGTGATTCCCCCAGGCGCCGGCGATCTTGTAGATCATCGGCTTGGCCGAATGGCTGTTGGTCGCGACCAGCAGCACCGACATGTCGGAGTTCACGAACAGCAGGATCAGGATGAAGAAGGCGATCGCCGCCAGCACGCCCTGGGCGATGGCGATGCGGCGGGTGGCGCGGATCAGGTCGCCGGGATCGGCCACGCCGTCGCGCGCCGGTGCGCGGCAAGCGCCCCAGGCCAGCACCAGCTGGACGAGCGCCAGCGCCGCGGCGAGCCACAGCGCGGCAAGGCCCCCTTCGGCCATCATTGCTCGACGCTCTCCGACTTGTGCATCTTGCCCGCCATCTGGGGCGGCATGTAGCGCTCGTCATGCTTGGCGAGGAGATTGTCGGCGACGAAGCTGCGGTCGGGCTGGAACCTGCCTTCGGCGACCACGCCCGATCCTTCCCGGAACAGGTCCGGGGTCACGCCGCGGAACGCGACCGGCACGGTCGACTTCCCATCCTCGACGACGAAACGGATCGAGACGCCGTCGGCGCCGCGCACGACCGATCCCTTCTGGACCATGCCGCCAAGGCGCACCGCCCGGTCGAGCGGCACCGGCTGTCCGGCGATGTCGCCGGGGGCGTAGAAGAATGCCGCCTCGTCCTTCAGCGCGGACAGGGCCAGCGCGCTGGCGCCGCCGAGTGCGGCAAGCGCGGCCAGGCCCAGGACGAGCCGCTGATGCTTGGGCTTCATCATTTGCGCTTCAGGGCGTCCGCCGCCCGCTCGGCGCGGCGCATCGCGACATAGCTGGCCACCGCCATCGCGAGCGACCCGACGCCGGTGATCGCATAGGCCGCCGTCACGAAGGTCCAGTGATCCATCATTGCGCCGCCATCCGCTTCATCCGCGCCTCGACCTTCTGGGTCGCCAGTGCCGCGCGCATCCGCATCAGCACCACGCCGCCGAAGAACAGGCTGAACCCCACCAGGGTGAACCAGAGCGGCCACAGCATCGAGGCGTCGATGCTGGTGCTGGTGAGGCCGATGCTCTGGCCCTGGTGCAGCGTGTTCCACCAGACCACCGAATAGCGGATGACCGGCAGCAGCACCGATCCGGCGACGCCGAACAGCGCCGGCACCCGGCCGTCCCCGCCGCGTTCGGCATCGGCCTTCGCCAGCGCGATATAGGCGAGATAGACGAACAGCAGCAGCAGCATCGAGGTCAGCCGGCCGTCCCATTCCCACCAAGTGCCCCAGGCGGGGCGGCCCCAGATCGACCCGGTGGCCAGGCAGATCGCGGCGAACAAAGCGCCGACCGGCGCCATCGCCCGCGCGGCGAGGCTGGCCAGCGGATGGCGCCAGACGAGGTAGCAGAGCGACGCTATCGCGACCCCGCTCCATCCGCCCATGCCGAGCCAGGCGGCGGGGACGTGGATATAAAGGATGCGCACCGTCTCGCCCTGGAGATAGTCGGGCGGGGTCACCCTGAGCCCGGCCCAGGCGCCGAAGCCCGCCAGGATGACGCCCAGCCAGAACAGGATGGGCGTCAGCGGACGCGCGATCTTCAGGAAGCGCGCGGGATTGGCGAGGGCATGGAGCACGGGCACGCGCGGGGGATAGCCGGGAAGCCGCCGCAAATCCATGCCCGCGATCAAAGCGACGGGGCCGAAGTCGCGGTATCGCCGGGCGGTTGCGCCCGGCGACTGCCTCCCGATCGTCAGCGGCCGATCAGGCGCTGGGCGATGCGATCGGCGACCTCGCTGGCCGGATCGCCGGTACGCGCGCTCTCGTCCCACACCTCGACCAGGCGATCGGGGATCTTCTGCACCCGCGCCTCGACCTCGGCGCGGTCGCCCAGGCCGAGATATTCCAGGCCGACATTGATGATGCCGCCGGCATTGATGACATAATCGGGCGCATAGAGGATGCCGCGGTCCTGCAGCCGCGTACCGTCGGCGCGAGTCGCAAGCTGGTTGTTCGCACCGCCGGCGATCACGGTCGTCCGCAAGGCAGCGATCGACGCCTCGGTCAGGATGGCGCCCAGCGCATTGGGGCTGACGATATCGGCGTCGAGCGAGAGGATCGCATCGGTCGAGACGGTCTCGCCGCCCAGTTCCTCGGCCAGCGCGCGGGCGCGATCGGTATTGACGTCCGCCAGGGTCAGGCGCGCGCCGTCCCTGGCCAGCAGCCGGGCAAGCCCGCCGCCGACGCTGCCGACGCCCTGGATCGCGACGTGCACGCCCTTCATGTCATCGGCACCCAGGCCGCGCTTCGCCGCCGCCTTGACGCCCAGATAGACGCCCATCGCGGTGACGGGGCCGGGATCGCCGCCCGCGCCGCCGGCCGCGACCGGCAGGCCGGAGACGTGGCGCGTCTGGGTCGCGACCTGCTTCATTCGCGCTTCCGACATGCCGACATCCTCGGCGGTCACGTAGCGGCCGTTCAGCGACTCGACCGCGCGGCCGAAGGCCTCGAGCTGGGCGTCGGTGATCTCGGCACCGGCATGCGGCGCCAGGACCACGCCCTTGCCGCCGCCCAGCGGCAGGCCCGCCATGGCGTTCTTGTAGCTCATGCCGCGCGACAGGCGCAGCGCATCGGTGATCGCCGCGTCGCTGTCGGCATAGTGCCAGAAGCGGACGCCGCCGGCCGCGGGCCCAAGCTTCGAGGAGTGAACGGCGATGATCGCGCTCAACCCCGATTCGCGATCGGAGAACAGGTGGACGCCCTCATGGTCGTCGAAGTCGGGGTAGCCCCAATCGGTGATCATATGAAATCCTGCACGGCGGCCGCCCGTCTGCGGGCGCGGGCGGTCAGGGAAAAGAATGGGGCGACCGACGGGACTTGAACCCGCAACTTCCGGCATCACAAGCCGACGCTCTAACCAATTGAACTACGGTCGCCGCGATGAAGGTGCGCTTAGCGTCAGCTTTTTCGGAGCGCAAGATAATGTCGCGCGCATCGTGCCGATTCCGGTTTGCGCCCTAGCTGCGCGACAGCCGCACCGCCTCGTGGGCGGTGATCCGCCCCTCGCGCACCAGCGCGCGGGCGGCCGAGCCGAGGTTCGGCGCGTTCAGGAAGGCGTGGCGCGCGATGATCGCGCCGTCGCCGCCATCGTTGATCAGGCGGCGCAGCGCAGGATCGGCCAGGATCGCCTCGAACACGCCCGTCTCGCCCGAAAATCCCTGATCGCAGGCGTCGCAGCCGACGGGCGCATAGACGACCGCGCCGGCATCGAAGCCGAGCAGCGACGACACCGATCCGCGCGCCTGAACCGGTTCGCGGCAGGACTGGCACAGGCGGCGGACCAGCCGCTGGGCGATGACGCCGTGCAGCGTCGAGGCAAGCTGGAACGGCTCGACGCGGAAATCGCGGAGGCGCTGCAGCCCGCTGACCGCGTCGCGCGCCTCGATCGTGGCGATGACGAGATGAGCGTCGGCGGCGAGGACCATCAGCCGGGCGAGATCGCGATCGGCGACCGAATCGATCGCGATCACATCGGGATCCTGGCGCAGCACGCCTCGCAATTCGTCGAGCGAGCCGGCCGACAGGATGTTGCGGGTGCCGTCATCGGCCTGATCGACCAGCGCCTTCAGCGTCCGTCGCTTGCCCGCGCCGGCGGGTCCGGAGATCAGGATCAGGCCGGTCCCGGCCAGCGCGCCGCCGACCGCCTGGGCCAGCCGGGGCGGCATGCCGAGCGCCTCGATCGCAGCGAACCGGGCCTCGCGCTCGGGCAGATGCAGGACGAGCCGCTCTCCGAACGGGGTGGCCATGCGGGCGACGTCGACGCCGTGGTCCGCAAAGTCGGGAAGCGTCGGATTGTCGAGACGCAGCACGTCGCGCAACCGACCGCCCAATCGCATCCGCACGCGAAGCCCGCCCTCGCTCTGCTCGACATGAACATGGCTGGCATCGCGCCGGTGCGCCTCGTTCAGGATCGTGGCAGCAGGATCGGCATGGCCCGGCGACGCGGACGGGGCCGGAAGGTCGGCCGGAGTCGGAATCGTCGGGGCGGCTGCGGTCATGACCGCAGCGATTATGCACCTAGCGTGACAGGGGCTTTGCGCTTTTGTGACGGTCCCGTTGCAACGCGCCAGCAGGGTGGAAACCGCCCTGCCCTTTTGGCAGAAGGCGCGCATGAGCGCTGATTCCAGTCCCAATTTCGGCTGCGGCCACCCTTCGGAACCCGTGATGAACCATCTGGTCGCCCGGCCAGGCGTACAGCGGGTACCGAGCCCGAAAGTGGCGATGTTCATCAAGAAGGGCTTTCTGGAGCCCGAGCTGTGCCAGCTGCTGATGTACAAGATCGATGCGGACCGACGTCCCTCCACCTTGGCGGACGGCAACGGTGACTATGCCTTTCGCACCAGCGAGACGTGCGACCTGCCGAACAGCGACGCGGTGGTGATGGAGGTGGAGCGCCGCATCACCGAGATGGTCGGGCTGGACCCGCGACATGGCGAGCCGATGCAGGGCCAGCGCTATGAGATCGGGCAGGAGTTCAAGGCGCATACCGACTATTTCGAGCCGACCGGCAAGGATTTCGCCCAATATTGCACCGTTGCCGGCCAGCGGACCTGGACGGTGATGATCTATCTGAACGATGTCGAGGCCGGCGGCGCGACCCGGTTCAAGGCGATCGACAAGATCATCCAGCCCGAGGCCGGCAAGGTGCTGGCATGGAACAACCTGCGTCCCGACGGGCGTCCGAACCCGTCGACGCTGCACCATGCGATGAAGGTGCGCGCCGGACTGAAATACGTCATCACCAAATGGTATCGCGAGCGGCCCTGGGGCTGATCGGACGCGCGATCGACGGACAGAAAAAAGACCCCGGTGCGCGTCGCACCGGGGTCTTTTCGTTCGGCAGGCCCGGGATCAGAAGGTGATGCCGAGACCGATCGTGAAGGAACGGCCCAGGTCATAGGTGTTCACATCGCGGCGAACCCCGTTCGAGAAGATCTGGAATTCCTCGTAGCGGCGCGCGGTCAGGTTGCGCGCCTCGAACTTCAGCTCGAAATCGACGCCGCCCAGCTCGACGCCCTGGCGGGCGACGAGGTCGAAGCGCCAACCCGGACGCTCGACGATGTTCGGCTGCGGGATGCCGGTGCCCGTGGGGGGAACCGGTCCGCGATTGGTCACACGCTCGCTGGCATAGTTGACCAGGAAGGTGAGCTGCGACAGGCGCTCGCGATTTTCCAGGCCGACCTGGAAATTCACCAGATGGTCCGACTGACCGACCAGCGGGTCGCCATCGACGAACAGCTGATTGGCACGGACATAGCTGGCAACGTCACCCTGCAGCGGGCTCGGCACCAAGCTGTCGTCCACGTCCAGTTCGGACTTGGTGTAAGTGTAGTTGGCGATCAGCAGCAGCCGGTGTGCGGGCGAGATGAATTCGAGCGGCACATATTTCACCGCTTCGATCTCCGCTCCGTACAGCTTCGCGCTGGGGGCGTAGGAGAAACCGACCTGCGGCGTCGTCGAGCCGCCCGGGAAGAAGGCGACCGTCTCGATCGGCCGGTCGATCTTCTTGAAGAAGCCGGCGAGCGTGATGCGCTGATCGCGCGCGAAGAACCACTCATAGCGGATCTCGCCGTTCCACAGCTGCGAGTCGTTGAGCAGCGGATTGCCCAGGAACTGGCGGTTGGTCTCGAAATCCTGATAGAGCTGCGGCGCGAGCTCGCGGAACTGCGGGCGCGCGATCGTCTTCGATGCGTGGAAGCGCAGCTGCATGTTCTGCTGGAAATTCCACGTCACGGTCGCGGCAGGCAGCCAGTAGCTGTTGCTGAGATTGGTGTTCACCGCGCCGCCGGTGTTCACGACCTCGTCCGCCTTCTCGTAGCGCACGCCCAGGTTCACGCGGATATTCTCGACCGGCTCGAGATCGGCCTGGAGATAGCCCGCATGGGTCTTGAGCCCGGCGGTATATTCGGCCGCGCCCGAATTCGCCGACGTGTTGCGCAGCTCGATGCACGAGGTGCTGTTCTGCGGGAAACCCGGGATCCAGCGGCGGCAGCCGTTGAGGATCGTGTCGTCCGACAGGAGGTAGTCGGGGCGAAGCTGAGCCAGCACGTCGGGCAGCGACACGCCGTCGGGGCCGAAATACTGGAAGGAATAACGGCTCGAGGTGCGATCGGCGTCGCTGTAATTATACCCTGCGGACACGGTCAGCGGGAAGGCCAGGTTGAAGCGATAGGCGACATCGGCCTGCCCCGCCCAGAGATCCTCGTTCAGGTCGCTGAAGGCGATGGTCGCCGGGGTCAGCGTGCCGAGATTGTTGATATAGTCGTTGATCGGCGTGTTCCCGCGCGCGCCGACATAGGTATAGCGAAAATAGCGCTCATAGGGCGACTTGCGCTTGGTGTTGGCATAGCTGCCGCGCAGATCGAGGCTGAGATCGCCGAACTTGAATTCGCCGGCCAGCTGCGAGTTGATCAGCTGGCGCTCGAACCAGCTGGTGTTCTGATCCAGAAACGCCTGGTTGCCGTCGATGACATCGAAATTATTGCCCTGTCCGCCGGTGCCGAGCGCGGTCTGCTTCAGCGTGTCGTGGATGTAGAGATTGGTCCAGCGAACCTTGTGCTCGCCGAATTCGGCGCCCAGGCCGATCATGCCGTTGACCAGGATGCGGTTGTCGGTGGTGACGGTGCGGAAGTCCTTCGCAAAACCGCCGACATCGTCGATCGAGAATTGCTGGATCGCGTCGCGGGTGCGCCACGAATTGCTGAACCCGCCCGCCGCGATCAGGCCGACGCGCGCGCCGCCGATATCGACCGAACCGCCCATGCTCGCTTCCCAGCTGAGATTGGGCGGAATGTGATAGTTCGTCTGGGCCAGCGTCGTTTCGGCATTGGTCAGCCCGGTGATCGCGCTGGACGGCAGGATCGCGGTGCGGTTGCGGCCGGCGTCCTTGATGAACTGCGGCACGTCGCGCTCGCCGGTGTCGTAGCCGAAGAAGTCGGCGCGACCGCCGTCATAGACGTAGCCCAGATTGCTGGTGGTGAAGGTATCGGCCCCGATCGATGCGCCGACCTGGAGGAAGCTGTCCTTCGGCACCGCACGCGTGGTCAGGTTGATCACACCGCCGCCGAATTCGGCGGGATAATTGGCCGAGTAGCTCTTCTGCACCAGCGCCGAGGCGATGATGTTGGTCGGGAAGATGTCGAGCGGAACGACGCGGCGCAGCGGCTCGGGGCTCGGCAGCGGCGACCCGTTCAGCAGCGAAGAGGAATAGCGGTCGCCAAGGCCGCGGACATAGACGAAGCCGTCGCCGACGACCGACAGGCCGGTCACGCGCTCGAGCGCGCCGGCGATATCGCCCTCGCCGGTCCGCGAAATGTCTTCCGACGACAGGACCGACACGACCTGCGGCGTCGCACGGATGACATTGGGGATATTGCGTCCCTCGACCACGATCTCGCTGACCTCGGCATCGGCGCCAGGCGCAGAAATCTCGACAGCCGTATCCTGACCGGGGTCCTGCCCCGCGTCCCGGGTCGGCTCGGCCTGCTCCTGCTGGGTCGTCGGCGTCACGACGCTGGTGTCCTGCGCAAGTGCGCCGGGTGCGACGAGGGTCGTGGTGGCTAGAAGGAGCGTGCCGAAAGCGAGCTGCTTTTTCATGTGCGTATCCGGTCGGTCGGAGGGCGGAGAGAAGATGGCATGCGGGGCGGCGGATCGATGCCGCCGCCCCGCACGATCGCTGTGGGTCTTAGTTGACCGGCAGCGCGGTGCAGTTGCCGCTCGCCGTGCCGAAGTTGGCGCGGTTCGAGTTGCAGGTCCAACGCTCGAACCAGGTCGCGTTCGGATCGCCCGCAGTCGGCGACACCGCACCGAGATACGGCGCGTTGACGAAGAACGCGGCCAGTCCGGTCGCCGGAGCCGGATTGTAGTTCGCCGCATTCGCCGCGGTGACACCGGCAGGGCCGGTACCGATCTTGTACTGGGCGGTCAGCGCATCGCCGATGATGCCGTTGATGTTGACGTTGCTGTTGCGAGCATTCTCGACAACCGCGCGCTGCTCGTCGGCACTGACCGTCACGCCGCTGACCGTGCTGGCGGCGAACTTGGTCGCGCCGCAGGCAAAGTAGAGCGAGTGGAACAGCGGTGCGCCGTAATCCTGCAGCGGCCCGAGCGAACCGGTCACCAGCGGGCTGGTGGTCGAGGGGGTGGAGTCCCCGGCGCGGATCGTGGTCTTGCCGCCGGCGTCGGCGCCGGCAACGATGTTCAGGCACGCCTGCGGGGTGGTGACGATGCCGTTGATGAAGCGGCCGTCAGCGCCGCCGCGGATGCGGATTGCGGCGTTGGTGCCCGTCGTGGTCTGGACCATCGTGAAGTTGGCGATCTGGCCCCAGGTGCGCGGCAGTGCGTCTTCAGCACCGTTCGAGTCGATCTCGAGCAGATAGTTGTCGCTCTGGGTGTTGGTCGGCTTCTGGATGGCGATCATGAACTGGACCATGCCGCGCCAGCCCACATCGTAATCCAGCGAATCGTCGTCCGCGCCGGTGATCGCCAGATACTTCAGGTTGGTGCGACCGCCGAAGATCTCGATGCCGTCATCCGAGCTGTTGTGGATCTGGATGTGATCGAGCTGGGTACCGTAGCCGGTGCCGCCCAGGGTCAGGCCCTGAAGCTCGACGCCCTCGGCCAGGATCGTGCCCGAATAGCGGATCTGGACATAGCGCATCACGCCGCTGTCATCGGCGGGTGCGTTGCCGCCGTACAGTGCGGTGCCGGTGCCTTCGACGACGTTCTCGCAGGCTGCATCGCCGCCGACGACGCCGCCGGTGTTGCAGTTGGAGATCGGCGCGCGGCCGGCGAGGATGACGCCGCCCCACTGGCCCTGGGACTCGTCGGTCGCAGTGCCGCGCAGGTTCTGGCCCGAGGTGAAGATGATCGGTGCGCTCTCGGCGCCTTCCGCCAGGATGCGCGAGCCGCGGTTGACGAGCAGATAGTCGTTATCGGCGTCGAGTTCGTTGGCATAGAAGATCACGCCCGGCTGGACGGTGAGGATGGCCGACTGGCCGCCCGGAGCGGAGCCCGAACCACCGAGGTCGATACCGACATTGACGCGGCCGTTGATCTCGTAGGCGACGCCCGGCAGCTTTGCGAGCGTGGTGGTGCCCGTGATAAGCGACGGAATCCGGCACCCGCGGAACGAGCCGATAACGCCACGATCGATGGTGCCCGACGGGCACGAAGCAGCGGGCGTACCCGGGGTCGGCGTCGGGGTCGGCGTCGGGGTCGGGGCGGCCGGGGTCGGCGCCGGAACGACGATCACACCCTCGCCGGGGGAAGCGACGCTGGTCGCGCCGTCGCAAGCCGACAGCATCGCGCCGCCGGCGCAGCTGGTCATAAGAATGAGGCTGAGACGCTTGAAGCTGGCCATAAAATCTCCGTTCCGGGTGGATTGCCGGCAGTTTGGGCGGGGTCTGCATGGGTGATGCGACTCGGTATGCCCCCTGCCGGCCGCAGGGCTCCCGCTAGGGGGCCAGCATGACGCGCCGGTGCGAGATCGAAGACATGCGGAAGACGGTTTGATGACAGGTTCGTGACGATGTTGCGGTCCTGCAACAATCGCGATGACGCGCCGAGGCGTTCGGTTCGGCGGATGAGCGCAGTAAGCTGGCGCGCTTGCGCCTGGGTCAGTCCCTGGCGGGTGCGGGCGCGGTCGAGTTTCGAAGCACCAGACTGGCCGGGACCACGATAGGCTCGCCCGGCGCGGCCTTGCCGGCCCGCTCGGCGATGATCAGTTCCACCGACCGCGCAGCGACCTCGGCGATGGGCTGGACGATGGCGGCGAGCGGCGGATGCGTGACCCGCACGATCGGCGTGTCGTCGAAGCTGATCAGGGAAAGGTCATGCGGAATGGCGATCCCCAGCGCCCGGGCAGCCTCCAGCGTGCCGAGCGCCATCTGATCATTGCTGGCGATGATCGCGGTCACCGGGTCGGTGCCGGACAGCAGCGCGGTCGCCGCGACCGCTCCGGATGCCAGGCTGAAGTCGCCGCCGCCGAGCAGGCCGTCGATCGCGAGGCCAGCCCGGGCCATCGCCGCCTTCCAGCCATCGACGCGCCACATGCTGAGCTCATATTCCTCGGGGCCGGCGATGAAGCCGATCCGCCGATGGCCCAGTTCGACGAGGTGGTCGGTCGCCAGTCGCGCCGCCCGTTCGTCGTCCATGGTGAGCGCGAAGCCCGGCCCCGGATCGAGCGATCCGATCCGGGCGAAGCTGATATGGTGTTCGGCCAGCAATCCGGTGATCAGCGGGTTGCTGGAATGCGGCGGAGTCAGGATCACCCCGTCCGGCTGGAGCGAGGCGATCGCGGCGGCAAGCTCGCGCTCGATATGGTCGCTGTGCGTATCGACCAGCTCGATGATCATGCGATAGCCATATTCATGGCATTTCAGCATGCCGCCCAGCAGCATCTGGTCGACCCAGTCGGCGCCCTGACGCGCACGCCAGTCGGCGATGGTGCGCTCGCGGTCGTTGAGCGCGATGATCAGATAGGAGCGCGACCCGCCCATGCGCTGCGCCGCGATCGAGGGGACATAGCCCAGCTTGTCGATCGACGCCTGGACGCGCTGCTTCATCTCGGGACGCACCCCGGATTCGTTGTTGATGACGCGGCTGACGGTCTGGAACGACACGCCGGCATCTGCCGCGACATGCTTAATGGTAACGGAACGCTTGCGCCTGATCATCTGGTCCCCCCGGCCCCGAACTTAACCTGAAGCAGGGCGGGCAGCACCGCAATAGCGGGCGACATAGGCGGCGTGCTCCGGCAGGGTCGACACGGTCCGGGTCACCTCGTCGCGCAGCATGGTCAACAGGCGCGCCAGTTCGTCATCGCGCAATTTCTCGGCGATCGGATGCCAGGACCGCGGCATGATCCCCTGCCCCATCATCACCTGGACCCAGCTGTTCTCGGCGAACAATTCGTCGTTGCGGCGGAAGACCCGTCCGGTCTCGCGGAACAGCTCGATCTTGTGCGCGAGCGAGTCGGGGATCTCCATCGAGGCGCATTGCCGCCAGAAGGCGCTGTCGCGGCGGTCGGTCGCCTTGTAATGGAGCACCAGGAAATCGCGGATCTGCAGCATGTCGTTATGCTGCTGGTCGTTGAACTCGGCGATGTCGTGCTCGCTGATCCCGGTCAGCGGCATCATCCGGATCAGGCGCAGCACCGCGCGCTGGATCAGGTGGATGCTGGTCGATTCCAGCGGCTCCATGAACCCGCCCGACAAGCCGATAGCGACGCAGTTGCGATGCCATTGCTTGCGGCGCGCGCCCGCACCGAACCTCAGGAAATTGGGCTCGGTCAGTATCTCTCCCTCGACATTGCCGACCAGGCGATCGAGCGCCGCGTCGCGATCGAGATAGCGGCTGCAATAGACGATGCCGTTGCCGACCCGGTGCTGCAGCGGAATGCGCCACTGCCAGCCCGCGTCATGCGCCATTGCGCGGGTATAGGGGACGGCCGGACCCACGCTCTCGGTCTGCAGCGCGATGGCGGAATCGCACGGCAGCCAGTGCGTCCAGTCGTCATGGCCGACATGCAATGCATCGCCGATCAGCAGCGCCCGGAAGCCGGTACAGTCGATGAACAGGTCGCCCTCGACGCGCTGTCCCGAGTCCAGGTGCAGCGCGGCGATGTCGCCGCTTTCCCCGTCCAGTTCGACGCGAGCGATCCGCCCTTCGATACGGGCGGCGCCATCCCCCTCCGCCATCTTGCGCAGGAACTTCGCATACAGCCCGGAATCGAGCTGATAGGCATAGTTCATCCGGTCTTCGGGCAGGTGCGCGAAACGGCCCTTCAACGCGGCGATCAGTTCGAGGCAGTACTCGTCATAGGACGGGTCATGGCCCTTGCTGCGGCCATAGAGCCAGAAATGCTGGAAGCCGGCCGACCAGTGATCCTTGCCGGTCAGGCCGAAGGAATGGAAATAGCGGCTGCCCGGTTCCTTCCAGTCATCGAACAGGATGCCCAGCTTGAACGTCGCCTGGGTGGCGCGCATGAACTCGGCTTCGTTGATGCCGAGCAGTCGGTTGTAATTGACCAGCGGCGGGATCGTCGATTCCCCGACGCCGATCGTGCCGATCGCCTCGGATTCGATCAGGGTCAGGTCGACGGTTCGGCCCAGGGTGCGGGCGATCGCCGCCGCTGCCATCCAGCCGGCGGTGCCCCCGCCGGCGATCACGACGCGGCGCAGGCGCTGATCGGGGTTCGTCATCGGCTCAACGTCCTCAGCAGATAGGCGCGGATCCGGCCCGCGCTTTCGGGGGTCAGCTGCGCCAGGACGCTGCGCGCCTCGGGCGGGATGTGCGACACGACCTCGTCGCCGTTCTCGAACACATAATAGTCGAACATGTCGCGCCAGTGCCGCTTCTCGTCCTCCGGCAGGTCGCGGATGGCGAGCATCGCGAAGGTCAATGCATCCTGCGGCAGGCCCATCCAGCGCGGGGTATCGCGCCACCAGTAATTGACGAGGATGTTGAACGGCGCGAGCCCCTCGACATGGTGCCACCATATGCTGGGGATATGGATCGCATCGCCCGGTTCCAGCTCGACGGTCTGGCCATGGCGCATCGCCTCGCGGAATCGTGGATGGGCGTCGAAATCGGGGGCGCGGAAATCGACCATGCTGATCGCGCGGCCCGCCGGAGTATTGTCGATCGGCCCGAGATAGAGATTGCGGAGCTGGTCGGGAGGAAAGACGGTAAACCGCCGCCTGCCCGCGGCGACGCAGGCGAGATTGTCGGGAAAGTCGTTGTGCGCGGCGATGCGCGTCGCGGTACCGATCCAGATGCTCGCCATCGGCTTGCGCTCGCCCAGATCGACGTGATTGGCCTGGTGCAGGCCGTCGAAATAGTCATGGACGTCGACCGAACCGAGATAGACGGCGCGCGGATCGCCCTTTGCCTCGAGCTTGTCGATATCGGCAAGCACCTCGGGCAGCTTGCCCTGAACCGTCACGAAATTCATGGCCATCGCGGCATCGTAGAACAGCCGGCCGTCGCCGCCGGGCGCGCCCACCGACACAGTGAACGGCCGGTCCCGCCGATGACGCAGAAGATAGTCGCGAGCATCCCGACCGGAGCGCAGCCCGGCCTGGACCAGCGGCCAGTCCTTCACCAGCCCGCGCACGACGAACGGCGCGGTCGCCGCGCGCAGCTGGGCGTCGAGCTGCGCCGCGTCGGCGACGATGACCTCCGGCACCGACGCAAGCTGCGCGAAGATGCCGGCATCGGCCTCAGCCATGGCCGCTGTCGCGATTCTTGCGGGCGACCAGCGCGCCGATGTTCGACAGCGATGCAAGCGCCATGAAGATCGGCATCAGATGGCCGTCGGCATGGAGTTCGGCGACTGCCCCGCCATCGAGGCTGCGCAGCCGATCCTCGTCGATCACATGGAACCCGACCAGCCGGTTGGTCGAGTGATCGGCAAGCGTGATCTCCAGCGTCAGCGGCTCGAGCAGGTCATGGCGGCGCAGCGCGTCGAAGAACCCGGCCGAAGCGCGATAGCCTTCGTCCAGCGCCCCGAGCTTTTCGGCGACCGCATCGAGAAAGGGAGTTGGCCGACCGTCGGGATCGAACGCGCGAACGCCTTCCTCGCCGCCGATGCGCGGGCTGTCCATGTCGACATGGACCTGCTTCGTCGCGGTGTCCCCGGCCGATCCGCCGATCAGGAATGGCTGGATATCCTGCGCCAGCGGCACGTAGCGGGCATCCCATCGCCCGTCGCGCAGGAAAAGGTTCTCGCCATTCTGGAACCCGAACAGGGCAAGCGCGGTGAAGCTGTCGCGTTCCTGGTTGAGGCGGAACAGGATCGGATATTCGTCCTGCACCTGGCGAAACTCATAGGGCATGGTGACGCAGCTCATCACCCCGTCGCCGAGTTCGACGGCGCGGTCGGTGCGGATGCGCAGGTCGCGATGGTCCTCGACCGTGAGCAGTTGGTGTCCGGACATTCAGATCGTCTCCTGATGCGCGGCGGCGCGTAGGGCGGAAAGATAGGCGCGATTGCCCGGCAGGCTGGACGTTAGCGTGCGAGCACGGTGATCGACCTGGCGCAGCGCCGCTGCGGCATCGCCGGATCGGGCGGCCCGCATCGTCCTTGTCGCCGGCGGGGGGAAGCCCATGCCGTAGAGCACATATTGATAGCTTGCCGCCGGAAAGATCTCGTCGATCATGCCCAGATCGTGATGCGAGGGCGGCTGATGCCGCCAGATGTGCAGCAGATCGGTCAGCCTTTCGGGGATCGATGCATGATCGCGATGCGCCCGCCAATAGGGCTCCTCGCGCTGGCTCAGGACATAATGGAGCTTGAGAAACTCGACGATGCGATCCCAGCGATAGCGGAACAGCGTGTTGAACCGCCCGGCGTGGATGTCCATCACGTCGCGCGTCACCGGGAAATTGTCGATCAGCGCGCCCAGCGACAACTCGATCAGGACGATCGCCGAGGCCTCGAGCGGTTCGAGGAACCCGGCCGACAGGCCGATGGCGATGCAGTTGCGCTCCCAGAACCGCTCGCGATGGCCGGAGCGGAAGGTCAGGCGGCGCGGCTCCAACGTGCCGGCCGCCGCCCAGGGCGCGGTGCGGGCGACATAGTCCCGCAGGATATCAAGCGCCTCGTCGTCGCTCAGGAAGTCCGATGCATAGACACAGCCGATGCCGCGGCGTGTCGGCAGGCCGATGTCCCAGATCCAGCCGGCCGCGTGCGCCGTCGCACTGGTCTGCGACGCGATCGCACTGTCCGGCGGCACCGCCAGTTGCAGCGCAAGGGCTCGGTCGTTGAACAAGTCGCCGCTGCGATCGACGAAGCCGACGCCATATTCGCTCCCGATCAGCAGCGCGGCATGGCCGGAGCAATCGACGAACAGATCGCCGGTGACCGGCCCGGAGGACCGCGTTCGCACCACCGCGATATCGCCGTCCTCCGCCCGGTCGACGCCGGTGACATGATCGCGCAGGTGCCGCACGCCCAGTCTCCCGGTGGCGTGACGCATCAGCAGGGTCGCCAGCTTTCCCGCATCGAGATGATAGGCATAGTTCAGCGCGCCGGCGTAATCGGGCATCGCGCGCTGGCGCGGTGCGAGATTGCGTGCGCAGGCGAGCGGCTGGGCAGAGACGGCTTCGGCGAAGGGGCGATCGGGTTGCGAGGCTTGCCAGGCCGCGACCACGTCACGCGGGTCGCCATCGATCGGGGCGACGAACGGGTGGTAATAATGCTCGCCCGGCGCGCCGGTCAGCCAGCCGTCGAAGCGCGAGCCCTGTTTGAACGAGGCGTCGCAGGCGAGGAGAAAATCGCTCTCCGCAATCCCGATCCGATCGAGCGTGGCGCGCATCGTCGGCCAGGTGCCCTCTCCCACGCCGATCGTCGGGATGTCGGGGGATTCGATCAGGGTGACGCGCAGCGGCGGGGTATCCCCGGCCGCGGCGCGGGCGGCGATCAGGCACGCCGCCAACCAGCCGGCGGTGCCGCCGCCGACGATGACGATATTGCTGACAGGCCGGGTCACGCGGTGGTTCCGTTCTCTCCTGGGAGCCGAACCCTGCCCCCCGGGCGTGGAAAAAGCCACCCTCGCAAGAGGATGGCTTTCCCGTGGCCCGATCCGGACAGGGGGCTGACCCGGATCAGAAGTTGAAGCGAACGCCCGCGGAGTAGCGAGCATAACCAGGAGACGCGAAGTTCACGTTGCGCTCAGAGCGAAGGTGACCGCGACGCCCTTCATTGGTCAGGTTGATGCCTTCGACGAACGCAGTCAGCCCCTTGATGACCTCATAGCTCGCGCTCGCATCGATCTGCCAATATTCCTCGATATAGAAGGGATTCGGTCCCGACTGGGTGAGGAACTTGTCGCGCCAGTTCCAGGCGACGCGCGCCTGGAGCCCGTTCTTGTCGTAGAAGGCGACCGCGTTGGCGCTGTCGCTGAGACCGGTCAGCGCGAACTGGGTCACGCTTGACGGCTTGGTGTTGTCGTACACCGCGTCGCCATCGACCTTGGTGTAGTTCAGGATGACGCCGAAGCCGGTATCCCAGAAGCTGTGCTGCAATGCGAACTCCCAGCCCTGAAGCACGGCGGTCTGGCTGCTGTTGACCGGCGTCTGGATCTGGAATTCGAGCAGCGGATCTTCCGGCAGCGCGAAGATTCGACCCTTCGGGTTACCCGCAGGGTCCAGACCTTCGAACTCAGTCGATTCCGGGAAGTTGTTGAAGATATAACTACGAATTGCATCCGCTCCGGCGTTCGGGCCCAGTGCAGCGACTGCGGCCAGATAGCGCGGACCACCGGCAACGGTGCGCAGGCCGAATGCTTCCTGCGTAACCCGTTCCTGCGAAATGAAGTTCGACACGTTCTTGCGGAAATAGCCGACCGACACATAGCTGGTCGGCGCGTAGTACCACTCGGCCGACAGGTCGATATTCTTCGACTTGAACGGCATCAGGCCGGGATTGCCGCGGCTTCCGGTGCCGTTGGCAATGCGGAACTGCGAGTCCAGCGTCAGGCCGCCCTGCAGGCTGCCATAGTCGGCACGCGTGATCGTATGGCTATACGACGCGCGCAGCTTGACGTTCTGGAATGGCGAAACGTCGAAATCGATCGACGGCAGCCAGTTTTGATAGTTGCCCTTGAAGCCAGTGAATTGCGACTCGTCCGACAGGATCACGTAGAACTCGTTAGCAGCATTCCACGAGGTGCCGACCGGTACAGGTACCAGCGCCTGGGAGTCGATGACCGTGTGTTCGTAGCGGACGCCAGCGACGAGATGTGCGGGGTTGCCGAACAGGTCGAACTTGTTCGCGACCTGAAGATAGGGCGAGAGCATCTTTTCGCTGGTCCGGCGATCGACGGTGTAGTCGGCCAGACAGGTGCCCGGCGCGGCCTTGCCCGTCTGCGGGTCGCTACACACCTGATACTTGTTCTCGATCAGATCGACCATCCGCTCGAAATCAAACGTATAGAAGCTCGGGATCATCCCCGCGCCCGCTCCCGATACGCCCTTGAACTTGTCGGGCAGGCTCACGAGGCTGAAGATGTCATCCGGTATATCCGATGCAGGACCTGCACCGCTCCAGGATTCATTCTGGACGAAGCCGTAGGCCGAGCGGACCTTGTTCTCGGTGTAGGACACGCCGAAGTCGATGCTGTCCAGGAAACCGCCGTCATGATCATAGCGGCCGCGCAGCTGGATCTGGTCGATATCGTTGCGGAAATAGGCATTGCGGAATGAATTGCCGGTCGGCGTGATCAGCGAGCGATCCAGCGCATCGACTCCCGGCTGCATCACATAGGAGATAACCGGCAGGTCGTTGTCGAAATTGATCGTCTGGCTCGCGACGCCGAATACGGCGTTGCCGACGGAAACGCTGCTACCATATTTGTTGGTCGGCTTGGATTCCGCGCTCGACGAATGGAAGTCGAGTTCCATCGTCATGTTGCCCGGGGCATCCCAGCGCAGGTTTGCGCCCAGCGATTTGTTCTCGCTGCGGTTCGCGACAAGTGAACCGCTGTACGACAGGTCCTTGCGCTCCGCCGCACCGAAACGCTCGCTGTAGAAGATGGGGCCGGCAACAGGACCGTCCGTCCATTCGCTCGACGTGTCGCCATGGTTGAACCAGATGCCAACATTGCTGTTGCGAACTTCGACGGTGTTGCGTGAATAGGTGTAATCGACAGTCGCTGTCAGCGAGTCGATCGGCCGGAACTGGAGTACTGCCTGTCCATTGATCCGCTCGCGATCGATGTCATTGAGATCATAGGACGCGTTCTGGGCCACCTGATAGACGTCGTTCGGACCGGGGCGATTAATGGCATTGCCGTTTGTGGGTAACTGACCCCAGACATCTACATCCGAACCCAGATAACCGTCGCGCCAGCCGACATTCGCCGTGTTCGTGCTGGCCTTGCGGCGCTGGTACGAACCGACCAGCAGCACACCGATCCGGTCGTCGGCGAACGTGTTGCTGACCAGGCCAGAAAATTCGGGCGTGATCTCGGTACCCTGGTTGTACGAGGTATCGTACACAGCCTTGGCCGACACGCTGCCGCGCAGACCGGGACGATCGAACGGGCGCGGGGTGCGGATGTTGATCGACGAGCCGATGCCGCCCGACGGAATGCTCGCACGGCCGGTCTTGTAGACCTCGACCCCGGCAATGCCTTCGGAGGCGAGATTGGCGAAGTCGAACGAGCGCGAGGCCGGCGCGCTGGCGCCGTCACCCAGCGACGAGGTCGGCATCTGACGGCCGTTAAGGGTCACCAGGTTGAATTCCGGACCGAAGCCGCGGACGGTAACGAACTGGCCCTCACCGTTCGAGCGGTCGATCGACACGCCGGTGATGCGCTGAAGCGACTCGGCCAGGTTGGTGTCGGGGAACTTGCCGATATCCTCGGCGGAGATCGCATCTACGACGCCATATGCGTCGCGCTTGATATCGGCCGATGCGCGAAGGCTGGCGCGGATGCCGGTAACGACGATTTCTTCGCCGGTGTCATCCTGCGTGACGGGCCCATCCTGAGGCGCCGGCGCGGCGGCCTCATCCTGAGCGAGCGCGACGCCAGGTGCGGCAATCGCCAGAACCGACGCTCCGACAACCAGACGAAATAGCGAGCGAGCCTTGAAGCTTTTCATAGATCCTCCCCGTGGAGACATAGGCGCCCTGGGGGCGCTCTTTAGAATGAGAACGTTCACAAATGAGAACGTTCCCTTCTTCTCCCTGTCCAACGTTGTCAAGCAACCTGATGCCGTTGGGCAACCGGATCTGGGCTACGGTTGCAACCGCGCAACAGTTGGTCCCGAGGGCGGGATGGACGGTGCAGCGGACAAGGGCAGGTACGCCCGCCCAGAAGTCAGTCGGTGCCGGGCACCGGCTGACTTGGGTGTGCGACCTCTTCCGGCTTCTGAAGCTCCAGCCAGTCGGTCTGCGGGAGCCCGTAAAGCAGGTCGAAGAATTCCAGTTGCAGTCGGGCAGCCTTGAACTGGTTGCTGTTCCACAACATCACGATGCCACTGCGCTCGGCCGGGTCGAACAGGATGAGCGAGCCATAGCCATCGACCGATCCGCGATGCCCGACCAGGCTATGGCCGGCATAGGTGTAGCTGCGCCAGCCAAGACCATAAGCGGCGTTGGTCAGCGCGCGGTCCATCGGCCCGCGGCGTCCGTGGGGCGGCGTCGACACCCGCGGACGATGCATGATGTCGAGCAGCTTGGGTGACAGCACCGCCGGAGCATCGCCCATCTGCGCACGCATCCAGCGCAAAAGGTCGTTGATCGACGAATTGACGCCGCCTGCCGCGGGGACGTGATAGTAATTGTCGTCGACCCGGGCAGGCACGCGGCCGCGATGGTGCGGCTGTGCCCAGCGTCCGGCACCCTGCAGCCCTGCCCGGCCGATGCTGGCATTCGTCATGCCGAGCGGACCGAACAGCCGTGCGCGCGCGACGCTCGCATAGTCACGCGCCGTCGCGCCTTCGACGATCTCCGACGCCGTATCGAACGCGACATTCTGATAGGCGTAGCAGGTCGCCGGCGGACAGAAGGGCGCCAGCGTCCCGAGTTCGGACCGCAGCGTCTTCGGGTCTTCGCCGGCCTCGAGCCGATCGTCCCAGGCATTTCGAACGAGGCCGAGCCGATGCGACAGCACATCCGCGACGGTGACGTTACGCGTATCACCCGGCAGCGTGAGCGTCGTGTGGAGCGACGCCACCGGAGCATCGAGCGAGAGCTTGCCCTCATCGGCCAGCCCCGCGACCAGCGCCGCCGCCACGCTTTTCGACAGCGAGGCCCAGCGGAACACCGTGTCGGGCGTGATCGGAACGCCGGACCCGGCCACCGTCTCGCCATAGCCCTTCACGAACCGGACCCGCCCGCGCTCGACCGTGCCGACCGCCAGCCCGACCATGTCGGGATCCTGCATGAGTGCGGTGATCCGCGCGTCCAGCCGCCGATAATCGACGCGTGCGGGGGAAGCATCTGCGGGCGGCTCGAGCAGCTTGATGCCGGGAGATGCCTCACCGCCCGAACGAGAGGGCGGCTTGAGATAGGCGGCAACGGCGAGGAAAAGCGCGATGCAAGCAACGAGAATCAGTGCCAGCACCACCGGGAGCCGGCCCGCCCTTCCCGCCTTCGACTTACTCATACGAACTGTGTTTCTCTCTGCGACCCAAATTACCGACGAACTTGCGCCCGCCAGTCCCCGTTC
Source organism: Sphingomonas rustica (assembly GCF_039652585.1). Taxonomy (NCBI): domain Bacteria; kingdom Pseudomonadati; phylum Pseudomonadota; class Alphaproteobacteria; order Sphingomonadales; family Sphingomonadaceae; genus Sphingomonas; species Sphingomonas rustica. The sequence goes on along the minus strand of NZ_JBDIZK010000002.1, from coordinate 110,262 downwards.
GCGAGGAAACCGAGTCCGGGTCCGTCAGAACGCGTTCTTATGCATCACGACGCCAAAGGTCATCGCTATAATCTTGATGTCGCGCCAGATCGACCAGCCGTGCAGATATTCCAGATCGGCCATCAACCGGTTGGTCAGGTCGTCGCGTCGGTCGGTCGCGCCCCGGAAGCCACGCACCTGCGCCAGTCCCGTCAATCCCGGCTTTGCCGCATGGCGATGCCAGTAGCGACCGTCGATCTCCCAGAACAGCTGGTCCTCAGCCTTGGAACCGAGCGCATGGGGACGCGGCCCGACGATGCTCATATTGCCGATCAGCACGTTGATGAGCTGGGGAAGCTCGTCGATACTGGTCTTGCGGATCACCCGGCCGACACGCGTGATGCGGTCGTCCTTCCGGCCCGTTGAAGACGTACCATGGCCATCGCCGCGATCGGCGTACATGCTGCGGAATTTGAGCATCCGGAACATCTTGTTGCCGCGGCCGATCCGGGTCTGAACGAACAGCACCGGCCCCTTGCTCTCCAGTTTCACCGCAATGGCGGTCAGGATCAACACGGGCGCAATCAGCAGGATCGCACTGCCGGCAACGGCGATGTCGAACAGGCGCTTGAGGATTCGGTCCGGAAGATTCAGCGGCCCCTTCGCAACGACTAGGGTCGCATTACCGCCATAGCTGGCGAGTGCGATCGGACCGATGCTGTTCAACTCCGGCATGAGAAGCTCTGCCTGGACGTTCGCCCCCTGCAGGGCATGAATCCAGTTGGTCCGGTGCGCCGGCGAGCAGTCCAGGATGACCCGATCGGCGCTCTTCAGCGCGGTCGCCAGACGATCATACATTATTGGGCAATCCTCGCCAGGATCGAAGGTCGATGCGGGCAGAACGACCGAATAGTCGCCGCCCGGCGGCGCCAACCGGTCGCTGATCAGGATGATGTTGTAGGGATTGCCGCCGAGGATGGAACGCGCACGATGAAGGAACAGCGCTCGCACGAAGAACAGGATCAGCGCGCTGATGCCGACGCCCAGAACGAATATGGCGCGCGAAAAATCCGTCGACGCCTTCATCGAGAACGCCAGGAAGATCATTGCGGCGGCTGCGACGACGAACGCCTGCATCGAGCGTGCGACGCCCTTGCCCGGATTGACGATCACTTCGGTCGAGAAGGCCCGGGCACCGAACGCCATGGCGAGATAAAGCGGAGACACCGAGAGGCTGATCGTGAGCCACTGATCCGCGAACGCATGGGGATAGAGCAGCTCAGCGAGAAAGAAGCCGGCGAAGATGCAGCAAATGTCGAGCAGAACGAGCGAGAGATGCAGTCTGAACCGCAACGAAGCGCGAGACGGCTGCCATCTCGCATGAGCGGCCTCCACCGACGTATCGGACGCAGAAGCCCGCAAACCGCCTGTTTCCACATTCATCGAAGCCTGCCCCTTCGAAATTCTAGCCGGTTCGGCGTCCGGACTATAACATTTCAATAATTTCACAACGAAGACCGGCGCTTAAATCATTGGTTTCATCGCAAACTCCGCCAAGCCGCTGCACCATTACCGCTCATAGCCTAGATCGATCAGAGACGAGCCTCCGCCTTGACCAAAGCCCTCTCCGTACGCCTGAAACCGGTTCAACACTTCTGTCGACTGCCGCTCGCCGGTACTCGACGAACCATCAACAAGCTCCCGGACGCCCGCCTTATCCGATCCTCAATAGCACCGTCTTGGAAGCAATCGTCGAAACCTGCAGAATCGGTTAGCATAAAATGCCGCACCTGCGAACAAGGAAAGCTGTGCAAAAGCGCATTTGTCCCCGCCCTGCCGAACTCGGTGCGTGGGCATCGAACGGGAGAATTGCCTTTTGCAGACGATGCCGGGATGTAGGGTAGATCATGCCCTGTCGGATCGCCATCACCCTGGTCGCAATATTGGCGTCGCTGATATTCTCGCGCCCGGCCTGGCCCGATATTCAGGACCTTCGGACGCTGCACGAACAGGACAGGTTGGTTACGGGCGTGGGTTATCGCCTTGCAGTTGCGAACGGCCAATTCTGTCGGTCAAATCAACCTCTTCTTGGCTTTTCGGTCCACGACCTGACGCAATATCCGTCGGCCGAGCGGAAGGATGCGCAAGCCACTTTCGGCTTCGGCACTCGGCCGCTCATCCTAGCGGTCGCCGGATCAAGCCCTGCAGCTTCAGCCGGCCTGCGCGCGGGGGACGAACTGCACGCGATCGATCGCCATACGGTGTCGGCGGCGGCATCGCCGCGAGGGCCGGCATCCTATGCAAGAACGAAGGAGGTGCTCGACACGCTCGAACGGGCGGCCGCCGACGGCCATCTGTCGCTCGACATTCGACGAGGGGAACGCGCGATGACGATCGACGTCGCGCTCGAAACCGGCTGCCCCACCCGATTCTTCGTCAATCCTGATGACGAACTTCAGTCCAAGGCAGACGGCGTCTATGCCCAGATCAATTCGGGCATGATCCGCTTTGCCGGTGACGAGGATCAGGTCGCGGCAATGCTCGCGCACGAATTCGCCCATAACATTCTTCGCCATCGCATCCGGCTGGAAGCTGCCGGTGTCCGGCGTGGCATATTCGGCCAATTGGGCCGCAGCGCGAGGCTGATCCGGCAAACCGAAGTGGAAGCGGACCGGCTCAGCGTGTATCTGATGGCCAACGCCGGCTACCCGCCCGCAGCGATCGTGACATTCTGGACCCGATATCGCGGGGCCCATCCGCTCAACCAGATCGCCGCACCGACGCATCTCGGCCCCGGCGACCGGATCGCCGTGGTCAACACCGAGATCGGCAACCTGACGCGGATGAAGGCGGCAGGCCAGCAGCCGAAGCCCAGTTTCATGACGGGCGATACGCTGCCCGAGCTTCGCTGAAATCTCGGTCCAACGCCCCGCCGATGGCAGAGCCCATGCGCCCCGTATCGACGGCGTGGCGGATCAAAAACTGTACATGACCCCGCGATATTTCGGATCTTCCAGCGCCAGCCCGGCACCGGTCGCGACGCACATCAGCGCGTTGTCGGCAACGGTGACCGGCAACCCGGTCGCGTTCGACAGCACCTCGTCGAGGCGTGACAGGAGGCTGCCGCCGCCGGTCATGACGATCCCCTGGTCGTGGATATCGGCCGCAAGTTCGGGTTCGGCCTTTTCCAGGGCGGATAGCACCGCCTCGACGATCTGAGCCGTCAGGTCGGACAGGAAATTGGCGATTTCGCCCTGGCTGACCTCCACCTCGGCAGGCATGCCCTTGAGCAGGTCGCGGCCGCGCACGCCGATCACCTGCCCCACCCCGTCGGCCGGAGCGAGCGCGGTTCCGATCTCGACCTTGATGCGTTCCGACGTCGCGTCGCCGACCATCAGATTGTGACGGCGGCGAATGCCCGATGCGATCGCTTCGTCCATGCGGTCCCCGCCGACCCGGATCGAGGCGCTGTAGGTCAGTCCGCGCAGCGACAGGATCGCCACCTCGGTCGTGCCGCCGCCGATATCGACGACCATCGCGCCCAGCGGTTCGGTTACCGGCAGGCCCGCGCCGATCGCGGCGGCCATCGATTCCTCGATCAGGCTCACGTTGCGCGCGCCGGCATTGGTCGCGGCCTTCTGGATCGCGCGTCGCTCGACCTGGGTCGCGCTGCTGGGGATACTGATCGCGATGTCGGGACCGCGAGCGAACCGCCGCTTTCCCCCGCGCGCCTTCTCGATGAAATATTTGAGCATCTGCTCGGCCATTTCGAGATCGGCGATCACGCCGTCCCGCATCGGTCGGATCGTCTTGACGTTGCCGGGCGTCTTGCCGAGCATCAGCTTGGCCTCGGCACCGATCGCGCGGACCCGGGGAATGCCGCCAACGGTCTCCATCGCCACGACCGAGGGCTCGTTGAGGACGATTCCGCTGCCGCGAAGATAGACGACCGTGTTCACGGTCCCGAGGTCGATGGCAAGGTCATGGGACCCGCCGGAAAAGCTACGCAGAAACCGCATTGACATCAATCTGTTGCCATCGGCAGCGGCCCGCACCGGCGCGAGCCCCACTCGATGGGTGGAACCGCCGGGTGGGCAAGCCGCGATGACCGGTCAAGCGGCTTCGCGCCTGCACGAGCGGCGCGAGCGGTCAATTGATGTCATAGCGTCACAATCGGGGCCGGCCGGGCTGCTGATGCGTCGAACTGCAGCGACCGGGATGATGTGATAGCGTTCGGCGGCGGCATTAATCGCCAACGCATTTGGGGCTTCGTCCAGCGGGCTTCCGATACGGACAGCAATTGTGCCAGTCTGCTTCCCATCCAATCAGGGCCTCTACCATGACCGATATGACCGCATCCTTCTGGACCAGAGTGTCAGGCCGCCTGTCCGAGGCTCGGTCGGTGGTCCTGTCCGCCGGCGATCGCACGCTCAACGGACCGGAATTGCTCGCCGAGGTCGAGCGCTGGGCGGGGATGCTGGCGGGCCTGGGCATCGGCAAGGGAGACCGCGTCGCCGTGCAGGCGGGCAAGTCGCTCGATCTCGTCCTTCTGTATCTTGCGGCGCTTCGGATCGGCGCGATCTACCTGCCGCTGAACACCGGCTATACCGACCAGGAAATCACCTATTTCGTCGGCAATGCCGATCCGGTGCTGCTGGTGCGCGACGACGCGCGCGAGCCGCTGGCGGGCGTCCAGGTCCGCGCGATTTCCGATCTCGCCACGTTTGCCGCAGGAACCCCGCCGCCAGCCCCGGCGCATGACGCGACCGCCGATGATCTGGCCGCGATCGTCTACACATCGGGTACGACCGGCGTCTCGAAAGGGGCGATGATCAGTCACGGCAACCTGCTGGCCAATGCAGAGGCGCTGGTCGCGACATGGGAACTGGCGCCGGCCGATCGCCTGCTGCACGCGCTGCCCTTGTTCCACATTCACGGGCTGTTCGTCGCATTGAACACGATGCTGCTGGCGGGCGGACGCACCGACCTGATTCCCGAATTCAACCCGAAGGCGGTGCTGGCGGGCCTGTCGCAGGCCACACTCTTCATGGGCGTGCCGACCTATTATACCCGATTGCTCGCCGAATCCGGGCTCGATGCGGAATCGGTCTCAGGCGTCCGGGCCTTCATCTGCGGATCGGCGCCGTTGACGCCGCAGACCTTCGAGGCGTTCGAGGCCAGGACCGGCCACCGGATCCTCGAACGCTATGGCATGTCCGAATGCGGAATCATCGCTTCCAACCCCCTGCGCGGCGAGCGTATCGCAGGATCGGTCGGACGCCCGCTGCCGGGATTCGACGCGCGCATTGCCAATGGCGAAGCGATCGGCGTGCTGGAGGTGCGCGGGCCGAGCGTCTTCGGCGGATATTGGCGGATGCCAGAAAAGACGCGCCAGGAGTTTCGCGACGACGGCTATTTCGTCACCGGCGACGTCGCGACGATCGACCCGCACGGCGTGATCCGCATCGTCGGGCGCGACAAGGACATGATCATTTCGGGCGGCCTCAACGTCTATCCCAAGGAGATCGAGGAGCGGATCAACGACCTTCCCGGCGTCGTGGAATCGGCAGTCATCGGCCTGCCCCATGCCGATTTCGGCGAAGCGGTCGCCGCCGTCGTGCATGCCCGATCGCCCGAAGACTTCGACGGTGCGGCGCTGATCGCCACGCTGCGCGGCGAACTGGCGGGGTTCAAGCTGCCCAAGGCCGTGTTCGTGGTGCCCGAACTCCCGCGCAACACGATGGGCAAGGTGCAGAAGGCGGCGCTGCGCGCGCGCTATTCGTCCCATTTCTCCGCAGAGGGCCGATGACCGCGGGCCGGTGATCGCGTCGGTACCCCCTCAGCTCAGATAGCCCCGCCGTACCGCGATGGTCACGGCATGGGTGCGGTCGTCGACGCCCAGCTTCTCGAAAACCGACTTCAGGTGCGATTTCACCGTCTCGATCGACAGTGAGAGCTGCCAGGCGATCTGCTTGTTCGGATGCCCCTCGGCGACCAGGCGCAGCACATCGATCTCGCGCTCGCTCAACCGGTCCTGCGGCGCATGCAGCGCCAGTTGCTGGGCGACGTCGGCGGAAATCACGCGGCGGCGCGCGTGAACCGCGCGAACCGTGTCGATCAATTCCTTGCGCAGGCAGGATTTGAGGAGATAGCCGGCGGCGCCCGCCTGGATCGCGCGGTGCGCCTGGGCATCGCCGGGATAGGTCGTCAGGATCAGCACCGCCGCATCGGGCTGCTCGGCGCGGATCGCCTCCAGCGCCTCTATGCCACCGAGGCCGGGCATCTGGACGTCCATCAGCACCACATCCGGGCGATGATCGCGGAACATCGCCAGCGCCTCATGCCCGTCGCTGGCCTCGCCGATGATCGTGACATCCTCGTGCCGGGTCAGCGCGGCGCAGATCCCCTCGCGCATCATCGGATGGTCATCGACCACCAGCACGCGGATCGGCGGGCCGCCCGCCGGCGAACCGGCCCTGTCTCTGGAAAGGTCCATCAGCGGTCCTGGCTGTCCTCGCGTGCTCCTGCGCGGTATACCATCGCGGCGGGCGCTGTCACGGTGACTTGGGTTCCCCCCTCACGCCTGCGTTCGATCATGAGAACGCCGCCGAACCGGGCCGCCCGCTCGCGCATACCGGGGATCCCGTAATGGCCGCGGCGGCCTTCCCTGGCGATCTCGGCGGGGATACCGATCCCGTCATCGGTGATACGCAGCATCAGGCCGCCCGGCCGATACTGAAGCTCGACGCTCACATCCGATGCATGGGCATGCCGCGCGACGTTGAAGAGCACCTCCGAAGCGATGCTGGCCAGCTCGTCCCAGGCGACGACGTCGATCGGGCGTGCGGTGCCGCTGGATCGCACCGCCGCGGTGATCGCAGTTCCGGCAAGCTGTCGCCGCGCGATCTCGCGCAGCGCAGCCTCGGGGTCGGCGCTCCCTTCGGTCCGGCGAAGGTCGCGCAGGCGATCGCGCCCCTCGGCCAGCACCATGTCCGCGCGATCCATGGCGTCGTCGAGATCAGGACGCGCCTCATGATTGGCGGGCAGCCCGTCGATGGCGAACTGGAACCGCAGCATCAGCGCCTGGATCGATTGCAGCAGCGTATCGTGAATGTCGCGGGCAACGCTCTCGCGCTCGCGCAGCCGATCCAGCAGGCGCGAGCGGATCTGGCGCGCCAGGACGCGGACACGGATGCGATAGGCGATCCAGAGCAGCGCCAGCGCCGCGACCAGACAGATCAGCTTGAACTTCCAGCTTTGCAGGAAGGTCGCCGGAATCTCGAACGCCAGTGTCTGTCCGTCGCGGTTCCAGGTACCGTCGGCATTCACCCCGATGACGCGGAACACATATCGCCCGGGCGAAAGGTTGGTGTAGGTCGCCTCCCGCCGGTTGCCCGCGCCCGTCCAGTCCCCTGCCTGTCCTTCGAGCCGGAAATAGGCGGCGTTGCGGCTGGGCACGGCCAGGCTGTTGACCGCGAAGCCGATCTGTACGGTGTGCGTGCCCTTCGGAAGCACCACCCGCCCCGACGGATCGCGCCACCGCGTGCCCCCGGCCGACAGGCTACGGATATGGATCGGCGGCGGCAGCGCATCTGCCCCGAGTTGCGACGGGTCGGCGACCAGCGGCCCCGCACGCGTCGCGACAATCACACGACCGTCGCCGACCGCCGCGACCTGAGCTCCGCGAAAGCTGATCGCCTGCCCGCGCGTCTCATAGCCGTCATGCGCGTCGAACGTCCGGTGCGCGATTCCCGCGCCGGGACGGGCAAAGCCCTGATCCAGATCCTGCGCCGCCACCCGCACGATGCCGGACCGGGCGAGGAACCAGGCCGCGCCGTCGCTCCCCTGCGCCATGCCGCGTACCCCGGCCAGCCAGGGATTGGCCGCAGTGCCGATCCGCTGCACCCTTCCGCCCTGAATCCGCGCAATGCCGCCGGCGCCGCTGGCATAGACCCCTGCCCCGGACGACCAGAGTGCCGCGATCGGGCCGATGCCGAGCTGTCGGGCAGAGATGCGACCCTGCGCCTCGGGGGTCAGCCGCAGCAGATCCGCCGCGCCGGTATTGACGAGCACGCCAGCGCCCTGCGGGTCCGGCACGATATCCATCACGCCGCCCCCGGTGCCTGCAGACGGCACCTGCCGCCAGGCCCCGCGAGCGCCCGTCCAGATCGCGCCCTCGCCATCCAGCCACAACCTGCCGTCACGATCCTGGGCGCAACTCGTCGGCGTCATCCGGTCGGGCGGCAGGGCGAAGCCGATGCTCTCACCCCCGCCATCGCGCGTCACCCGCCCGGCATGGACCGCCCAGACCCCGCCGTCCACCGCCGGACACAGGGCGCCGATCCGACCGACACCGTCCTGGACCACGCGCCCGGGCGTGCCAGGCGCGATGGCGTAGAGGCGATGCGCCGCCGCTACGAAGACGGTGCCGTCGATCGCCCTCGCCATCTTCAGACCATCCTGCACGTCCGGTGGGATCAGAGGAATGCGCGCAATGGCGACGGGGCGGTAGCGATCGAGGCCCGCATCGGTTGCGACCCAGATGCTGCCTTCGCGGTCGACGAACGTTTCGATCGTCGCGTCGGAGGTCAGCAGGCGCCCGGCCTGCAGCCGCTCGAGCGGAACCGCGGCTGCCGGATCGATCCGGAACAGGCCGACGCCCCGCGTGGTCCCCCAGATGCCGCCGCGGCGGTCGAACGCGAGCGAGGGAACGGCGGCACCGGGCACGGCAGGGAAGATCCGATCGCCGGACGTCGCCGTGCCGAGCCGATCGCGGATCCGGCGCGTTCCCAGGCCGTCGGAGATCCACAGCGCATCATCGGGCGCACGTCCAAGCATGGTGAAGCCGACGCGATCCGGGGCCGCGACAAAGCGGCTTGCGCCCCAGGGCAGCCGCGCCAGGCTTCCGACTTCGCGGCTCTGCCCCAGCGAAACCCACAGGCTGTCGTCGGCGGTCGTGGCCATCGAGGCGATCTCGCCAGGCGGCAGCCCGACGACATAGTCCATCAGCCGCCACTCGCCCTTGAAATAGCGGAACAGGCGATCCCCCTGCCCGCCCCACGACGCCCAGATGGCGCCGTCGCGGGTCTGGGCGAATTTCAGGATCGACGGCGGGGCATCCCGCATCGGCACCGGGACTAGCCGGCCGGACCGATAGATCGCGGCCCCCGCATTCTGGTTGAAGCCGACCCAGATGGTGCCTGTCCGGTCGCGGAAGATCGAGGTCGGGATGGCATTGGCGAACCGGCTGTCGCGCGGCAGCGGGATCCGCTCGAAGCTCAGTCCGTCGAACCGATAGACGCCTTCGGTCGAGGCCAGCCAGAGATAGCCGTCGCGCGACTGGGTGATCCCGACAAGATTTCCGGGGGCACCCTGTTCCGGGGTCCAGCTGCTGTGCTTGAACCCCTCGGTCCCCGCGGTCACCGCCTGCGTCGGCATCAGCATCGCCAGACCGAGCAGCCGCATCCGCCATCGTCGCACGCGCGAATCCCCCTTCACCTCGGCCTACGGGTAGCGATCGGCATAGCGCATGGCGAGCGGCGTCGCTCACCCGAATGGGGGATCGGATTGCCCCCCCTGTCAGTGGGCCAGTCCGATTGCACCGGGTCTATTCATCCTCCTGTCGATCGCCGTCGAGGCGGCCGGCGAGAAGGGGGGAGATGATCCATGCCGATGCCACCGACTGTCGCACCGTCGCCGCACACGGAAGCCCGCACTGCCGCAAGGCTGGTCGCGGGCATCGCCGGCCTGGTGATCCTCCCGCTGCTCTGTGCCGCCGCGCGGGAGGCCGGATGGCCGGCGGCGATCCTGTTGCTGAGCGTCGGCGCGGTCATCGCGCTGTCGCGATCCCGCCCGGCCTGAACCGATCCATTCCGAACCATCACAGCATAGCCCGACATCTGAAAGGACCCCATGATGCCCACCGCAACCGCAACGCCCGGCAAGACCCTGCTCTCCGGCACCGATCACGCGCTGGTCCTGATCGATTTCCAGTCGCAAATGGCCTTTGCGACCAAGTCGATCGCGGCCGAACTTCTGCGCAACAACGCCGCGTTGATCGCCAATGCCGCCGCGGGTTTCGCAGTCCCCACCGTCCTGACCACGGTCGCCGAGAAGAGCTTCTCCGGCCCGATGTTCACCGAGATTACCGACCCGTTTCCGGGCCAGGCGCTGCTCGACCGCACATCGATGAACACCTGGGAAGATGCAGCGGTGATCGAGGAGATCAACCGCCTCGGGCGCTCGCGGCTCGTCTTCGCAGGACTCTGGACATCGGTCTGCATCGTCGGGCCGGTGCTGTCGGCGATCGACCAGGGTTTCGAGACCTATGTGATCACCGACGCCTGCGGCGACATCTCCGAGGAAGCGCATGAGCGCGCCGTTGCCCGCATGGTCCAGGCCGGCGCCCGGCCGATGACGGCGCTCCAGTATCTGCTCGAGCTCCAGCGCGATTGGGCGCGGGGCGAGACCTATGAGCTGACCACCGGCATCGCCCGCCAATGGGGCGGCGCCTACGGCCTGGGGGTCACCTACGCCAAGACCATGTTCGGCGCCTCCGAAGGCGGCCGCTGACGCCCCGGGCGGGCGGCGAGCCGCGCCGTCCGCCTCGTTCCCCCGCGTACCTACCTCCCGGAAAAGGAATCTGACATGACCACCATCACCACGCAGGACGGCACCGAGATCTTCTTCAAGGACTGGGGCCCGAAGGACGCGCAGCCGATCATGTTCCACCATGGCTGGCCCCTGTCGTCGGACGACTGGGACAGCCAGATGCTGTTCTTCTTCAACCAGGGTTTCCGCGTCGTCGCGCATGATCGCCGCGGCCATGGCCGTTCGGCGCAGGTCGATTTCGGCCATGACATGGATCACTATGCGTCCGACGCGGCGGCCGTGGTCGCGCATCTCGACCTGAAGAACGCTGTCCATATCGGCCATTCGACCGGTGGCGGCGAAGTGGCAGCCTATGTCGCGCGCCACGGCATTCCCCAGGGCCGCGTCGCCAAGGCCGTGCTGGTCGCCTCGGTCCCGCCCGTCATGCTCGACACCGAACGCCATCCCGGTGGCCTGCCGATGGCGGCGTTCGACGGCCTGCGCAGCGCGCTAGCCGCCAACCGCGCCCAGTTCTTCCGCGAGGTGGCGGACGGCCCCTTCTACGGCTTCAACCGTCCCGGCGCGGAGATGAAGCAGGCGATCACCGACAATTGGTGGCGTCAGGGCATGATGGGCAGCAGCCTCGCCCATTATCTCGGCATCAAGGCATTCTCCGAGACCGACCAGACGGACGATCTCAAGGCGATGTCCGTGCCGACCCTGGTTCTTCAGGGCGATGACGATCAGGTCGTCCCGTACAAGCATGCCGCGCTGCTCCAGGCCGAGCTGCTGCCGGACGCGACGACCAAGATCTATCCCGGCTTCTCGCACGGCATGCTGACGGTGAATGCGGAAACGCTGAACGCCGATCTGCTCGCCTTCATCCGCGGCTGACGGTCGAGGGAGCGGCATCCATGAAACCCTATCTGCTCTCCCTGGGGGCCGGGCTGATCGTCGGCATCGTCTACAGCCTGATGGGTGTCCGCTCCCCCGCCCCGCCGACGATCGCGCTGATCGGGCTCGCCGGCATGCTGGCCGGCGAGCAGATCCTGCCGCTGGCCAAGCGCCTGTCGGCCATCGCCATCACCCGCGAGGACTCCCGACCATGATGGACCTGACCCGTCGCGGCGCGCTTGCCGGCGCCGTCACCACCGCCCTGCTGACCGCCACGGAGGCTTTCGCCATGTCCGACCCCGACCTGATCATCGTCAACGCCAAGGTCACCACACTCGATCGCGCGAATCCCAGCGCGGACGCCGTGGCGATGCGGGGCGGCAAGTTCCTGGCCGTGGGGTCCGAGGCCCAGGTCCGCGCGGCGGTCCGCCCCGGTGCGACGCGGATCGACGCCCGCGGCCGCCGCCTGATCCCGGGCCTGATCGACAGCCATATCCACGTCATCCGCGGCGGGCTGAACTATAACATGGAGCTGCGCTGGGACGGCGTCCCGACGCTGGCCGACGCGATGGCGATGCTGAAGCGACAGGTCGCGAACACGCCGCCACCGCAATGGGTGCGCGTGGTCGGCGGCTTCACCGAGCATCAGTTCGCCGAGAAGCGCCTCCCGACGCTGGCCGAGATCAACGCGGTCGCGCCCGAAACGCCGGTCTTCATCCTGCACCTCTATGATCGCGCGCTGCTGAACGCCGCGGCGCTCCGCGTGGTCGGCTATACGAAGGACACGCCCAACCCGCCGGGGGGCGAGATCATGCGGGATTCCTCCGGAAACCCGACCGGACTGCTGCTTGCGCAGCCCAATGCGACGATCCTCTATGCCACTTTGGCCAAGGGGCCGAAGCTGCCCGAGGAATATCAGCTGAACTCGACCCGCCACTTCATGCGCGAGTTGAACGGCCTGGGCGTGACCAGCGTGATCGACGCCGGCGGCGGGTATCAGAACTATCCCGACGATTATCGCATCATCGAGAAGCTGCACGGCGACGGGCAACTGACGCTGCGCATCGCGTACAACCTGTTCACCCAGAAGCCGAAGGAAGAGCTGAAGGATTTCGCAAGCTGGTCGACCCAGGTGAAGCCCGGCGACGGCGACGACACCTATCGCCATAACGGCGCGGGCGAGATGCTGGTCTATTCGGCGGCGGACTTCGAGGATTTCCGCGTCGAGCGGCCCGAAATGCCGCCGAGCATGGAATCCGATCTTGAGCCGGTCGTCCGGCTGCTGGCCGAGCGGCGCTGGCCGTGGCGGCTGCACGCAACCTATGACCAGACCATCTCCCGCGCGCTCGATGTCTTCGAGAAGGTGAACCGCGACATCCCGCTGCAGGGATTGAACTGGTTCTTCGACCATGCCGAGACGATCAGCGAGCGCAACATCGATCGCATCGCCGCGCTGGGCGGCGGGATCGCGGTGCAGCACCGGATGGCGTTCCAGGGCGAGTATTTCGTCGAGCGCTATGGCGCAAAGGCAGCCGAGGCGACACCGCCGATCAAGCGAATGCTCGACACAGGGCTGCCGGTCGGTGCCGGCACCGATGCGACCCGTGTCGCCAGCTACAACCCCTGGGTGTCGCTGTCCTGGCTGGTCACCGGGCGCACGCTGGGCGGGCTCGGCCTCTATCCCGTTCGCAATCGGCTCGATCGCGAAACCGCCTTGCGCCTCTGGACCGAGCGCAACACCTGGTTCTCGAACGAGGTCGGCAAGAAGGGCCAGATCAAGCAGGGACAGCTCGCCGACCTTGCCCTGCTGTCCGACGACTATTTCAGCGTCGCGCAGAGCGAGATCGCGCAGCTGCGATCGGTGCTGACGCTGCTCGGCGGTACCGTCGTGCACGGCGAAGGCGACTATGCCGACATCGCCCCCGCCCTGCCGCGACCGATGCCGGACTGGTCGCCCGTTGCCACCTTCGGCGGCTATCATCGCGCGCCCGAGACGGCGAAGAAGCTTGCCTCGGCCTGTAGCTGCCACAGCGCGTGCGCGGTGCACGGACACGATCATGCCGCGGCGCTGGGGGCATCGGCACCGGCCGCCGATGTGCAGAGCTTCTGGGGCAGCTTCGGCTGCGGCTGCTGGGCGATCTGACATGACCCAATCCAACCTCGCCAGGCTGCTGGCCGACCGCCGCTTCGTCCTCGCCTCGGCGATCCTCCTCACCCTTCCCTATTGGTCGAGCGGACTGCTGAAGCTTGCCGACTGGCACGGCGCGGTCGGCGAGGCCGCGCATTTCGGGCTGGAGCCCGCAGTCGCGGTCGCGGCGCTGACCATCCTGGTCCAGATCGGCGGATCGCTGCTGGTGATCCATGGCCGTCATGCCTGGCTCGGCGCCGGCGCGCTGGGCGTGTTCACCGCGCTTGCCACGCTGATTGCCCATCCCTTCTGGCAGGTCGCCGATCCGATGCTCCGCTTTCACGAGCGCAACACCTTTCTCGAGCATGTCGGGCTGATCGGCGGACTGATGCTCGCCGCCGCCATCGGGCGGAGGGAGGCATGACCGCGACCTCCGACAAGCCGCTGGCCAACCCGGTCTTTCGCGCGCTGTGGATCGCGACCGTCGTTTCCAACATCGGCACCTGGATGCACGATGTCGGTGCCGGCTGGCTGATGACGTCGCTGTCGTCCGACCCGCTGATGGTGGCGCTCGTCCAGGCGGCGACGACCCTACCCATGTTCGTCCTGGCGCTCCCGGCGGGAGCGCTGGCCGATATCCTCGATCGCCGCCGGCTCCTGATCGGTGCCCAGTTGTTCGGGCTGAGCGCCACCCTGATCCTCGCCCTCACCACCGCAATGGGACTGACCGACGCCTGGCTGCTGCTGGCGATGACGGCGGCGATCGCGGTCGGCGCCGCGCTGTCCGCCCCCACCTTCCAGGCGATCGTGCCGGAACTGGTCGGCGGTCCGGCGCTGCAACAGGCGGTCGCGCTGAACAGCCTGGGGGTCAACATCGCCCGGGCGATCGGCCCGGCACTGGGCGGGCTGATCATCGCGGCGTCCGGCACCGCCGCAGTCTTCGCGCTCAACGCGGTATCGGTGTCGGGGGTGATCATCGTGCTGTGGCGCTGGCGCCGGACCGCCGCGGAGCGTCATCTGCCGGCCGAGCATTTCGTCGGAGCGATGCGCGCCGGTGTCCGCTACGCGTTGCGCGCGCCGGAACTGCAGATCGTCCTGATCCGGTCGGTCGGCTTTTTCCTGTTCGCCAGCGGCCTTTGGGCATTGCTGCCGATCATCGCCCGCCGAGACCTGGGCCTGGGGCCGGCCGGCTATGGCGGGCTGCTGACCGTCATGGGCCTGGGCGCGATCTGCGGCGCGCTGTTGATGCCGCGGCTTCGCAGCCGGCTGGGGGCGAACCGCACGACGGTCCTCGCGTCGATCCTGCTCGCGGCCGCGATGGCGGGCCTCGCCCAGGCCGGCAGCTTCGTCGCTGCCGCAGCCGCCCTGGCTGCCGGCGGCTTCGCCTGGATCGCGATGATGGCGTCGCTGAACGGCGGCGCCCAGTCGAGCTCGCCGGGATGGGTCAAGGCACGCGCCCTGGCGATCTATCTGCTGGTCTTCCAGGGATCGATGACCGCGGGATCGACGCTGTGGGGAACGATTGCCGGCCAGGTCGGCGTGCCGGCTACGCTGACGCTGGCGGCGGCCCTGCTGGTCGCGGTCACGCTGGCGCTTGCCTGGCGCTATCCGCTCGACGGGATGGCGAAGCTCGATCTTGCCCCCTCGCTCCACTGGCCGTCGCCCGTGACCGAAGGCGCGGTCGAGCATGACCGGGGCCCGGTGATGGTGACGATCCAGTATCGCATCGCTCCGGACCAGGTTCCGGCCTTTTTCGAGCAGATGCAGGGCATGCGCCGCATTCGCCGCCGCGACGGCGCGATCCATTGGGGCCTGTATGAGGATGTCGCCGAGCCCGGACTGGTGCTGGAGACCTTCACCGTCGAAAGCTGGCTCGAGCATCTGCGCCAGCATGACCGCGTCACTAATGCCGATCGCGTGCGCCAGGACCAGGTCGGGGCCTTCCAGCTGGACGGTGTGGCGCCGGTCGTGCGCCACCTGATCGCGCGATGATCCGCCGCTGCACTGCCGCCGCCTTGCTGATGCTGCCGGGCGCCGCGCTGGCCCAGTCCGAGAGCGAGGCGACGGTGGCGCAGACCAATCTACGCTATGACGAGGACTGGGCACGGCTGCGCGACTTGCCGCATCGCAACGCCGACTGGTGGCATCGGCTGAAGGACCGGCCGCTTGACGGCGATGGCGATATTCGCCTGACCCTCGGCGCCGAGGCGCGTGCCCGGTTCGAGGCGTTTCGTGACAATCTCTGGGGCCAGCCGCCCGCCCCGGACGACGGCTATCTGTGGCTTCGCCTGATGCCGCTCGCCGAACTGCGCGCCGGTCCGGTGCGCGCCTTCGTCCAGGGGATTGCGGCGCACGCCGACGGGGTCGCTGCCGGTGCCGGGCCCGCCGACACGACCGGCATCGACGTCCTCCAGGCATTCGCCGATGTCCGGCTGCCCCTCGGCAGCCATGCGACGCTCACCCTGCGCGGCGGTCGCGAACTCGTCGCCCTCGGATCCGAGCGGCTCGTAGGGCTGCGCTATGGGCCCAACGTGCCGCAGGCGTTCGACGGCGTGCGCGGGATGCTCGATATCGGATCGGTTCGGATCGATGCGTTCGACTTGCGGCCGGTTGCGGTAGGGCCGGGAAATTTCGACGACCGTACCTCGCCGACCAGGGCGCTGCGCGGCGTCTATGCCACCCTGCCCCTTGCCGCCGGCGCCAAGGCAGATCTCTATTGGCTGCGCTATCGGGACAGGGTCGCCCGTTTCCAGGGCGCGAACGGTGAAGAGCGGCGCGACACGTTCGGCGCCAGGCTCTGGGGCCGAAATGGCGGACTGGCATGGAACTGGGAAGCGATGCTTCAGCGCGGCCGGTTCCAGGGCGAGGCGATCCGCGCCTGGTCGATCGCCAGCGAGACGAGCTATACTTGGCCCCGGCTCGCCTTCGCCCCCCGCCTGCGCCTGCGCGCCAATATTGCCAGCGGCGATCGCAATCCCGCCGACGGGGTGCTCGGCACCTTCAACGCGATGTTTCCCAAGGGAAAATATTTCGGCGAATTGTCGCCGATCGGACCGCGCAACATCGTGAACCTGCATCCCAGCATGGATTTCGATCTCGGTGGCGGCGTCACGGCGGAGATCGCCGGAATCGCCTATTGGCGCGCCAGCCGCGGCGACGGGATCTACGACGTGCCGGGGCAGCTCATCCGCGGGCCCGGCGGCAGCCGCGCGCGCCACATCGGCAACCAGATCGAAGCGTCAATGAGCTGGCAGGCCACCCCGACCCTGTCCTTCTCCGCCTCGGCGTCGCTGTTCTCGGCGGGCAGGTTCGTGCGCGAGACCGGGCCCGACGAGCCAATCCGCATGATCGCGGGCGAGGCGATGCTGAGATTCTGAGCTCAACGATCGCCAGCACGGCCGCATACCCCGTCGAGCATCGGTTCGCCGGCGCTCGCGCGGGGCGAGACACCGAGCGCCGTTCGAAAGGAATGGCCGAGCGCGCTTTGCGACGTGTAACCCAATTCGCTTGCGTCATGGGCAGCTGTCACATTGCCACGCGCCACAAGCGCCTGGGCGAGTGTGAGCCGCCACCGTCGCAGATAGGCATGCGGCGCGCGCTTATCGCTTGCTTGCGATCGTCACGCCCGAAACGCGGACGCTGCCGCCCGCAACATTCAGGTGCAAGCCGGTTGCCGTCATTGGCGCCGTGATCAGGGTGGACATCGTGGCGGCTCCGTTGTTCAGGAAGACCTCAACGGAGCCGGCGTCAACGAACAGGCTGACAGTGGCCGTGCCGCCCGAAAAGTCGCAGGCTACGCTGCGGTCCTGTCGCCATGCATCGCTGTCCGGTGCGTCTGGACCACTCGAGCGGCGGTTGGTGAAGGCCCTGTTGTTCCGAAGGTCAAAACCGATCTGCGTGAAGAATCCGTCGCCTCTTCGCACCGATAGCCAAAGCCCCGATGGCCATGTCGCACCAATCCGGATCAGGGTGAGATCAATTCTGCCGGCAACGGCTTCGGCACCCGCTGGCCAGATATAGTCCGTGCCTTCCGCGATCGTCTGGTCGGTTCCGATGACAGATTTCTCGAAGACACCATTCTGCGCCGTCAGCGGCGTGCTGAGCAGGCGCGGTACGCCCTCGACGCGCTGCAAGCGCAACCGCCGAACGATGCTGAGTTGCCCGCGATACCCTCCGGCAGGCTGCAGCTGGTTGGCATAAGCCCAGTTGTTCAGCCAGCCGATCGAGAAGGCGGACGCGAGCGGGTCCGCAGCATCCGGATCTGTCCACACCACGGCAGCATAGAAATCCGCGCCGCCGTCGAGCCACTGTCCTTCAGCATGCTGAGCGGCGAAGGTGGTGCCGTCGAAATCGCCGACCCAATAATAGGTGCCGCCGGTGAACCCCCGCGCCGTGCCATTGCCGCCGACCAGAAGAACCCATTTGTCCGCCGATGTCGTTCCATCGGCATCGTACAAATGCAGCTTGAAGAGGTGCGAGCATTCCATGATGTCGCCCGCGACATTGGACACAAAGCCGCTCGCATAGGTCCATTGTGTCAAATTGGACGAGGTATAGATCCCGATCTTTCCTTCCTCGGAAAGCGTCATGACCCAGCAGTTTGTCGGCTCGTGCCAGAACACCGTGGGATCCCGAAATGCCTTGTGACCCGGGAAATTCGGGAGGACGATGCCGTGGAAGGCGAAGTTGGCGCCGCCATCGAGCGAGTACCACAAGGCGCACGACTGGTTTTGTCCGCCTGCATCGTCGGCCGGCATCGTCAGCAGGGCGATCAGTGCCCCCGCGCCGAAGCCGGCGCTATTGTTCTTATCGACAACGGTGCTGCCGCTCCACACATCACCGAACGCAGTCGTTCGCCGCGGAATGGCAACGCCTTGATCTTTCCAGGTGGCAAGATCCGGCGAGGTCCAACGCCGCCATTCGGTGCCGCCTGTTGGATAAGTGGGATTGGAGAGCGCCCACAAGGTCCAGGTGTTGCCAATCTTCACCGGCCGTTGAGGATCGTTGATCCAGATGTCCGCCGGCGCTGCGATATGGTATTGGGGGCGCGCGCTCACGGTGGGCGGCGCAGGCTTTGGCGTCGGGAGCGGTGCGGACGGCGGCGCGCCGCTTGTGGGTGCCGTTGTAACGCTTCCGGCGGCGGATTGTCCGCATGACGCCACGACAGGCAGCGCGGCGATCATGCCCAGTGCGGTTCTTCGGGAACAGGGTTTCTCGATCGTCATCGCCTTGGCTCCTATCCGGAATTTCTGAAGGCGGGCGCTGTCTGCCGTCCAACGGCTTCGTCCTGCGGAAGGCACGCGCACGCCATGCGCCGCCGACGTGCCGGCGAACGACGTGGCGTAGGGAAATATGGCCCATGCCGTCCGGCGCATCAGTCCGCGCCGGACGGCATGGGACGACTACATCTTGAACCGCAGCCCGAGGCTGAAATATCGACCTTCGACCCGCAGATCACGACCGAAATACTGCGTTTCATTGTAGTAGCGGTAGTTCTTGAACGGCTGCCCCAAGATGTTGCTGACGTTCGCTATGACCGTGATGTTCGTGACGGGTTCATAACTCGCGGAAAAATCGAGGCGCGACACGGGTCGAACCAGTTCGCCGGCATATTGCACTTCGTTGACGTTGCGGTTGTAGCTGGTCGTATATCCCGAACGCCAGTTATACGAGAGCCGGGCCGAGACTTTCCCCTTCTCGTAAAAGCCGGTGAGGTTGTACGCCCATTTGGACAGTCCAGTGATCTGGACCTGGGGACTGCCTACCCCGAGTGCCTGCGGAAGCTGATTGGTTCCGTCCAAATAGGTGCCGTTTGCCTGTACGCCGAAACCGGACAGCATGCCGGGCAGGAAGTCGAAGAAGGTCTGCACGGAGGCTTCCAGACCCTTGATCCGGCCATCGCCGGCATTCTCCGGCCGGTTCAGCTGGACACGCCCATAGATCGGGTCATTCACCACTTGGGTGTAGTTGCCGATGAAGCCGTTAAGATCGCGGTAGAAGGCTGCAATCGACGCAGAACCGTTCTTGGCAAAGTACCATTCCAGCGTCGCATCATAGTTCTTCGACGTCAGCGGGCGGAGGTTCGGATTGCCGCCCGAGCCGCTCGCGTCGAACTGCGGTGGCGAGCCATCCGGCCCCGGGCTGTTGGCAGTGATGTTAAGCGACGGATTGAGCTGGCCGAAGCCCGGGCGCGTGCGCGTCTGCGTATAACCCAGGCGCACCTGCCACTCCCGGGAGAAGCGAATGCGTGCAATCGCAGACGGCAGGACATCGACATAGTTCTGCCTGGTGGTCGTCGGCACGATGGCGGTGCCGCCGTTGGCACCTTGCACCCGGCTAAACCCGCGATACTCGCCATCGGTGTTCACCACGCGCGCGCCGGCGGTGCCATCGATGTCGATGCTGCCGATGTTGAAGGCGAACTTGCCCTGGCCGTAAAAGGCGTAGCTCGCCTCGCTGGCAGTGAAGCCACCCAGCGGATCGACCGGGATCGCTGCCGTGGCATATTTGGTCACCGCATCACGAATGCCGCCATCGTTGGGGAACAGTATCGTCGCCTTCTGCACCGACGCATAGGCCAATTGGCGCAGCGCTTCACTGTTGGCGATGATCGCGTCGCGATCGGGCGCCAGCCAGGTCCGGAAACGCTGCGGATCACTCCGGAAGCCCTCGGTGATCTCTTCGAGCGCGCCGGTGGGCAAAGAAGCCAGCGGAATGTCGAGACCCGCCGTATAGGCATAGCGCGAATTGTTCTGGGACAATGCATTGCGGTCACTGGCACGCACACCGAACTGCAGGCGCGGCAGGAAGGCCCAGTCGGTCTGAAGGTCGAGATCGAGGCGGCCCTGGATGCCATTGCCCTTGGCAACGAATTCGCGCTGGTTGATGCCGCGCCACCGCGCAGTATTCGGATTCATGATGTCGTATCCGCCCAGGTCGAACACTGCCGATCCGCGGGCATCCCAGTCGACATTGATGGTCGGGGCGGTGGCGAGCTGGGAATCGATCGCGATCTCCAGCGCCTTGTAGCGGCTGTTGGTGTAGGCAAAGTCGCCCGACAGGGTGGCCCGGCCCGTAGTCCATTTGAAGCCTATGGCGCCCTGATAGGTATCGGTACGATCGTCCTGCGCCACGCGGGAGAATTCGGGCACGTACCCGCCGGTCTTGGTGAAGCTCGCCGCCTTGCCGGGCTCACCGGGTACCAGAACGACGTTGCTGAGCGTGGGCGCCACGCCGTTCAGATCCCGCCGTTCGAAATTGACGTTGAACGAATCCCGAAGCACGTTGCCGCGATAGGCCTGCCAAAGGCCCTCGGCATAGACTTCCAGATCAGCGGACGGGCGCCACTGCAGCGTGCCGTTGATGGCGGGACGGTGACGCACGCCTTTTTCGTAGAAGTTGCCGGCGTTCGCCGGGAAATTGAAGTTGCCGACCCCGGGGGTCGTCACCTTGATGTCGTCGGCGGGATCGTCGACGCCGAACCCGCGCGGCGTGATCACCGCGGAATCTGCGTAGCGATCCGCGTTACGATAGGTGGAACGCACATAGCTGAGGTTGATGAGCGCCCCGATCTCGCCAATCGGGGTGTCCCAGCGCTTGGTCAGCAGCAGGTTGCCGGCCGGGTCGAACTTCTTCGACTGATCGTTGTACGATCCGCGGATCTCGCCCGCGATCTCGGTGTCCTTCACGTCGAACGGGCGACGCGAACGCAGGTTGACCAAGCCGGCGAGACCCGGCTCGATCAAGTCCGCTGTCCCCGACTTGTACACTTCGATGCCGGCCGCCACGCCAGCCGGGAAGTCCTGAAGATGCAGGACGCGATCTTCGGCCGAAAAGAACTCGCGCCCGTTGAACGTGGTCGCAACGTCGGGCAGACCACGCACCAGAATGACGCCCGCTTCATCATTGTAGCGCGTCACGGTTACGCCAACCACGCGCGAAATGGCTTCGGCGGCGTTGTTGTCCGGCAGTTTGCCGATGTCTTCGGAAACGATCGCATCGACGATCGAATCCGAGTTGCGCTTGAGCGCCTGCGCAGAACCGAGCGCGGCACGGTAGCCGGTCACGACGATTTCCTGGCCGGAAGTTGCGTCGCTGTCCTGGGCGGGATCTGCCTGTTCTGCTCCGGCGGGCGCTGCGCCAGGCAGCGGTTCGCTGGACGTCTGCGCCCAAGCGGACGATGCGACGATCATCGGAAGAAGTGCAGCAGATGCCAACAAGGCGTGGAAAGACCTCGTCATAAAATCCCCTCTTTTATTACGTTGATGTTCTAGAAATGATGGTGGGGGCCATGGGCCCGACCGGTCAGCCCGGCGCTATCATGGCCATCGCCCCTGGAGCGAAATACATCCTCACTCCGCTTCAGCTTTCACTGCACCGTCCTGCATGGTCCACGCGGTAAGCTTCAGTTTCGCATTGCCGCCGCGTGCGGAGGCGCTCCAGCGAAGCGGGCCGCCGCCGCGGAAGAATCGATCGGTGATCGTACGCTCGCCATCGTTGATGAAGACCTCGAGGATCGATTCATCCGCCAGGATGCGCAGCCTTACGGTGCGAGACTTCAGGTCGACCGGCGCCACATGCCGGTTGGCGAACGCGTGGTGGAAGTGGGGTCCCGAGCGGGTCCGATCGACAAACACCTCGTCCACGGTCGGATTGACGCCGACAACTGTCTGATAGCCCTCCCCATCCGTCAGCGTGATTGCCACCTGCTCGGATGATCCGCCGTCGATCGCGAATTCCAGATCCGCCGATCCGCCCTGCACGGGCAGCGCAGTCGGCGTTTCATCCAGCGTCGCGGCAAAATCCTGCCGGGTGCCGTGCAGAGATGCGACTTCCCGCACCGGCATTTGCGCGATGCGATAACCGGCCGCCGATTTCCGCAGCGTGACCTGCCGCGGCACGGTCATCAGCCCGCGCGACGGCCAGGTCGGAATTGCTTCGGCATAGCGCCAGTCGTTCGCCCAGCCGATCCAGATGCGGCGGGGATCATCCTTGGGCAGATCGTTCCACGACACGGCGGCGTAGAAGTCCGCGCCATAATCCATCCACTGTGCATCGCCCGGCCAGCCCGGAACCGGAGTGAACTTCGCCCCGTCAAAATCGCCGACAAAATACTGACCCCCCGATCCGCCGCCCACGGCATTATCGCCCAGGTTGATGCCGAGCACCCAGCGCTTCTCGCCGGCCGCCCCGCCCTCCACGGGCAGTTCGAAGAGATCGGGGCATTCCCAATTCTTGCCGCGTCCGCCCGCAGGCCCGAAGCTGCTGGCAAAGGTCCATTGCTTGAGGTTCGGTGAGGTGAAGATAAGCGCGCGGTTCTCCAGCGCCATCACCGCAACCATCACCCAACGCTTCGTAGCAGCATGCCAGAACACCTTCGGATCGCGGAATTCGGGCGAACCGACGCTCAGAACCTCACCGTGCACGGTCCAGGTCCGCCCGCGATCGTTGCTATAGGCGACGTACTGCGACTGCAGCTTCGCCTTGGGATTGTGACCGGTGTAGATCGCGATCAGCGGAGGCTTGCCGTTTCGGCCGAAACCGCTCGTGTTGTTCCAGTCGACGACAGCACTGCCCGAGAAGGCCATCACATCGGCAGTTTCCGGAATGGCGATGGGCAGTTCCTGCCAGTGCACCAGATCGCGGCTCACGGCGTGGCCCCAATTCATATGCCCCCACCGATCCCCGTGCGGGTTGTACTGGTAGAACAGATGATATTCGCCGTCATAGTAAACGAGCCCGTTGGGATCGTTCATCCAGTTCTTCGCCGGCGCGAAGTGATAGCTTGGCCGCGGGTCCGCGCGCTGCGCGACCGCCGACGTGGCGAGCATGGCGCTGGCGGCCAAGAACAGGGCGATCTTCTTCATGCCGCGGCTCCCCGCAAATTCATGTCTTCCAGCGCAACGCCATTGGTTTCCGGCATCACTTTCCACGCCCAGAGAAACTGGAGCAGCATCATCCCCCCGAAGAAGGCGAAGACCCAGCCGCCGACGGCGCTGGCGACCACCGGGAACAGCCAGGTGATGATTGCCGCCATTACCCAGTGCGTGGTTGATCCCAGCGCCTGACCCTTGCCGCGCACGGAACTCGGGAACACCTCGGAGATGAACACCCAGATCACCGCGCCCTGGCTGACCGCGAACGCGGCGATGAACACCAGGAGCCCGGCGAGGATCAGCGTGCCGTCTGGCGCCGCCCGTTCCAGCTGCCAGCCGACGAGGAGCAGGGCGGCGGCACAGAGGATGGAGCCGACGAACAGCAGGGGCTTTCGCCCGAACCGATCGATCAGGAACAATGCCAGCGCGGTGAACAACAGGTTGGTACCGCCAACCGCGACCGACTGCAGCAATGCGCTGTCCGCTCCGGCGCCGGCGAGCTGGAAGATCCGTGGTGCGTAGTAGAGAAGCGCGTTGATGCCCGAAAGCTGATTGAACATCGCGATCGCGATTGCGCACGCCACCGGCAGGCGATGCGATGCCTGGAACAGGCTGGGCGCGCCCTTGGCTGATTCGCGCCGGTCTGCCGCTTCGATACGCGCCAGTTCGGCTCCAGGATCGGTAAAGCCAAGCTGCGTCATCGCGCGCACGGCGCGTTCGCGATGCCCGCGCACGGCCAGCCATCGCGGGCTTTCCGGAAGAAAGAAGGTGACGACCAGGAACAGGATCGACGGAACCGCGACGATGCCGAACATCCAGCGCCATGCTGTCTGGGGCGGCAGCACCTGCGCGATGATATAGTTGGAAAGGAAGGCGATCAGGATGCCCAGCACGATGTTGAGCTGGTTCATCGCCACCAGCCGCCCGCGGAACCGCGCCGGCGACACCTCCGCAATGTAGATTGGCGTGACGACGGACGCCGCGCCGATCGCGATGCCGCCCAGGAAGCGGAACGCGACCAACAGATACCAGTCGTGCGCCAGCGCAGTGCCGAGGGAGGACACGACATAGCCGATTGCGACGGAAAGCATGATGGCCTTGCGGCCATAGCGATCCGCTGGGGCGCCCGCGATCAGCGAGCCGAGGACCGTTCCGATCAGCGCCGACGCCACGGTGAAGCCCAGCGAGGCCGCAGTCAGCGTGAACTGATCCTGCAACGCGTCGGTCGCGCCGGAAATCACGGCGGTATCGAAACCGAAAAGCAGACCGCCCAGCGCGGCGCCTGCGGCGCTCATGATGATCGCTGGCGTCGCCCTGGCGTCGTCAACAATGCCGGAGTCGCCTGGATGTACAACGTTATGCATGGACGGCTTCCGCTGTGATGGAGGAGGTATCGGTGATGGCCCAGTGCATCGGCCACTGGCGCGTCATGGTCCGATAGGCGAGCGCCAGCGCGCCGGTGAGACCCGCGGACGGCCCGGCCGTCGGCGCGGCGATATAGTCTGCCATATCGATCGCGCGCATGCTCGCATCGTAGCCGGCGAGCTTCTCGCGCAGGGCGCGGCGCACTCGATCGAACATCGGCGGCTGCATGACCCCGCCGCCGATGATGATGCGGTCGGGGCGCACCGTATAGGTGAGTGTGGCGCAGAGGCCGGCGAGATACTCCGCCTCGATGTCCCAGGCCTGGTGATCTGCGGGCAGCGTCTCCGCCGGGACGCCCCACCGCGCCTGCATCGCGGGGCCGCATGCGAGACCTTCCAGGCAGTCTCCATGATAGGGGCAGATGCCGGCAAACTGATCGTCTCCGGGCGCGCGGGGCAACTTGATATGCCCTGTCTCCGGATGATTGGCGCCCCCATGCGGAGCGCCGTTGATCAGCAATCCCACACCGATCCCGGTGCCGACCGTGACATAGCAGAAGGTATCAAGCCCCTGGCCGCTACCGAACAGCCGCTCCCCCACCGCCGCACAATTCACGTCGGTGTCGAGCGCCATCGGAGCATCGACGGTGCAGCGGAAATGCGTGAGCAGATTGACGTCCTGCCACCCCGCCTTCGGCGTAGAGGTGATACAGCCATAATCCGCCGCGACCGGGTTCAACGAAAGGGGGCCGAAACTGCCGATGGAGAAGGCCGAGAGAGCGCCAAGCTGCTCGGCGGCTTTCGTGAAGAAAGCACTGGCCGCGCCCAATGTCTCGTCCGGGGTCGTAGTTGCGATGCGCGTCTGCATCAGAATCGTGCCGTCACGATCGGAGACGGCGCAGAGAAACTTCGTTCCGCCGGCCTCGATGGCGCCCAGGCGCAATGGCTCAACCATGGACGCTCACCAATACGCGAGCAAGCCAGAACGATATAACGCGGACGGGCACCAACTTCCTCCCCTACTCACAGCCGCGGCCTCGCGGTCAGGTACTAAATCTACTAGTGAGATTTAGTCTGTCAAGCGAAGTTGCGCAGCTCCCGGCGACATGGGGGTGTCGTCGCTCCAGCGGCGGTTTCAGCCCTTCTTGAAGAGGCTCGCCAGATCGGGAGTGAAGCTTGCATGGAGCGGCAGCAGGCCGGCGCCCACCGCTCCCGCGACCCCGCCCAGCGTGCCCTTCCGGATCTCGGGGACAAAAAAGTCCGGCGGCGCATCAGTGCAGAAATGGCTTCGCAGCCCCTCTGCAATGTCATCCAGTATTGCAGGCGGCAGCGCGCCATCGAGGATAACCGCTTCCAGGTCGAGCAGGCTGTTCGCGCTCGTCACTGCGAAGGCCAGCGCTTCGATGCATTGCTTCGTCCAAGCGGAACGGGCTCCGGCATTTGCGTCCTGATCGAGCGCGTAGAGCGACGCGTAGTGGATCAGGTAATCGCTCTTGTCCGCTGCGAAAACGGGCATCGATGCCAGCGCACCGGCGTTTCCGTGCCGACCTTGATGCACGCGTCCGCCCAGCACCAGGCCACCACCGACGAATGTACCGATGTTGACCGCCAGAAAATCCTGGAGATCGACGCCGGCACCGCAGAGCAGCTGTGCAAGCGCAGCGGCATTGCCGTCATTCTCGAAGAATGCCGGCCAGGCAAATCCGGCCTGAAGCCGATCCGCGACGTCCGCCCGGCGCCACTCATCGGCCTGGTCCATCGATATCCCGAGTTCATCACGCCATTCGCCCAGGAACCACGGCATCGCAATGCCGATGCCCATCAGGGCCTCGGCATTCTGCACGGTGTTCGACGCAAGATGCTCGTCAATGAAAGATGCCACGTGCCGAAGTACGGTATCGATCGATGGAAAGCTGCCCGCATGGCGGCAAACTGCCTTTCGGGCTCCATCGAAGTCCAGCAGGACAATCGTCGTGTCACCGCGACCCACCTCCACGCCGACAGTATTTCCTCGCTTGCCGTTGATCCGATAAATCGTCGCGGGCTGCCCCATGCCGCCGGTTCGTTTGGCCGCCTGGAACAGAAGGCCTTCCTCTTCCAGCTCATCCACGATCCGCACGACCGCTTGCGGAGAAAGCGCGGTCATCCGCGCGAGTTCGGCCTTCGAAGCGCCATTCATGCGGCGCACCGCGGACAGGATGAGGCGTTCGTTGTACCGCCGCATTCCGCCAGCGTTCGTGCCTTTACGCATCATTTGCAAACCGCATCCTCTTCTTTCGATCCCGGGAATGCCAGTTAGGCCAGCCCCCTCCCGACACGATCAGGAATAGGTTGGCACACTTCCGGTTACCACCATATTGGCGCTAACTGCGCATTGTCGTCGAAGGTCATGGGCCGGGGACATCCGAGTGTCGAGCGCGACAGCGCTCCTCTTCTCAATCGCCTGCTCCATGAAGGGCACGGTCGGAATCGCCGCGGCGGCGCCGACAACGGACCAACCGTTTTCCAGAATCGTCACCGGCCGACGCACTGGCCTTTGGTCAGTTCGCCTCACGCAAGCGGTCAGGGATCAAGCGCTGCCATTGGGCGTGCGAAGGCATGGACCAAGGGTGCCGCCTCGATAGCCGGACATACATCCCCACGTGTTCAATCCTCAGCAGCGACCCGGATTTGGGTTGTTGCGATCGCACCATACCCAGGCCTCAACGCGCCAAGACGGTAACGAAAATATGTCAATTCAAACGGTTAGATAAATGGCATGACCATTGCTTCGACTTGCTTCGAACCTGCGCGGTCGCCGCGCGTCAAGTCGGGGGCTTCCTTGTCGAAGATTTTTACACCTTCCACCGTCACGCTTACCCGGATCAGCAGCTTGGCGTTGGCACTCGGTTCGGCCAGCGTCGCCAATGCCGCCCCCGGGGGGGACGACGTCGTTCCTGCCAGCGCCTCCGCCAAGGCCGACGATGAAGACGATCAACGTGGCGCCGACATCGTCGTGACCGCGCAGCGCCGCGAACAGCGGGTGCAGGATGTGCCGACCGCAGTCACCGTGCTGGGCGACGAGGTGTTTCGCGAAGGCGGGATCGGGCGATCGGCAAACGAGATCCTGAACCTGGTTCCCAATGCGTCGGCGGGCACGCAGCAACATGGCCGCCCCCGCTGGTGGATCCGCGGCGTCGGCGCGGGGCAGCAGCAGCTGGATCTGGCGAACCCGGTCGGCTTCTATCTGGACGATGTCTATATCAGCAATGCGAGCGCGACCGGCATCCCGCTGTTCGACCTTGAGCGGGTCGAGGTGCTGCGCGGCCCGCAAGGCACCTTGTGGGGCAAGAACACGACCGGCGGCGCGATCAACGTCATTTCCAAGCGGCCCAGCCTGACGCCGCGCGACGGCGACAATTATGTGAAGCTGGAATATGGCAGCTTCGACAACAAGATCGTGGAGGGCGCGGTGGGCGCGGTGCTGGCGCAGGATGTGCTCGCGGCACGCATCTCGGCCCGGTTCGACGATCGCGACGGGCGCTTCACCAATCTCTTCACCGGCGAGACGTCGAATGCGGTTCGCGATACCGTATTGCGCGGGCAATTGCTGTTCCGGCCAGACCCGAATGTCGAGACGCTGCTGAGCCTCCATTATCGCGACTATGACACCGACGGCACCTACTGGAACACGATCAGCTATGCCCCCAGCGGAATCCTGCGCAACGGGTATGCGCCCTCGACCGACAAGGACGACATCTCGACCAATGCCGGCGAATTCTCGCGCAACAGCCAGTTCGGGGGATCGCTGCACCTCGACTGGACGCTGGGCGCACTGACGCTGAGCTCGATCACGGGCTATGAACGGTTTAAGACGCGCGGCGCGACCGACAGCGACTATACGCCGCTGGAGATTTCGCGCGGCTATGTGCAGGCGAAGAGCGAACAATGGACGCAGGAGGTGCGCCTCGCCTCGCCCCAGGCCGATCGGTTGAGCTGGATCCTCGGCCTGTATTATTTCACCGAGAAGATCGCGTCCGACAGCTATTCCGCGACCTTGCCGCAGGGCAGCGTGCCGTCGCGTCCCGGCGCGACCGCGACCGCGGCCTACAGCCTGACGCGCTACGACCACAAGGCGGAGAGCGGTGCCGCCTTCGGCAGCGCGACCTTCGCCTTCACCGATGCCGTGAAGCTGACGCTCGGCGCGCGGTGGACGCGTGAGACCAAGACGCTCGATTTCGATCGGTTCGCGTCGCCCAACGCCGCCGCCGCCGGCTGGTCCAACATCGCGCGCTGGTGGGACAGCTACACCGGCAGCTTCGGCGGTGCGGGGACGTTCTCGGGCGATTTCAGGAAGACCTGGGACGCGTTCACCTATGACGTCACTCCGTCCTGGAACATCGACCGCGACAACCTGCTCTATTTCAAATTCTCGCACGGGCTGAAGTCGGGCGGGTTCAACACTGCCGCGACGCTGCCGGTCGCGCTGCAGGTGGTCGAACCCGAGAAGCTCGACGCATTCGAACTCGGCTACAAGTCGCAATGGTTCGACGGCGCGCTGACGTTCAACGTCACCGGCTTCCACTACAAATATAATGACGTGCAGATCAACGTGGTCGGGCCCAACCCCGGCGCGGTGGGCGGGGCGACCGTCTCCTACCTCCAGAATGCCGAGAAGGCGCATGTCAACGGCGTCGAGATCGAGATCCAGGCGCGGCCGGTCAGCCGGCTGCAGCTGAGCGGCGCGGTCGGTATCCTCGATACCAAGTACGACCGGCTCCAGGTGGTGAATGGCGGGGCGAACCTGTCCGGCGCGCGGTTCGTGCGCGCGCCGCGGCTGACGCTGAACGGCAGCGCGACCTATAGCGTGCCGATCGAGGGCGCGGGCACGATCGATCTGGTGGCGGATGCGCGATACACCTCGCTCCAGCATTACTACATCACGCCGCAGGACCTGGTGAACCGGCCGGCGCTGTCGCAGCGCGGCTATACGATCGCCAATGCGCGGATCAGCTTCACCTCGGCCGACGATCGCTACACCCTGTCCGCGTTCGCCAACAACCTGCTCGACACCGACTATCGCAACCACGCGCTGCCGCAGAACAATCCGGTGCAGGGCATCACCGGCGACACGGTGCAATGGGGCGATCCGCGCACCTATGGCGCCTCGCTGATCGTGCGGTTCTGACACGAAAAGGGGGCGCCCGCGGGATCCCGCGGGCGCCCCCTTTTTTCTTGTTACTCGGCGGCCTGCAGCAGGCTCTGCGCGCTTCGTCCGAGCAGCGGCAGCACCTCCTCGCCCACGCGCCACGCTTCCTCCAGATGCGGCGTGCCGGCAAGGATGAAGGCGTCGGCGCCGCGGGCGATCAGCTCGTCGAGCCGTGCGGCGCACTGTTCGTAGCTGCCGACGATGCCGAGCGCGGGTCCGCCGCGCAGCAGGCTGAACCCGCCCCACAGGTTCGACGCGACGATCAGGTCGTCATAATATCGCGCTTCGCCGGGCTTCAGCGCCTGCTGGCGCGCGGCGCCAACGGAATCGGTCGGCCCGGCCCTGCTGGCGCGGCGGCGTTCGTCGCTCAGATTCTCGAAGCCCGCCCGAACCTCGCGCCACGCCTCTTCCTCGGTCGGGCGTGCCACGAGATCGACGCGCACGGCGCATTTCTGCTCCCCGCCTAGCGCGGCGGTGCGCGCCTTCACGCGCGCGAACTTGTCGGCGAGTTGGTCGAACGGTTCCAGCCAGGAGAGGTAATAGTCGGCATGCTTCGCCGCCGATTGCAGCGCCGCGTCCGACGATCCGGAGAACCAGATCTCGGGCAGGTCCTCCGCCGCGAGCAGCGGTGAGAGTCCCTCGTCCTGCACCCGGTAGAATCGGCCGTCATAGGAAAAATCCTCAGCCTTCCAGACGCCCTTGAACACGTCGAGGAATTCGGTGGTCCGTCCGTAGCGATCATCATGACCGAAACCGTCGCCCCACCAGAGCTGGGACGGGCCGCCACCACCGGTTATGATGTTGAAAACAGTGCGTCCGCCGGTCGCGCGCTGCAGGCTGGCCGACATGCGCGCGGCGTGGACCGGATCGAGGAATCCCGGCTGGAACGCGATCATGAACCGGAACGCCTTGGTTGCACGTGCAAGTAATGGCGAGATCACCCAGGGATCGTCGGTATTGGGAAAGGACGGGATCAGCCCGCCGATGAACCCGGCGCTTTCGGCGGCGCGGGCGATCTCGGCGAGATGATCGATATAGCGATGGCCGTCATCCTCGCCGTCGCGGTCCAGGCCCGGCGCGACGTTGCCCGGCCGAAGCGGCGACCAGTCGCCGCGGTCATAGGCGCTGTGGCGCAGGCTGGCGTGACAGCCATGGGTCGGCAGGCGCCAGTAGAAATCGATCGACATGAAACTCTCCCTTCAGGCGGCGGCGCGGGCCGGATCGGTGCGCGCGCGCAGGCGCGGCAGGACGTGCTGGCCGGTCCGATAGGCCTCCTCCAGCGACGATGGCGCGGTCAGCACGAGGTGGCCGATGCCGAGCGCGGCGAGCTGCGCCAGGCGGTCGGCGACCGCATCATAGGTCCCGACCAGCGCGTCGGGGCCCAGGCCCAGCCGCTCGGCGTCGCGCCGGGCCTCGTCGTCATCCTCGCGCGCGAGGATCGGCTGGATCAGGCCGAAGCCGACCGTTCGTCCCGCACTCAGGCTGGCGGCATCCAGTGCCTCGACGGCATGGCGCAGCGAATCGATCGGGGCGGCGGCGAAGAGGTGGACATCCGCCGCGCGGGCCGAAAGCGCCAGCGACTCCTCGCTGTCGCCCTGGAGGAAGACCTGCGGCGCGCGCACCCGGTTCAGGGGCGCCTCGAAGCCACCGCCCTGCACCTCGAAATGATCGCCGGCGAAGGAGAAGGGATGCTGGCTGTGCACGCCCCGCGCTACAGCCAGGAATTCCTCGGTTCGAGCCAGGTCCCGGTCGTCGCCGGACGGGGCGATCGCCCAGCCCAGCCGCTCGTGCGTCGCGCGCCGGAAGCTTACCGCCTGCTTGGCGGCATAGACCGCCGATCCCGAGGATGACGGGAATTCGGGGATCAGCGCGAGGCGGGGCGTCTCGCGCGCGATCGCTGCGGCGAGGATGCGGCTGTCGTCGCAGTCGGGTCGATAGGCGATGAACAGGCCGTCGAACGCCGTCTGCGCCGCCGCCTGCGCGATCTGCGCATAATAGTCATAGCGGTTGATCGTGGCCGGGCGGACGTCGCGGAACAGACCGCCACGCCGCGCGCCGGGCTCCGAACGGGAGGGGTCGGCCGCGGGATCGATCCGCCAATAGGTGCTGACGCTCATGCCGCGGTCCTTTCGTCGTCGAATGCAGGATGGCCCAGGCGGCCGGCGAAGACGGACTCGCTCAGGGGGCGCCGGCCATTGGGGGTCTCGGATGCGTGAAAATCGGCATGGAGCGTGTCGAGGCCGCCGATCCGGCCGAGCGCGACCATCGTCTCGACCGCGAACCCGTCGGGTACCTCGAGCAGCTCGCGCGCGGCATCCCGGTCGAACCCGCCGATGCCATGGGTGTGCCAGCCGAGCAGCAGCGCCTGATGCGCGAAATTGGTCCAGGCAGCGCCGGTGTCGAAGCTGTGCGAGCTGTTCGCGACCACCTCGCCGCGCCGCTCTACATAGCGATCGGACAGGATGACGATCAGCGCGGACGCGCGACTTGCCCAGAGCGCGTTGCGTGCCGCGAGCAGACCAACGAAGCCGTCCCAATTCGCATCGCCCTGGCGCGCGACCAGGAAGCGCCAGGGTTGGACGTTGGACGCCGACGGCGCCCAGCGCGCCGCCTCGAACGCGGTCTGGAGCACGGCGTCGGGCACCGGCTCGCCGGTGAAGCTGCGCGGGGACCAGCGGTCGACGAACAGCGGTTCGACCGGATAGGCGGCCTGGCGCGGCATCAGCGCTCCTCCCGCGCCGGCAGGCGGATCAGGTTGGCGGGATCGGCCGGCGTCGCGGTCAGCTCGGCCAGGATCTCGTCCTTCAGCCGGTGCAGCAGCGGCGCGCTGCGATCGCGCGGGTGCGGCAGGTCGACGTTGACGATGCGGCGGATGCGGCCGGGATTGGGCGCCATGATCACCACGCGGTCGCCGAGATACAGCGCTTCCTCGACGTCATGGGTCACCATGATCATGGTCGAGCGCTCGGCCATCCAGATGCGCTGGAGCTCGCTCTGGACATGGACCCGGGTGAGCGCATCGAGCGCGCCCAGCGGTTCGTCGAGCAGCAGCAGCTTGGGCTCGGTCACCAGCGCGCGGGCGATCGCCGCGCGCTGCGCCATGCCGCCCGACAGCTGATGCGGATAGGCCTTTTCGAAACCGTCGAGATTCACCAGCGCGATATGGTCGGCGACGATCCGGGCGCGCCGCTCCTTCGGCGTGCCCGTGTTGAGCAGCGCCAGCTCGATATTCTGTTCCAGCGTCATCCAGGGGAAGAGCCGGTGATCCTGGAAGACGATGCCGCGGTCCAGACTGGTCGTCGCCACCCGCTCGCCGTCCAGCCGGATCTCGCCGCCATATTCGGCATCGAGCCCGACGATCAGCCGCAGCAGCGTCGACTTGCCGCAGCCCGAGGCACCGACGATGCTGATGAACTCGCCCGGCCTGACGTCGAGGTTGATGCCTTCGAGCACCGGCCGCGGCGTGCCGCCGATGGTGAAACTCTTGTTGAGGTCGCGCACGCTCAGCGCGCCGCCGGCGGGCGTGGTGGGGGTCGCTTTGGCGCGTGACAGGGCTTCCACGTACATGGGGACTCTCCGCTTCAGATCGAAAGGGGCTGCCATCGCAGCAGATGGGCGCGGGCGGCGCGGAACAGCTGGTTGATCGCGAAGCCGAGCATTGCCGTGGCGATGATGGCCACCAGGATGATGTCGAGGCGCTGCTGGGTCTGGGCGAGCTGCATGGTGACGCCCAGCCCGCCGCCGACGCCGAGCAGGATCTCGGTCGCGATCGAGGTGATCCAGGCAAAGGCGAGCGCCTGGGTCAGGCCGGTGAGGATCAGCGGCATCGCCGCCGGCAGCAGGATCAGGCGAAAGCGCTGCCACGGGGTGAAGCCATAGATGCGACCGACCTCGAGATAGCGGTGCTCGACATGCGCGACGCCCTCATAGCTGTTGAGCATCGTCGGGAAGAAGGCGGAGATGCTGACGATGATCAGCTCCGATCCCTGCCCCGTCCCGAACCACAGGCCGAACAGCGGCAGCCAGCCGATCAGCGGCACCTGGCGGATGGCGTTGAGCAACGGCCCCAGTAGGCGGTCGAGCGGTCCCCAGATCGCCATCGCGACGCCGACGGCGATGCCGAGAGTGCCGCCGATCGCCAGGCCGGTTAGGCTGCGCGACAGGGTGGCGATCATATCGCTGACGAGCGTGCCATTCGCGGTCAGGTCCCAGGCGGCGGCCCCGATCGACTGGAGCGGCGCGAAGGCGATAGCGTTGGCGCCGCCCTGCGACGCCTGGACCTGCCACCAGGTCAGCGCGATCGCCGGCACGACCAGCCCGATGGCGAGGCGGATCCAGCGGCGGGAGAGCAGCAGCGTCATGCGGTTTTCCATCGGGTTGCGCGGCGCTCAATCGCCTTGACGCCGCGATCCAGCGCGAAGCCGATCAGTCCGCTGATGACGACGCCGGCCAGCACGACATCGATGCGGAACATCTGCCGCCCCATCTCCATCATCTGGCCGATGCCGCTGTCGGCCGCGAGCAGCTCGGCGGCGACCAGCACGACCCAGGCGCGGGTCAGCCCGACGCGAAGCCCGGTCAGCACCGCGGGCACCGTGGCGGGGACGATGATGCGCCAGATCAGGTCGGGCAGCCGCGTGCGATAGACGCGCGCCACCTCGAACCATGCCCGGGGCACACCGCGCACCCCGTCGAAGGTTGCCAGCGCAACGGGGAAAAAGGCCGCCAGGATGACGATGGCGATCTTGAACGGCTCGTCGATGCCGAGAAAGACGACCAGCACGGGCACGAACGCGATCACCGGCACCTGCCACAATGCCAGGAAGAAGGGGCTCAACGCCGCCTCCGCCAGCCGCGAGAGCGCGATCGTCGTCCCGAAGACGAGCCCGGCGAGCGCGCCGATGGCAAAGCCGAAGCCCAGCCGGAACATGCTGTCGGCGATGTGCCGCTGGAGCTCGCCGCTCTTCGCAAGCGATACCAGGGCGGCCAGGACCTCGCTGGGCGGCACCAGCACCTGCGGCGGGAACAGGCCGGAAAGACAGGCGATCTGCCACAGCGCGATCAGCGCCAGCGGGGCAATGACGGCAGAAAGCCGGCCATGGCGTCCGATGCCGGACGCCGGCGGGGGAAGTGTCGCGCGCGCCATCAGGACCGCGGCCCCTGAGGCCGGGACGCCTGCGCGCCCTCGCCCGCCGGTTTCCAATATCCCTCCAGCTTCAGCGTGCGCAGCGACTGCTCGACGAAGCGCGTATCGAGCAGCGCGTCGGCATCCACCTTGCTGCGCACCAGTCCGCGATCATGGGCATAGGCGGCGACCGAGCGGTAATGGCCGGCGACATTGGGCGTGAACAGCGGCGAGAAGCGGTCGCGCCAGGTAATGCCCGACTCCTCATAGTCCCTGGCGACGATCTCGACCGGCATCGATCCGCGCGCGGCATCCCGGGTCACCTGCTGGCGATTTTCCTCGCGCGCCGACCACGCGGCGGCGCGAATGAACGCGTCGACCACCAATTGGGTCAGCTCCGGATTCTCGTCGACGAAGCCACCGCGCGCGAACAGTTCGGCGCGCATCCGCCAGTCGGCGGGCGCCTCCTTGGTCGACCAGATCACCCTGCCCGCACCCTGTTGTTCGAGGAGCAGTCCGTCGGACAGCAGAAAGGCCGCATCGATGCTGCCCGAGGCAAGCGCGGCAGCAGTCGCCGAAGGATTGATGTTGACGATCTGGAAGTCGCCGAGCTTCAGTCCGTTGGCATCGACCAGCTTCGAGAAGGGCAGCTCCCATGGGCGACCGCGGTGCAGCGCGATCTTCCTGCCCTTCAGGTCGGCAATGCTGCTTGCGGCGAGACCGTTGCGAACGACCAGATAGCTGTTCTGCCCCTGGCCCAGCGGCGCGACCAGCTTGAGCGGGACACCGCCGGAGACCGCGATGATCGCGGGAAAATCGCCATAGGAAGCGAAGTCGATCCGCTTGCCCGAAAAGCCCTCGTTGATCATCGGGCCGCCCACCGCGGTGGGCACCGGGGTGAACACCAGCTCGACGCCGCGCCTGGCAAGCTCGTCCTTCAGCCAGCCCTGCCTGATCACCACGCCGGTCAGGCCGTTATAGGCCTGGCCGCCCTGATAGGGATAGGCGATGCCGGCGATGTTGACGACCTTCGCGCCGCCGGCCTGGACAGGTCCGCGGAACTGGAAGGCGATCGCGACGCCGATCAGCGCCACCACGAAAATGCCGATTGCCCAGGGGCGCCATGACGTTGCCTTGGCCACGCGAAACTCC
This sequence comes from Sphingomonas rustica, assembly GCF_039652585.1. NCBI lineage: Bacteria > Pseudomonadati > Pseudomonadota > Alphaproteobacteria > Sphingomonadales > Sphingomonadaceae > Sphingomonas > Sphingomonas rustica. The sequence continues at coordinate 73,967 of NZ_JBDIZK010000002.1, read as the reverse complement.
TTGTTACGGCGTTGTTCCGGCGTTCCGGTTGCACTTCGCGTGCCAAGCGCGATCCTTACCGAAAAACAGGCGCGGACGCGGCCTTGCGCCCCGTCGCTGCGCAGTTTGCAGCAGCGCGCGGGGCGGATTGCGCGAATCCCAGCGGCCGTTTCGCATTGTCCCGGCGCGGCCGAATTGGCATGTCCCTTGCTGGCTCGCATCGCCGTTCAAGGAGCCCGAACCGATGGCCGAAGTCCCCGATTGCATCTGGATCACGCGATGCCCCGTTCCCTCGGCATCGGGCGTGGCCTGGGCGCTTGGCTGGATGGAAGAGGCATTCGCGGCCGATGCGATCGCGATCAGGCGGGTGCGCGAGATCGGGCTCGACCTGGTCGCGGCCAACCCCGAGCAGCAGGCGCGATTCCTGTTCCGCGAAGGCGGCAACATCCAGGCGCTCGCCGCCCGGGCCCTGGGGGCACCCACCCGCGTGATCGGCCTGACCTGGATCGACGAGCATCAGGCGATCATCGTCCGTCCCGACACCTGCATCCTGGGCGCATCGGACCTGAAGGGCCTGCGCTTCGCCCTGCCCGGCTTCGCGCGCACCCGCGGCGAGAGCATCGCCCGCGGCATGGCGCTGCACGGGATCGAAAGCGCGCTGGCGCTGGGAGGCCTGACGCTCGACGATATCCGGCTGGTCGACGTTCCCGCGCCGCCGGTCGAACAGCCCAGCATCCAGGGCATGAAGCGGCTGTGGCTGGGCCTGGAATGGCTCGCCGCGGGCCGGGTCGATGCAGTCTATGTGAAGGGGGCGGCCGGTGCGGAAGCCGCCGCGCGGCTGGGCATGACCGTCGGCCTGGACCTCGACGCCTATCCCAGCCGGCTGACCCGGGTGAACAACGGCACGCCGCGACCGATCACGGTTCACGAGCATATGATCGCGGATCATTTCGACCTGGTCGTCCGCTATCTCGACCAGACGCTTCGCGCCGCCGACTGGGCATCGAACAACCGCGCGGAGCTGCGCCACATCCTCGCCCGCGAGACGCTGTCGACCGTCGCCGGTGTCGATGCGGCCTATCGCGACGATTATCATCGCTCGCTGCACCCCGACCTGTCGGAGGATCGCGTGGCGATGCTGGACTCCCAGGCGAATTTCCTCTGGTCGCACGGGTTCCTGAACGAGCGCGTCGATGTCGCGCGCTGGATCGATCCCCGGCCGCTCCAGGCCGCCTTGCGCCGTCGCGCGGACCGTGTCGCGTCACAGGCACTGGAGGCCTGATAGCTCAGCTTTGGCGGGTATTTTATTTCCTACTGACTCGATAGGATATGTTCTGTTACGCTGCGGGCGCCTGTTCGGGAGGAACCCATGGCCATGATCGCACAGGATGAATCGAGCCCGCGCGCCGATGTCGGGCTCGCGGCGCACCAGGCGAACGGACGCTCGGTGCTGGCGTTCGATTCGCAGAAACATCATTCGGTCGGCGCCCGCGCCCGTGCCTTCATCTTTTCCGACCCGCGCTCCCGCGCGCTGATGCCCCTGATCGAGAAGACCGCGCCCAGCGACGCCAACATCCTCGTCATCGGGGAAACCGGCACCGGCAAGGAACTCGTCGCGCGCTATGTCCACTCGCTCAGCGACCGGGCGGACGGGCCGTTCCTGGCGGTGAATTGCGGCGCCTTTTCCGAGACGCTGATCGAGGGCGAATTGTTCGGTTATGAGAAGGGCGCCTATACCGGCGCCCATGCCGCCCGCCCCGGATGGTTCGAGGCGGCCGATGGCGGCACATTGTTCCTCGACGAGATCGGCGACCTGCCGCTGTCGCTGCAGGTGAAGCTGCTCCGCGTGCTTCAGGAACGCGAGGTGGTCCGGCTCGGCTCACGCACCGCGCGGCCGCTGAACGTCAGGGTGGTGGCGGCAACCAATGTCGACCTGCACGATGCCGTCGCCCAGGGCGGGTTTCGCGCCGACCTCTTCTACCGGCTTCAGGTCGTCACGCTGCCGCTGTTGCCGCTGCGCGAACGCCGCGCGGACATCCTGCCGCTCGCCCGCCATTTCCTCCAGGTCTATGGCGACAAGATCCGGCCGCGCAGGCTCGATCTGAGCCCGACCGCCGAAGAGGCGCTCTATGGCTATGACTGGCCCGGCAATATCCGCGAGCTGGAGAATGCGATCTATCGCGCCACCCTGGTCTGCACCGACGGGCTGATCCAGATCGACGACCTGGGCCTGCCCGAGCATCAGCCAAGTGCGCGACGGACCGACATGGTCGGGCAGCCGACGAGCCTGCCCGCGGACCTGGAGGACATGGTGCGCCCGCTGGTGAACCGTCTGCTCGACGGCAGCCATGATGCGTTGCTCGATCGCCTGGTCAGCGCGGCGGTGACCGAGGCCTTCCAGCGCAACGGCGCGAACCAGATCAAGACCGCCGCGGCGCTGGGCGTCACGCGCAATGTCGTGCGTACGCACCTCAAGAATTTCGGCCTGATCTGACGCGGGCGCGGTGAAAACCGCACATGCCCCCTGTTGATTATGGCGCAGATCTTCCCGGCCCGAGCGGGCGCCGGCCCGCGCCCCTCTCCCAGGCCCGATTGGCACGCCCCTTGCTCCTTCCTCCGACAGCTTCGATGCGGAGGAGGACGCGGTGCCGGCACTCGACGAAATCTGGTTCACACGCTGCCCGGTCCCGACCGCGACCGGCATCGCCTACAAGCTCGGCTGGCTGACCGAGGCCTTCGCCGCGGACGGCATCGCGCTGAGGACGCTGCAGGAATCGGGCTCCGAGCTTGGCCGCCACCATTATGACCACCGCCTGCCGACGCTGATCCGCGAGGGCGGCAACATGCTCTCGATCGCCGCGCGCGCGCAGGGCGAGCCGACCCGGCTGGTCGGGCTCACCTGGATCGAGGAAAGCCAGCTGATCCTGACCCGCCCCGACACCGGCATCCGTAGCGCGGCCGACCTGAAGGGCCGGCGCCTTGCGCTGCCGGGCTGGAGCCGCAACGACGTGCCCGATCATGTCCGCGGCACCAGCATTGCCCGCGGCATGCTGCTGGCCGGGTACAAGGGCGCGCTCGCCTCCGCCGGGCTGACGCTGGACGATGTCGATCTGGTCGAGACCGAGGATGTGCTGCGCAACATCGGCGGTGCCGGACGCGACCTGGGTCCGCGCCGATCGGGCGTGGGGCGGCTCTGGCCGATCCGGCAACTGGCCGAGGGCAGGGTCGATGCGATCTACGTCAAGGGCGCCGCCGCGCTCGACCAGGCGCGCGAGGAAGGGCTGGTCGTTGCCGTCGACATCGACGCCCTGCCCGATCGCCGCTTTCGCGTGAACAACGGGACGCCGCGACCGATCACCGTCCACCAGTCGCTGCTGGACGACCATTTCGACCTGCTGGTTCGCTTCCTGGCGGTGACGCTGCGCGCCGCCGACCGGGTCGCGGCGCAACCCGACAAACTGCGCGAGATCCTGGCGTTCGAGACCGACGGCAGCGCCGCCGCGGTCGACCAGGCCTATGCCCGGCTGCACGAGGGCCTGCATCCCACGCTCGATCCGGAGCGGCTCGCGCTGTTCGAGCAGCAGAAGAAATTCCTCTTCACCCACGGCTTCCTCGATGCCGATTTCGCGCTGGCCGACTGGGTCGACCCGCGCCCGCTCGAGGCCGCCATCGCGCTCAATGCCCGCATTCCCGAACCTGCCTGAAGGAGCATTTGCCATGTCCCAGACGCTGTCCCCCGAAGCCATCGCCTTCATCGCCAGGACCGAGAGCGAGGCGCGACGCGCCTTTCGCCTGCTGCGCGAGACCCGCACCCTGTCGGCCAGCGGCACGCTGTTCTTCGCCGTCCGCATTCCCGGCGAGGACAAGATCATCACGCTCAACTATCTCGGCCTGTGGGAGGAGGATCCCGACAAGCCGCAGACGGCGGTGATCGATTTCGACGGCAACAGCCTGTGGAGCAACCCGCCGGGCGGCGCTGCGCGCTATCTGAAGCTGTTCAGGACGCATGACGGGGTGCAGGCGATCAGCCACATCCACACCCCGCATCTCGGCGCCTATTCGCAGGCGCATGCGGCGCTGCCGCTGCTCTATGTTCCCAACCGCCGTTTCCGATTCTCGGCCGAGCTTCCGGTCTACATCAACCGGCGCCAGAAGGAGGTCGACTTCATCCTGGAGGCGATCGAGCAGGACCATCAGGTGCCCGGCATCGTCGAGGCGAACGGCGGCGCGACCGTATGGAGCCGGCAGGGGCTGCGCGATCTCGTCAACACCATCGTCCTGCTGGAGGAAGGCGCACAGTTCCAGATCCTGAGCGCGGCGCTGGGCGGCTCCAGGCCCTTCGGCCCCGGCGTCCTCGAGCAACAATGGAAGATGGGCAAGCTGGTGCCCGCCGACGCGCATGTCACCGACGAGGGCGAGATCCGTTACGCCGACGCGACCGCTCAGGCGGCGGAGTAAGCCGATGACCGCCAGGAAACGTCACCTCGCGCTCGGCGTCTTTCTCACGCGCCACGGCCATCATCCGGGCGCCTGGCGCCAGCCGGGATCCGCCAGGAGCGGCCGGCCCGATTTCGACTATTGGGCCGAGCTGGTGAAGACCGCCGAGCGCGGCAAGCTCGACACCGCCTTCTTCGCCGATTTCGTCGGCCAGGCGGGCGACAGCACCAAGGGGATCGAGCGGCGCCACGCCTTTCTCGATTTCGAACCGCTGACGCTGGTCGCCGCACTCGCGGCCGTGACCAGCAAGATCGGTCTGGTGGCGACGGTCAACACCAATTTCGACCATCCCTATTCGCTGGCGCGCCGCTTCGCCGCGCTCGACCATATCAGCCAGGGACGTGTCGGCTGGAACATAGTCTCGTCGCTCGGCGATGGCGCCGCCAAAAGCTTCGGCATCGACCAACCCCTTACCCATGGCGAGCGCTATGCCCGCGCGTCGGAGTTCGTCGATGTCGCCCGGGCGCTGTGGGACAGCTGGGAAGACGACGCGTTCGAACATGCCGACCAGGACAGCGGCATCTATCTCGACCCAAACGACGTCCATCCGGTGCGCCATGACGGCAGATATTTCCACCTGAGCACCGTGCTCGACACGGCGCGTCCGGTGCAGGGCCATCCCGTCTTCGCGCAGGCCGGCAATTCCGAAGTCGGCCGCGACTTCGCCGCCAAATATGCCGAGATGATCTATGCCGCCGCCCAGTTCATCGAGGAGGCGCAGCGTTTCTATGCCGATGTGAAGGGGCGCATGACGAAATATGGCCGGCACCCCGACGCGCTGAAGGTGATGCCCGGCCTGTCCTTCGCGATCGGCACCAGCCGGCAGGAGGCGCAGGACAAGTTCGCCGCGCTGGAAGACGCGGTCGATTTCTCGGGCGAGCTCAACCTGATGGGGCAGGATGTCAGCGGCTATCCGCTCGACGGGCCCCTACCCGACCTGCCCGAGCCGGAGAATGGCAAGGGCCGCTGGCGACAGCTGACCGAGCTGGCGCGGCGCGAGAAGCTGACGATCCGCCAGCTGTTCCTGCGGTTCAACGCGGTGCGCGGGCACCGGGTGGTGATCGGTACGCCGGTCGAGATCGCCGACCAGATCCAGGACTGGTTCGAACGCGGCGCCGCCGACGGGTTCAACCTGATCCCGCCGCTGTTGCCCAGCTCGCTGACCGAGTTCGTCGACCTGGTCGTTCCCGAGCTCCAGCGCCGCGGCCTGTTCCGCACCGACTATGAGGGCAGCACGCTGCGCGATCATCTGGGGCTTTCGCGCCCGGCGATCGGCGCCGCCGCGCCCCACCCCGAAATCCTCGCAGCCGAATAAGGGAGCCGCATCATGGCCGATCATCTCGACACGCTCTGGTATACCCGCTGCCCGGTTCCGACCGGGCTGGGCATCGCCATCCAGCAGGGCTGGCTGGAGGAAGCGTTCCGCATCCGGGGGACCAGTCTGTCCTCGATCCTGGAGTCCAACGACTTCGCCACAAGGGAATCGCATTTCAGCCACACGCTGCGCAATTCGGTGCGCCACGGCGGCAACATCCCCGCGATCAGCGCCCGGTCGCGCGGCCGCGATACGCGGCTGATCGGCCTGAGCTGGGCGGACGAGACGCAGCTGATCCTCGCCAGTCCGGACTCGGGCATCACCAGCGTCCGCGACCTGAAGGGCCGCCGCTTCGGCCTGCCCGACTGGCGGCATGTCGAGATCGACTTCACCCGCGCCCAGGCGCTGCGCGCGCTGGAAAATGCGCTGCGGCTCGAAGGGCTCGAGGTCGGCGATGTCGAGCTGGTCGATCAGACGATCGAGAGCCATTACAGCGACGCCGCCGCCGACAACGGCGCCGGCACGGTCGCGTGGAGCGGGCGCAGCGCCAGCCGCGGCCGGGCGAACAATGCCGAGCTGATCGCGCTGCTGCGCGGCGAGGTCGATGCGATCTTCCTCAAGGGCGCGCACGGGGCACAGGTCGCCAACCAGTTCGGGCTGACCACGGTGATCGACACCGGCGCGCATCCCGATCCGCTGGTGCGATCGAACAACGGCACCCCGCGGACGCTGGCGGTCGACGGTCACCTGATCGACCATCATTTCGATGCCGCGGTCACCATCCTCGACCAGGTGCTGCGTGCCGAGGCCTGGGCGCAGGATCATCCGTCGGAGGTTCGCCGCTACCTCGCGCGCGAGACCAATTCGAGCGAATATTGGGTCTCGGTCGCCTATGGCGAGGACGCGCAGACGCGGCTGAAGACCGACCTGGCCGAACAGTCGGTCGCGGCGATCCAGGACTTCACCGACTTCCTCCACCGCTGGAGCTTCATCCCGGAGCAGTTCGAGGTGGCCGACTGGATCGACGCGCGTCCGCTGGAGGCACTGCGCGCCGTCCGCGTCGCGGGTTGATCGGCCGGCGCGACGCCCGATATTGATGGCGGCCTCGAGGCCGGCCGCGACTGCGGCCGGCTTCCCCTGCTGCGCTGCCTGGCGCGGGGATCACAGCCCCTTACTTATAAGCCTTGCGGAAGGGCTCGCGGGTGCGCCCGGGTCCGGTCCGAACCTTCGTCACCATGATGACCGAAATTATGGCCGCGCTGAGATTTCGTTGGGAAATGCAAAGCAATCAAAGGCCACTGGCGGAGAGGGTGGGATTCGAACCCACGGTGAGCTTGCACCCACAACGGTTTTCGAGACCGCCCCGATCGACCACTCCGGCACCTCTCCGCTGAGGCGCAGCGCCCTGTTCCAACCCGGTTGGAGCAGCGCGCCGGTCGCTGTGAAGGGGCGGCCTCTAGACGAGTCGTTCGACGGCTGCAAGCCCCTCCTTGCGTGTTGCCGCCGACTTCCTAGATTGAGCCCATGAACACACGCGCAATCCCCCAGAACCCCGTCGATGGCGGGGTCGTGATGCCCCAGGTCGCCGTCGCACGTTTCGCGCTGGGCGATGTGGTGCGCCACCGCCATTTCGACTTTCGCGGCGTGATCTTCGACGTCGATCCGGTCTTCGCCAACAGCGACGAATGGTACGAGGCGATTCCGGAGGACATTCGTCCGCGCAAGGATCAGCCCTTCTATCACCTGCTCGCGGAGAATGACGACTCCAGCTACGTCGCCTATGTCAGCCAGCAGAATCTGGAAGCGGACGACAGCGAGGAGCCGATCGATCATCCCGCGATCGACGGCATGTTCGACTCCTATGAAGCGGGTCGCTATCGACTGAAACCGGGACATCGGCACTGATCACCCGATCGGTGCCGAGTCGCGGATCGATGCTTCGATTTATCCGCGAAACGTTCACCTTTTAGTTGACTTCGCCGGGGCCTTGGCATAGCTGCGCCCTTCCTCCTGCCGGGGCAAGTTCCTGGCGGGCACATGCATTTGGTTAGAGAAGAGAGCCATGTTCGCTATCGTGCGCACGGGCGGCAAGCAGTATCGCGTTGCCGCAGGAGACAAGATTGTTGTCGAGAAGCTCGACGGTGAGGCCGGTTCGACGGTCACGCTGGGCGACGTGCTGCTCGCTGGCGAAGGTTCGGACCTGAAGCCGACCGACGGCCTGACGGTGTCGGCCGAGATCATCGCCCAGGCGAAGGGCGAGAAGGTCATCGTCTTCAAGAAGCGTCGCCGGCACAATTACCGCCGCCGCAACGGCCATCGCCAGCAGCACACCATCCTGAAGATCACCGCGATCGGTGGCCAGGACGAGAAGAAGAAGGCCGCGCCGAAGGCGAAGGCCGCTGCAGCCGAGGGCGCGACCCCGGCCGCTGAAGCGTAATCGAGATACGAGGAGCATAGGCAATGGCACATAAGAAAGCAGGCGGCTCTTCGCGTAACGGTCGCGACTCCGCTGGCCGCCGCCTTGGCGTGAAGAAGTTCGGCGGCGAAGCCGTCGTCGCAGGCAACATCATCGTCCGTCAGCGCGGTACCAAGGTGTATCCGGGCGTGAACGTGGGCATGGGCAAGGACCATACGCTGTTCGCGCTTACCGACGGCCGCGTGTCGTTCAAGCAGGGCAAGCTTGGCCGCAAGTTCTGCTCGGTAGACATGATTGCGGAAGCTGCCGAATAACATCGGGTAACCAGCCGGGTTGCCCACCAGGGTGACCCGGGTCCGATGCGGACCAGACGAACAAGGGAGACGGGTCGCCCCGGCTCCCTTTTTTCGTGCTCCCTCCCCTGCGTGTCTCAACCGCGTCATCTGATCGCGGCAAGGGCACCGAATTGAGGAGAGTGGTCATGTTCGCGCGTACGGAAAGATTGACGTTGCGCCCCGGCTGGATCGAGGACGCGCCCGAACTGGCGCGCGCGATCAATCACTGGGAGGTGTGCTCGAAGCTCGCCACCGCCCCCTGGCCCTATTCGGAGCTGGATGCGGAGGATTTCCTGGGCGTGCCGCGCGACCAGGCCGATGCCTTCTTCCTGATCTTCGCGCATGATCGCGGGGCAACCCGACTGGTCGGCGGCGTCGGACTCGGCACCGACGAGGATGGCGAGACCGAACTCGGCTATTGGCTGACCCCGGATGCCTGGGGCCGCGGCTATGCGACCGAAGCGGCGCAGGGCGTGGTCAGCCTGGCGCGCGATACGCTGCGGATGAAGCGGCTGGTGTCCGGCCACTTCCTCGACAACCCCGCTTCGGGCCGGGTGCTGCGCAAGCTGGGCTTCCGCCCCACTGGCCGAATCGTCGAGCGCGACTCGCGCGCGCGGGGCGCGAAGACCGCCTGCGCGCTGTTCGAACTCGACCTGTGCGAAGACGCAGCCGACGGCGACCCGCGACCGCAAATGGCGGCCTGAGCCGCGCCAGATCCTCACGCCCCGCCTCTCCACAGGGCGTGAGGATCGCATCATTTCATCGACTCACGCCGCCGTCGCCAGGCGCGCAGCCTCATAGTCGCTTTCCGCCTTGTCGATCAGCGCGCGCTGGTCATGGTTCCACGGGTGAAAGCCCGGCAGGAAATAGGCGATCCAGCCTGGCACGATCCTGCGCAACAGGCCGGGACGCACCGTCAGATACCAGAACAGCGCCGCCCAGGCCCGTGGCCCGCTAATGCCGTCCTGCCGCAACAGGTCGAGTGCGCCTTCGATCCGGTGCTTCCAGAAATCGCCGGTGATCACCAGCATCAGCAGCGACTTGACCCTCCACCGCTTCCACCGCGACCAGTTTCGCGTCGCGTGCATCCAGGTGTCGTAGGCGACGCCCTTGTGCTCGATCTCCTCGATCGCATGCCATCGCCACATGGCGGCACTCTCGGCATCCGCGCCCTTCAGCTGGCGCGGATCGCGCAGGATCTCGCCTGCGAAGATCGCGGTATAATGTTCAAGCGCCATCGTCGCCGCCAGGCTGACGATCGGGGGACGCGAAGCGGCGAGCGCCAGCACCTGATCGACCCTCGCCTCCAGCCGCGACACGTCATATCCCGCATCGACGACCCGGCGATTGAACGCGACATGCTCGCGGCTGTGCATCACCTCCTGCTGGGTGAAGGCGCGGATCTCGCGACCGAGCCGGTCGGGGGTGCCGTCGCGAAACGCCTTCACCGATTCGATGAAGAAGGCCTCGCCCTTGGGAAAGGTGACCGACAGCGCATTGTAGAAGGCGGTGGCGACCGGGTCGCCGCCCAGCCACCAGCGGTCCTGCCGCGACCGTCGCCCGAAACGGCGATCGCGCGGCGTGATGGACAGGTCCGCTGGCGTTTTTGCTTTCCCCACGGGAAATCTCCAGTAAGTCCATGTGACACCCGGGGCCTAGATTTTACTTACACCAATGTCAATAACACCACGCCGCCGCTTGTCCCCAGAGGAGTCCCGCGACGCTGCGCTCGACGCCGCGCGTCAGCTTCTGCTCGAGGACGGACCGCAGGCGGTGACGCTGAAGGCGGTCGCCGCGAAGATCGGCCGGACCCATGCCAATCTGCTGCATCATTTCGGGTCGGCCGCGGGGCTGCAAAAGGCGCTGGTGGCGCGACTGGCCGAAGGCGTGACGGCGCGGATCGGCGACGCGATCCTTCGCGCGCGCGGGGCCGACCATAATCCGCGCGAGGTCGTGGACCTGACCTTCGACGCGTTCGACAAGGGCGGGGCCGGCGCGCTGGCGAGCTGGATGATCCTGAACGGCAACCAGGACGTGCTCGACCCGATCCTGGAGGCGATCCAGAAGCTGGTCGACATGATCGCCAAGGATCATGATCACGAAGGCCTGTCGCTGCAGGAGGAAACGCTGCAGCTGGTCCTGACCGCGATGGGCGACGCCCTGCTCGGCGCGCCGATGGCCAAGGCGCTGGGACTGCCGCGCGAGACCGCGCGCGACCTGGCGACCAAGGCGATGACGACCGCGCACCTCCACCGCGAGACCTGACCCGCCAAGCCCTCGACGCCGACGCACGAAGGTTCTCTTTCGGCAGCGCTTGTTATAAGGGCGCGGGATGCATTTCCTCGACCAGGCAAAGATCTTCGTCCGCTCCGGTTCCGGCGGCCCGGGAGCCGTGAGCTTCCGCCGCGAAAAGTTCGTCGAATATGGCGGCCCCGACGGCGGCAATGGCGGCAAGGGTGGCGACATCATCTTCGAGGCGGTCGCCGGCCTCAATACGCTGATCGACTTTCGCTACACGCAGCATTTCCGGGCGCCGCGCGGACATGGCGGATCGGGATCGAACCGGACCGGCGCCGGCGGCGACGATCTGGTGATCAAGGTCCCGGTGGGAACCCAGGTGCTGGCCGACGACGAGGAGCGCAGCCTGCTCGTCGACCTGACCAAGGTCGGGCAGCGGGTGATTTTCATGCGCGGCGGCGATGGCGGGCGTGGAAACGCCAGCTACAAGACGTCGACCAACCGTGCGCCCCGCCAGCATGGCACGGGCTGGCCCAGCGAAGAGGCCTGGGTGTGGCTGCGGCTGAAGCTGCTTGCCGATGCTGGGCTCGTCGGCCTGCCCAATGCGGGCAAGTCGACCTTCATCAATGCCGTCACCAATGCCCAGGCGAAGGTCGGCGCCTATGCGTTCACCACCACCCGTCCCCAGCTGGGCGTCGTGCGCCACAAGCAGCGCGAGTTCGTGGTCGCGGACATTCCCGGCCTCATCGCGGGCGCGGCCGAAGGCGCCGGTGTCGGCGACCGGTTCCTTGGACATATCGAACGATGCCGGGTGCTGCTGCATCTGATCGACGCCAACGATGTCGACGTCGCCGAGAGCTATCGCATCGTTCGCGACGAACTGGAGGCCTATGGCGGCGGCCTGGAGGACAAGGAAGTCGTCATCGCGCTCAACAAAATCGACACGCTGGACGACGAACTGATCGCCGCGCTGTCGGCCGAACTCGAGGATGCCAGCGGCGCGAAGGTGATTCCGATCTCGGGCGCGGCGGGCACCGGAATCGACTGGGTCCTCGACGAATTGCTCGAAAAGATCGGTCCCGCTGTCAGCACGCTCGAGGTGCCCGAGGGCGATCAGGGCGAGGATACGCTCGAATGGTCGCCGATTTGAAGCATTTCGCAGCAACCCTGACTCCCTGAACGGCAGTGATTCGCGGAAAGGACGCCGATGAACCTGGGAGAGCAGTTGCGACGGTGGTTGGGGATGTCGCCTCGGGAGGCCGCCCCTGCCCCGTCGGCGGCGGCGCAAGCGTCCGGCACTGATGCGCTCGATGCCTCGTTCGCGGCGCGCTCCCGCTTCTGGTCGCGCGTCGGAACCGTCGAATCGGACGTCCTCACCCATCTGATCAGTCCGCAGTTCACGGGCGGTCCCGCATGGCCGACGACGCGGCAGGCCTATCGCATCGTCCGCCGGGCGGACGGCACGCTCGTGCTTGCGACCGACGGCCTGTCCGATCCGTTCGACGACGGGGGCGACACCAATGGCTATGGCATGGAGATCTTCGTCCAGTGCGCCGACCTGCCGCCGGAGCAGGCGGGCACGCCCGGGGAGATCACCGCGCTCAGAGACGGCTGGATGTTCGCGCTGCTCAGCCACATTGCCGGGATCGTCGCGACCAACGAAGGCATCGTCCCGATGCTGGATCGCTATGACGGCCTGCTGTCGATGGAATTGCCGGGCGTATCGCAATCGCATCCGATCGCCTCGCAGGTCCCGTCGCGGTTCGTGACCGCGGACGATGCGCTGGGTGTCCTGATCGGCGGCCCTGCGCCTGACTTCCCCACCATGATCAACGACATGCCGGTCTCTCCGGTCCGGATGGTGCCGATCGTGCTGCTGACCGCAGGCGAATTGGGCGAGGTGCGCGCGGGCGACCAGACGACCCGCGTGACGCTCGCCGAGGCACTGGCCAAGCAGCCCTATACGCACCTCAAGAGGGACTCGCTCGTCTAGGGCTTGGGTCCGATCCCCCTGCCCGCTAAGAGCGACGCCATGAGCGCCCGCCTCGCCCCCGTCGATATGACCGCGTTCTCGCCCGGTCGCTGCGCACGCCTGATCGTGAAGGTCGGCTCCGCGCTGCTGGTCGATCCGGACGGTCAGGTCCGCCGCGACTGGCTGAAGGGCCTGGTGGCGGACATCGCCGGCCGGGTCCGCGCCGGGCAGCAGGTTGCCGTCGTGTCGTCCGGCGCGATCGCGCTTGGCGCACGCCGACTGAAGCTTCCGAAAGGGGGCCGCGCCAGCCTGGAGGACGCGCAGGCGGCAGCGGCGACCGGGCAGATCGCCCTGTCGGGGGTCTGGGCGGAGCTGCTGCACGGCGAAGGGCTGACGGCGGCGCAGATCCTGGTCACGCTCGACGATCTCGAGGACCGGCGCCGCTACCTCAACGTCTCGGCAACGCTCGACCGGCTGCTGAAGCTGGGCGTCCTGCCGGTCATCAACGAGAATGACTCGGTCGCCACCGAGGAGATCCGCTTCGGCGACAATGATCGGCTTGCCGCGCGCGTCGCCAGTGCGGCCGGTGCGGACGGGGTGATCCTGCTGTCCGACGTCGACGGACTGTATGACCGCAATCCGACGACCCATCCCGACGCGGTGATGATCCCGGTGGTCGAGAAGCTCGACGCGCGGATCGAGTCGATGGCCGATCGCGGTTCCGCCTCGGGCATGGGCTCGGGCGGCATGGTCTCGAAGATCGAGGCTGCCAGGATCGCGACCAGCGCCGGTGCCCATCTCGCGATCGCGACCGGACGGATCGATCATCCGCTCCAGGCACTCGCCACCACCGGCCACGGCACGATCTTCGTCGCCAGCCAGGGCGCCCGCGCGCGCAAGGCATGGCTGCGCGGCGGCCTGACCGCCAAGGGCACGATCCATATCGATGCCGGCGCGGTCGAGGCATTGCGGCAGGGTCGCAGCCTGTTGTCGGCCGGCGCGACCCGCGTCGAAGGACGATTTGCGCGCGGCGACCTGGTCGTGATCGCCGGACCGGACGGGACGCAGCTGGCACGCGGCCTCGCCGAATATGACCATGTCGATGCGCACCGCATTACCGGGCGGCGCAGCGAGGACCTGGGCACCATCCTCGGCTATGCCCCGCGATCGGCGCTGGTCCATCGCAGCCATATGGCGCTGTTGTGACGGGGACCTTCAGGTGAGCGTGCTGGCCATAACCGGGGGCACCGGTTTCGTCGGATCGCGGCTGATCGCCGAGGCGCTGGCGGCCGGGCATCAGGTTCGCGCCCTCACCCGCCGGGACCAGGCCCATCGTGACGGCATCGCCTGGGTCAAGGGCGACCTGCACGACCTTCCGGCGCTGGCGAGGCTGTGCGACGGCGCCAATGCGGTCATTCACGTCGCCGGCGTCGTCAATGCGCCGGACAAGGCCGGGTTTGCCGCGGGCAATATCGATGGCACCCGCAACATGCTCGACGCCGCCGGACGGGAAGGCGTTGGACGCTTTGTCCATGTCTCGTCGCTGGCCGCACGTGAGCCGGCATTGTCGACCTATGGCTGGTCCAAGGCGGAGGGGGAAGCGCTGGTCGAAGCCTCCTCGCTCGATTGGAGCGTCGTCCGTCCGCCGGCCATCTACGGGACGGGCGACATGGAGATGCTCGAACTGTTCAAGCTGGCGAAGCACGGCCTCGCGCTGCTCCCGCCGGGCGGGCGATTGTCGGTGATCGAGGTCGGCGACCTCGCCCGGCTGTTGCTGGCGCTCGCCGTGACCGATGCGCCAGGGCTGAGCCTCGACGCAGATGACGGCACCGAAGGGGGCTGGAGCCACAAGGCGTTCGGTCTCGCGATCGGCACGGCAGTGGGCAAGCGGGTTGCGGCGCTTGCCTTGCCCCGCATGCTGCTGATGGCCGGCGCGCATCTCGACCGGCTCGTCCGCGGCAAGGGCGCCAAGCTGACGCCGGACCGCGTCGCCTATTTCTGCCATCGGGATTGGGTGATCGATTCGACCCGTCGACCGCCCGCCGATCTGTGGCGGCCCCAGGTTCCGACGCCGGAGGGCCTTGCCGCCACCGCGGCATGGTATCGTGCGCAAGGGCTGCTATAGACGCGCCCATAAGCCGCCGCATTTGCTTGGCAGGGCGGCGGCTGCACCCAAGAACAACAGGGACGAACCCGTGACCGATCGCTCCGAAATCTTCGATACCGTCGCCGCCCAGATCGAGCCGTTCAACAAGAAAGGCGTGGCGCTGTCCGAGACCACCAGCTTTGCCGGCGATCTCGAATGGGACAGCCTGACGGTGATGGACTTCGTCGCAGCGATCGAGGACGAATTCGACATCATCATCACGATGAACATGCAGGCCGAGATCGAGAATGTCGGTCAGCTGGTCGACGCGGTCGCCAAGCTGAAGGGCTGAGCCACGCCATGAGCGAAAGTATCCAGACGTCCGACGCCCCTGCCCCGCTCGCCGGCGCGAAGCCCGACCTGATGAGCAAGTTCGACGGCCTGATCGCGGAGCGCCAGGCGCTGCTCGACAGCGGCGTGATCGATCCGTTCGCGATCGTGATGGAGCAGGTCAAGTCGCCGACCGAGGCGGTGATCAAGGGCCGGGACACGATCCTGCTCGGCACCTATAATTATATGGGCATGACGTTCGATCCCGACGTGGTGCAGGCGGGCAAGGACGCGCTCGACACCTTCGGTTCCGGCACCAATGGCAGCCGGATGCTGAACGGCACGTTCCGCGATCACATGGACGTCGAGCAGGCACTGCGCGAATTCTACGGAACGAGCGGCGCGATCGTCTTTTCGACCGGCTACATGGCCAATCTGGGCATGATCTCGACCCTGGCCGGCAAGGGCGACTATGTCATCCTGGACGCCGACAGCCACGCCTCGATCTATGACGGCTGCAAGCAGGGCTATGCCGAGATCGTCCGCTTCCGGCACAATTCGGTCGAGGATCTCGACAAGCGGCTGGGTCGCCTGCCGGCCGAGGCGGGCAAGCTCGTCGTGCTCGAGGGTGTCTATTCGATGCTGGGCGACATCGCCCCGCTGAAGGAAATGGTTGCGGTCGCCAAGAAGCACGGCGCCATGGTCCTGTCGGACGAAGCGCATTCGATGGGCTTCTTCGGCCCCAACGGCCGCGGCGTATACGAAGCGCAAGGCTGCGAAGCCGATGTCGACTTCGTCGTCGGCACCTTCTCCAAGTCGGTCGGCACCGTAGGTGGCTTCTGCGTGTCGAACCATCCGAAGTTCGAGGCGATCCGCCTCGCCTGCCGCCCCTATATCTTCACTGCGTCGCTGCCGCCGTCGGTGGTCGCGACCGCGGCGACGTCGATCCGCAAGCTGATGCATGCGCACAACAAGCGCGCGCATCTTTGGGAAAATGCCCGCACGCTGCATGGCGGCCTGAAGGAAATGGGCTTCAAACTGGGGACCGAAACGCCCGACAGCGCGATCATCGCCGTGATCCTGGAGGACCAGGAGCAGGCCGTGCGCATGTGGCAGGGGCTTCTGGAGAACGGCCTCTACGTCAACATGGCGCGCCCGCCGGCAACGCCGGCCGGGACTTATCTGCTGCGGTGCTCGCTCTGCGCCGAACACACGTCCGAGCAGATCCAGCGCGTGCTTGGCATGTTCAAGGCGGCCGGCCATGCGGTGGGCGCCATCGCTTAACCAGACAGGCCGTCCGGCCGGATCGACATGATGAATGACATGAGGGCAGTTCCAGAGACAGCGGTCCAGAAGACTGACTGGCGCATGGTGCTGCTCGCCGTGATGGCGCTGGCCGGCACGGGCATGCTGGTCCTGCTGCTCAACCTACAGACGACCACCGATCGGGAGCGCGACGCCGCGCTCGAACGACAGGCTCACACGTACGAAGTCATCATCCGCGCCGGCCAGGTCTCGACTGCTTCCGCGGAGGCCGAAGCGATGCTCGGCCGCTACATCACCAGCGGCGACGCCGCGGTTGGCCGGCAATTCTCCGACCGCTGGTCACGCGCGAGCGATCGGCTGAGGCAGCTCGAAACCCAGCTTCGCGACCAGCCCCAACAGGCCGTCCGGGCTGCCCGTCTGAGGGATGCGTTTCAGACGCGCAGCAACGAGCTGGCGCAAACGGTCGGTTACATGGTTCATGACCGTGGCCGCGACGCGCTTGGCAGCTATTACCAGTTGAGCGCGACCGCGGCCCGGACCGGGATCGAACGACTGCTGAACCAGATCGTCACCACCGAACGCCAACGACTGCTCGCACGCAAGGACCGGTCGGCGATTCTCCTTGCCCGTTCGCACCTTGCGACCAACATCCTCGGTCTGTTCGGCCTGCTGGTCGTCACGGGCGCGATCCTGCTTGGATGGTTGACGGTGCAGGCCGCCGCCGGCCGCGACGAAGCGGAAACCGATGCCGATGCCGAGCGCGTACGCGCCGACGAGCTTCAGCAAGCGGTCGAGGCGGCGACGGCCCAGCTGCGCCAGGAGATGCGCGAACGCGAACAGACCGAGGCGCAGCTCCGCCAGGCACAGAAGATGGAAGCTGTCGGCCAGCTGACCGGCGGCATTGCCCATGATTTCAACAATATGCTGGCGGTGGTGCTGGGTGGCCTTGAACTCGCCAAGCGCCATCTCCACACCGGCGGCAACGACGCGAACAAGCATATCGAAAATGCGATGGAAGGTGCCAACCGCGCTGCTGCGCTGACACGCCGGCTCCTTGCCTTTTCGCGTGAGGAAGTGTTGCTGCCGGCGGCCATCGAGCCGCGCACCGTCATCGCCGGAATGTCCGAGCTGTTCGACCGCACGCTGGGCGACGCGATCGAAGTGACGACCAGCGACGCCGATCTCGGCTGGCGGATCTTCGTCGACAAGCATCAGCTGGAAAATGCGCTGCTCAACCTCGCCGTCAATGCCCGCGACGCAATGAACGGCCGCGGCGCGTTGCGCTTCCATACCGACGGGTGCCGGCTGGAGGACCACGCCGTAGGCGAATGCGCCGCGGGCGACTATGCCAGCATCGCCGTCACCGACACCGGCGGGGGCATGACGCCCGAGGTGCTGGAGCGGGTGTTCGAGCCGTTCTTCACGACCAAGCCGGTCGGCAAGGGCACTGGCCTCGGGCTCAGCCAGATCTTCGGCTTCGTCCGCCAGTCCGGCGGCGAGATCGCGATCGACACCACGCCCGGCGAAGGCACGACCGTCACGCTCTACCTGCCGCGCCATGAAGGCGAAATCACCCCGGAGGCGCCGCAGGACGAGGCAACCGGCACCGAGGATGCCGAGGTGACGCTCGACATCATGGTGGTCGAGGATGATCCCAGGGTGCTGTCAGCGACGATGAGTGCGCTGAGCGCGCTTGGCCACCGCCCGGTCGCTTGCGAAGACCCGCTCGCAGCGGAGGCCTGTCTCGACCGGATGGACCATGTCGACCTGATCCTCACCGACGTGCTGATGCCCGGCCGGACGGGACCCGAAATGATCGCCGCCCTGAGTTCGCGCGTCGACGGCATCGCCGTGCTGTATGTCACGGGCTTCGCCGGAGAGGCTGATGCCGATGCGTTCGGCGGCCATTCGGTGCTGCGCAAACCCTTCACCATGGCGGCGCTGGCCAAGGCAGTGGTCGCCGCGGTTCGGCGCGGCTGAACGGCAGCGCAACTTTCGTGCTGACGCCTAGTGGAACCGTGGGTATAGCCTTTGCGCTTACACCCGTCGGCAGTCCTGCCGAAGGCAACCATGATTGAAGGCCTCCGCCAAAGCGCATGAGTTTGATCGATCGCTACATGGCGCGGCTGATCGCGGTGCCGCTGATCTCGACGCTGATCATCGCGGCGATGCTGCTGGTCCTCGACCGCATGCTGAGGCTGTTCGATTTCGTCGCGACCGAAGGCGGGCCGGTGAGCGTGGTGTGGCGCATGCTCGCCAACCTGCTGCCCGAATATCTTGGCCTGGGCATTCCGATCGGGTTGCTGCTCGGCATCCTGCTGGCGTTTCGCCGGCTTTCGACCTCGTCGGAACTCGACGTGCTGCGCGCGGTGGGCATCAGCTACAACCGGATGCTGCGCGTGCCGTTCATGTACGCATTCGCGCTGGCGGCGCTGAACCTGACGATCATCGGCTATATCCAGCCCGTTGCCCGCTACAATTACGAGGGGCTGCGGTTCGAACTGCGCACCGGCGCGCTGGGCGCATCGATCAAGGTCGGCGAGTTCACCAATTTCGGCAGCCGCATGACGCTGCGCATCGAGGACAGCAAGAACGAGGGTCGCGACCTGTCGGGCATCTTCGTGCACATGAAGGCCAAGGACAGTGGCTGGTACTCGGTCTCGGCCGAACGCGGCCGGTTCCTGCGCACCGATAATCCCGACGAGATCGTGTTCCAGCTGACCAACGGGACGCTGGTCCAGAAAACGAAGGATTCGCCGGTCCCCCGCGTCCTGACGTTCACCACCCACAATCTTCCGATCGCGCTCCCCAAATACGAGGCGTTCCGACAGCGTGGCGAGCGCAACCTGGAACTCACGCTGCCCGAACTTGCCCGGATCGGCAGCGACCGATCGGCGGCCGAGCCGCTGCGCGACTCCAGCCGGTCCGCCTTCCACTTCCGCGTCACTGAGGTGCTGTCGATGTTCCTGCTGCCCTTCCTGGCGGCGGCACTCGGCATCCCCCCCAAACGCTCGACCTCGGCGCTCGGCGTGTTCCTGTCGATCGTGATGATCGTGACCTATTTCAAGGTCAGCGAGTATGCCCAGGCCTTTGGCAGCCTCGGCCGGATCGATCCCATCATCGCCCTGTGGGGTCCGTTCGCGATCTTTGCGGGGCTCGTGTTCTGGCTCTACTACCAGCTTGCCTATGTCCCGGGCGGGCAACCGATCGGCGCGCTTGAGAAGATGTTCGCCAAGCTGACCAAGCTGATCGCGAAGATCCTCCCGACCCGTCGGCGCAAGCCGGGCGAGGCATCGGCATGACCAACCTGTTCAACTTTTTCCCGTCGCGCACGCTGTCGCTCTACATGGCGAAGATGTTCGTGATCCGGACGTTCGCGATCATGGCGGGGCTGGTGCTGATCCTCCAGTCGCTCGATCTGCTGAGCGAGTCGGGCAAGATCCTCGCGGTGCCGGGCAACACCGATTCCGAGGTCTGGTGGTATGTCGGGCTGCGCGCGCCGCAGATCATCTCGACCTTCCTGCCCTTCTCGGTCCTGTTGGGGACGATCCTGACGCTGTCGCAGCTCAACCAGAACAGCGAAGTCATCTCGATGAAGGCGGCAGGCCTGTCCGCGCACCAGGTGCTGGCGCCGCTGATCCTCGCCGGGCTGGGCGTGGCCGTCCTGTCCTTCACCTTCAACGACCGGATCGTCGCGCCGGCAACGGCCACGCTCGACGCCTGGAAGCGGGTTGATTACGGCCCCCTGCCCGTCGACCGCGGCGACCGGCAGAATGTCTGGGTCCGCTCCGGCGACAGCCTGATCGAGGTCGACGACATCCGCGGGCGCGGCGATGCGGCCAGGCTGACCGGCGTCACGGTCCATGAGCGCGACGACAAGCAGCGCCTGATCGGCATCACGACCGGCACGCAGGGCGTGCGCGAGGGGGATGGCTGGCGGCTCGACAATGCGCGCCGGTTCGACATCGCCACCGGCAAGTTCACCGATATCGGCAAGACGATCGTCGGTCGGGGAGTCCGCACCGACCAGTTCACCCTGTCCAGCGTCAATGCAGACGGCCTGTCCTTCTCGGCACTGTCTGCCGCGATCGACGACCTGAAGGAGGCCGGCCGGCCGACCATGTCGCTCGAAGGGTCGCTGTGGCACAAACTGTCGGGTCCGCTGTCTGCGGTGCTGATGCCCTTGCTCGGCGCGGTCGCAGCGTTCGGGATCGCACGCTCGGGCAAGTTGTTCGTCCGCGCGGTGATGGGGATGGCGCTTGGCTTCCTCTATTTCGTCTCGGACAATTTCGCGCTGGCGATGGGCAATCTCGGCGCCTATCCGCCCTTTCTTGCCGCCTGGGCGCCCTTCTTCCTGTTCCTTGCCATTGGCGAGGCGGTGTTGCTCAGGACCGAGGAATAGGGCGCTCACCCTCCGCCACCGGCGGAAGCGACGGCAGGTACCGCGCCATCCGCTCGTGGAGCAGCGCGATCAGCGCCGGATCCATGAAATCATAGTCATCCGGAATATCAAGGCAGACGACGGTCCTGCCCCGCAGGTGACGCCCGAACGCCCGCTGAAGCTTGCGCCGGTGCTGGCGCTCCATCACCACGATCATGTCCGCCCATTCCAGATCCTCGGGCGTGACCGGATAGTCCGCACCCTGATTGATCCCGGCGGACATCACATCGACATCCCCGCGCATCGAGAAGATCTGCTCCGCCGTCGGGCTGCGCAGGCGATTCATGCTGCAGACGAACAGATATCGCTTAATGGGAGCGCCCCCATGACGAACGGGGCCGCCCCGGTATCGGTGCAACCCCGTTCGACGCGTTGGAAATGCAGCGAACGATCAGCGGCGATCGATCATCGTGCTGCGAACGATCTTGCCGACCAGCCCGGGCAGACCGGCATAATTGCCCTTGTGATAGGGCGAGTCCGTATCCAGCGCCTTCATCAGGCGGCGATGCGCCTCACCCAGGCCATGATAGGGCACGCCCGGCAGCAGGTGATGAAGCGCGTGGTAGCGCAGGCCGACCGGCGCCCACAGCATCGGCAGGAATGCCGGCGGCGGCACGTTGACCGAATCCAGATACTGGGCCGTCACCGTCATCGCCTCGCCGTCATTCTCCCACAGGTGCGCCACCAGCGTGCGCACCTGGTTGATCAGCGTGGTGCCGGCGGCAACCGCCAGGAACACCAGGAACGCCTTGAGCGGAATGATCCCGGTCGCGACCAGCGTCAGCAAGGTGATCGCCCATGCGCTCGTCGCGGCTTCCATCAGATGCCATTCGCGGCGGAACGCACCTTCGGGATGACGGCGGCGGAATGCCGGGTTGATGACCATGCCCGAATATTGCTCGACCACCTTCCTGCGAAGCGCGGGGATGAAAACGGACAGCGGCGCCAGCACGGCATAGCGGAACAGCAGCGCGACCGGCGCCAGGATCGAGACGATCACGAACAGCGGCAGCGACCAGGGCTTCATCAGCGCCAGCGGCAGATATTCGGGGTCGTCGACCGTCCCGTAGCGGGTTCGGGCGTGGTGGAGATTGTGCACGCCTTCATACATGAAACTCGGCACCATCAGCGGGACGCCGACGAGCGCGTTCCACGCCACGCGAAAGCCCGGCAGTGCCGACGACTTCACATGGGTGAGCTCATGGATGAAGCTTCCGGCGCGATAGAGCGCCAGCACGGAAACCATGCCCGCCACGATCGCCCAACCGACCGACGGCAGCGTCATCGCCGCAAACAGGGCGCCATAACCGATCGCCACCGACAACAGCAGGTCGGTCCAGTAGATTGCAGGACGCGGCGCATTCAGGTCGCGGCTGATTTCGGCGGCGGTGCGCAGCAGGGTACGATCGTCGGCAATCCGCGACGTCGCTGCCTTGGCAGGTGCAGCCCCGGTGCTTCGCCGGTCGAGAGCGATCGAGTGGTTCATGACAGTGCTCATTGGCCCGAGATAGTGGCTAGAGCGTGGCGATAACAGGGGTGGCCGGGTCCGCATTGTGCCGGATCAAACCGCTTGACAGCGACCAATCCAGGATCGACTTCACGCGCTTCTCCTGCAGGGGTCACCCGCTTGGCCGACACGTCGCTCTCCATCATTCCGGTAACCGGCAAGGCCGATCGCAAGGCCTTTATCGAACTTCCCTATCGCCTCCACGCAAAGGATCCGAACTGGGTCCCGCCGCTGCGCAGCGACGTGGCCGGGACGATCGATCCCAAGAAGAATGGCTGGTTCAGCCACGCCGAGGCACAGTTGTTCATCGCACGTCGCGACGGACGCGTCGTCGGCCGGATCTCCGCCCATATCGACCATCTCGCACTGGAAATGCCGGCGGACCAGGGGTTCGGCCCTGGCACCGGTTTCTGGGGCATGTTCGATGCCGAGGACGAGAGCATCGCGAAGGCGCTGATCGCCACCGCGGAAGACTGGTTGCGCGACAAGGGCATGACCCAGGCGCTCGGCCCGGTCAGCCTCTCGATCTGGGAGGAGCCGGGCCTGTTGGTTCGCGGGCACGATCATCCCCCGTCCGTGCTGATGGGGCACCACCCCGCCGAGTATCAGGCATGGATCGAGGCGCGCGGCTATGCCAAGGCGAAGTCGCTGCTGACCTATGAACTGGACGTCACCGGCGCGTTCCCACCGCTGATCCAGCGCATCATCGCCTCTGGCGCGAAGAACCCGCGGATCCGCATCCGCGAGGTCGACAAGTCCCGCTTCGAGCAGGAAGCGGAAGTGATCCTGGCGATCCTGAACGATGCCTGGTCGGATAATTGGGGGTTCGTGCCCCTCACCCAGCCCGAAGTCGACGATGTCGGCAAGAAGCTGAAGCCGCTAGTGTTCGAGGACCTGATCCGCATCGCGGAGCTCGATGGCGAGCCGGTGGCTTTCATGGTCACGCTGCCCGACCTCAACGAAGCGCTGAAGCCGCTGAACGGTTCGCTGTTCCCGTTCGGCTGGGCAAAGTTGTTGCTCTGGCTTCGCAAGCCCAAGGCGAGGACCGCGCGCGTGCCCCTGATGGGCGTGGTGAAGCGGCTGCAAAGCTCGCGCATGGCAAGCCAGCTGGCTTTCATGATGATCGAATATATCCGGCGCGCCGCCGTCTCGAAATATGGCGCCACCCGTGGCGAGATCGGCTGGGTCCTGGAAGACAACCAGGGCATGGTGGCGATCGCCGATGCGATCGACAGCAAGATCAACAAGGAATATGTGATCTACCGCAAGGCGCTCTGACGCCGGGTGATCCCGGCCTTCGGAATGAAACGGTGCCGGCCCTCGGGGCACGAAGGTCCGGCACCGCCCTTCACAAGCCGCCGCAACGCCATGTCGCATGGGTCGCGGCGTCAGGCGAAATCTCAGCGTTGCGGCTGTGCGTCGGTGACGGGGTCGAACCCGTCTTCCTTGATCCAGGCTTCACGAGTCTTGCACAGCTTCGAACGGATCCGCGACCCGGTCAGCTCGGACATCACGCAGTAGCGCATGTCCTTCTTTTCGATTGCCTGCTTGTTGTAGCTGCGGCCAGTCTCCTGCGCAGCGGCCGGTACGACCGAACCCAGCATCAGTGCGGCGGCAGCGCCAACGAAAGAAACCTGCCCGATCAGATGACCCTTGCTCATTAGATACTCCCTACGTTTAGAACCCTGTCAGGCCGTCCTGGCCTGTACGAGCTTCATTGCATCAGCCGTGCCAGAATAGGTTCATCAACGATTTCAGAGAGTTAGGATCGGTAGCGAAACAGTACTATCGCTATAATACAGTAAATCACACCAGAAGATGGTGAGCAGCACCTTTCATCGGCGGTTAAGGTCAAACGAAAGCGGACACCGTTCGATTTCACACGGGATCAGGCGCCGAGAATTCAGCGCAGCGTCACCCAGGTCGGCGCGTGATCGCTGGCCTTTTCACGGCCGCGATATTCCTTGTCGACGCCCGCCCCCGTCATCCGATCGGCAGCCATCGGGCTCAACAGGAGATGATCGATGCGAAAGCCCGCATCGCGCTGCCAGGCGCCCGCCTGATAGTCCCAGAAGGTCCAGACGCCCCCGGCAGGGAAACGGGTCCGCAGGCTGTCGGTCCATCCCTGTGTCAGCAGGGTGCGGTAGCGCTGGCGCGATTCGGGTTGCATCAGCGCGTCCTCGATCATCGCACGGACCGAGAAGGTGTCGTCGTCATTGGGGATCACATTATAGTCCCCTGCCAGCACCACGGGCCGCTCCTCGGCGAGCAGCATCCTCGCCCGGTCTGCCAGTCGGTCCATCCATTTCAGCTTATAGTCGAACTTGGGTCCCGGCTGGGGATTGCCATTGGGCAGATAGATGGATGCGACGACCAGATCGCCGATCTCGACCTCGATATAGCGGCTGTGGGCGTCTTCCGGATCGCCCTCCAGGCCGCGCTGGCGTTCGACCGGCGGCTCTCCACGCGACAGCACGGCCACGCCGTTGAAGCCCTTCTGCCCGTGCCATATGCCTCGATAGCCCGCCGCCTCGATCTCCCTGATCGGCAGCGTCTCGTCCGAGCTCTTCAGTTCCTGAAGGCAGATGATGTCGGGCTTCTGCTCGTCCAGATACTCGACCAGTCGCTCCAGCCGAGCCTTGATGCCGTTGACATTGTAGGTGACGATGCGAGGCAAGACGGTCCCTTCAGATCGAGAAGCTGGTGCCGCATCCGCAGCCCGAGGCTGCGTTGGGGTTCTGGACCGCGAAATGGGCGCCGCCCAGATTGTCGATGAAATCGACGCTGGCGCCCCGCACCAGATCCAGGCTGATCGAATCGACGACGAGCTTCACGCCATCGGTTTCCACCACGCTGTCATCGCCCTCGATGCCGTCCGCGAGGCCGAATTTGTATTGAAATCCGGAACAGCCGCCGCCCTCGACCGAAAGCCGCAGGATCGCGGGCTTTCCGGTTCGCGCGGAAATGGCGGCCACGCGGGCTGCTGCTGCCGGAGTAAGCCCGACCTCGGACTGTTCGATCGTCGTCATGCCGCCGAGATAGTGGGGCGGGCGCGTCGAGGCAATGGAGCGTGCTGGATGCAGATGGGACCGCGGCGCCCCAAAACGACGGAGGCCGCCTCGATGGGCGGCCTCTCATTCCCTCTCCGCAAGCGGAAGCTGTTACTTGGCGCCGGCCGGACCGCCCATCGCGCCAGCGGTCTGGCGATCCTGAACCGCCATCAGATATTCGCCATTCTGCAGGAACGGGATCGGGTTGACTGCCTTGCCATCGACCCGGACCTCATAATGAAGGTGGCTGCCGGTCGAGCGCCCGGTCGAGCCCATCAGGCCGATCATCTGGCCGCGGCGAACGCGGGTGTTCGGCTCGACCAGGATCTTGGAGAGGTGACCGTAACGGGTCTGGATACCGCGACCGTGATTGACCTCGATCAGATTGCCATAGCCGCCATAGCGACCCGAACGACCGATCACGCCGTCGGCGGTCGCGTAGATCGGGGTACCAACCGCACCCGGGATATCGACGCCGGCGTGCATCTTCGCGGTGCCGACAAACGGATCGGACCGGACGCCGAAGGTGCTGGTGAACTGGACATTCTCGACCGGCTGCATCGACGGGATCGAGATCACGGTCTGCTCGAGCGAGTCGAGGCGGCGCCAGGTCTGGAACAGCGCGCGGAACTGAGCGTCGGCTTCGGCGGACACGCTCGCTTCGTCGCCGTCCGCTTCCAGCGGACCGCCCATGCCGCCGGGCACGAGTTTGGGCGTGTAGCGATTGGGATCGAGGCCGAGGCGAACCATTTGCGCAGCGGTCTTGGCGTACCGGGCCTCGCCCACCGCGCGGGCCTGGATCGCCTGCGCCACCTGGCGTGCTTCGAGTTCGCGCAGCGGCGCCAGCACTTCCTCGGTCAGCGCGCTGGTCTTGAAGCTGAACGGCGCGACTGCCTGGGTCAGCTTGCTGCGGTCGGCCGCGCCGGTGGCGACCGCCTTGATCATTTCCTGGCGCTGTTCGACCCGGGCGGCATAGGCCTTGGCGGCCTGCTTCGCGGCCTCGACATCGGCCTGCATCGCCTCGACCTTCAGGCGCATCTGCTCGACCTGCGCCTCAGGCGATCCCGCCTCCGCGCCGATGCCGCTGATCGACGCAACGCCGACCATCGCCTGAGCGACGCCATAGGTCGAGAAGATCAGCGCGACACCGGCAACACCGGCCAGCATCGCCTGGGTCCGTCCGGCGATCGAAAAGCGGCGGAGGTCGCGGCCGTCGTGAAAGATGAAGTCCCTGGTGGTGAAGAAGCTGCGGAACCGGGAACCCAGCGTCGCGTTCTTGATGATAGAAGCGTTCAAAATGATTCCCCGGCAACCCGAAGGTGTTTCGCCGGACAGGAAATCCGACGCTCGACCCTTAGTTCATCGTCTCGCTGCAGCCCCACCGCCTCGCGACGACGATCATGTGCTTTATTCGGTCATCCGTCCGCAAGGCTGAGATAGTAATCCCGCGTCAAACCGGCAGAGTCGCGCGCTGAGTCGTTGAACGGCGGCTTAATGGCACCCGCGAAGTAGCGCCCGACTAAGGCTTTCCACGTAGATTTCGGGTGCAGATTCGCGGACTTGCACGTGGATTCGAACCAGCGGGTCCCGGCCCGGACATGGTGAATCTCGTCGTTGAGGATTCGCGTCAGGATGCGCGCGGTCGCGACATCGCCGACCGCCGAAAACCGCTCGATCGTAACCGGTGTCACGTCCAGTCCGCGTGCCTCCAGCACCATCGGGACCACGGCCAGCCGTCCCAGCACGTCGTCGCGCGTTGCCGCCGCCGCGTCCCACAGGCCGTCATGCGCCGGAAGGTCGCCATAGCGCGTCCCGAACCGCCTCAACCGCCGGTCGAGCAGCGCGAAATGGATCGCCTCGTCACCCCCGACGCGCATCCAGTCATTGGCGAATGCAGGCGGGAAGCTGCCGCCGAACCGACCGACCAGATCGAATGCCAGGTCGATCGCGGCGAACTCGATATGGGCGAGCGCGTGGATCAGCGCGATCCTGCCGCGCTCCGACCCGCCCTTGCCGCGCCGCGGCATCCGGTTCGGCGGCAGGAGCTCGGGCGCGCCCGGACGCGCCGGTCGATCGGGCATCGCGACGTCGAAGCGGTGTTCGAGGCGACCCAGCCGCCAGTCGCGCGCCGCGGCGCGCGCGGCCTTGACCTTCTCGCGCGGCTCCGCGGTCAGCAGGACCGTTCGGCAGGCTTCGGCCAGGCTGGTCAATGGACGCTCCGGCTCACGCGGGCGGCAGGGCGCGAGCAGCCTCCAGCACGGCATCGACATGACCTGGGACGCGCACCTTGCGCCATGCGCGGACCAGGATGCCGGCGGCGTCGAACAGGAAGGTCGACCGGTCGATGCCCATGTAACGCTTGCCGTACAGCTGCTTCTCGACCCATACACCGAACGCGGCCAGCGCCTGATCGTCGGCATCGGTGGCCAGCGGAACGCTCAGTTCATATTTGGTGATGAACTTCTGGTGCCGCGCCGGCGGATCCTTCGACACGCCGAGCACCCGCGCACCGAGTGCTGCGAACTCCGGCATCAGTGCCGAGAACTCCTGCGCCTCACGCGTGCACCCGGTGGTGTCGTCCTTGGGATAGAAGTACAGCACGAGCGGACGGCCGACATAGTCGGCGAGCGAGATCGCGCCGCCCTCGCTGTCCTGCAGCGTTACCGCCGGAATCCGGTCGCCTTCCTCGATCGCCATTGCCTATCCCTTTTCATGCGTGCGGATCGCGCTCCAGCACGCTCCGACGTCCTGCCGCACGCGATCGAGTTCCGCAACAACCGCATCCCAGTCCGTCACGCCCACCGCCCGCGCGACCAGCGGCCGCGTTGCCGGAGCCGGCGGCTGGCTGTCCGGCGCGACCAAGCGCAGCGTCACCAGCAGGCGCGAGAGGAAATCATGCGCCTCGCCCATCGATGCGGGTAACAACCCCTCCCCGACCAGCGCGTCGATCGCCCGTCGCAGCCGTGTGTCCAGCCCGCGATGATGGGTGAGCTGAAGCGCGTGCACCGCGAACTCCAGATCGACCAGCCCGCCATCCAGCAGCTTGGCATCGAGCGGCCCCTTGGCCGGCTTGTGCACCGCCATCTCCGCCCGCATGCCCGCCGCATCGGCGATCACGTCGCGTTGCGGCCGGTGCCCGCCCAGAACCTCGGCGATGACGGCGTCGACCGCCGAACGCGCCTGCGCCGACCCGAATACCGGCCGGGCGCGGGTCAGTGCCATATGCTCCCAGGTCCAGGCATCCTCCTGCTGATAGCGCCGGAACGCCTCCAGCGAGACCGACAGCGGCCCCTGCGCACCCGACGGGCGCAACCGCGTATCGACATCGTACAGCGGTCCCGAAGCAGTGGGCACCGACAAGGCCGCGGTCACCCGCTGACTCAACCGGTTGTAATAAGTCACCGCGCCAAGCGGCTTCGCCCCGTCGCTCTCGGCCATATAGTCGCCGGTAAACAGATAGATGAGGTCGAGATCCGAGGCGTGGGTCAGCGCCTCGCCGCCAAGCCGACCGAGTGCCAGGATGACGAGTTCGCTGTCGGGTACCACGCCATGCGCCGTCTGGAATTCATCGATCGCCGCGCCCGCCAGCACCCTGATCGCCGCTTCCGCCACCCGCGCGTAACCGGCGGACACGACCAGCGGATCGCTGGTCCCCGCGATGATCTGGGTGCCCAGTGCAAAGCGCTTTTCATTGACCAGCCGCCGCACATGATCGAGCTGCCACTGATAGTCGCCGCCGCGCTCGCGCGCCTCCATGTCCGCGGCCAGCTCGGGCACCTCTGCCACCGGCTTCAGCGCGGTCGCATCGATCAACCCGTCGAGCAGTTCGGCCCGGCGTCCCAGCTGGTCGGCAAGCGCGGGAGCATGGCACAGGATCGAGCCGAGCAGTCGCGCCAGCGCCGGCTGCGCCTCGAGAAGGCGGAAGAAGTTGATCGCGCTCGGCAACCGCGCCAGCATCGCATCGAACCGGGCGACGGCATGGGCAGGATCGGGTGCCTCTCCGAACGCTGCCACCAGCCCGGGCAGCAACGCCTCCAGCGCCTCTCGGGCAGCGGTCGTCCGCAGTGCCGGATAGTTGCCGCCGCGCCAGCCCTCGATCAACCGCAGCGCATTGGCCGGATCGTGAAATCCCGCTGCGCTCAATTTCGCTTCGAGCGTGTCGGTGTCGCCGGAGAGGCGTTCGCCGCCGTCGTCCGCCAGACCGTCATAGATCCGCCCGACTCGCTCGACCTGCGGTTGCAACAGCGCGATCAGCGCGCCGGCATCGGCCAGCCCATGCAGCGCCGCGACATTGGCCAGCGCCTCCGGGTCTGCGGGAAGGCTGTGAGTCTGGCGGTCGTCCACCATCTGCAGCCGGTGCTCGATCGTCCGCAACAGGCCATAGGCCGCGCCGAGCACCTCCGCCTCGTCACCGGCGATCCAGCCGGCTGCCGACAAGGCGCCAAGCGCGTCGCGGGTCGCGGGCGCGCGCAATTCGGGGTCGCGGCCGCCATGGATCAGCTGGTGGATCTGCGCGAAGAATTCGACCTCCCTAATCCCGCCCCTGCCGCGCTTCAGATCATAGCCAGGGCCGAATTGCTGACCCTGGGCGTGATGGTCGCGGATGCGGCGGGAGATGTCGCGAATCTCGCGGATCGTTCCGAAATCGAGCGCGCGGCGCCAAACGAACGGCCGGATCGCGCGCAGGAATTCATGCCCCAGCGACAGGTCGCCGCTGGCAGCACGGGCACGGATGAATGCCGCCCGTTCCCAGGGAAGCGCCTGCGACTCGTAATAGGAGATCGCTGCTTCGACCGGCAGAACGATGGGCGTTACCTCGGGCGACGGGCGCAGGCGCAGATCCACCCGCAGCACATAACCATCCGCGTCCCGCGTCTGGAGCAATTCGACGACCCGTCGGCCGATCCGCACCGCCGCCTCTCCCGGTTCTTCTCGCGGCCGTATCGGCAGTGTGGCGGGATCGAAAATCAGGATCGGATCGATGTCGGACGAGTAATTGAGTTCCCGGCTGCCCTGCTTGCCCAGCGCGATCGCGGCGAAACCGCGCGGCTCCGCGTCCGGCGTGCGCTCCAGGATCGCCGTCCGGATAGCCCGATCGACCGCGTGATCGGCGAAATCGGTGAGCAGCCGCGTCACCCGGGTCAGATCGTAACGACCCGAAAGATCACCCAGAGCGACCAGCAGTGCCAGACGCCGGCGCTCCAGGCGCAATGCCTTGGCGGTCGGCATGGATGCATCGACGCGCGCCGCAGTCACGGGATCGAGCAGCGCAGCCTCGAGCCCGGCGACCAGCTCGGGTTCGCGGTCCAGAAGATGCGCCAGAAAGGGCGTATGGTCACGCGCCCGCCGGATCGCATCATCCAGCGTCGTCGCCTCTGCCCGATCGGTCATGACCACCGTATTACTCCGATTTAACATTGCCCGAGAAACAAAAGCGAACATCGCCCGTTTTTAGCTTCATGACACGGCACCCATCCAAGCGCGAAGAATCGCTTCCCGTCTTTCGGGTCGAGGCACCGCGCGAGGGCGATGCCATCGGCAAGGCTCTGCGCGGCGCCTATGACCGCGACGCCGCCCTGCCCGACGAAATGACAAGGCTGCTGATGCGGCTGAACGGGGCCACCTCGGTGCAGTAGAGACACTTGTCGCCTTTCCAAGCGTTCGACCCCTCCAAAACAAAAATGCCCCGGCAATCGCCGGGGCATTTTTTCAATCCTATCTGGCAATGCGTATCAGCGCTCTCGACTGAGATCGTCAACCTCGCCCATGATCGTGTCGAGCACGCTCTTGCCCTGCGGATTGGACGGATGCGCGGCGCGCGAGGGCAGCTGGCCTTCGCTGAGCAACTGTTCGAG
Organism: Sphingomonas rustica; assembly: GCF_039652585.1. Classification (NCBI taxonomy): domain Bacteria; kingdom Pseudomonadati; phylum Pseudomonadota; class Alphaproteobacteria; order Sphingomonadales; family Sphingomonadaceae; genus Sphingomonas; species Sphingomonas rustica. The sequence goes on along the minus strand of NZ_JBDIZK010000002.1, from coordinate 42,680 downwards.
CGCAACCCGGCCGCGTGCGACGCGGCTCTTGATCGTGCCGACCGCGACGCCGCAGATCTCGGCGGCCTCTTCATAGGCGAAACCGCCCGCGCCGACCAGGATCAGCGCCTCGCGCTGCGGCTGCGGCAGATGCAGCAAGGCGCGCTGCATGTCCGACAGCTCGACATGACGGTCCTGGCTGGCGGGGGCCGCCAGGATCTTGTCGGCGACCAGATCGTCCCACTCGCCCTTGAACCGCGCTCGACGCATCTGCGACAGATACAGGTTGCGAAGGATGATGAAGGTCCATGCACGCATGTTGGTGCCGGCCTGGAACCGCTTGCGCGCCGCCCATGCCTTGAGCAGCGTTTCCTGCACGAGATCGTCGGCGGTATCGCGATTGCCCGATAGGGAGCGCCCGAAAGCGCGCAGATGGGGGATGACGACCGCCAGCTGCTTCTTGAACTCGGGATCCGAGAGCGAGACATGCTCGACCGGAAGCGTGTTCTCGCCCGAATCGTCCGGGCTGTCAGTATCGCTCATTCGTTCCCGTTCAGTTGCGCGTACCGGCGTGCGGTCATCGGTAAAGATAGGGCGCGGTGCCGCGCTTGCCAATTGCATCGATCAATCCCCCTGCCCTGGCTCAGACGTAAAGGATGATGATGTAGGCAATAATGACGAGCGCCAGACCGAAACCCAGCACGTAACGCGTCACGTGCGGGGTCGCACCGGCCCGAGCTTCGTCGGTCTCGACATGGATCGGTTTTTCGTTCTCAGCCATGCAGGGTAAACCCGCGAAAACCGTTTTGGGTCCGTACCATATGGAACCGAAAACGATTTTTCGCGGGTTTCACGCTCAGCCGGCGGCGGGAACCGTCGCCTGGTCGAAGAACAATGCCTGGGCGATGGTGGTCTTCACCGTCTCGCGCTGGAAAGGCTTGGTGATCAGGAACGTCGGCTCGGGACGCTCGCCCGTCAGCAGACGTTCCGGGAATGCGGTGATGAAGATTACCGGCACCGAGAATTCGGCGAGGATATCCTTGACCGCGTCGATCCCGGAGCTGTCGTCCGCCAGCTGGATGTCCGCCAGCACCAGGCCGGGGCGTTCCTCCATCGCCAGTGCGACCGCTTCGTCACGGGTCACGGCGACGCCCGTCACCTCATGACCCATGTCGCGTACGATGGTTTCCAGATCCATCGCGATGAGGGGCTCGTCCTCGATCACCAGCACGCGGGTCCGCGTCTGCGACTCGATTTCGGCGATCGCGTCGGCCACCAGTCCGTTGACGTCGCCGGCATCGGTGCCGATGAGATAGCCGGCATCCTCGATGCTGAACCCTTCCATTGCGGTCAGGAGCAATGCCTGACGCGACAGCGGGGCAAGACGGGCCAGGCGCTTGCGCGCGATCGCCTCCGGCTCGGTCGAGCTCTCGCTTCCCGAATCGGTATCCTCAACATGAGCGGTCTGCCAGATCGCCTGGAAGGTCCGATACAGGCCGAGCCGCGGCTCGATATCGCGGGGGAATTGATCTGGGGCGGCGACGATCGCCTCGAGAGCTGCCCGCACGTAACGATCGCCCTCGACCTGGCTGCCCGTGAGTGCGCGCGCATAGCGGCGAAGGAATGGAAGGTGCGGCGCGAGTTGCTGACCAAGCGACATAATCGATCGTTTCTCCCTCGGAACGTTCCGGTATTTCGCGCCGGCGTTCCGCTTTTGCAATGGTTCCTGCGCGCCGAAAGATCCTGCCCCCCGGAAATCGCATCGCCTGTGGAACAAACGAACCGCTCTTTGGTTTCATGGCTCATACCGCATTGCGCGGCGTCCAATTCGCAGGCCTCTTGCTTCCTGCGGCGTTATTTATATTTTCCGCCCGCCTGAGTGCGGTGGTCGAACTTTTTTGTCCCGGGGGAATGGTGCGTTCCGCGAATGATCCAATGACGAAGACGCCAGACGGAAAAAAGGGCGGAACGGACGGCAATCGGACCGGCAGGGTAGTCGGCGATGCGCTGCGTGAGGCCTATGACGAAGCGATCGGCGAGGCGATCCCGGCCGAGATGCTGGAACTGCTCAAGAAGCTCGATTAGCATCGTTCGATGACAGGCGCAGATCAGAAGCCGCTTGGCACCGCGCCGGCGGACGCGCCTCCGCACCCTCATCTTCTCTCGACGATGCCGACCGGGGCCAAGGTCTTCCTGATCCTGGTCGCGTCGCTCCTGCCGCTCGCGGTCATCGCGATGCTCACGAATCTTCGAACGACGCGGTTCGCCGATGCCGAAGCCCAGGCGCGGCTCAGCGCAGCCGCCCAGGAAAGTTCGGGCGCGCTCGCGACCACCCTTGCCAACCATGTCGCCGAATTGCGCGAGGGTCTCGGCGCGCTCGAGCGCAATCCCAACGACGCGCCCAGCTGCACGCGCGTCGCGGGCGCGCTTGCCGCCTATTCCGAGACCGGCACCCGCTTCTCGATCGCCGACGCGACCGGAACCGTGCTGTGCGGGCGCCGGCTGAACCTCAGTTCCTTTGCCCAGCCTCGCGCAGGCGAAGTGCGCGCCACGGTTACCGGCGACGGTCTCGCGCTGCGTGTCGGGGGCGCATCGGGGAGCAGCGCGACGGTGTTCTATCCGGCCGTTGCACTCGCGCAGCTGGCCCGGCCGAGCGGCTTCGTACCCGATTACGGCTCGGCACTGGTCCTTGAAGACGGGGAGCGGCTGACGCTGCGCGCCCTGGCGAAGGACAGCCGGGTGGTGCGGCACGAGACCGCGCGTACCGAGCTCGGTATCGAGGGCCTGTCCCTCCAGATGACCATGCCGGGCGCGCCGATCACCGGCCCGCTACTCATCGCTACCGCGCTCCTGATCATGATGTGGCTGGCGGCGGCTGCCATTGGCTGGTTCGTGGTCGACCGGCTGCTGATCCGTCCGCTGCGCCGGCTGCGCCGGATCGTTCGCGACTATCAGCCGGGCGAGGTCATCGATCCCACCATCTATGGCCATTTGCCGGCAGCGGAGATCCGCGAACTCGGCGACACGTTCCGCGACATCAGCCGGACGGTACAGGCGCACGAGGCGGAACTGGCGGAGGGCCTGGTCCGCCAGACCCGCCTGACCCGCGAAGTCCATCACCGCGTCAAGAACAACCTGCAGGTGATCGCCAGCCTGATCAACTTCCACGCGCGCGGCGCCAAGAGCGTCGAGGCGACCGAGGCCTATGCCTCGATCCAGCGACGGGTGGACGCGCTCGCGGTGGTGCATCGCCACCATTATGCCGAGATGGAAGAAACCCGCGGGCTCGAACTCAGATCGGTGATCGGTGAGCTCGCCTCCAATATCCGCGCGACCGCGCCGGACCGGACCGCGACGCTGGGGATTACCCTGGAGGTCGAGCCGTTCCTGGTGACCCAGGATACGGCGGTGGCCGTGTCCTTCCTGCTGACCGAGATCATCGAGCTGGCGATGAGCTGCAACCCCGCTGCCCAGATCCGGATTTCGATGAAGGGCCTCCCCGAAAGCAATCGCGCCACGCTGCGCGTCGTCTCGCCCGCGCTGATCGACAGCCCGCAGCTCGCCGTCCTGCTCGATAACCGCTACTCGCGCGTCATGACCGGCCTCGCCCGCCAGCTGCGGACGCAGCTGCACCACGACCCGCTATCCGGCGCATATGATACGAGCATCGCGGTCACCGGGAAGCCCTGAGCCTGCCACACCGAACAGGTCGATATTTTTGAAGATTCTTTGGCGACGCGCGGAACCCAGATCGGCCTTGCCCGTTTTTATCTTCGGATAGCGACCTTTTGCCCCCCCCGCTCTCGCTATCCAAGACATGGGCCCGGAAGCGTCAACCCTCCCCCCCCCGGTGGCGCTTCCGGGCCTACACTTTTTTTCGGGCTCCCCATCTTCATCAGCGTCCGGCAAAGCGATCGGCTGCGGAACGATTTCACGCGCGATGCTTTTTTCCGGAGACCGTTTCGGAACGGCTCAATGGAGACTGGAAATGCGCAAGATTCTCACCCTCGCCGCGCTTGGCTGTGCGTTCGCGATTTCTGCCTGCAACACGATCGAAGGCGTCGGCCGGGACGTTTCGTCGGCAGGCGATACGGTTGCCAATACTGCGGATGACGCCAAGTAAGGCTGCCGTCCCGGTTGCGGTACGAAAGACCCCTCCCGTCGCGGAGGGGTTTTTCATATCAGGATGCGGCGGATTCCTTCTCGGCCTGCTTCGCCTCGCGCCGCCGCGTAAACCAGATCGCGAGAAGCGCCAGGAAATAGAGCGCGCACAGCGGCACCGCGAGCAGCAGCTGCGATCCCACATCGGGCGGCGTGAGCACTGCGGACAGCGCGAAGGCGCCGACGACCGCATAGCGCCACGCCCCCTTCAACTGCTCGAACGTCACGATCCCGGCCCGCTCGAGCAGCATCAGCAGCACCGGCAGCAGGAAGGACAGCCCGAAGCCGAAGATGAACTGCATCACGAACTTCAAATAGCTGTTCACATCGGGCAGCGCCTGCTGCGTCACCCCGCCCAGGTCGCCCTGGAAGGCGAGCAGGAACTTCAGCGCCACCGGAATGGCGATGAAATAGGCCATCGATGCACCGCCGATGAACAAGACCGGGGTCGCCAGCAGGAACGGGAACAGCGCCCGCTTTTCCTTGCGATAGAGGCCCGGCGCGACGAACTGCCACAGCTGGTTCGCGATCACCGGAAAGGCGATCATCAGCGCGGCGAAGAACGCCACCTTGATTTCCACCAGGAAGCCGCCGAACACTTCGGTATTGATGATCGTCAGCTGCCCGGCAGCCTTCAACGGCGCCACGAGCACGCTGAGGATCACGCGCGCGAAATAGAGACAGCCGGCAAAGGCGATCACGATCGCCGCGACCGACCAGAGAAGCCGGCGGCGCAGTTCGATCAGATGGTCGAGCAGCGGCGCCTGGGTATCGTCCAGTTCCTTCACGACTGCGCCTTCGCCTTGGGGGCGTCCGGTTCCGGTTCGGCGGCGGGTTGCGCCGGCTCCAGGATACTGGGCGGGATGCTGTCTTCCAGCGACACGCCCTTGTCGAGTGCGATCGGCGCGGGCGCCGGCTCCGATACGGGAGCCGCAGCGGAGGACTCGGCCTCCACCGGCGTCGCCAGCGCGTCCTTGATCTCCGGCTGCTCGACCAGCACCGGCTCGCCCGGCTGCTCGTTCAGCGCCTGCTGCTCGGGAGAGAGATAGGGCTGAGGCAGAGCCTGTTCGGGCGGATGCTCGCGCATGATCCGTTCATTCTCCGCTGCCCATTGCTTCTGCAGCTCTTCCAGCTCCGATTCGCGGATCATCGTGTCGATGCCGCTGCGGAACTGACGCGCGACGCCGCGCGCGCGGCCGATCCATTTTCCGGCCACGCGCATCGCCTTGGGCAGATCCTTGGGGCCAATCACTACGAGCGCCACGACGGCCACCAACAGCAATTCGGTAGGCGCGACGTCCAACATCGAGGGCTGCTATCCGATCAACTGAAAAAAGCGCCGCGACGGTCAAGCACCGCGCGGCGGAAACGCTTACTGCTTCTCGGCAGTCCGCACGGATTCCTGCTCGACACCGGGCGCCGGAGCCGCCTTGCCTTCGATCTGCGTCGGCGCGACCGGCTTGTCGTCGTCCTCCGCCATGCCCTTCTTGAACTGCTTGATGCCCTTGGCAACGTCGCCCATCATGTTGGAGAACCGCGATCCGCCGAACAGCAGGATCACGAGCACGCCAACGATCAACCAGTGCATGAGGCTCATACTGCCCATGGGAATTCTCCTCGATTCAGTGCCTATTTAGGCCGCTGCCCCCGATCCAGCAATGGCGGTATCAATGCGCACCGCCCCCGGAACGGGCGGGGCCTATTCGTCCTCTGTTACAATTTCGCTTTCGACCCCGCTTTGGTCGCCCTCCGCGAGGTCCAGCGACTCGAATGCCAGGTCGACCGGATCCAGCAGCCCGGCTGCGCGCAGGTCATCGATTCCCGGCAGGTCGCGGCGACTGGTCAGGCCGAAATGGGTGAGGAAGCCGGAGGTGGTGGCATAGGTCAGCGGTCGCCCCGGCACCTCGCGGCGGCCTGCGGGACGCACCCATCCCGACTCCATCAGCACGTCGATCGTTCCCTTCGAGATCTGGACGCCGCGGATCGATTCGATCTCGGCCCGCGTCACCGGCTCGTGATAGGCGATGATCGCCAGAGTCTCGATCCCGGCCCGGCTCAGCTTGCGATTTTCCTCGCGGTTTCGGCGCAGCAGATGCGCCAGGTCGGCCGCGGTCTGGAAATGCCAGCGATCCCCGCGACGGACCAGCTCGATCCCGCGCCCGGCATAAAGCCGCTCGACCTCGCTGACGCCGCGGCGGACATCGGCATCGGCACCGACATGGGCACGGATCTCGTCCAGCGTCATCGGATGTTCGGACGCGAACAGCACCGCCTCGACCGCGCGGATAAGGTCGTCGGGCGGCGTCACGCGTCGCAGCCCTTCAGATAGAGCGGCGCAAAGGGCGATTTCTGGCGAAGCTCCAGCTTCCCCTGGCGCGCGAGTTCCAGCGCCGCGACGAACGACGATGCCAGCGCCGACTTGCGATAGGTGCCGCTGGCCCCCTCGGGCAGGAAGGTCTCGATCGTGCTCCAGTCGATCCGGCTGCCCACCAGCCGCCCCACCCGCTCGATCGCCTCGTCCAGCGTCATCACGTCGCGCTGCGCGACGATATGCATCACCGGGCGGGTACGCGCGCTGATCCGGCCATAGGCGGCGATCAGGTCGAAGATCTCGACCTCCCAGCGCGCCTTGCGCAGCACCCTCAGCCCCTCCGGTGCGCCGCGCAGGAATACGTCCCGGCCGGTCCGGTCGCGCGCCACCAGCCTCGCGCCCGCCTCGCGCATCGCGTTCAGCCGCTCCAGCCGCAGCTGCAGGCGCAGCGCCAGCTCTTCGGGGCTTGGCGTCTCCTCGGGATTGCGCGGCAGCAACAGCGCCGATTTGAGATAGGCCAGCCAGGCCGCCATCACGAGATAGTCGGCGGCAAGCTCCAGCTTCAGCTCACGGGCTTCGTTGACGAAGCTCAGATATTGCTCGACCAGATCCAGGATCGAGATCTGCCGCAGATCGACCTTCTGGTTGCGCGCCAGCGTCAGCAACAGGTCGAGCGGCCCTTCCCAGCCGTCGATATCGATCTTGAGCGTGTCCGACGCTTCCCCTGTCATGCGCTCCTGTTAAGCAGGTCCGTCAGGCAAGCGCCAGCAGGGCATCTCGCTTGGCGATCAGTTCCGCGAACGCCGCCGGCTCGCGCGGGCCTGCGATGGTGGCCATGGCCCCCTCCAGCCGCGCCAGGCACGCGGCGCTCGCATCGGGCAACAGCCCGGCGATCTCGATCATCTCGTCCATCCGCGCCCAGCAATCGAGCACCACGTCGCACCCGGCGGCCAGCGCCTGCCCGGCCTTCTCGCCCGGCGTTCCCGACAGCGCCTTCATGTCGATATCGTCGGTCATCAGCAGCCCGTCGAACCCGATACGCCCCCGGATGATCTCGGCGATGACCTTGGGAGACAGGGTGGCGGGGCGCTCCGCGTCCCAGGCGTTGAACACGACATGGCAAGTCATGCCCATCGGCGCATCGCTGAGCCGTGCGAACGGCTCGATATCGCTTTCCAGCGCGTTCGCATCCGCCCTGACCCGGGGCAGTTCCAAATGGCTGTCGACCAGCGCGCGGCCATGACCCGGCATATGCTTGACGACTCCGACCACGCCGCCGCGGCGCAGACCCTCGACCGTTGCTTGGCCGAGCGCGGCGACGCGCATCGGCTCGCCGCCAAAGGCGCGGTCGCCGATCGCCTTGGTCACTTCCGGCTGGACGACGTCGAGCAGCGGCGCGCAGTCGACATTGACGCCGACCTCCGCCAGCATCAGGCCCAGCGCGTGATAATTGGCGCGTGCCGCCTCGATCGCGGAGATCGGCGCCACGTCGTAGAGCCGGCCGAACACCTCACCGGCGGGAAAATCGGGCCATTCGGGCGGCACCATCCGGCTGACCCGGCCGCCCTCCTGGTCGATCAGGATCGGCACGTCGGCGCGACCGGACAGGTCGCGAAGGCTGTCGGTCAGCGCCTTCATCTGCGCGCGATCGCCGCAGTTCCGCTTGAACAGGATATAGCCGAGCGGGTCGGCATCACGGAAGAAATCGCGTTCGTCGGCCGTGAGGTCTAGGCCGGAAACGCCGAAAATGACGGGCTTCATGCCCCGGCTCTATCAAATCCTCGGCGACAGGGGGAGGATTTCCGTCGCCGCTTCCGGCTCAATTCACCACATAACAGCTGGTCTGCGCTGCCTGCAGCTTGGCGCAGATCTCGCGAGCCTGGGTCGTGCTGCCGCTGTTGACGCGCAACCGGTAGATCGGCTTGCCGTCCTTTTCCGCGCGCTCCACCGACTTGCCCAGCCTGGCGAGTGCCGGGAACTTGTCCGCCAGGGCCCGCCACGCCGTCTCGGCGCGCTGGGCGTCCGGAAAGGCGCCGAGCTGCACCACCGAACTCCCGCTGGCCGGCGCCGCCGGCGCGGCGCGAACGCCGGGCGCCCGTGCCGTGAGTGCCGCCGCGCCCGCGGGCACCGCCACGCTCGCCTTGCGCGCCTCCGGGGCTGCGCGGCTTTTCGGCGCCTGTGCCTTTTGCACGTCGATCGGCGCCTCGGGCGCGCGGGCGGGATCGATACTGGCGTTGACGATCGCACCTTCGCCCGTGGCAAAGGCGGTGCCGCCCTCCCCGTCGACCTTCATCCCCCCGACGTCGTCGGGTTTGACCTTATAGTCGCCGGGGGGTGCCTCGATCAGCTGGCCGTCGCCCTGCTGCCCGCCCTGGTTCTGGAGCCACCAGACGACCGCGATCACCGAACCGATCACGGCGATGCCGAGCAGCGCCAGCAGCACGACCCGCCCGATGCCGGGCTTTTCGCGATACTCTTCCTCGACCGTGTCCAGCCAGGGAAGATAGCCGTCATCGCGGGGGCCGAGTTCCGAGCGCATCGCGCGTCTCCCTTACATTTCCTCGACGGCGTCGACGCCCATGACGCCCAGCCCGTTCTGAACGATCTGCCCGATCGCGCGCGCCAGATAAAGCCGTGCGCAGGTCAGCTGCGGCTGGTCCGCCAGGACGAAGCGCCGCTCGGGATGATCGTTGCCGAGATTGTAGAGCGAGTGGAACTCGGCCGCGAGGTCATAGAGGTAGAAGGCGATGCGATGCGGTTCGCGCGCGCCTGCCGCCCCCTCGACCACGCGCGGGAACTGCGCCGCCAGCTTGGCGACCTGGAGCTCGCGCGTATCGAGCAGCGACAGGTCGGCATCGGCGCATACGATCCCCGCCTCCGCCGCCTTGCGATGCATCGAATGGACCCGGGCATTTGCATATTGGACGTAGAAGACCGGATTTTCCTTCGACGTCTCCTGCACCTTGGCGAAGTCGAAATCCATCTGCGCGTCGGCCTTGCGCGTCAGCATGGTAAAGCGAACCGCGTCCCTGCCCACCTCGCGAACGACATCGGCCAGCGTGACGAAATTGCCCGCCCGCTTCGACATCTTCACTGGCTCGCCGTCGCGCAACAGACGGACCATCTGGACCAGCTTAACGTCGAACCGGGTCTTGCCGTCCGTCAGGGCCTGAACCGCCGCGACGATCCGCTTCACCGTGCCGGCATGATCGGCGCCCCAGATGTCGATCAACTGATCGGCGGACTGGGCCTTCTGGAAATGATAGGCGAGATCGGCACCGAAATAGGTCCAGCTGCCGTTCGACTTCTTGATCGGGCGATCCTGGTCGTCGCCGAACCGAGTCGCGCGGAACAGCGGCAGCTGAACCGGCTCCCAATCCTCGGGCGTCTCGCCCTTCGGCGCTTCCAGCACGCCGTCATAGACCAGGTCCCGCTCGCGCAGCCACGCTTCGGCTGCCTCGGGCTTGCGCGCCGCCTGCAGCTCGGCCTCGGACGAGAACAGGTTATGGTGGATGCCGAGCAGCGCGAGATCCGCCTTGATCAGCTCCATCATCGCCGCGACCGCTTCCTCGCGGAACAGCACGAGCCACGCGCTCTCGCTCTGGCCGACATATTTGTCGCCATAGCGTGCCGCAAGCGCCTCGCCGACGGGCTTCAGATAATCGCCCGGATACAGGCCCTCGGGGATGTCGCCGATCGCCTCGCCCAACGCCTCGCGGTAGCGCAGGTGCGCCGAGCGCGCGAGCACGTCGACCTGGCCGCCGGCGTCGTTGACATAATATTCGCGAACCACCTTGTGGCCGATGAACTCGAGCAGGCTGGCCAGTGCGTCGCCGACCACCGCGCCGCGGCAATGGCCCATATGCATCGGACCGGTCGGATTGGCCGAGACATATTCGACATTGACGGTCACGCCCTTGCCGGCGTCCGAACGGCCATAGCGATCGCCCATCGCCAGGATCGCCTCGATCTCGCCGCGCCAGGCATCCTCGGCCAGCGTCAGGTTGATGAAGCCCGGCCCGGCAACCGAGACGGCGGTCACCTCGTCGATCTTGTTCAATTCGGCGACGATCTTCTCGGCCAGCGCACGCGGATTGGTGCCCGCGGGCTTGGCGAGCACCATTGCGGCGTTGGTCGCCAGGTCGCCATGGCTGGTATCCCGCGGCGGCTCCACGGTGACGCTGCGTCGCTCCAGTCCCGCCGGCAGGTCGCCCGATGCGACCAGCGCATCGAGGGCAGCGTCGAGATGGGCAGCGAAACGGGTATAAAGCGTCATTGCGGATCCAGTGGTCGGAAGGAAGTCGCGCCCTTAGCCCAACCTCGCCACCGCGTCACCCCGCCATGCCGATCGGCCTATGCCCGGGCCAGCCCCTCGATCAGCGCCACCCGCTGCATCTCGGGAAACAGGGTCGTCGCGGCCTTCGCGCCATCGATCCGGTAGTGGCCGGCGATCGCGCTGGCGATGACCCTATCCAAGTCCGTCGTCGGCTTCAGGTCGCGCCCCTCGTAGAGCGCGGCGTCGGACAGGCCCGGCCAGTCCGCGACGATCCGCCCGCCATTCACCGCCCCGCCCAACAGCATCGCCACCGATCCGGTGCCGTGATCGGTCCCCTGGGTGCCATTGACCTTTACAGTCCGACCGAACTCGGTCGCGACGACCACCATGGTGTTCGCCCATTGCGGACCCAGCCCGACCTTCAACGCACCGATCATCCCGTCCAGGCCTCTCAGCTGGCCCGCCAGCCGCCCGCGCTGACCCGCGTGAGTGTCCCAGCCGCCGGTCTCGATCATGGCGACCCGCGATCCGGTGTCGGCGGCCAGCATCTTCGCAGCCAGTGTGCCGATCGCAATGGCGTTGCGCCCCTTGTCGCCGGTCATGTCACCCGTCAGCATCCGGGTTGCGATGGCCTGCTCCCACGCCTCGTGCAGCTTCGGGTCTCCCTGGTACATCGCCGATACCCGCGCCATCAGATCGTCGGACGCGTCGGGCAGCGAGCTGGGCGCATAGCTGGCCACTTCGACCGGGCCGCGCAGGGCCATCGGCACCGTCGCCGCCAGCGCGATCGCCTTCGCATCATCACCCGGTATGATCGACAGCATCCGGTTCAGCCAGCCATCCTTGAACTGATAGGCGCTGGTCCCGCCCGTCTCGAGGATATTCTGGCCATCGAAATGCGATCGGTCGCGATAGGGCGATGCGACCGCGTGAAAGAACAACGCCTCCTTCGCCGCGTACAGCCCGGCGATCTGGGTCATCGCCGGATGCAGGGCGAACATCCCGTCCAGCTTCGGCGCATCGTCGAAATCCTGCGCCAGCACCCCGCGCTGCGACACGAAGGCCGGATCCCCGACCGGCGCAAGCGTGCCGAGGCCATCCGCCGCGCCGCGCTGGATGATGAAGACGAAGCGCCGCTCGGTCGGCGCCTGGGCAAAGGCCATCGTCCCGCCAAGGCCCGATGCCAGAACCAGGGTCCCGGCGGCGGTGACGAAACTGCGGCGAGTCAACAGGGCGGTCATGATCATCTCCGCATGAATTCGGGCGACACGAGCATCAGCGCGACGCCCTGCGCCGGGCTCTCTGCGCGCGCGATCGCCTGTACCGTGCCGGGCGTGACCGCGCCGGGAAACAGTTCGGCGACGCGAACCCGCGCATCGAGCGTATCGCGCGTACGAAGTGCGAACCGTTCGGCCGCCTCGACACGGCGCATGATCGCGTCGGGCGCTTCCCAGCTTTCCGCAACGTCTTCCCAGCCGGCAGGGGAGCCGGGCTTCCAGACGGGCTGCCCGAGCTGCGCCAGCAAACTCTGCGTCGGGCCGGGCTGTAGGTCGGAGACGCCCAGCGCCCGCCAGGCCGCAATCGTCCATTCCCAGGGCGTGCGGAATTTGACCGGCTTCGGCGTCCACGCCTCGGGTGCCTCGATCAGCGTCCGGTAGAGATGCGGCAGATCGCCACCGCTCGCCAGGAAGCTGCGCTCCAGCTTGCCGACCAGGCTGGCAGGCGGGTCGTCTCCGGCAAAATGTCGCGCGATCTTGGTCGCCACATGTCGCGCCGTCGCAGGATGCGATGCGAGAAAATCAAGGATCGCCGCCGCCTGGTCTTCGCCGGTCTGCGGCCATTGAACGCGAAGCAGGGTGCGCGGCCCCGGCTCGTGATATCGCGCCATGAACCGGAAATCGCCGGGTGAACCTGTTCCGTCGGCATCGCGCGCCCGGCCCAGTCCGACGACGGTCCATCCCGTCATCGCGCGGGCGAATTCGGTCACATCGCCCTGCGTGTAGACGCTGCGGACCCCCAGCGTGTGGAGTTCGAGGATTTCGCGTGCGAGATTCTCGTTGAGACCCGCGCGTCGCCCGTTACCGCGTCCGGCGGCCCGCTGCGCGGCGGGGGAATTGGGCCCGATCGACTGCGCCTGATCGAGATAGAGCAGCATGGTTGGATGACGTTCGACCGCGAACAGCATGTCGCGAAACGTGCCAAGCACGTTCGGCCGGATCGCGTCGAACTCGAGCTGTCCTGACAGATAGATGTCGCTCAGCTGATCGGCGGACACCGCGAAATGATTGGCCCAGAAATGGACCATCCGCTCGACGAACGGCGCCGGGGTCTCGAGCGCCACCGCACATCGCGCCGTGATGGCGCCAGCCAGCATATCCCGCGCCTGGCGCTGGGCGCGTCTTCGCGCTTCACGGGCCGGGTCCTCGGTGACACTGGCCACCTCCTTTTCCAGGTCGCGCGCCATGTCGACCATCGCCATGTCGCCGCGCGGGGGCGAGTAACCCGCCGGCCGGCTGGATATGGCCGGCACGGGTGGCGGGGCGGCGTCCTGCGGCTTGCCGGCCTGACGGATCGCGCGCAACTCGACCTGGTAGGCGAGGATGTTGGACGCAATGTCCCTGGTCGACGGCAACGCCGCGATCGCGGCGGGCCTGGCGTCATAGCTTTCGAACTGATCGACCAGCCAGCGCTTCGGCTTGTCCGGAGGCGTATCCCCGGCGCGCGCACCGAGCCCGAAGCGGTTCAAGGCAATATTGGCATCCGACATGGCCATTCCTCGATTTCCGAATGGTATAGGCGCCGACTGTCGCGAAAGTGTGTCAGCCGCACGATCCGCCGCACGCCTGTAACGTCCTGACGATTGCAAAATCTGCATTCGCTAGAATCGCGCTTTGCGTTTGCCGCATATGTTGCGGTGCAGCATTCTTTGCTCAGAAGAGGATGCAGGTCTGGCTCTCATCGAAACGAGGGAGAAGATCATGTCCAAGTTCCTGTTCGCCGCTGCCGCCACCACGCTCGCCTTCGCCAGCCCGGCGCTTGCCGCCAGCGAACCCGTCACCTTCGTGAACGACGGCATCAGCTACACCTATTCGACCAAGAAGGTCGGTGACCTGACCGTGATCGAGGGCACCAGCGCCCCGGGCGGTCGCATCTATCTCGAAGTCCGCGGCACGCGCGTGAAGGGTGTGATCAACAGCACGCGCGTCGCGTTCGACGTCCCCGCGCGCAAGGATCGCAACGGCCAGCTCGCCGCGCGCTGATCATCTCCGGCTCGTCGATGACGGTCGCCATCCCGTCATCGGCGAGCCACCGGCCGATCGCCCGGGTTCAAAAGGCGTCCGGCAAATCCACCTTGCCGCCGATTTCGCCGAACCGGCGAATGGCATAGCGGTCGGTCATGCCGGCGATGAAGTCGGCGATGTGCCGGCTCCGCTCGGGCTCCGCCTCGGGCAGCGCGTCGCGCCACTCCGCCGGCATCAGCCCCGGATCGGCGGCATAGCCCTCGAACAGTCCGGCGACGACGGCATGGGCAGCCTCCCCCGCCGCAATCTGGCTGGGGTGATGATAGAGGTTGGCGTACATGAAGCGCTTCAGCCCGCGTTCGGCGTCGCGCATCTCGTCGGAAAACTGGCCGAGTGCCCGGCCCGCCGCGCGCACGTCATCGACCGTCTCGACCCCGGACGCAGCCACCCGCTCGCGCGTCGCGGCGATCAGGTCGTTGACCATCTCGCCGATCTGCGAGCGGATCAGCTCGCCCACCAGCCGTTTGGCCGACACGCCCGGAAAACGCGCCTCGACCCGGCGCCATCCGGCCTCGATCATCGGCACCGCCAGCAACTGGTCGAAGCTCAGCAATCCCGAGCGAAGACCATCATCGATGTCGTGATTGTCATAGGCGATGTCGTCCGCCAGCGCGGCGACCTGCGCCTCCAGCGACGGCCAGCTGTTCAGTTCCAGGTCGAACGCGGCATCCGCACGGGCCAGCGCCCATTGCGGCTCCGCGATCGGCCCGTTGTGCTTGGCCAGCCCCTCCAGCGTGTCCCAGGTCAGGTTCAACCCGTCCCATGCGGGGTAAGGCCGTTCCAGCTCGGTCAGCAGCCGCAGCGTATTGCCATTGTGGTCGAACCCGCCATGCGCGGTCAGCGCATGCTGAAGCGCATCCTCGCCCGCGTGACCGAATGGCGGGTGGCCGATATCATGCGCAAGGCACAATGCCTCGGTCAGATCCTCGTTCAGGCCCAGCGTCCGTGCGATCGTGCGGCCAATCTGCGCGACCTCCAGGCTGTGGGTCAGCCGGACGCGGAAATGGTCGCCGTCAGGCGCCATGAAAACCTGGGTCTTGTGGCGCAGCCGCCGGAAGCTGATCGAATGGATGATGCGATCCCGGTCGCGCTGGAAAGCGTCGCGCGGACCGCGCACATCCCTGGCGTCGCCTTCGGGATGAAGGCGACCGCGGCTACGATCAGGGGTGCATGCCCAAGGGGCCCGTTCGGTCACTAGAGCGCGATCTTCGTGATCTTCTGGCCCGCCTCGCTGGTGAAGACGAAGGCGGACATGCCTTCCTTCTTCAACTGATTGACGAAGGTCTGCGCCTCCGCGGCAGTCTTGAACGGTCCGGCCAGCAGGCGATTGGTTGCGCGCAGCGGTGCCGACCATGCGGAGCGACCGCGAAACGCCGCCGGTGCCTTCTTGGCAAGCTGCCGCCACGCACCGGGCAGCATGTCCTCATTGGCGCCGCCCGCGACCTGCACCCAGATCCGCTTGGGTTCAGGCTCGACCTTGGGCTTCGGCTTGGCCGGCTCCTTTTTCCTGCCCTTGGCCGTGTCCGCGGTCTCGTCAGCCTTGTCGCCCGCTCGTGCCGCGGGCTTGCCCCTGGTTTCGGCGGGCTTGGGCTTCGGTGCCGCGACCGGAGCGACCGGCTTCGATCGCGCAGGCGCCGGTGACGCCGTGACAGTCCGTGCGGTCACGGTGCCTCGCGTTGCCGGTGCCGGCAACGCCACCACCTCGCGCTCATTTTCCGGGACAGCGATGCCGTCGACGATGCTCGCAAGCAGATTGTCCTCCGCGCCGACGCGCGGCGCGGCTGCGGCCGATGGACGGCTGGAGGCCGGGGCCGGGACGATGGTCGAAGAGGCCAGCCGGACCGGGTCCCGCGCCACCGGGGTGGTCGGCTGCACCGTCTCACGCCCCGCCGGCCAGGCCGGCGCGCGATGCGGCTGGCGCGACGCTACTGCAACCGGAGCGGGTGTGGGCGCGGGCGTCGGAATCGGCTGGACGATTTCCGTCGGCTGGACATAGCGCGGCGGTGCCGGGAGCGGCGGCTCGGCGGCGGCCATCTGGACAGGCGCGGGAGCCGGGGTCGGCGCCGGCTGCGCAGCCGCCACCTCGCGCTGGGCGCGGCCGCGACGCGACGCGCGCTCTCGTCCCCTGGCCGGCCGCGCAGCCTCGACCGAACTGGGCTGTTCGGCCCCGCGTCGAGCGGTGCGCGCGGGCTGCGCCGGTGTCGCCGCCGAGGCCATCTGTACCGGCCGCTGGTCGGGAACATAGGGGGCCAGCCGGGGCGCCATCTGCGCATCGGCGATCCGTGCGGTCGTCCGACCCATCTGGCCGTAATGCACGGCAAAGGCGCGGTCGCCCGGCGACATGCCCTGCAGACGCCGGAAGGACGGTCCCAGCGCGGCCCCCATGTTGGCGGGCATCATGCTCTGGGCGATGCGGTCCGCCGCGGGCACATCGCCATTCATCGCCAGGATGAACGCACGCGCGCGCCAGGCCGCGCGATCGCTGCGCCGCAGGAGCGGCTCGAGCTCGCGCATCGCCTCGTCGCTCTTGCCGGTGATGCCGAGCGACAGCGCATAGCGCCGCACGGTCTCGTCATCCTTTTCGCGGCGAAGCGCTTGCTGATATTCACGCTGGGCAAGGTGCGGCGCGCCCATCAGGTCATAGGCCAGCCCGCGATCGGAGGCATATTCAGCCATCGGCAGGCCCAGCCGCTCGGCGGTGTCGAACAGGCGCAGCGCCTCGCCCGGCCGCTCCATTCGAACCAGCACAGCTGCGCGCCCCGCGGAAATGCGCGGATTGTCGGGCTCGACCTGCTCGGCGCGCGCATAGAAGGCAAGCGCGGCGGACGTGTCGTTCAACCGCGTGCTGATCGCCGCGGCCGAGAGCAGCGCGCGCAGGTCGCGCGGATTCTGGGCCAGAACCCGCATCTCCGATGCCAGCAGGTCGGCGTCGGGATTGGGCCTGGCGACGATCTCATTCTGCGCGAAGGCCGGCATGGATGCGCACCCAGCCGCCAGGGCAAGGGCAAGCGCAGACAAGGATGTAAAGCGAATCCGGTTCATGGGTCCCCCACCCTAAGCCCTTATCGCTGAACCACGAATAACGACGCCCCCGCGGTTCGCCGAAGCGAGCCGCGGGGGCGACCAATCCGTGATTACTGGTTGTTCTGGCTACGCAGGAACCGCGGAATATCCAGCGGATCCTTGTCGTCATCGTCCGGCGTCGACTTGTTGCCGCCGCGCGCGGCAGACGCCATGCGCTCGAACAGCGTGCCGCCCGAGCGACGCTCCGTGCGGGGCGCGGGCGCTGCGGCCGGCACCTCGTCCTCTTCCGAGGTCAGCCAGCGGCGACGGCTGCCGAAGTCCGACGAGGGCTGGGCCGCGGGCGCGGGCTGCGCTGCGAAATCGCCACGGTTGTCGAACGCATCCACCGCGCTTTCCGAACCGAGCAGCAATTCGTCGCCTTCATCGGCTGCCACCGGCTGCGCCGCTGCCGGGGCGGCAGGTTCGAAGCCGGCCGGAGCGGCCGGCGTTGCTGCCGGGAAGCCAGGCTCATCGCCGAAGGTCAGCGGCGCGGGCTTGGGCTCGCTCGTCTGCGCGACGGGCTCGGCGACAGGGGCTGCGACCGGCTCGGGCTCGGGTGCTGCAGCCGGGGCGCTGGCGGCCGCGTCCAGTGCGGGGCGGCGCGGACTGGCGAAGCTGAAGACGCGCGGCTGCTCTACGGCCGGAGCCGCCGGACGCGCTGCCGCCTGGGCATCGGCCTCGATCCCGGTCGCGACGACCGAGACGCGGATGCGCCCCTCCAGATCGGGGTTGAAGGCCGAACCCCAGATGATGTTCGCGTCGGGATCCACCAGTTCGCGGATATGGTTCGCCGCCTCGTCGACCTCGAGCAGGCGCATGTCCTCGCCGCCGGTGATCGACACGATCACGCCCTTGGCGCCGTTCATGCTGACACCGTCGAGCAGCGGGTTGGCGATCGCCTTCTGCGCGGCGACCAGTGCGCGGTCGTCGCCATCGGCCTCGCCCGTGCCCATCATCGCCTTGCCCATCTCCTGCATCACCGAACGCACGTCAGCGAAGTCGAGGTTGATGAGGCCCGGCATGACCATCAGGTCGGTGATGCCGCGCACGCCCTGCTGCAGCACCTCGTCGGCCATCTCGAACGCTTCCTTGAAGGTCGTGTTCGCATTGGCGATCAGGAAGAGATTCTGGTTGGGAATGACGATCAGCGTGTCGACATATTTCTGCAGCTCCTCGATGCCCGCCTCGGCCGAGGCGGCGCGGCGCTTGCCTTCGAACGCGAAGGGCTTGGTCACCACGCCGACGGTCAGAATGCCCATGTCGCGCGCAACCTTGGCGATGACCGGAGCCGCACCGGTACCGGTGCCGCCGCCCATGCCGGCTGCGAGGAAGCACATATGCGACCCCTGCAGCGCCTTCTGCACGACATCGATCGTCTCTTCGGCGGCCGCGCGGCCAATCTCGGGACGCGAGCCCGCGCCCAGACCCTGGGTGATCTTCGCGCCCAGCTGGATACGGTGTCCGGCGGCCGAGGTCTTCAGCGCCTGCGCATCGGTGTTCGCCACGAGGAACTCGACACCCTGCACATCGGCGCGGATCATGTTCGCGATCGCGTTGCCGCCGGCCCCGCCGACACCGATAACGGTGATCTTCGGCGTCAGTTCATCTTCATCGGGCGGCAGGAATTCGATACTCATCGCCTTGATCTCCCTTCGCGCTCCCGACCGTTCGGGCCTGCGCGATTAATTCTGTAACTTTGATGCACCACTCGTCGCGACGACTCTAGCGGAATCGCGCTACCCTGTTCGCATTTCTTTAATAGTTGGCCCGGAACGCGGCCAACAGGCGCGAAAACACGGCGCGCGGACTGGCCCGGGTGACCAGCTGGTGCTTGGGCTCCAGCGTGCGCAGGTCCAGCGGGTCCGCCGCGGCAAAACAGGCCAGCCCGGCCAGCGTCGCGAAGGCCGGGCCGCTATGCGCCTCGGGCAGCGCCACCAGCCCCCTGGGCCGGCCCACGCGCACCATGCTGCCCAGCACCTGCTGCATGTAATCGGCGATCCCGGTCAGTTCGGCACCGCCGCCGGTCAGCACGATCTGGCGGCCGACCGGGTCCCCCATGCCCAGCTTGGTCAGCTCGGCCTGGATCTGCGGCACCAGCCGCTCCAGCCGCTGGCGGATCACGGCGATGAGCTGTGCCTTGGTGATGCGCGTCGTCTCCGCCCCCTCGGTCGGGTTCGCGTGTACCACATCGATCATGTCGTGATTGTCGCGCGGGCTGATATTGGCCGAGCCGTAGAAGCATTTCGTCCGCTCGGCCCAGGCGCGCGCGGTGCCGAAGGCGGTGGCGATGTCGTCGGTGATGTCGGCCGAGCCCATGCCGATCGACGCCAGCCCCGACAGCACGCCGCCCTGGAACACCGAGACATTGGTCACGCCCGCGCCGATCTCGACCAGCGCGACGCCCAGTTCGCGTTCCTCGTCGGTCAGGCAGGCAAGGCCGGTCGCGACCGGCGCGGCGATGATCGACCGCACCTCGAGATGCGCCGAGCGGACGCACAGGTCGAGGTTGCGCACCGGCGAGCCTTCGGTGGCGACGACATGGATGTCGACGCCCAGGCGGTCGGCATGCAGCCCGATCGGGCGCTTCACCCCGGCCAGGCCATCGACCGAATAGCGCGTCGGCTGCGCGTGCAGCACCATCTTGCCATGCGGGTTGATCGCCTCGCGCCCTGCCTTCAGCAGTTCGTCGATGTCGGACTGCTCGACCCGGTGGCCGCCCAGATCGGCCTCCAGCTTGACGATGTCCGAGATCAGGCCGCCTGCCGAGAAGCTGACCCAGACATCCTCGATATTGGTGCCGGCGATGCGCTCCGCCTGCTCGACTGCCTCGCGGATCGCGAGCTCGGTCGCATGCATGTCGGCGACATAGCCGCGGGTCACGCCGCGGCTCTCGCGCTGGCCCGTGCCCAGCACGACCATCTGGCCGTCGTCGGTGCGCTGGGCGATCAGCGCCGACACTTTCGACGTGCCGACGTCGAGCGCGGTGATGAGCCCCTCAGGTGTCGTCTTCGCCATGCCCTGTCACTCCCCCTCGTCATTCTGCACCGGCGTCGCGGCCGGCGTTTCCAGCGACGGCGTCGCGACCGCCTTGGGCGGCGCCTCGCGTCGCTGGACATACATGGTTTCGCCGACCCGCATGTCGAACCGGACGAAGCCGCGGCCCAGCAGCCGCTGCGTCCCGTCCAGCGCGGCGAAGCGCTTCAGCGCGTCGACCGATTCCTTCTCGCCTTCCGGTAGCAGCAACCGCTCCCCGGTGTCGAAGGTCAGGTCCCAGCGGCGATTGCCGACCCAGGTCGACGCCTTGACCAGCGGCTTGAGCGCCGGCGCCGCGTCCATCAGCTTGCGCCGCGCCAGCTCCTGGCCGTTTGCGCCGTCGCCCACCAGCAGCGGCAGGTCGGGCATCGCGTCGCGCGACACCGACTCGAGCGACACGCCCTTCTCGTCGATCAGCATCAGCACACCCTTGTGCTGCCACACCGCCGCGGGCTCGCGCTCCACGACGTTGACCACCAGCGTATTGGGCAGCCGGCGCGAGACACGCGCATCCTCGATCCACGGATATTGCAGCAGCCGCTCGCGCACGAGTTCGAGATCGACCAGCGGCATCGCCCGCGATCGCTGGTCGAGCGCCTGGGTCAGGATCGTGTCGCGGTCCATCCGGCGCATGCCGTTGATGTCGACCTGCTCGACGCGCAATCCCGCTTCACCGACCACCTCGGACGCCGCGACCCCGACCATCCCGGGCACGCCGAAGAAGCTGGCGACGGCAAGCGCCACCGCACCGGCGACGCCGACGATCCCCCAGGTGGCGATCTTCTGCAGCGTGTCGTGGCTGACCGGCAGCGCGACCATGGTCTGATCGATCAGACCCGGGCCCTTCTTCTTGCGTATCTGCGCGCGTTTCTTCGCCGGTGGGCGGGAAGAGGAACGGCGGACCGTCCGTTTCGTCACGCCCCGGCGCCCGCCGCGCCCAGCGCCTCGTCGACGATCCACTGCACCAGTTCGGGATAGCTGATCCCGCAATGCCGTGCCTGTTCGGGCACCAGGCTGAGCGGGGTCATGCCCGGCTGGGTGTTCACCTCGAGCAGGAACAGCCCGTCGGCGCCCTGGCTATCGTCCCAGCGAAAGTCCGATCGCGACGCGCCCTTGCACCCCAGCAGCCGGTGCGCCTCGACCGACAGGCGCATGCACGCATCAGTGATCTCGTCGGGAATCTGCGCCGGAAAGACGTGCTCGGTCAGCCCGTCGGTATATTTGGCGTCATAGTCATAGAAGCCGCTCTGCGGCTTCAGCTCGGTCACCCCCAGCGCGCGATCGCCCAGCACCGCGCAGGTCAGCTCGCGCCCGCGGATGAAGGGCTCGGCCAGCAGCTCGTCAAATTCCTGCCACGGCCCCCGAGCCTGGGCACTGATCGGGTTCGAGTAATTGCTCTCCGACGTCACGATCGCCACGCCGACCGACGACCCCTCGTTCACCGGCTTCAGCACATAGGGGCGCGGCAGCGGATCGCGCTGGTACAGCTCGTCGGTCCGCACCATGCGACCGCCCGGCATCGGGATGCCGTGCGGCACCAGCGCCTGCTTGGTCAGCTGCTTGTCGATCGCGATGACCGAGGTGACGAGCCCCGAATGGGTATAGGTCAGCCCCATCAGGTCGAGCATGCCCTGGACGGTGCCGTCCTCGCCCGGTGTGCCGTGCAGCGCGTTGAACACGACATCGGGCTTCAACTCGGCCAGCTTCAGCGCGACACCGCGATCCATGTCGACGCGGCTCACCTCGTGGCCGAGCGATTCCAGGGCATCGGCGACGCCGTTGCCCGACATCAGCGAGACCTCGCGCTCGTTCGACCAGCCGCCCATCAACACTGCGACATGGAGCTTGCTCAAGAACCGACCCTCTCACTGCCTTCGCCGGCACGCTTGCCGACACGCTGGATTTCCCATTCGAGCTCGACACCCGACTGCGCCTTGACCCGAGCGCGAACCTCCTCGCCCAGCGCCTCGATATCGGCACTGGTCGCCTCACCCAGGTTCAGCAGGAAGTTGCAATGCTTCTCGCTGACCTGGGCATCGCCCCGCCGCAGCCCGCGGCACCCCGCTGCATCGACCAGCGCCCAGGCCTTGTGGCCATGGGGATTCTTGAAGGTCGACCCGCCCGTCTTCGATCGAAGCGGCTGGGATTCCTCGCGCGCGGCGCCGATACGGTCCATTTCCGCCGAGATCGCGTCCTTGTCGCCGAAGTCGCCCGTGAAATGCGCCGCGACGATCACCGAATCCGCTGCCAGCTCCGAATGGCGATAGCTGAAGTTCAGCGCGCTCGCCGGCAAGGTGCGCAATTCCCCCTGCCGGTTCACCACCTCGAACATCGACAGCACATCCGCCACCTCGCGGCCATAGGCGCCCGCATTCATCCGCACCGCGCCGCCGACCGTCCCGGGAATGCCCCGCAGGAATTCGAGTCCGGCCAGCGCGTGGTCGCGTGCCTTGCTGGCGACCGAGATCCCGGGCGCACCGGCACCCGCGCGAATGCCATTGTCGCGCACGCCGATCTGGGCGAACGCCTTGCCCAGCCGGATGGTGACGCCCGGCTTGCCGCCGTCGCGCACGATCAGGTTGGATCCCAGGCCCAGCGGCCACACCTCGACCGCCGGGTCCAGGTCACGCAGGAACGCGCGCAGGTCCTCGACATCGGCCGGCTCGAACAGCCATTCGGCAGCGCCGCCGCTCTTGAACCAGACGAGCGGCGCCAGCGGCGCGTTGCGCGTCAGCCTGCCGCGAACCTGGGGAAGATCGACGGTCGCCGTCACTTCATCCCCCACAGCCCGGCCCAGTGCTTCCACGCCGCCAGATTCGCCTCGGCCGCCTTCTGTCCCGCCTCCTGGAACGCCGTCATCTGGCGCCCGGCGTCGAGAAACTTCTGCGCCACGTCCATCTGGGCGTGCTGCGCGCGCAGCATCTCGCGCTGCATCTCGATTGCGGTCGTGAAAAAGTCGCTCATGCTGCCACCTTTGCCGTCTCGATCGCGCCGGCCAGGCTGGCCGCCCATTTCGTGATGTCGCCTGCGCCCAGGCAGACGACCATGTCGCCGGGCTGGATCACGTCCGCCAGCGCCTCGGCCAGCGCCGGCAGGTCGGCGACGGTCGAGGCTGCCCGGTGGCCGCGGCGCTTGACGCCCTCGACCAGCGCCTCGGCATCGACGCCGTCGACCGGCTGCTCGCCCGCGGCATAGACCGGGGTGACATAGACCATGTCGGCGTCGTTGAACGCTTGGGCAAAGTCGTCCATCAGGCTGCCGAGCCGCGAGAAGCGGTGCGGCTGCATCACCGCGATCACCCTGCCCTGCGCGCTTTCGCGTGCCGCCGCCAGCACCGCGCGGATCTCGACCGGATGATGGCCGTAATCGTCGATGACGGTCGCGCCGCCGGTTTCGCCGACCTTGGTGAAGCGGCGCTTCACCCCGTCGAACCGGGCAAAGCCCTTCTGGATCGTGGCGTCCGGAATGCCGAGTTCCAGCGCGACGCCGATCGCGGCCAGCGCGTTCTGGACATTGTGGCGGCCCGGCATCGGCAGGTCGATCCCCTCGATCGAGCGGGTCGTGCCGTCGCGGTGGCGGATGATC
This sequence comes from Sphingomonas rustica, assembly GCF_039652585.1. Taxonomy (NCBI): domain Bacteria; kingdom Pseudomonadati; phylum Pseudomonadota; class Alphaproteobacteria; order Sphingomonadales; family Sphingomonadaceae; genus Sphingomonas; species Sphingomonas rustica. The sequence goes on along the minus strand of NZ_JBDIZK010000002.1, from coordinate 18,970 downwards.
GCCTCGAACCGGTTGCCGCCGGCATGGGGGGTGACGTTGACCCCGCGCACATCGGCGCTGGCGGCGAAACCATAGGTGACGATGCGGCGGTCGCGCACGCGCGGGATGATCGCCTGGACCTCGGGATGGTCGAGGCACAGCAGTGCCGCGCCATAGAAGGGGACATTCTCGACGAACTCGACGAAACAGTCCTTCACCTTGTCGAACGAGCCATAATGGTCGAGATGCTCGGGATCGATGTTGGTGACGACCGCGATCGTCCCGTCCAGCCGCAGGAAGCTGCCGTCGCTCTCGTCGGCCTCGACGACCATCCAGTCACTGTCGCCCAGCCGCGCGTTCGAGCCGTACTGGTTGATGATGCCGCCATTGATAACGGTCGGATCGACGCCGCCCGCATCGAGCAGCGCCGCGACCATCGAGGTCGTCGTCGTCTTGCCATGGGTGCCGGCGACCGCGACGGTCGACTTCAGCCGCATCAGCTCGGCCAGCATCTCGGCGCGGCGCACCACCGGGATACGGCGCTCATAGGCCGCCTCGACCTCGGGATTGCCGCGCTTGATCGCTGTCGAGGTCACGACCACCGCCGCCTCGCCCAGATTCTCGGCGGCATGGCCGATCGCGATCGGGATGCCGCGCTTGCGCAGTCCCTCGATCACATAGCCTTCCGCCACGTCCGACCCCTGCACCTGATAGCCCAGATTGTGCATCACCTCGGCGATGCCCGACATGCCGATCCCGCCGATCCCGACGAAATGGATGGTGCCGATATCGGTCGCGACGCCCTTCATGCGGCGAATTCCTTGCTGGCCGTCTCGGCCTCTGTCTGGGGGGAAGCGGGACGGTTGCCCGCCGCTGGCGTGCCAATCGATTCGACCAGGTCGGCCAGGTCGCGGGCGGCGTGCGGGCGGCCGCAGCTTTTTGCGCGCTCGGCCGCATTCTGAAGCCCGACCGTCTCGAGGCCCAGCTTCTGGATCTGCTTGGCCAGCTCGGCCGCGGTGAAGCTGGGCTGCGCGATCGTGCGCGCGCCGCCGGCATTGGTGATCTCGCGCGCATTGACTGTCTGGTGATCGTCGGTTGCGCTGGGCAGCGGCACCAGGATCGCCGGGCGGCCGGCGGCCGTCAGCTCGGCGATGGTCGAGGCGCCGGCGCGGGCGATGACGATATGGGCCCAGGCCAGATGCTCGGGCAGGTCGGGCAGATAGGTGGCGATCTGCGCCGGAATCTCGTGCGCCAGATATTTGGCCCGCACCGCATCGATGTCCTCGATCCGCGCCTGGTGGGTCACCTGCATCCGGCGCCGGAAATGCGGCGGCAGCAGCGCCAGCCCATCGGGCACGACCTTGCTCAGCACCGACGCGCCCTGGCTGCCGCCGGTCACGAGGACACGGAAGATGCCGTCCTCTTCCAGCATCGGATAGGGCCGGTCGCGCAGCGCCAGCACGTCCTCGCGCACCGGATTGCCGGTCAGATGCGTCTTGGCCTGCCAGCCGGACTTCAGCCGCTCGACCTCGCCATAGCTGGTTGCGATCGCGTTCACCCGCCCGGCGACAAGGCGATTGACCCGCCCGAGCACCGCATTCTGTTCATGAACGATCGTCGGCACCCGACGCGAAAAGGCGGCAAGCAGCGCGGGAAGCGCGGGATAGCCGCCAAAACCGATCACGCAGCTGGGCGACAAGTCGCGATACAGTTTCTTCGCCATCGCCCGCCCGGCCATCATCTTGCTGGCCGCCTTGAACCAGCCCAGCGGCCCGCCGCCCAGCCGCCCGGCCGGCAGGACATGCGTTTCGACATCCTCGAACAGCCCGGGAAAGCGCACGCCGCGATCGTCGCTGATCAGCGCGACCCGGTGCCCGCGCGCCGTCAGCTCGGCCGCCAGCGCCGCCGCAGGCACCATGTGCCCCCCGGTGCCGCCCGCCGCCAGAACATAGGTACGCGTCTTCGTCATGTGCCGCTCCACCGGACAGTATAGGGAGAGCGCTTCAGATACGGGTTCCGCCGCGTGAAAGCGAGCAGAAGCCCCATGCCGATGGAAAGCGCGACCATCGACGAACCGCCATAGCTGATGAACGGCAGGGTCATGCCCTTGGACGGGGCCAGACCGGTATTGACCGCCATGTTGATGAACGCCTGCACCCCGAACTGCGCGACCAGCCCGGTGGCGGCGAGCAGCTTGAACGCATCCTCCTCGTCGATCAGCTTCAGCAGCACGCGCAGGATGATGGCGACATAGAGGATCGCGATCGCGCCGCATGCCAGCAGGCCGAACTCCTCGCCGATCACCGAGAAGATATAGTCGGTATGCGCCTCGGGCAGCTTGAACTTGACCTGGCCGCTGCCCGGACCGGTCCCGAACAGCCCGCCGGAGGTGAGCGTCTGCTCCGCCATATTGGTCTGGTAATGCTCGGCCAGCGCCTTTTCCTTGGTCGGCCACAGGAAGCTGTCGATGCGGATGCGCGCGGTCGAGTAGAAGAAATAGGCCGAGACCACCCCGGCCAGCGCCAGCCCGCCCAGCGCGGCGATGATCGCGGGGGAGATGCCGGCGACGGTCAGCAGGATGATCCACACGATGCCGAACACCATCGTCTGGCCGAAATCCGGCTGGATCATCAGCAGCACCGCGACCACCGCGGTCAGCGCGCCGGTGATGCCCAGCATCAGCGTCATCGGCAATTCGCTGTCGCGCGCACGCAACGACAGGATCCAGGCGGTCGACACGATGAACAGCGGCTTCAGGAATTCGGACGGCTGGAGATCGGAAAAGCCCAGGCTGATCCAGCGCCGGGCGCCGTTCACCTCGCTGCCGACGAACGGCAGCAACGCCAGCAGCACGATGCAGATTCCCGCCCCGATCAGCGCCCCCCGCCTCGCCAGGGTCAGGGGCACCATCGACACCAGGATCATCACCGGAACCGACAGCGCGACCCAGATCAGCTGGCGCCAGAAATAGAACATCGGCGCGACGACATGCGCCCCGTCGGAATAACGGCGCGCCGTCGCCGGCGACGCGGCGGCGACCGCGACCAGTCCGATCGCGATCAACAGGAAGACCAGCAGCATCAACACCCGGTCGACTTCCCAGAACCACATGCCGGCGCGCGTCTGGCTGGCCCGGCCGAGCTGGTTGCCGACCCGGCGGCGGACGCCGGGCGCCTCGGGCACCTCTGCCCTGTCCTCGCTCACGCCAGTGCCTCCACGGCGTCGCGAAACGCCTGGCCGCGCGCCTCGTAATCGCGGAACTGATCGAACGAGGCGCAGGCCGGCGACAACAGCACCGTGTCGCCGGGGCGGGCATGCGCCGCGGCGCTGCGCACGGCGGCGTCCAGCGTGCCGGCGACTTCGACCGGCATCTCTCCCGACAGCAATTCGGCGAACATCGTACCGGCATCACCGATGGTATAGGCGCGCACGACATGGCCGAAGCCCGGGCGGCAGGCGTCGAGATCGTCGGTCTTGGCCTTGCCGCCCAAGATCCAGTGGATCCGCGGATAGGCCGCCAGCGCCGGCGCGGCGGACTCCGGGTTGGTCGCCTTGCTGTCGTTGACGAACAGCACGCCGTCCCGCGTCGCCACCCGCTCCATGCGGTGCGGCAGTCCGGGAAAGCTGGCCAGCCCGCGATCGATCGCCGGGCGATCGATACCCAGCGCTTCGCACGCGGCAATCGCGGCCAGCGCATTCTGGGCATTGTGCGGGCCCTGCAGCGCCGGCCAGTCCGACTGATCGACATCGCCGCGGGCGGGAAGCGCGATCACGTCGTCGGCCCGGCCCGCGCGAATCTCGGCCGCGATCGCAGCGGACGCCGGATCGGTGATACCGATCACCGCGCGGTGGCCGGGCGACTGCATCGCGAACAGCCGCGCCTTGGACGCGGCATAGCCGGCAAACCCGTCATAGCGGTCGAGATGGTCGGGGGTGATGTTCAGCAGCAGCGCGACGTCGCAATCCAGCGTGGCGGTCAGGTCGATCTGGTAGCTCGACAGCTCCAGCACATAGACCCCGCCCGCCCCCAGCGCGTCCTGCGCCAGGATCGGAATGCCGATATTGCCGCCCGCCAGCGACGGCAGCCCGGCGGTGCGACAGATATGGTCGATCAGTGCGGTCGTGGTCGACTTGCCATTGGTGCCGGTGATGCCGACGACCCGGTGCGCGGGCAGCGCGCCGCGCGCCTGCGCGAACAGCTCGATATCGCCGATCACCGGCACGCCGGCGGCGCGGGCTCGATCGGCGATCGGGTGGCGGTTCAGCGGAATGCCGGGCGACACCACGACCGCGTCGAAACCCGCGAGGTCGATCTCCAGCGGATCGGCGAGCGTGACACCGCTCAGCGCGGCCCGCGTCGCCTCGTTCGAGTCCCAGGCGACCACCTCGGCGCCGCTGGCGCGCAGGGCGTCGATGGTCGCGACGCCGGATCGCGCCAGCCCGAGCACCGCATACCGCTTTCCGCGAAAGACCGGGCTCGTGATCACCGCAGCTTCAGCGTCGCGAGCCCCGCCAGTGCGAGCACGAACGAGATGATCCAGAAACGGATCACCACGGTCGGCTCCGACCAGCCGAGTTGCTCGAAATGATGATGGATCGGCGCCATGCGGAAAATGCGCTTGCCCGTTCGCTTGAAGAAGAAGACCTGGATGATGACGCTCAGCGCCTCCATCACGAACAGGCCGCCGATGATGCCCAGCACCAGCTCATGATGCGTGACGACCGCGATCGTGCCGATCGCGCCGCCCAGCGCCAGGCTGCCGGTGTCGCCCATGAAGACTGCCGCCGGCGGCGCGTTGAACCACAGGAACGCCAGCCCCGCCCCGACCATCGCGCCGCAGAACAGCGCCAGGTCGCCCGCGCCGGGGACGTGCGGAATGCCCAGATAGGTCGCGAACACCTTGTTGCCGGCCAGATAGGCGATCAGCATGAACGCCATGCTGGCGATCACAACCGGCATCGTCGCCAGTCCGTCCAGCCCGTCCGTCAGGTTCACCGCATTGCCGAACGAGACGATCGTGAAGGCGGCGAACAGGATATAGAAATAGCCCAGATCCGGGTGGATCCAGCTGAAGAACGGCACATAGAGCTGCGTGCCGTTCAACGACACGATGATCCAGCTGGCGACGCCGGCGATCAGGAACTCGCCCAGCAGGCGGACCTTGCCCGAGACGCCGGCGGTCTTCTGCTTCCGCACCTTGTCGTAATCGTCGAGGAACCCGATCATGCCGAACCCGAAGGTCACGAACATGCACGCCCACACATAGGGGTTGCGCAAATCCATCCACAGCAGGATCGCCAGCATCAGGCTGGTCAGGATCATCAGCCCGCCCATGGTCGGCGTGCCGCGCTTCGCCAGATGGCTCTGGGGGCCGTCGTCGCGGATCGGCTGCCCCTTGCCCTGGCGCACGCGCAGCCAGCCGATGAACTTCGGCCCCAGGATCAGCCCCAGCAGGAGCGCAGTCGCAACCGACCCGCCAGTCCGGAAGGACAGATAGCGGAACAGGTTGAGGATGCCCGGAAATCCGAGCCACTCCGCGATCAGATAGAGCATGTTTGCCTTTCCGACAGCGCTGCGACCACGCTCGACAGCCGCACGCCGTTAGACCCCTTTACGAGAACAGCGTCATCCGCCGCGAGCCTTTCGAACAGGCGATCGCGGGCAGACGCCGCGTCGGGCACATGGACGAAATCGATATGGCCCTCAAGGGCATTCGCGAGCGGTTTCATCAGCGGGCCGACAAGGACCGCAAATTCGACACCGGCTGCCGCTATCGGCCCGGCAAGCTCCGCGTGGAACGCGTCGGAATGATCGCCCAGTTCGCGCATCTCGCCCAGCACCGCCAGCTTGCGCCCGCTTTCCTGCCGCAGCACGTCCAGCGTCGCCCGCATCGATGCGGGATTGGCGTTGTAGCTCTCGTCGATCACCAGCGCCTCGCCGCCGACGACCGGGGTCAGGAACCGCTGGCCGCGCCCGGGCAGTCCGCCCAGCTCGGCCAGCGCAAGCCCGGTGCGCTCCAGGTCGCCGCCCAGCGCATCGATCACCGCCAGCACGCCCAGCGCGTTCGAAACCCAGTGCGCACCGGGCAGCGCCACGGTGAAGCTCAGTTCGCGCCGGCCGAGCCTGGCGGTGACGAAGGTGCCGCCGGTGCGGGTGCGCATCGCCTCGATCGCACGGACATCGGCGCCCTCGCCCATGCCGAAGGTGACGATCCGGCCGGCATGGCCGGCGGCCGCCGCGATCAGCCGGTCGCGATACGGGCTGTCATGGGGAATGACCCCAGTGCCGCCGGGCTCCAGTCCCTGGAAGATCTCGCCCTTGGCGTCGGCGATCGCCGCCTCGCTGTCGAAAAACCCCATATGCGCGGGCGCGATGGTGGTGACCATCGCGACATGCGGCCGGACGAAGCGGGTGAGCACCGCCAGTTCACCCGCATGGTTCATCCCCATCTCGAACACGCCGAACCGCGTGTCGCGCGGCATCCGCGCCAGGCTGAGCGGCACGCCGGTGTGATTATTGTACGACTTGACCGACCGGTGCGCGAAGCCGGGCTCGAGCCGGTCGAGCGCCGCGAACAGCGCTTCCTTCGTGCCGGTCTTGCCGACCGACCCGGTCACGCCGACGACCTTGCCCTGCATCCGCGCCCGCGCGGCAATGCCCAGCGCCTCGAGCGCCTTCATCGTATCGGGCACCAGCACATGCGGGTGCGGCGTCGGTACCGAGACCAGGGCGCCCGCTGCGCCCGCCTCGAACGCCTGGTCGAGATAGCGGTGGCCGTCGGTGGTCTCGCCAACCATCGCCAGGAACAGGTCGCCCGGGCCGACCTCGCGCGAATCGAACGTGACTCCCGACACCTCGAACTCGGCATTTGCCGTGCCGCCCGTGGCGGCGGCGACCTCCGCGGAGGTCCACAGGGTCATGCGGCGCACTCCCGCGCCACCGTGACGTCGTCGAACGGCAGCACCCGGTCGCCGACGATCTGGCCCTGCTCATGGCCCTTGCCGGCCAGCAGCACGATGTCCTCAGCCTCCGCCATCTCGATCGCCGCGGCAATCGCCTCGCGGCGCCCGCCGATCTCGATCGCGCCGGGCGCACCCTTCAGGATTTCGCGACGGATCGTCGCCGGATCCTCGGTGCGCGGATTGTCGTCGGTGACGATGACCACGTCCGCACCGGTCGCCGCCTCGCGGCCCATCAGCTCGCGCTTGCCCGGATCGCGATCGCCGCCGGCGCCGAACACCAGGATCAGCCGTCCGCTGGTATGCGGCTTCAGCGCCGCGATCGCCGCTTCCAGCGCGTCGGGCGTGTGCGCATAGTCGACATAGACCGGGGCACCCGCCCGGGTGATGACCGCGCGCTCCAGCCGGCCGCGAACGGGTTGCAGCCGCGCCAGGTTCGACAGCGTCGCCGCCACGTCGCCACCGGTCGCGATGACCAGCCCCGCCGCGGTCAGCGCATTGGCCGCCTGATAGGCACCGATCAGCGGCAGGTTCACGCTGAAGCTGCGCCCCTCCGCCTCGATCGTCAGCCCCTGCCCCAGCAGGGTCGGGTCGCGTCCGACCATGCGCAGCGTGTCGCCATGCTCGCCCACGGTGATCAGGCGGTTGCCGCGCACCCGGGCAATGTCGATCACCCGCTCCGAATGCGGGTCGTCGACCCACACGACCGCCGTCCCGTCGGCATCGAGCACATCAGCGAACAGCCGCAGCTTGGCGCACAGATAGGCGGCCATGTCGCCATGATAGTCGAGATGGTCGCGGCTCAGGTTGGTGAAGGCAGCCGCCCGGACCGGCAGCCCCTCGGTGCGATATTGCGACAGGCCGTGCGAGCTCGCCTCGAACGCGACATGGCTGACGCCCTCTCGCGCCAGTCCGGCGACATTCGACAGGAAGGTGACGATGTCGGGCGTGGTCAGCCCGGTCGTAACCGTGTCCTCCGCCGTCGTGACGCCCAGCGTCCCGATCGACGCGGCATGATGGCCGGTCATGCGCCACAGCTGGCGCGTCATCTCGACGGTCGAGGTCTTGCCGTTGGTCCCCGTCACCGCGACCGCGGTCGCCGGGAACGGCGCGAAGAAGGATGCGGCCAGCCGCGCGAAGCGCTCGCGCGGATTGTCGTCGGCGACATAGGCCGCGCCGTCCACGTCGAGCCCCGGCCGGGCGACGATCGCTGCCGCCCCGGCCTTGATCGCCGCGGGGATGAAGTCCTCGCCGTTGACCCGGGCACCTTCGAAGGCGCCGAAAATGGTGCCGGGCGCGACCTTGCGATGATCGATGGCAAATCCCGTGACGACCGCGTCGCCGCCGCCTTCGATCAACTGCTCCAGCCTCATTGGCCGCTCTGCTCCTTGGGGTTCTTCCAGATCAGCGGCACCAGCTGAGACAGGTCGACGTCGCGATTGGCGTCGGGCGCGACCCCCAGCAGCGCGCCGGTGCGGGCGACGACGCGCTTGACGACGGGGGCGGCGGTGTAGCCGGCGGTTCGCTGCCCGAAGGTCTGGGCATTTCCGATGGGTGAGTCGAGCATGGTCAGCACCACATAGCGCGGCTTGTCCATCGGGAAAGCCGCCGCGAAGGTCGACACGTTCTCGCTGCGCGAATAACCCGATGCGCCCGGCTTCTCGGCGGTGCCGGTCTTTCCGCCGACGCGGAACCCCGGCGCGTCGGCATTGCGGCCGGTGCCGTTGGTCACGATCAGGCGCAGCAGCTCGCGCATCTGCTTGCTGGTCGCCTCGGAGATGACGCGGCGACCGGCGCCGCGCTTTGCGGGATCGACCTTCATCAGCGTCGGGTCATGCCAGACGCCGCCATTGACCAGCGTCGCATAGGCGCAGGCCAGGTGCATCGGCGTCACCGCGATGCCGTGGCCGAACGCGGTGGTCATCGTGGTCGAGCGCCCCCAGTCGCGCGGCCACAGCGTGCCCCAGCGCTCGATCCCGATGTCCAGCGGCTTGTCGAACTGAAGGTCGCGGAAGATCTTCTCCAGCGGCTCGCGCCCCATCAGGTCGGCGATCCGGGCCGTGGCGATGTTCGACGAATAGATCAGCGTCTCGGGGATGTTGAGGAAGCGGCGCTGCGGGTGATCGTCCTTGATGCTGAAGCGACCGATCCGCACCGGCTCGATCGCGTCGAACCGGCGCGCCATCGAGGTGACTGTGCCGCTCTCGATCGCCGCGGCCATCGCGATCGGCTTGAACGCCGATCCCAGCTCGTAGCGGCTCTGGGTCACATTGTTCGCCGGCGCCGCGGTGCCGATCGCATTGGGATTGAAGCTGGGCAGCGACACCATCGCGACGATCTCGCCGGTATCGACGTCCATGATCACGCCGGCCGCACCCTTGGCCTGAAGGCTGACCATCGCCGAGCCCAGTTCGTTCTCGAGCGCCGCCTGCACCCGCAGGTCGAGCGCGAGCGCGGTCGGGACTGCCCGGCCCTCATGGCTGTTCAGCCGCGCATCCAGCGTCTTTTCCATACCGATGCCGCCATGGCCGTCGGACTTCACATAGCCCAGCACATGTGCGGCCAGCCCGCCCTGCGGATAGAGCCGGTCGGGCTCGCGCATCATCTCGATGCCGGGCTCGCCCAGTGCGTTCACCGTCTTGACCAGCTCGGGGCGCGCGCGACGGCGCAGCCAGGCGAAGCTGCCGCCCGAATTCAGCAGCGCATAATATTGCCCCTCGCTGCGCTCCGGGATCAGCGTCGCCAGCTGCTTCGCCAGGTCGGCCTTGTTGCCGATCACCTGGTTGGGGTGGATTGCGATCGACCAGCCGTCGATCGTGCGGGCCAGCGGCTCGCCATTGCGATCGACGATGTCCCCGCGCGCGGGGAGCAGCCGGTCGGCGGTGTTGGCGGCGATCGCCGGCGAGGCGGCGAAGGCCAGCCATGCCAGCCGGCCGATGACGAACAGCACCGCGGCGCTGAAGATCAGCGCCAGCACCACCAGCCGCACCTGGGCGATCGCGACGACCGATTGCCGGGCCTCGCCCGACCCGCGCGACCGCGCGGACGGCGCAAGGATGACGGTCAACGCAGCGCCCGCTTCTCGGAGACTGCGCCGCGGTCGAGATCGGCCATCGTCGCGCTGCTCAGCATCGCGACCCGGGTGACGCGCGGAGCCGATGCGCTCGACCCACTCGCGACCGAGCGCGCACGATCGACCTTGGCGACCGCGGCCGCAACCGCAGGCGCTGCCTGGAGCCGCGGCTTGGCCGCCGCTGCAGTACCGGTCGATACCGCCGCGGTCTTCGTCGTCTGCGCAGGAACCTCGACCTGCGCCGTCTGGACCACCGCCGGCTGCACGACCGGCGCCGGGCTGGTCACCGATGCGACCTGAAGCTTCGCATCCGGTGCCTGCTCATGCACGTCCAGGCTGGCCAGCTGCGTCTCGCTCGCCAGGTAGCGCGCGGCGTCGGGCGCGCCATAGGCCACCGCCTCCCCGCTCGCGCTCCACTGCTGCAGCTGAGCCATGCTCGCCCGCGCGCTGAATTCGGTTTCCAGCCCGCGAATGTCCTTCTTCGCATCGATGATCTGGGTCTCGACGGATCGCAGGCGCGCGCGTTCGGCCGCCCCGTAAGTTGTCGTCATGTATCCGCCCACGGCAACCGAAACGCTGGCTGCCAGCCACGCTATCGCTCCAAAGCCCTGAACCATAACATTACTCCTTACACGCCCCACGGTGCCGCATCGGTGCGGTGCGCCACGCGCAACGTCGCCGAACGGGCTCGGGGATTACGGGCGATCTCCGCCTCGCTCGGGCGCACTGCCTTGGCGGGGGAATCGAAACTGGGTGCCGACCTGGCGGTAACCGCCGGACGATGGCGCGAGCCTGCAGGCTCGCTGCCCGACCGCTCGCGCAAGAAGCGCTTCACCAGGCGGTCTTCGAGGGAATGAAAGGTGACGACGGCCAGTCGGCCGCCGGGCTTCAGCACGCGCTCTGCCGCGGCAAGCCCTTCCGCCAGCTCGTCGAGCTCGCGGTTCACATGGATGCGCACCGCCTGGAAGGTCCGGGTCGCCGGATCCTTCTTGTCGTGCGGCTTGTAACCCAGCGCCTTGCGGATGATCGCGGCAAGCTCGCCGGTGGTCGACAGCGGACGCGCCGCGACGATCGCCCGGGCCACCCGGCGCGACCGCGGCTCGTCGCCATAATTGTACAGGACGTCGGCGATCTCGCCCTCGTCCGCCTCGTTCAGGAAATCGGCCGCGCTCATCCCCTCGCCCGACATGCGCATGTCGAGCGGCCCGTCCTGCTGGAACGAGAAGCCGCGTTCGGCCTGGTCGATCTGCATGCTGGACACGCCGATATCCAGCGTGACGCCGTCGACGGGCGCCAGGTCGCGACGCTCCAGCTCGCCGTCCAGCGCCGAAAAGGGCGCCTCGATCAGCACCAGCCGGTCGTTGCCGGCGAAACGCCGTAGGCCGCTTTCGATCGCGGTAGGATCGCGGTCGAAAGCGGCCACCTCGGCACCCCGCTCGAGGAAGGCTTGGGTATATCCGCCGGCTCCGAAGGTCGCGTCGACATGACGCTCGCCGGGCACGATGGCGAGCGCGTCGATCACTTCGTCGAGCAGGACGGAAACATGCGGCTGGGCGGCGGAGCTCACAGCTTCACCCCCTTCTGCTGACACAGGAACTCGCAGATCTCGCGAAGATCCTCGTCGATCTCTTCGGACTTCAGCAGCACCTCGGGCGCCCAGATGTCGAAGCTCTCGCCGGCAGCGTTGAAGAACGCCCAGCTGCCGATCTGCGCCTTGGCCTTGAAGAAGGGCGGGATCACGAAGCGGCCGCTGTCGTCGAAGGGCACTTTTTCGACGAGGCCGAAGGCGCGGCGCTTGGCGCGCAGGTCGGCGGGGCGGCCCGCATCGGTCGCATTCTGTTCGGCACGGTCCAGCCGCTCGTACTTCTCGCGCGACCAGGACAGGTCATGGGCGGAGAGGCAGGGATCGATCGGATGGCGGCCGATGACGATCTGGCGGATGTCGGAGTTGCGCTCGACGACGCCGCGCAGGTCTGCGGGGATCGCGACGCGACCCTTCAGGTCCACCGCCTGTAGCGCAAAGCCTTCAAAGTGCTCGCGTCCCGCCAAAACCCAGATCCCAAAGTTCGGGCACGCACTTCACCATCCCCGGACGCGCGGCATCCGCCGCGGCCCGGCCCAAATCCTTTCGACGATGAAGCTGGTCGTGCCCCGACCCTTAACCGCATTCTGGTTACCAAGAAGCGGCCGGGGAGGCAACGGGAAAACACGGGATAGAGCGGGATTTTGCCCCACTTAGCCCCTATTTTATCTGGGTTTCACGATAGAGTCAGGCTTTGTTCGATCTATGTATTCCTAATTTGGTCGCGGGCACGAAATTAACCTAGGTTGTGGGTCGGGGCAGCGTCCAGCCGCCGATATCGCATCGGAACCGCCGCAATCCGCGACGAATTTCCCTGATATTACCGAGCATTGGCTTAGACGATCGAACCCGCCTGCGACAGGCCGAAGCCTTCCATGAATCGCATAAATGCTGCGAGTCACCGCAGATCGCCGGATAAGTCGAATCGGCCGGGTGGGTCCCAATCCCCGGATTTTCCCGCGCCATCCCCGTGCGAACGGGTCCGACGCACGCGGGCATTCGCGCGGCCCGCGTTACTGCTGGGGCTGGTCGATCACTTTCCTGGCGGCGGAGGCATTGGCCTGCTCGCTCGACCCGGTGCTGGGCGCCGCGCCCAGTTCGGCGAGCGGCTCGTCCTTGCCGGATGCCGCCGCGACGCTGGCATTGCCTTCGGTCATGTTGGCGATCACCGACACGTTCGACGCACCGACCGCGGTCGCGGGACCGTCGCGGCTGGCCGAGGTGAAGATCGCGCTCATCAGGCCGATCAGCACGAGCACCATGGCAAGTCCGGTGAGCCCGACGCGGACGCGCTGCATCGCCTGGGCGGAGTCCTGATGCGATCCCGATTTCATCATAGCTGTGGCATAAATGTAACGCGTGAACATCCTCTTGTCGAGGAAATCGCTCAGGTCGTCGTCAGCCACTCCGGAACGGGGAGGCCCTTCGCCTCCAGCCACTGGCGATTATACAGCGTCGACAGATAGCGAAAACCAGTGTCGCACAGGATCGTCGCGATGCGCTTGCCCGGCCCCAGCTGGCGGCCCAATTGCACCGCCCCCGCGACGTTGATGCCTGACGACAGGCCCAGGCACAGCCCCTCTTCGGCCAGCAGCCGGCGGACCCATTCCATCCCTTCCTCGTCGGAGATGCGGAACTGGGTGTCGATCGGCGCCCCTTCCAGATTGGCGGTGATCCGCCCCTGGCCGATGCCTTCGGCGACCGAGCTTCCCTCCGCCTTGAGCTCGCCATGCGCGTAATAATTGTAGAGCGCCGCCCCGTGCGGATCGCTCAACGCGATGCAGACATTCTCATCGCGCGCCTTCAGGCCCAGGCCGACCCCGGCGATCGTTCCGCCGGTGCCCGCGGCGCAGGTGAAGCCGTCGATCCGGCCGTCCATCTGCGCCCAGATCTCTTCGGCGGTACCGATGATATGCGCCTTGCGATTGGCGATATTGTCGAACTGGTTCGCCCAGATCGCGTTCGGCGTCTCCTCGGCGATCCGGCGCGAGGTGTGCACGAAATGTCCAGGGTTGGAATAGGGCGCGGCGGGCACGAGCACCAGCTCGGCGCCCAGCGCGCGCAGCGTGTCCATCTTCTCCCGGCTCTGCGTCTCCGGCATGACGATGATCGTCTTGTAGCCCTTGGCGTTGGCCACCAGCGCCAGTCCGATGCCGGTGTTGCCGGCAGTTCCCTCGACGATGGTTCCGCCCGGCTGGATCAACCCCCGCGCCTCGGCATCGCGCACGATGAACAGCGCCGCCCGGTCCTTCACCGACGCGCCGGGATTGGCGAATTCGCACTTGCCGTAGATGTCGCATCCGGCGGCCTCGCTGGGCCCTTTCAGGCGGACGAGCGGCGTGTTTCCGATCAGCGAGAGCGTGTCCGATGTCACATGCATGGCGCGTAGATAGGGACGTTACCCCGCGATCGGCAAGGAAGCGCTGATAGCCGCAGCGAAAGCGGGGATTGGGCGCTCGGCCGCGCCTGATTTTGCGACGAACCGTGCAACGAAATACGCCCGCGATTCATTTCACGGACGCCACCTCGGCACGAGACCAGAAACCTGCGCCAGAAACCTGCGAGAGCCTGCAATGTTCCGCGACAGCGATCCCGAACCCTTCCTCCTCGCTCCCCAGCGGCACGAGAAGAATCCGGTGTCGCTCGACTGTTTCTGGGCAGCCGTGGACGAGGTCCCGCTCGACATCGTCGATCGCCCGATCCCGCCGATCAGCGTGGCACCCCGGCGCGATCGAGATGCGGTCCCAGCCGACCGCTGATCCACAGCAGGAACATCCGGTAGTCGCTGACCAGCGACCATAGGGGATGGGTGAAGGTCGCCGGCCGGTTCTTCTCGACCGCGAAATGCGCCGTCCAGGCAAAGCCATAGCCGGCGATCGGCACCAGCGCCCACCACCATCCGCCCCAGCGGACCGCGACCGCCACGAACACCAGGGTCAGCGTAGTCCCGAGATAATGGAGCATGCGAGTCTCGGCGCGCGCATGCTCGCGCAGATAATGCGGCCAGAACTCGGCATAGCGGCGCACGGGCGCGGACGGCGATGCGGACATGGGCAGGCATCCTCTGATCGATCTTGATCGACCGAAATCCTATGGCGCACCCGCGCCCGCATCAACGCCCTTGCGCGTCAGGCCTGCTTGCGCGCCTCGACCCAGCGGTCGATCACCGTCTCCAGCACCGATACCGGCATCGCCCCCGCGGCCAGCGCGGTGTCGTGGAAGCCGCGGATGTCGAACCGCTCGCCCAGCGACTTGCGCGCCTTCTCGCGCAGCGCCACCCAGCGCGTCTGCCCGACCATGTAGCTGGTCGCCTGTCCCGGCCACACGCAATAGCGCTCGACCTCGGTGACGTTGCTCGGCTCGGGCGTGCCAAGCGTGTCGTTCATATAGGCGATCGCCTTTTCCCGGCTCCAGCGCTGGTGGTGCAACCCGGTATCGACCACCAGCCGCGCCGCGCGGAACAGATAGGACTGGAGATAGCCCAGCCGCCCCAGCGGATCCTGGGCATAGGCGCCCATCTCGTCGGCCAGCTGCTCGGCATAGAGCCCCCAGCCCTCGGTATAGACCGAATAGGCCGGCAGGCGGCGCAGCGGCGGAATGCCGGTCGCCTCCTGGGCAAGCGCGATCTGGTGATGATGCCCCGGCGTCGCCTCGTGATAGGTCAGCGTCGGCAGCGACCAGCGCGGATTCTCCGCCGTGTCGCGCAGGTTGATGTAATAGGCACCGGGGCGCGATCCATCCAGCGCCGGGCTCTGGTAATAGCCGCCGGTCGCGCCCGCCTCGATCTCGGGCGGCACCCGGCGGATCTCGACCATCGCCTTGGGCAGCCGGCCGAACATCTCGGGCAACCGCTTCTGCATCTCGACCATCTGCAGGTTCAGCTCGGCGATCAGCTTCGCCTTGCCGGCATCGGTGTTGGGATAGATGTAGCGCGGGTCCTTGCCGATCGCGAGCAGCCGCTGCGCGACCGTGCCCTTGGTCATGCCCTGCTCCCGGAAGATCGCATCGGCCCGCGCGGTCAGCTCGGCGATCCGCTCCAGGCCCAGCTTGTGGATCTCGTCCGCCGACATCGTCGTCGTGGTCGCATAGGCAAGCGCATAGTCGTAATAGGCAGCGCCGTCGGGCAGCCGCCATACGCCCCCGTCATGCGTCGCCCGCGCGCGGACCTTGCGCAGCTCGGCGATCTGGCGCTGCATCGCTGGATAGATGCGGTCGCGCACCACCGCCGTGCCGCGCGCGGTCCAGTCGCCGGCGATGCCCGCCTCTTTCGCCTTCTCCGCCAGATTGGTGGTCAGCCCGTTGGCCTCGGGCCGCGGCGCCACGATCCGCTCATATTGCTGCAGCGTGCGGTCGATCACGAAATCGGGCGGGATCACGCCGGCGGCATGCTCGGCCTGCATCCGCCCGGTCTCGTTGTCGATCTGCGCGGCGAAATCGGCGCAGCGGGCCAGATAGGCATCGGCATCCGCCTGGCCGGCGATCGAATGCTGGTTGATCAGGAAATCGGGGATCGATCGATAGGTCCCGCTCAGCTGCGTGACCGGATGCGGCTCGGGCCAGCTGTGCGTGCCATAGTTGAACCGGTCATAGGCCTGGACATAGGTTTCCCACGGCCCGCGGAACGTATCGTAATTGATCCGGTCCATGCCGGTCAGCTTGTCGGCATCGATCGCCTTCAGCTTTGTCAGCCCGTCGCGGTACAGGCCCTGCTGGCGCTTGATCCCGGCGGGCGACCGATCGGCCAGCCGCGACTTGGCGGCGACATTATCGCCCTTGTCCAGGCCCAGCGCGGTGGCGAATTCGGGATCCTCACGGATCAGCGCGTCATAGGCCCAGTCGAGCGCCTGGTTCAGCTTCTCCGCTTCCGATCCCGGCGCGGCGGTCGCGGCCTGCGCGCGCGCCGTCGCCGGCAGCGTGGCGGCCGCCACGACCGGGGGGATCGAGGCAAGAAACTCGCGGCGTCGAATATGCATGAACCTGAAACTCCTTCTGTCCAACGACGCGTCTATCAGGCGCCAGCGACGCCGTCTTGAACCCAGTTGGCAGCGCGCCACGCACGCGGCGTCTGGCCGGTCATCGCGCCGATCGCCCGCGTCATATGCGCCTGGTCGGCAAATCCCGTGGTCAGCGCGATCTCCGCCAGCGGCTCGCGCGTCGCGGTGATCGCGCGCAGCGCCAGCCGGGTGCGCACCGCTGCGCGATACTGGCGCGGCGCACAGCCATAGGCCTGGCGAAAGCCGCGGCTGACCCCATCGGGCCGCAATCGGTGGCGATCCGCCCATTCCGCCAGCGCAATGCTGCCTGCGATGCGCAGCTCTTCCGCCAGCAGGTCGGGCCAGTCCAGTGCCGAGATCCCCACCGGAACGAAGGCGTCGGCCAGCATTGCCGCGGCTGCCCGCGGATCGCACTCGGCCGCGCGGACGATCGGGTCGGGATCGACAACCCGCCCGCGGACCCGCTCGGCATCCGCCAGCGCCGCCGGCACCGGCAGCACCAGCACCTCCGCCCCCGCGGCGGACACCCGATCGAGATGCGATTCATAGGCGTGGTGGATCAGCACATCGCCGGCCCGCACCAGCGACCGTCCCTCGTCGCCCGCCTCCTGATACTCGCCGCTCAGCACCAGCGCGGCAAAGGCGGTATCATGGCAATGCCGCGCGAGCCGCTCCCTGCTGCCATGCCGCAGCCGCCCGATCGGCGCCGTCGCAAAGGAAGCATTTTCGCACATGCCCCAATGCTTAGGCAGGCGATCCGGCACTGGCAATGCGAGGGGATGGTGCAAGGCGCGCTCCAGCCCGCCAAGGTCGTGAACCCACAAACGTCCGCTCTCGGCAGGGGGCCTGCACGTCCGGCACTGGGTGGAAAGCCGACGTGGCGTCTCGAAGGATTCCACGATAAACTCCGGCCATGACGCCGGAGCATTGCCGAGTTCGGATTGAAGGCCAGCGCGTGCTTATTGCGGTCGTAGGCGATGAAGTGCTGGCTCGCATTCACGCAAATTTGCTCAAAGTCGGTGCCCGTGCGGTGGGGCCGTCGGCGTGGCTCTGCGACGGAGACGTCTCGGCGCAACGATTATCGGAAGCGATCGGCGAACTTGGCGAGGACGAGGTTGTTTATCTCGTCGCAAGCGGACCTGAGCGGATCGAGTTCGGCTTTCTAGTCGCCCCCAAGATAGACGGTGGCACCATCGTCACACCGTAGCGAATGCGTGCAATTGGGGCGCTAGCCGCCGGGTCGCTTTTAGCGCCGGCGATTTTAGCCGTAACGGCAATGATTGGGTGGAAAGCTGACATCGCGCGCCAGCGTTGTATAGTCGTGTTATGGCAACTCGCGAAGAATACGGAAGCTATCAGATTGATTGGCGGGAGGCCGGTGAGCAGTTCGTTGCCCTCATCCGGGCGGGCGAAGAGGAGCCGCCAGCAATCATAACGGCCACCGTTGACGAGGGCATGGTGGTCCTCAAAAGTCGCACTTTCGCGACCATTGATGCCGGAATCGTGGAAGCATATCGCCCCAATTTGTCAGCCACGAACGAGGCGTCGCCAGTTCGAGCGTTCGAATCCTACTTAAACGCTAAGGAGCGCGAACTCGGCGTGCCGTTGTCCGCTCTCTCGGCAGGGCCGGCGCGCCTTTCTGCAGGATGGGCCTTTTACTATCAGTCGCGGGCCTATGTAGAGACTGGAGCGCTTGATCAAATGCTCGTCGGACATGGACCCGTAGTTGTCTCTGACGATGGGCGCGTCATCGCCGGAGGCTCATTAGATCGCGATCCCGAAGGGATGCTCGCCCGCTTCTCATAAATGTCCGCTACGGGGGCGCTGGCCGCCGGGCCGCTTTTTGCGACTGCGATTTTAGCCGCAGCGGCCGAGATGGGTGGAATGCGGTCGTTCAGCAGATGTTGAAAAAAACGTCGATTCCGCGCTCGTTCTTCGCATCGACGAAGACGCTGGACGCTCCCGCGAGAAGCGCAGCCATATCGCTGGACAAGTTGTTCGCGTGTCGCACTCTGACCCGGAAGGGGGGCATCACTTCATTTATGTCGCTGGTTATGCTGTCCCATAGGGCGTTGAGGTTGTGTCCATGCCAGCCGGGCGCGCCTAAGTTCGGCAGCAACGCCTCGTAGAAGTCGGCGGCAGACGACCAGTTCGATGCATCCAATTCAATCTCCCTCATGGGATGAGAATGCCAGCCGTCGGAAATGTCCGCAATTGGGGCGCTTCCTGACGGCCTGGCTTAATGAGTCTACGACCTTACACTACTTTGGCACTTTAGGTTCGGCCGGCGTGCCGAGTGAGCGCTGACAGTGCGGGCATCGGGAGGGTGGTGGTCGTGCGAAGAGGTCGAGGATGGCCTGCCTAACGGCCGGCATGCTCGGT